>JANMRZ010000004.1:0-67275 GCA_031388805.1 Chryseolinea sp.
TGAAACGAGAACTGATCCATTTTTTATAAAAGCGAGTTTGCTGGCATCTTTCTCTTGCCTCTCTTTTCCTGATAATTTTCAACGCGCACGAAGAAACAGCGTTGATCTCTTTGGGGAATTGATCGGACAGCGGGTTGAAAGTATTCGTCAGTTTGATAATGAACGAAGCTTTGCCTTGATGTTGAGTAATAATTACGCATTGCTTTTCAAAATGCACGGAAACCGAAGCAACGTTATTTTATTTAAAGAAGGTAAAGCCTTTGATCTCTTTAGAAATAATTTGACAGAAGATGAAATACTTATTCTGGATGAACTAGATCGAACCATTGATTGGTCGCGTGAGAGCTTTGATTTACGCAGTGATAAACTCCCAATACATTATTTCACATTTGGAAAACTGGTTTGGAAACACCTTGACGATAATGGTTTTCAAAAAGCTACATCAGATCAACAATGGCAAGCTATTCAAACGCTTCGAACTGATTTTGAAAAACCAAAGTACTTCATCATCGAACTGAATGATAAACTTTACCTATCACTGATTCGATTGGGTAATGTAATCAAAGAGTTCAGCGATCCGCTGAAAGCCATCAACGAATTCTTTCATACCTATACTCATCATCAGGCATTTTCAAAAGAGAAATTAACTGCTCTATCAGCTTTAAAATCAAAATTACATTCCGGGGAGTTGTATTGCCGCAAGACCGGTGACAAACTGAAAGAACTCGAAACCAATACGAATTATAAAACCTGGGCAGATTTAATTATGGCGAACCTCCACGCTATTAAATCAGGAACAGAAAAAATAGCGCTACAGGATTTCTATCAGGAAAATCATCTGGTTGAAATCAAACTCAAGCGAGATTTAAGTCCGCAGAAAAATGCAGAAGTGTTCTACAGGAAGTCAAAAAACCAACAACAAGAACTGGATCGATTAAAACAATCTATAGAAATCAAACAGAAGGAATTAGTCATCCTTCAGGATCAAATCAAAAAATTAGAAGAGTCCGATGATCTAAAAGCAATTCGCAGTCTCTCAACATCTTTCGGATTAAATGCGACAACCGAAAAACAGGCAGGTCCACTTCCCTACCACGAATTCGAATTTCAAGGATTTAAAATATGGGTAGGTAGAAATGCGCAGAGCAACGATACATTAACTTTAAAGCATTCATATAAAGAAGATTTGTGGTTGCATGCAAAAGATGTGGCAGGATCTCATGTGCTCATTAAACATAGGGCTGGTAAAGACTTTCCGAAAGATGTAATTGAGCGCGCAGCTCAACTGGCAGCATATAATTCAAAACGCAAAACAGAATCGCTTTGCCCTGTTTCCGTAACGCAAAAGAAATTTGTAAGGAAGAGAAAAGGTGATCCGGCAGGAACTGTGATCGTAGAGAGAGAAGAAGTGATCATGGTAGAACCGAAGCTCTGAAAAAGTTCGAGGTAAGAAGAACAAAGTACGATCTAACCTCGTCCCTTGTTTCTCTTACCTCGTTCCTTCAATTATTTTACAACATTAATTTTCAATGTGTTTGTTCTTGCACGATCCTGAATTGGCATACTCGCTAAGAAGATAAAGGTATCACCACTTTTTACATGACCTTCTTTCTTCAATATCTCCTCAACATCAGCAATGGTCTCATCCGTTGAGTTTGAACGATCATAATGATATGCGCTCGTTCCCCAAACTAAATTCATTTTATTGATCAACGATTTATTCCCGGTAAAAACGAAGATGTTTGCGTTCGGGCGATGTGATGAAGATTTAAATGCAGTGTAACCGGATGCCGTCATACCTACAATTGCTTTCGCTCCAACATCCTTAGCTAGTTTACAAGCCGCCAATACTAAACTGTCATTGATATAGGTTGGATGACTTGGATTTACATCACGGAAACGGAAATAAATATTTGGATTCTTTTCTACCGATGCAATGGTGCGCACCATACTGCGAATAACTTCCAAAGGATATTTACCAGAAGCAGTTTCTGCAGAAAGCATCAATGCATCAGCTCCATCCATTACAGCATTTGCCACATCGTTTGTTTCGGCACGAGTAGGACGAGGATTCTCAATCATGCTTTCCATCATCTGGGTAGCAACAATAACGGGCTTACCTGCTTTGTTACATTTCTCAACGAGCATCTTCTGTACCATTGGCACTTCTTCCATCCAGATTTCTACTCCCAGATCTCCACGTGCAACCATTACGGCATCTGTAACAGCAATGATCTCGTCAATATTACTTAAGGCCTCAGGCTTTTCAATTTTTGCAACGATGCGCGCCATTGATTTGTGTTTATCCATGATGGCACGCATGCTGTGAATGTCTTCTGCCTTACGTACAAAAGACAAAGCGATCCAATCCACATCGTTTTGCAAACCAAACTCGAGATCAATAAGATCTTTCTCAGTAAGGGACGGTGCAGAAACTTTCGTGAAAGGCAGATTAATACCCTTACGTGATTTCAACGGACCGCCATACACCACTTCTGTAACTACTTCAATATCCCGTATCTCAACTACTTTCAATTCAATTTTACCATCATCAATCAAAATCATGTCACCTATTTTCACATCCTGTGGAAGTGTTTTGTAGGAAGTGCTCACGATTTCACGGTTCCCCAATAATTCACGAGCGGTAATCACTAATTGTTGACCACGAACGATCTCAATACCCGGTTCCATTTCATTCACACGGATTTTAGGTCCTTGTAAATCTTGCAACAAACCTACGGTCGCGCCCATTTCAGTGTTCAACTCACGAACATTCTGGATTACTTTTAAATGATCGGCATGTGTACCGTGTGAAAAGTTAAGTCGAAAAATGTCGACACCTTCCTTAATCAAGGCTCTCAATGTATCTTTTGAGCTTGATGCGGGGCCAACGGTGGCCACAATCTTCGTTTTGTTGTAAGAAATTTTTTCGTGCATAGTATTTAGTAATAAATCGATTGATTCAAGATGGTTAAAGCGCGATCACGCATGATCAGAAAACAAAATTAGATTTGGATTTCAACGTCTCTGTCGGAATAGAAGAAATCAATTGAGCTGAAGGTATTCTTTTTAATTGGTCAATCACGGGCTCGTGAGAAAAATGCTCTTTCATGTCCGCCAAAATTATAAAATCAAAGTGAGGAAATTCAGGTGTTAGAAAATACTTTCCAACTTCTCCATCAACAGGCTTGTTTTTGAATAGTTTCAATCGATTGATCTCCGTTTCATGAGCATAAAAAGAAAAGCTTTTCTCTTCATTATTTTTGAATCCGACCACTAAATCAGGCTGTTTTATGAGTTGAATGCCCAATTCCTGGTTGATCTCCCATGCCAGTTTATAGCCCTTAACAGTGGCAATAACCCCGAATAATTCAAAATCGAATTGATAGTCTATTATAAGCTTGCTCTTCTTCATTTTGAATGGACGTGTACGGCCACAGGCATTTGGTCAAGATCAAAAAAGTTTGACAATATTGAGGCAAATCTCTTTATTTGCACTGATTTTTAAATCACTAAACCTTAAAAACATGTCTGAAATTGCACAAAAAGTAAAACAGATCATCATCGAGAAACTTGGTGTTGAGGAATCTGAAGTTACTCCTGAAGCGAGCTTTACTAACGATCTTGGCGCTGACTCTCTTGATACTGTGGAACTTATCATGGAATTTGAAAAAGAATTCAACATCTCTATCCCAGATGATCAAGCTGAAAATATTTCAACTGTTGGCCAGGCTATCTCTTACCTGGAGCAAAACGTAAAGAAATAGTTAGTTAGTACGCCCCTACCAACCACACCCAATTCACGCATGATAATGAAGCGAGTAGTCGTTACAGGACTTGGTGCACTCACTCCCATCGGAAATACCTTGCCAGAATATTGGGAAGGTTTGAAAAATGGTAAAAGTGGTGCTGCCCCTATTACCCGCTTTGATGCAAAGCTCTACAAAACAAAGTTCGCCTGCGAAGTCAAGAATTTCGATGTTGGTAACTTTATGGATCGTAAAGAAGCGCGTAAAATGGATCCGTTTGCCCAATATGCCATGGTGGCGGTTGATGAGGCTATAAAAGATTCAAACCTCCCGTTAGCTGAGTTAAACCCGGATCGCGTTGGTGTGATTTGGGGTTCAGGTATCGGGGGGTTATTAACCTTCCAGGAAGAAGTAAAAACGTATGCAAAAGGTGATGGAACTCCACGCTTCAATCCGTTTTTCATTCCGAAAATGATTCCCGATCTCAGTGCAGGTCACATCTCTATTAAGTATGGCTTCCGTGGGCCAAATTTCGTAACCGTTTCGGCTTGTGCATCTTCCACTAACGCGATTTATGATGCCTACACTTACCTTCGATTAGGTAAGGCTGATATTATTGTATCCGGTGGATCGGAAGCAGCAGTATGTGAAGCAGGTGTTGGTGGTTTCAACGCCATGCGCGCACTTTCTGAACGAAACGATTCTCCCGAAACCGCTTCTCGTCCATATGACAGAGACCGTGATGGTTTTGTATTAGGCGAAGGTGCAGGAGCATTGATTCTTGAAGAATACGAACATGCAAAAAGAAGAGGTGCCAAAATCTATGGAGAAATCCTGGGTGGTGGTATGTCTGCTGATGCATATCACATCACTGCGCCCCATCCGGAAGGCGCAGGTATTACAAAAGTAATGTTTGATGCATTGGAAGAAGCCGGCTTGAAAACAAGCGATGTGGATTATGTAAATACACATGGAACTTCTACACCGTTGGGTGACATTGGCGAAATCAAAGCCATTCAAAAAGTATTTGGTGAGCATGCCTATAAGTTGAACATCAGCTCAACTAAATCCATGACAGGACATTTACTTGGAGCAGCAGGTGCCATTGAAAGTATTGCTTGTTTATTGGCGATCAATCAATCCATCATACCTCCTACCATCAATCACTTTGTTGACGATCCTGAATTGGATCCGAAATTGAACCTCACCTTTAACAAAGCCCAGCAACGCGAAGTAAAAGTTGCGCTTTGTAATACCTTTGGGTTTGGTGGTCACAATTTCTCTATCATTCTGGGCAAAGTTTAACCGTTAGTGGCTATCTGTTAATTGTTAGTTGGCTTACGAAAGTCAACAGGATATTCTATTCGGTTTACTATTCACGATTAACCATTCACTATTAACATTTAACTTCTTAATTTAGCATCCGGTTAATCATGACATTCATAAAACTTGGTCTGGAAAATCCTTAAGCTTCCAAAGGGAAAAACAACGAGCGATAAAAAGCTTGTGCAGGCAATTCAGAACATTGCCGGCTTCACACCCTCCAACCTCGAACTTTATAAGTTGGCTACGATACATTCCTCCATTGGAAAAGAAAACGGACAAGGATATAAAGAATCAAACGAACGTCTGGAGTATTTGGGTGATGCGATCTTAGGTGCGGCCGTTGCCGATTTTCTCTTTAAAAAATTCCCCTTTAAATCAGAAGGTTTCCTTACTGAAATCCGATCGCGAATTGTAAACCGCGAAGCGCTTAATTTGCTAGCACGAAAAATTGGTGTGGGTAACATTGTTCAGTATGATCCGAAGAATGCTAATCTTCAACAAGTTATTCTGGGTAATACACTAGAAGCTATTGTTGGCGCAATATATTTAGATAAGGGGTATTTGAAAACAAAGAAATTTGTGATCGACAAACTGATCGGTCCGAATTATAATGTTGATGAACTTGTTAACTCTGAATCGAATTACAAAAGCAAATTGATCGAATGGGCGCAATCCTCTGGAAGAGAAGTACGCTTCGATATTGTTGACGTAAAGAAAAACCGTAACCAAAAAGAATTTGCTGCTCAGGTTTTTGTGGATAATGAACCAAAAGGTCTGGGTTATGGTAATAGTAAGAAGAAGGCAGAACAAGACGCAGCGTTAAAGACCTGTGAGATGTTAGATCTGCTGAATGATTAAGGCATACTTTTAGGTTACCAGTTTCCGGTTGCCAGTCACCAGAAACTGGCAACCGGAAACTGGTAACATATAACATTTCGATCAACGTAAATTGAGTTGAAAGCTTCACAACTTTACAGTTAAACTCCACCCGTGAGAACCCTAAAAATTGCAGGCGCATCCCTTAACCAGATTCCGTTTCACTGGAAAAATAACAAGGCTAACATTCTGGCTGCTATTGATGCTGCCAAAAAAGAAAACACAAAACTACTTTGTCTGCCTGAACTTTGCATAACCGGTTATGGCTGCGAAGATGTATTTCTAAGCGATTGGCTTTCAGAAAAAGCATGGCTGGAACTTCAATCCATTAAAGAATTTTGTGATGGTATGACAGTAAGTGTAGGCCTGCCTATTCGAATGGAAGGCATTACCTACAATGGTGCCTGTGTTATCTCCAACAAAAAAATTCTTGGCATTACGTTAAAACAAAACTTAGCGCGGGATGGAGTTCATTATGAACCACGCTGGTTTGATGCATGGCCATCTGAAAAAGTTGTAGAGCTGATAAGAGATGAACAAACCATTCAAGTTGGAGATGTTATTTACGAAGTAGAAGGCATCCGTTTTGGATTTGAAATTTGTGAAGACGGATGGAGAAAGAAAGGTCGTCCGGGTTATAGACTTGCCGAACGAGGTGTTGATCTGATTCTCAATCCCAGTGCAAGTCACTTTGCAATGGGCAAAAGTGAATTGCGCGAAAGAGAAGTCGTGATTGATGGGTCGAAAGAATTTAACTGCGTTTACCTCTTTGTAAATTTATTAGGTAACGAAGCGGGTCGCATGATTTACGATGGCGATGTCATCATTGGACAAAACGGAAAGTTGCTGGCTGTAAACAAACGATTTTCCTTCCAAAATTTTTCATTGCTAGCAACAGAAGTGAATGTAGACCATCTGGAAAATTCAATTGCAGTAGCTTCAAACGATCAAAAAGAAAAAAATGAAGAACTCTCGCGCGCTGTATCGCTGGGATTATTTGATTACGTTCGAAAAAGTAAATCGAACGGATTTGTACTTTCCTTAAGCGGTGGTGCCGATTCGTCTTCGTGCGCCATCATGGTTGCTGAAATGGTAAAGCGCGGA
The DNA here is from genome assembly GCA_031388805.1 of Chryseolinea sp. Taxonomy (GTDB): domain Bacteria; phylum Bacteroidota; class Bacteroidia; order Cytophagales; family Cyclobacteriaceae; genus Chryseolinea. The sequence goes on from JANMRZ010000004.1 coordinate 7,056, forward strand.
ATTGCTGAACTCGGAATTGAAAAATTCTGTCAACAACTCAATCTTCCGCAAGGGGTAAAGGATTGGGAAGATGCCGTCAGCAAATTACTTACCTGTGCTTATCAAGGAACAAAGAATTCATCCGTTGAAACGTTTACAGCGGCTGAGACTCTGGCGCAATCTATCGGAGCAGAATTTCATCATTGGAAAATTGATGAAGATGTAACTTCCTATACATCTAAAATAGAAAATGCCATCGGCCGCAAACTCCAATGGGAAACAGATGATATTACCTTACAAAATATTCAAGCGCGATCTCGATCTCCAATCATTTGGATGCTGGCCAATGTAAAGCGTGCTGTATTGCTTACAACATCAAACCGAAGTGAAGGAGATGTAGGTTATGCCACCATGGATGGCGACACCAGTGGAAGCTTTGCCCCCATTGCTGGCTTAAGCAAAATATTTATTCTTCAATGGCTAAAATGGGCTGAAAAAGAATTGAATCATATGGGTTTACGTCCCGTAAACAATTTGCAACCCACTGCAGAGCTTCGTCCGTTGGAGCGACATCAAACTGACGAATCGGATTTAATGCCGTATTCAGTTTTAAATGAGATTGAAGAACAAGCGATCTTAAATCGACAGTCACCGGTACAAGTTTTTGACATCTTGGTTCAAAATGGATATGAACCCGTTCAACTGAAAACCTATATTCAAAAATTCTTCAAACTCTGGTCGGCCAATCAATGGAAGCGCGAGCGGTTGGCGCCCGCATTCCACTTAGATGATTTAAATGTTGATCCACGTACATGGTGCCGATTCCCCATTCTTTCTTCCGGCTTTGAAGAGGAGTTGGAACAGTTAAAAAATCGTTAAATAATCCATTAAGGCTTAATATAACATGGTCTTGAATAATGCCCGTTGAAGTTTATATTTGCCCCTTATGGCAATACTGAGTTACATTATTTGGAACGCAAATCCTGAGATTATAGCAATTGGGCCGTTTTCCTTGCGCTGGTACGGACTTTTTTTCGCATTGGCCTTTTTAATTGGTCAGCAAATCTTCTATTACATCTATAAAAAAGAAGGTAAGCCTGAAAGAGATGTTGACACTCTTACAATTTATATGGTAGTGGCCACCATTTTGGGCGCCCGTTTCGGCCATATCATCTTTTACGAGCCTGAAATGTTTTTAGAAGATCCACTTGGCATTATCCTTCCAGTAGAGTTCAGCCCTTTCCGCTTCATTGGATTTCAAGGATTAGCAAGTCATGGCGCTGCCATCGGTATTCTATTTGCGCTTTGGGTATATACTAATTATTCGTTTGGCTCTCCAGGTAATGGCACTGAATCAACAGGGAAAAAGAAATCATTCATTCAGAAAAGAAAGAGACCTGGCCAATCTTATCTCCAGGTAGTGGACCGAATTGTTATACTCGTTGCACTTGCCGGAGCTATGATTCGCTTTGGTAACTACGTTAATTCAGAAATCATTGGAAAACCAACAAACAAACCTTGGGGAATTGTTTTTGTAGGAAACTTAACAGAGACAATAAAGGATAAAAAGATAGATAGCGATGGCATTGTTGAATCAGTAGGCTACATTAAAAATGACTCGCTTCCTGAAGGATCCAATGGACGAGTACCTATACTACTTTACATATTCTTTAAACCTGGCACAACCGAGCTTCAGGTCAATGCACTGATGGATTTTAAGGTGAAAGATATAATCAACAGGAGGCTCTACGAATTTATTGAGATACCTCAAGAACTTCATTTAGATTATCAGATTGCCAAACAAGAAAATGGAGCTTTTGCAACACGTACAAAAGCCTTTGGTATTGCGCGTCATCCTTCACAGTTGTACGAATCCATTTCATGCGTATTTTTATTTGCATTACTCTTTTTAACCTGGGCACATTATAAAGAAAACCTTCCTCCGGGCAGACTACTCGGTATCTTTCTAATGGTGTGTTTTGGTTTACGGTTTTTCTATGAATTTTTAAAAGAAAACCAGGAAGCTTTCGAGCAAGACCTACCTATCAACATGGGACAAATACTTAGTATTCCTTTGTTTATAGCAGGTATCATCATCTTGCTGTATTCTTTTAGCCAAAAGGCAAAACAAAATATTTAACGAAGAAGAAGTAACGTTAAACTTATTTACTCATTGAAGGTCTTAGCGTTGCACCATGTTTGTATTGATTATCAGTTTGCTCAGTATTCTACCCAACGGAGGTGATAAAATTCCGGCGGGCATAATATTGTCTGATTCAATAAAGCGTCCGGCAAATAGCAAAGTTGTTATGGACAGCACCGGCAGGTTTCTTACCCTAAACCGGATTTTTATTATTGGCAACAGCATTACGCGCGACCAGATTATTCTGAGAGAGCTTACCTACAAAACAGGCGATCTGATTTATAGTGGTGACCTGCTGGGTGTTCTTGATTTAGACAAAAAGAAACTCATCAATACAAGATTGTTTAATACTGTAGAACTTAAAGTTCTGGAGCTTGAGAAGAATACATTTGATTTATTGATCAATGTTGATGAGCGCTGGTATACCTTCCCTTCGATTATTTTTCAACTCTCCGATCGGAATTTTAACGAATGGTGGCAAAACTATAATCATGATTTTTCGAGGGTAAACTATGGTGTAAAACTTTACCAGTATAATATGCGTGGGCGAAATGAAACTTTACGGTTTGCTGCTCAGCTTGGGTTTCAACGAAAGTTCAGTTTAAGTTATCGATTTCCATACATTGATAAAAACCAAAAACAAGGGCTCCTCATCGATATGGATTATGACGAAGCCAAAAATGTAGCATCAAAAACAATAGATCACAAACTTGAATTCATTGAAGCTGACAAGATTATCAAAACAACCTGGGGAGGAGCTATAACCTACTCCTACCGTAATTCATTTTATGAATCTCATTCGCTTCGGGTTGATTATCGGAACAATAATATTGCCGACACCATAGTAAGCAGTAACCGTAATTTTTTTGGAAACGAAGCAAAGCAGCAGGATTACACCACCGTTTCGTATGGATTTACTTCCGATCATCGTGATTATATAGGCTACCCGCTTAAAGGACATTACTTCAACCTTAATGCAAGCCAAACTGGTTTAAGCACAAAAGCAGATGTTAACAAAACCGAGATCAGTGCTTCATTTGCACGCTACATTCCGTTGAAGCATAATTTCTATTTATCCAATCTGACAGGCGCGTACTGGAGCACGCCCGCTAAATTACCGTACTACAATTATGGTGCGCTTGGATATCGCAGACAAATTCTTCGGGGTTATGAGATCTATGTAATAGAAGGTCCAATCTACGCCATCAACAAAACAACTTTCAAAAAACTTCTCTTCTCCCGACAATATCACTGGTCGTCAATGCCTATTGACCAATTCAAACACGTACCAATATCAATCTACTTAAAAACCTATGCTGATGTTGGTTATGTGAAGAATTATCCAAACTATACAAATGGCCGCCTCCTGACAGATAAATTTATTTACAGTGCTGGTGGAGGTATTGATGTGGTGGGTTCGTATGATGTTGTATTCCGTTTTGAATACACTTTCAATGCAGAGGGTGATCATGGTTTCTTTTTTAATGTGAAAAAAGAATTTTAATTGAATCAATTGATTGGCAAAGTCTGCCAGAAAATTCATTCCAATACTTTTTTGAAAATTTTGAGTACTGAACTCTTGCTTTTATTTCGGCGATTGATGTATCTTCATTCAATTAAATTAACCCGTTGTGATAAGATCAATACCGTTGTCAGTTATACTGATTTCCGTTTCCCTCATTTTAAGAGCGCAGAGTTCATCAACCCTAATGGGCGCACGCTCAAGCGGTATGGGCTATACATCATCTTGTCTACAAGATGAATGGTCAGTCTTTAACAATGTAGCAGGGCTTGCAGAAGTCAGTCACATAACTGTCGCGTTCAGTTATGATGCTCAGCTTTCTTTCAAAAATTTCAATAAAATGGCGGCTGTTTTCTCAACTCCAACTAAAGTTGGAGTTGGCGGCCTAGGTATTTATCGCTTCGGTGATAACCTATACAACGAACAAATTCTCAGTGGAAGTTTTGCCAGTACGTTCGGTTTGGCATCCCTTGGAGTGAGCATTAACTACATTCAATATAACAGAGAAGGTTTCGGGCGAAATGATGCAGTGAGTGTAAGCGTTGGTGGCATTGCACGACTTACACCAATTATATCCATAGGCGCATACATTACCAACATCAATCAGCCCAAAATATCACGTAATGATGAAGAACAACTACCTACTCTATTAACACTCGGTCTTTCCTTTAAAACAACAGACAAAATAAATATCGCGACAGAGATCAGAAAAGATCTTGATTATGATGCTACGTGGAAAGCAGGTCTGGAATATAAAGTACATACCAAATTTATTTTCAGAACAGGTTTTAATATTAATCCCAATGCCGGTTTCGCTGGTTTTGGTTTTAAGTCAAAGAAATTTAGTTTGGATTATGCGTACGCTCATTACCTGAATATTGGTGGGCGACATCAGGCAACCGTTGGTTATCAATTTAAATCAAAATGAAATCGACTTCCATTTTATTTTCGCTGTTTCTACTCGTACTACTGTTAAACAATCCATGCCTTTACAATTGTATGGCACAAGAGTACGTCAGAAAAGAAATCAATTTAAACGAGATTGCCGATGAACTTTATGGATTTCAAGATCTCGATTTAAACTATGAAGAACTCTATGATAACTTAGTGCAACTATTGGCCGAACCAATGGATCTAAATAAGGCAACCGTAGAAGAGCTACGTTTTTTAAGAGTACTAACAGAAGCTCAACTGAATAATCTTATTCAGTACCGAAACGAAAACGGAAATTTCATTTCAATATATGAACTACAAGCAATTTCTGGATTTGATTTAGCAATACTTTACAAACTTCTGCCCTTTGTAAAAGTCAATGACCCTTCTTCTATATTAAATTCCAAAAGCTGGAAGAGAGTAAAAACAGAAGGAGATCATTATTTTCTGCTACGATATGAAAGAACATTGCAGGAAAAGAGGGGATATAAATCAGACACTGATTCCGAACAACAATTTCTTGGCTCGCCAAACAAATTGTACGCACGGTTTCGGTCAAGCAAGCCAAACGATTTTAGTTTGGGTTTTACTCTTGAAAAAGACGCTGGCGAACAAATAACATGGAGTCCTTCTGAAAAGAAATACGGAATGGACTACATCTCCTTTCACGCACAAGTTCAAAACAAAGGAAGAATAAAAAATCTAATCATAGGCGATTATCAAAATCAATTCGGCCAAGGATTAATGTTAGGCGGCATCTTCGGTATGGGTAAAGGCGGAGAAACCATTTCGACTACGAGGAGAAGTAACATTGGTCTGTTACCTTACACGTCTGTTTACGAAGCAGGGTCTTTACGAGGTGCTGCAACTACCCTTTCAATATCAAAATATATTTTTATTTCAGGGTTTTACTCCTACACCAATCGCGATGCACGTCTTACTGATCAGGAGGGCGATGAAACAATTTCTTCTTTTCAGCAAACCGGATTACATCGAAATGAAGTTGAGTTGACTACACGAAAGAAAATCAATGAGCAGAACTATGGAGGTGTAATTCAGTTCAAGAAAAATCAACTTGATGCTGGCATCATGTTCAATCAGGTATTGTTTTCAGCACCTGTTCTTCGATCGTCTACAGCATATAATCAATTTTCATTTAGTGGAATTCGGAACCAAAATATTGGCCTTTATCTGAACTACACATTTCAAAACATTACCTTCTTCAGTGAGGTAGCAAATTCTATTGGACGAGGAACAGCACACCTTGCTGGAATACTTTGGAGCCTAACTACTAAACTTGACGCCTCGCTTGTCTATAGAAAATACGATCGTGATTATTTTTCATTTTATTCCAATGGTTTTGCAGAAAGCAGTGTCACACAAAATGAAAGTGGAATGTATTGGGGTTGGAAATATCGCTTCAACAAACAATTTAGCGCTGTAGGATACTTTGATCTCTTTACTTTTCCCTGGTTAAAATTCAGAAATTATGCTCCATCTAATGGACATGAATGGCTGCTTCGATTTACGTATCAACCCTCAAAGACTGTAAACATCTTTCTTCAGGCACGTGAAGAATCCAAACTTCGAAATCTTTCAGACGATAGCAACTTGTATAAAACTGCGTTGGGTAAAAAACACAATTATTGGGTCAACTTTGATTATGGCATCGGAGGAAAAATAAAATTAAAATCACGGGCACAGTTTAGCACCTTCAATTTCAATCATAACACAACCAATGGCCTTGCCTTGATACAGGATGTTTCTTTCGAACTTGGTAAGTTCGAAATCACTGCGCGACATGCACAATTTGACACGGATGATTATGACAACCGACAATATGTTTACGAACGGGATGTCTGGCTCGCCTACTCATTACCTGCCTATGATGGAGTAGGCATTCGCAACATGATCATGGTGGAGTTCAAAGCGAATCGTCATATTACTCTTTGGGTTCGATACATGCATACCCGTTTTACTGATCGCGAGGAGATTGGTTCAGGTGTTGATATGATTGATGGAAATATCCGGGATGATATTAAACTGCAAGTCCGGATTAGACTTTAGCTTCTTCTTAGTACCGAAGCAATGTGACTTTTGCCAACTTACCTTTCTCGACAACAGAAACGATAAATATGTTTCCATAATCATCATTAAAGTCACTATACTCTTGTTTTCCAATTAAGAGATTGGCTATCCAGGGAATATTGTTGGAATGTCCACTAATTAGAACAGTACCTCCCGAATGCTTCTTCAACATGCTATCGATTTCTTCCTCTTTAAAAGCTTCGTACATCTTCACCGATAAACCTTTTGTACTTGCAAAGGGTAGTACTGTGTTTTTTGTTCGTTTAAAATTGGTAGAGTAGATCGCATCAACCGGTATATTATTTAGCATAACAGACAAACGTGCCGCACGCTCAATGCCTTCTGGTTTTAGATCAGGGTCTTTCGTTCCATCACTACCCTTCTCTGCATGGCGCACGAGGATAAACGTAGTAATTGTATTTTTTTGTGCTGTAACGGTAAACGTAAAGATCGCCAATGCAAGAATCAGCAGAATGTTCTTCATCATAACAGGTAATTGATTACTTATGCTTTGCTTGAATTTCAGAAGGTATTACACAATTTTCTTTCTTGTATCGGCCAGATGAAAAATCTTCCATCCATCTTTATCTTTATACAAATGAAATGCATCCACTCCGCAGTGACTGAATTTGTTGCCTACATAAAAAGCATAATCACACCACACCTGGGCAAAATCTCCATCGATTTGAATTTTTAAGTTCCAGATTTCTTCATACCAAATTTCGGCATGTGGTGTTCCGACAGCTTTTAAGAAATCAGTGATGGAAGATTCACGTTTTATAACTGGGGCATTGCTTTTATCACGAAAGATTGTAGCCATTGTAACCTGATCTGCGAAAGTGGAATGTAATTTTGCACTATCGCCCTTTTCCATACCGCTGAATACGCGATTGATCACATCCTTGATATTATCCTGGTCTGTCTGCGCCTCACTTGAAATGCTGGAGATAATCCCAAACAACAAAAAAAACAGGCTGAATTGATTTTTCATAGTCCACGTGTAATAGATGTAAAGTCATTAAAATCCTCTTCATTGGGAAGAAAATTTACTTTAACGGCAGCTTCAGCTCCCAAATGCGGAATATGAAGAATAGTTGTTAATTTTAACTGATTTATACCATGACCATGAAGATCAAAACCCTTTCTATCCTCGTATTTTGTCTACTCCTCACTTCCACTCTATTCGGACAAAAGATTGACAGTTTGTTAGGAGTATTGGACACCACCAAAAACGAGCGAAAAGTTAAGACCTTGAATGAACTGTTTCGTGCCAGTGTGCAAAGTGAACCTGTAAAAGCAGTTGGCTACACTCGTGAAGCTTTAAACCTGGCTACAGAAATAAACGATAAAAGAGGAATGGCTGCATCCTATAACAACTTAGGAATTGCTTATAAAAACCAAGGTGCTTTTGATAAGTCACTTGACTATTACATGACCTCATTAAAATTGTATGAGGAGATTCAGAACAAAGAGGGTATTGCTACAACAAAGAATAACATCTCTAACATCTACGCTATAAAAAAAGATTATGCGCAGGCCATGAAGTATCTGGAAGAATCATACAACCTGTTTTTAGAATTGGATGATCAAAATAGAATGATTGGGTCAATGAACAACCTGGGCAATCTGAACATTGAAATGCAGCAATATGACAAGGCAATGAAATATTTTTCTGAAGCTTATCAATTGGCTGAGAAACGAGGTGATAAATATGCAGATCCGCTTATAAACATGGGGAACATATTTTTTAAGCAAGGAAACTATGCTAATGCAATTGAACATTACGAAAAAGCGCTTGCCCTCGAACGTGAAAATAACAACAAGCTAAGCGTACTCAATATTGTAACTAACTTAGGTATTGCCCACGCAAAAGGTAAGCAGCCGAAGCCTGCCAAAGTATATTTAGATGAGGCTTCAGCACTTTGCAGTGAACTTCAAGCCTATTCATTCTTACCTGCCATTTATAAAGCAGTTGCTGAAAATTTTGCCAACATGGGTGATTGGAAACAGGCCTATCAAACAGAAGTGAAATACGATGAAGCACGCGAAAGAATTTATGGTGAAGAAAGTAGTCGCAACATCGCTCAGATGGAAATGATTGTTGGCTTTCAGCAAAAGGAAAAAGAATTGGATATTCTGAAAAAAGACGATGTGATCACCAAACTTGAATTGCAAAGAAGCCGTTTATTTATAGTGCTTGTTATTCTGGGTGTACTTACAATTATTGGTGGATTGAATTTCTTCTACCTTAGCAAACGAAAAGTCTTTAAGAAAAAATCTGCCCAAGGTTAATCTGTTTGTAACGCTTCATGGATCTCTTCATTAATATTCTGGGATGGATTGGCTCGGTAGAAGTATTGGCTGCCTATGGCCTGAACAGCTATCAGAAAATAAAATCCGACTCCATTCTCTTTTATGTTTTGAATCTCACCGGTGGATTATTGCTCATTGTTTATTCGGTTTATAAAGAAGCTTTCCCAAACGCTTTCATCAATATTGTTTGGGTAATCATTGCGATTATAGCATTGTTGAAAGTGGGGAAGAAATAAAGTGAACGGCTTATTCCGAATTTTGCGATAGTAAGTAGGAACTAGGTAAAGGTGAAATCACTATATTTGCCCCGCGGCTATGCAGAAAAAACTCATACTTGATTCCGATCTCCTCGACCTCACCATTAGCCGTCTTTGTCAGCAATTAATTGAAAATCACAACGATTTCTCAGAAACCGTTATTATCGGAATGCAGCCACGAGGCATTTTTGTAGCCGAAATCCTTCATAAAAAACTAGAGAAAGACATAAAAAAAGATATCCCATTGGGCTACCTGGATGCCACCTTTCATCGCGATGATTTTCGCAGAAGGGAAATTCCTGCCAAGGCTAGTGAGACACGCATACCCTTCATCATTGAAGGCAAAAAAGTTGTGCTCGTAGATGACGTTCTTTTTACCGGGCGATCCATTCGTGCCGCCATGGATTCGATGATTGCTTTCGGAAGACCTGCCACTGTAGAATTGGTTGTGCTTATCGATCGCAAATACAATCGTGAATTACCTATTGCCGCTAACTATGTTGGCAAGACTGTAAATACGCTTACCTCTCAACGCGTTTTAGTGGAGTTGGAAGCACAAGGTCATAAACAAAATAAAATCTGGTTGATTAATAAGGATTAAGGTCTATGTCTAAACTCAGTCAAAAACACCTGCTTGGTATTAAGGACATCACTCGTGAAGACATTGAACTTATTTTTGAAACAGCCGATAATTTTAAAGAGGTCATTAACCGACCAATCAAGAAGGTACCCTCACTTCGCGATGTAACCATCGCCAATGTATTCTTCGAAAACTCTACTCGCACCCGATTATCTTTTGAGCTTGCACAGAAACGATTGTCGGCTGATGTCATTAATTTTTCTGCATCCAACAGTTCTGTAAAGAAGGGCGAGACGTTGCTCGATACCGTCAACAATATCTTAGCCATGAAGGTAGATATGATTGTGATGCGACATGCTAGTCCTGGCGCACCACATTATTTAGCCAAGCACATTAACGCCAACATTGTAAACGCTGGCGACGGCACACACGAACATCCTACACAAGCTTTACTCGATGCTTTTTCCATTCGTGAAAAACTGGGAGATGTATCTGGAAAGAAGATTGCGATTATCGGTGACATACTTCACTCACGAGTTGCCCTCTCCAATATTTTTGCGCTACAGAAATTAGGGGCCAAGGTAATGGTCTGTGGACCTCCCACCCTGCTTCCTAAATTCATTAAACACCTTGGTGTAGAAGTTGAATTTGATGTGCGCAAAGCCTTGCAATGGTGCGATGTGGCAAACGTCCTTCGTATTCAGCTCGAGCGACAACATATTAAATACTTTCCTTCTCTTCGTGAGTATTCGTTGTATTACGGTATCACCAAAAAAATATTGGACAGTTTAAAGAAGCCTATTGTCATCATGCATCCCGGTCCAATAAACCGCGGTGTTGAATTGAGCAGTGATGCCGCAGATTCATCCCATTCTATTATTCTCGATCAGGTTGAAAATGGAGTAGCTGTTAGAATGGCCGTTCTATACCTTCTCGCTGGGGCGAATTCGTAAATTCAGTAGCAAACTCATTTGTCAGCGTCGCGTCCGCAACGACTTTTCATCTCAATTTTCGTCAACGAATAAAGCCATCATTCTATTCGAATGGTTTTCGTAGTTTTGTTTACTGAAACAACATCCAAATGATTTATAACTCCATAGTTGAAACCATCGGTAATACCCCGCTGGTGAAGTTGAATAAAATGACGAAGGGTATTGCAGGAACGATCATTGCTAAAGTTGAATATTTCAACCCGGGCAACTCCACCAAAGACCGCATGGCATTGAAGATGATTGAAGATGCTGAAAAAGCAGGGCTCTTAAAACCAGGGGGAACGATCATTGAAGGTACTTCCGGAAATACAGGTATGGGCCTTGCGCTTGCTGCTGTCGCAAAAGGATATCGTTGCATTTTTACGATGGCCGATAAGCAATCACAAGAGAAGATTAACATTTTAAAATCAGTTGGCGCCGAAGTAATTGTTTGTCCTACTAACGTTACTCCAGATGATCCCCGTTCATATTATTCTATTGCGCGTAAGCTGAATAAGGAAATTCCGAATTCATATTATCCAAACCAATACGATAATCTCTCAAACACTGCAGCGCATTACGAAACAACCGGTCCTGAAATCTGGAAGCAGACAGAAGGCAAGATCACGCACTATGTGGCAACAGTAGGAACAGGTGGTTCGATGTGTGGCACCGCTAAATATTTGAAAGAGCAAAACAAAAATATTGTTACCGTTGGTATTGATACCTACGGCTCGGTGTTTAAAAAATACAAAGAAACAGGCCTCTTTGATGAAAATGAAATCTATCCCTACCTAACAGAAGGATTTGGTGAAGACATCCTGCCAAAGAATGTAAACTTCGATGTGATTGATCACTTCATTAAAGTGACGGATAAAGATGGCGCCATTGGAGCAAGAAGATTGTCTCGTGAAGAAGGCCTTTTTGTGGGATGGTCAAGTGGTTCAGCTATTCATGGTGCGCTTGAATATGCTCGCGAGCATTTAAAGAAAGATGATGTAATGGTAATTCTGTTGCCCGATCATGGAACGCGCTACTTAGCAAAGGTATATAATGATCAGTGGATGAAAGATCACGGTTTCCTCGAAACCCGTGCATTCGGTTCTGCCCGTGACATCATTGCACATCGCAATGGAAAAGACAGTCTGTTCACTGTCAATAAGGATTCAAAAGTAAGTGAAGCTATTTCGGTGATGAACAAACAAGGCATTGATCAAATCCCGGTAACGGAAAATGGTCAGTTCATTGGAAGCGTAAGTTCTTCAGGTTTGTTAGAGAAAATAATGTCTGATCCACAACTTCAGCAAAAACAAGTAGGCGAAGTTATGGACAAGCCTATGCTCTTTGTTGCACCTGACAGCACGCTGGATGTGCTCTCTTCTCTATTGAACAAAGACAACAAAGCTGTACTCATTCGCGATGCACAGGAAAAAGTACACATCATTACACAGCATGATGTACTAAAGGCGATGACTACATAAGCAAAAGGCCAATTATGAAATTCATCATTGGCCTCGCTATTTTAACAATATCAAAAAATCAGTTCTCCAGTATTTCAATTTCAACGCGAACGTTTTCTTGTGCACGTGCACTGTGCTTGTCGTGAATCGGGCGCTTGCCTCCCCATGCTTTAACCTGCATACGGTTTGCTTCAATTCCGTTAGTCAATAAATAATCGCGAATGATAGAGGCCCGTTCTTCTGACAATTCTTTTGCAGAACCAAAACCCTCCTTTGTATCATTTAGCGCAAAGAAGCTGGTACTGGTCTTACCCATCGAAATGATTTTACCATGAGCGCCTCCATTGGCATGGCCGTGTATTTTGATTTTATATTTCGGGTTCTCCTTCAGCATATCAAGCAAACTAGTTACTTCAAAGCGAGACTCAGGTCGCATAATGGATGCATCTTTAAAGAAGTAAACATTATACATTACTGCAATGTCACCTTTCTGTAAGCGAACCAATTCGAATGGTACTACTACTGCACCATTTTCATTTTTCTCAATGCCCTCACCTTCTGGTGCTGTATAACTAACATCGCGTTGCACTTTACGATATCCAAAGACCTCACATACCAGGGATACATTGCCACTTTTATTTGCAGGATTTGAAACCTTCACACCCATGTTACCTTTATAGGTTCCCATCTTGCGCGTGCGATCGATGTCAATTACATCAATATCACCTTCAACCGACTCATTGTCTATTGTTCTGAAAATTTTGAAAAAGAAATTAGCACCTTCAACACCACGATCAAGTTCTGAAGCCTGATCCGTTTTTGGTTCAGTGCCTGTAGAGGGCGACCGTTGTGCAACAGTTGATTGCGTTTCTGCTGATGTATTCTGCCGAGCTGATTCTGCTACCTGAATTGTAGTTGTTGTACTGGAAGGCGTTATATTTTGAGTACGGTCATCTCCCTGAACATGTTCAATCTTTTGTTCCGTTACCGGGTTAATGTCCATTCCGCGTGATGATATTTGCTGCACTGAACCTGCCACCACGTTACCCAACATTCCATTATAAACCCATGTGTCAGAAAATTCGGGTAGTTTCCTTAACCTCAAGGCTTCGTCAATGGCCTCGGCACGATCAATTGTGCTGAGCACATAAACATAATAAAGGTTGCGATTGGGGTTGATCATAAACTGAGCATGCAGGTGTTTTTTATTCGCTTGCTCGGTAAATCGCTTTGCATTATTAGGAATGGCAAATGCACCGATTACCACGAAATTGGGTATTTCGGTTAAATTTTGATGTTCTTGACGCGCAGCAACGGTGGGCTGAAATACTATAAAAGCTGAAAAAATGCCCACCAGTGCAAAAAATCTCGGGGTCTTCATAGCACATGGTTTTAATCTATAGGCAATAAACCTAACACAAATATAGTAAAGAATTAATGCAATTCAAGTAATGTGTTACCTGTCAGCTAATTAGAATACTAAAGAATTTCAAATAGCTGCTCTAACGATTCTCCATTCTCATCCACTAATGTCAGCTTGTGTTTTCCCAAACCAGCTTTTAATGGTAGACGGTGGGTTTTTTGAGTGCTTCCTATATAATTCCCATCCAAGTGCCAATAGACTTTGGTTGTAGGATTTCGGTGAGCAAGTTCAAATAACGCACTCCCCAATTTCCCATCCAGTTCCCGGGGAATAAAGATTTTAGCATTGGGTTTGGGGTAAATCAAATCCATGGCAACCAGTGGAGATGCAGCCTGGCAATCACTTCGAAAAGGTGGCACAGCTTTATAGGATGCATTCCGCTGTCTGTAATAATATTCCTGCGATGGTGGCAACACAAACCAATTTGCATCAATCATTTTATCAAGTGATTCACACTCGCTGTGTACCCTAAACTTTTTGTTTGATGAAAGGTGCACCTTCTTGTGATACGAACATAGTACTGTCTGTAAACCTGCTTTTGTTACCCATACTGTATCAACCTTATCACATAACATAGTGTTGCGATGTCCACTTAAGGAGCAAATCGTAATCTGCTCCATTTCTGTTTTAGGTTGTTGAAACCATCCTGTGTTTGGAAGTTGGGAGAAGATATCAAACATCACCGGTGATGCTGCCTCTGTTCCGGTAAGTCCTGGCCTTCCTTCTCCATCAGCATTGCCAACCCATACACCTACTACATAACCAGGTGTTACACCAACCGCCCACGCATCGCGAAAGCCAAAACTTGTTCCTGTCTTCCATGCAATTTTCTTTGAATGACTGAAATACCTCCACCCCGTTTCTTCACCTGGTCGATAAACTTCTTTCAACACATCAAAGGTTTGATAAATTGATGCTGCGCTCAGAGTGGAATTATCTTCTAAGTTTGGTGCTCCATCTTTCTGATTAGTCTCTGTCAAATCTTGAGCAATGACTCGCAATGAATGAAAATCATTTCGGTTATACTTATTCCTTCCGGGATGTTCAAAGAAATTATTCAATGTTCTGGCCATTGAAGCATACATACCACTCACATCCCATAACGTTCCTTCTGCTCCACCTAAAATAAGGGAGAGTCCATAATGATCAGCAGGCTTGTCTAACGTAGACATGCCAAGATTTTTTAGCAGTGAATGAAACTTCTCGTATCGATAATTCCGTAACATGTGTACTGCTGGAATATTAAGCGAACGAATCAACGCTCTGTTTGCAGGCACTGCGCCATCATAACTCAATGAAAAATTTTGTGGAGCAAATCCATTGATCATGGTGGGTATATCAGGCTGCAATGTTCCGGAAAGCATCTTGCCTTCATCCAACATTGCAGCAAAAAGAAAAGGTTTTAAAATACTCCCTGTGCTACGTGGCGATGTGATAACATCAACGGCATCTCCATACTGCCCCCGTTCCTGCACTTCGGTGTTGCCTACATATGCCAATACATTACCTGTACTTACCTCGACCACGATAGCCGCAGCATTAAAAACCTGATTCGCTTTCAATCGCTGATGATGATCATGAATAATTTGTTCGACTCGTATTTGCAGTTGCGCTTGTATAGTAGATTGAACTTTCTTCTGAGCATAACCCTCGTTTGATATTCTTGCCAATAAATGTCTTGCATGACGTGGTAAAGGTTGTGGCGCTTCAGGGATGGGTTCATCCTTTGCTAATGAGCAAGTGAATGCATCAATCATACCTATTGCTTGTAGCCGATCGAGAAGTTTATCACGCTTTGCTTTTAACCGGTCTCTATTTTTACCAGGATGAATCAACGATGGCGCATTAGGCAACACCGCTAACAGTGTAGCTTCTCCCCATGAAAGTTCTTGCGGATCGCGGCCAAAGTAACGCCAACATGCAGCTTCCAGTCCCACAACGTTTCCACCAAAGGGTGCATGTGATGCATACAATCCGATGATCTCATCTTTCGAATATAGAAATTCAAGTCGCGTGGCCATTACAATTTCAATTGCTTTTTGAAAAAGAGATCGCGGTTTCCCTTTTCTTGAAAGTCGGATGACCTGCATCGTAATGGTACTTCCGCCACTCTTCACTTCACCAGCCTGAATATTTTGTTTCATAGCACGACCAAGCGAACGCAAATCAACTCCTCCATGACTTCGAAAACGCTTATCTTCAAAAGCAATCAAAGCTTGCGCAAATTTTTTAGGCACTGAGTCGACTTCCGGAAAACGCCATTGACCATCTGAAGCAATAGAAGCACTAAGTAGTTCTCCCTTTTGATCTTCTAACACGGTAGAGTAAGGATCGTTGAATAATGTATTTGGCAAACAAAAGTAATAGATCACCAACGCAACGAATGTTACGCTAAGTGCTGCTCTAATCTTGTATTTACCTTTCATGAATTACAAAAATAGGGAAAGGTAAAGCAAGTGTGATGTTTTGGAATTATTAGTTCGCTCTGCTTTTTAAGTGTGATTGATTGCGTGTGAGCGAATAATACCAACAAAATGGATTAGTGCTTCGTGCAATGCCAATCCTGGCCTGCTGTATTTTCAAGTGTACTAATATAGACATCAACACTAACTGCATTGCCACAATAATCGTCCGCCACAACACCGCTGTTTTGTTCGGTACATGAAGCACATACTTTAAGAGGTGAATCGTCACAAGAAACAATAGAACTCATTAAACAGATTAATGAGAATAAGCTAATCTTTTTCATACAGGTAGGGGGTTTGTATTTTGAATGAAATTAGAAAAACCGTGTGAATTTATAAAATTCATCTCGCGTCAGCCGCCCTTGTTGGTGTTCTAACCAACAAGGGAATGCAGACTCTTAATTATTTGTACTATGGATTAGCAGGCACTGCCTTCACTACCTCCACTACCTGTCCTTTCTTCCTCGCATAAATACTATGATCATACATCGCTTCACAACTCACTGCAGGTAAGTAATAGCTTCCAGCATAACTTGCAGTGAGTATCGTGTTGAAGGTCCGCACACTTCCCGGAGACAAATCGAAGTAGGTATACACCCGATCATCGCGAATGTCCTGATAGTTACCGCGGTCGGTTTTGGCTACGCTTTCATCATCATTCAAACGAAGATTGTTGATCTCCCAACCTGAAGGAAATATTTGCGACAACGCTAAGTTTTCATACTGACCACGAAGTCCAGGATTTTTTACAGATACACTTACAATGAACTCCGTTCCTTGCTCCAGTTTGGTTGGATCAATTACATTTCCTTTTGTATCGAAGTAGCTTGTAGTCAGCACAAGATTATTTTCTTCTGCTTCTTCCAATCCGCGTGCTGGTATGCCCGTGTTGATGACACGAACAAACAAACTGCCGTTACTTTCATTGGTGATGTTGATGGCGCTCTTCTGCACACCTGTAATCGACAATGGAACTTGTGAAAGTGGTAAGTCCGTACTCGCGTGAACGGTCTTGCCTCCATAGGTATAGGCAAATTTCAGGTCGCCACGTTTCTCTTGCGATACAAACAATCCAACGGATTTTAAACAGAATGCCACGGTCTGTGTACTCATCCAATAGCTGTTTGAACTGAGTTGTGCTGAAATCTCTTTTAGCAACTCAAAGCCTTTTGCTTTTTCATCCAACAACACAAGCGTTTCAAGGATAATTGCTTTATCACGCAAGTCACTGCCGTATGAATAACCCATTTCCTGATACGGTTTTATTTTCGTGGTCAGCGCATTTACAATTTTCTTTGCCGCTTCTGGTTGCCCTGCTTTAACATAGGCAGCTGCCAGTGTCCATTTTGTTGAAACGGAAATGTCGGGCATCTCACGCAATCTGTTCATTGCGCTAAGCTCTGCTGCTCCTGCAGCCGCTAACGTATATAAGCGATAAGCTTGAATATGATCTGTGTTATAATACTTGTACTCATTTCGTCTCCACTCCATCGCTTTATTGCGTTGGTATTTTTTCCATCGCTTCAACATATCAGCCGGAACATAATATCCTTTGCTCTCGGCTTCAATTAAGAAATGTCCAGCATAACTTGTTCCCCAACTATCGGCATCCTCATACCCTGGCCAATACGCAAATCCACCATCGCGTGTGATGAACATCTTGATGCGTTCGATCGCCTTTGTTACATTATTTTTTGTTCTCGCTTTTTCTGGATCAGTAAGCGTTTTGACCACATCCAAATACAGTTGTGGGAATGCTGCTGAAGTAGTTTGCTCAATACATCCGTGTGGATATTCCATTAGATACTTCAGACGATAGCCCAGGTTGATGGGAGGAATAGTAGATATTTCCAGCACCGCGGCATTCGTTCCTGCCACACCAACCGGAACAACACTTCCATTCCACGTCTTTCCTTTTTCCAGGAATGTATCCGACACCTGACTGATTGGAGGATTTGGATTGCGGATTTCAATTTCAATTTCATCTGTTGATTGAATTGAACCCGAAGAAGCGATCACAGTAATTTTACCGATGCCCGTTTCTGATTTTACAGCCAGATCAAAATCAACGGTAAGATCACCGGATGGTGACATCACCACATTACGCGACGAGCCATTGGGAAGTGAAAGCGGACCTTTCGTCTTGATTTCAATTTTTACGTTCTTAATTTTCTTGTCTTGTGTAAACAAACTAATCGGAAGCTTCAATGTTTCTTCAGGACCTAATACACGTGGTAAGGTTGCCAACACCATTAATGGTTTACGTACCGGTGTTACTTTCTCTGCATGTCCATACGCACCTTCATAGCCTGCAACAACCATGGTCTTAACAGAGCCAATGTATTGTGGCATTGTGAATTTTATTTCTTCCGCTCCTCCATCAATCGTAATCGGGCCAAAAAATTTCACTACGGCTTTAAAACGATTAGCGCGTGGATCTTCTTCCTTCGCTTTCATTTCATCATCACCACCAATGGCCAGCAATCTTTCAATGCGCGAACCAAAGGCACCCATTACATCATCATACAAATCCCAGGTTTTAACACCGAGTGCTTCGCGTGCATAAAATTTCTTCCACGGTTCTGGTGTTTTAAATTTCGTGATGTCCAACAGGCCTTCATCAACCATGGCCAACGTAAACGTCATCTTGCGTTTCGATTTTTCGGAAACCTTTATGGTTACTTCTTGTCCGGGTTCTATTTCTTCCGGCATTGAAATGACCGGCTCAATATGTGTTGTCGGATCTTCAATACCAATTGGGATAACACCATACAACCGAATAGGTAAATCACTGATCGTTTGTGAATGCGGCTGAAGCAAACTGACATTGACAAAAATATTCGGTGTCATTTCTGCGGTTGCATCAATGGTGAATGGTGTATCACCTTTCTGTGTTTCCACCCAGAAGGTATTCAGAATCTTACTTCCGTTTTCAATCGACACTAATGCGCGACCTTGTCCACTGCTTGGTATGGTGAGTTTTATTTTCTCGCCTACATTATATTTTGTTTTATCAGAAGAGAAGGTAAGCTTCGTTGCTCCGCCTTTATCCTGGCGACTGTATCTGCTGTAATATCCTGGCTGATCAATGTAAACTGTCTTACCTGTACAATGTCCTGAAACCGGATCGCATACGCGGATGTAATACGTTCCCCAATCCGCCATCGGCACAGAGAATTTCCAACTTGCTTTTCCATTCGCAGCATTCAGTGTTCCTGAAGCAATCTCTTGTGCATTATTACCTTGAACATAGTTTGCAATATTATCCTGCGAACTATCCCACCACCAATACCGCTCTAAACGATATAAACTAATTTGCGCTTCACTTCGCGCAACCGGGTTACCTTCGACATCTAAAAATGCTACATCAATACGGTGTGTGCTATCCGTGTAAAGCATTCCACTGTACTCCTCTCCCTTCGGAGTTTTTAATCCTACATACGATTCGTATGGATAGTATGGTAAACTAAAGCGATCGATGCTGAAGTTACCGCTCTCTTCAAAAACTTTTCCGCGGAATACGGCCGTCATAAAACCGGGGAAGGTAGCAGACGATTCTAACGTTGCATTAAAGGTTGCCTTTCCTTCGGCATCAGTCGAGCCTTCAAAGACAGTTTGTGTTTCCGGTGTGTACGAACCAGACGGCTCTTCAAATATATAATCATCGTATTTCGTGAAGGTCGTGTTCGATTTCATCAGTGTAACATCGAAAGCTGTTTTCAGATTTTTTCCGAGCGCGCCATGAAGCCACTTCACATCAAGATTACCTGTAATGGTACTACCCGTAATTTTTTCAGTACCGAAATCAAGAAGAATTTTTAATCGGTTAGGCTTAACCGTTTCAATTTTTATTTGTTGAGTGAATTCTGTTCCACCGACTTTCACGCGTGCCATCCAGTTTCCTGTTGGGGCATCGGATGCTGTGTTGGTAACAAAAAGATAGAATCCGTTTTCTGAACCTGATTTTACCTGACGATTTGTAACAATACCTTGTGGATTCTGCAATTCAAAAACCACGGGATGTGCTGAAGGCAACGTTTTATTTTTGTCTTCGAGTATGAAACTCAAATACAACGAATCGCCTGGTCTCCATACTCCGCGTTCGCCATATAAAAATCCTTTCAAACCTTTGTTGATGTAATCTCCCGAAACATCAAAACCACTCAATGATAATGACTCTCCATCAGTCAGACGCAAGTAACCGCGCTGCGCTCCATTCTTCGCGATAATGGCAAATGGAGTTTCTTTCGAGTTGAAAACTGCTTTACCATCAGATGCGGTGGTGAGTGTACCTAAAAGCTGTTGTTGGAAATCATAGAATTCCAATGACACATTGGCGACTGGCTCCGTTGTTTTCAAATCCGTAACAAACACAGTTGTGTTGCCATCATCTCCACGTTTGGAGGTAATGCCCAGATCAGATGCTAAAACATTTTTCTTAATGGTTCTGGATGAAGAGCTGTAATAGGATGAATTACATGGATTGTCGCGTTGCTCCCAATCGTAATCATCATCATAGTAATAATAATCTTCTTCATAATAATCGCCTTGATAACCCTGGTCTGAAAAACTTTCTTCTTCAACTTCAGCCTGATTGTCGTCTTCTTCACCTTCGCAGATGTAAGACGAATATTGTTTTTTAAATCCTAATGAAATCTGGTAGATCGCTCCCGGTTCGGTGTTGATCAACGTGGACAGATCCAATGTATACCGATTCCATTTCCCAAGATCTGTAATACCGGTGTTGTCCAACTGCACTTTCTTCTTCATCACAATTCTACCCACACGATTCAAATCATAATTACCTTGAATGGTATTCACCTGTAAAAACTGAAGAATGTTGTTTTCAAAAATCTTGGTGATGGTTAAATCAACTGTTTTGAGGTTCACCGCTTCGAACGGAAGGATCAGTCCATCGGTGCTTGGCAGGATATTCCCTTTACCAACAAAGCGAATCAGTGGTTTCATTTGTTCAAACGTTACCTCAGCAGTCAACGATTCCTTCATTCGGTGATCGCTGATATTTCGAACACCTGCCTCAATGCGCATAGTCTTCGTACCCGCCTGACGAACAGGAGGATATACCCAGATTTCGTTATCGTGAATTTCAAAATCGAGTGTAAGACTGCGGTCTTCTTCAATGGTGATGAGTCCGCCCAGTTCTTGCTTCTCCTTTAACGGATCAGAAAATTGCAGAACAACATATTGATTTGGATTCTGAATTACTTTTGTATTCACTACTTTGAAATCACCAAGGGCAGGAATTTCAATTTCCTTTTCTTCTGATGTTTTGATTCCAATGCTGCTTCCATCGACTGACAAATTCACTTTGCTTGCTGCTTCTTTTCGCGCAACATCTTCGACTGTAAACATGTGCTGTTTACCTTCCGATGTGTGCGTCCACGTTACTTTCAAATCCTTCCCTTCCTGCTTTGCCTTCACCATACCCTCAACCGCGCCATCTTCCGCAAAATCAGCTGTGTTTAGAATACCTTCCACACGTTGACGCGTAAGTTCAGTCTTTATATAAGGCTTTATATTTTCAATCGATACTTCATAGTTCTGTGGCATTACCTGGAAGCTGTATTCAAATTCAGTTAACTCTTTATTTACCTCCATGAGTTTTCCCAACTGAAAAGACACTTCATAAATTTGTCCGGAAACCATGCGTGCTTCCGGTCGGAACTCAACTGTATTTCGATCGAGCCAAATAGTTTTACCTTTCATTGACGGACTAAAATCAAACAGCTTAACCGAAGTTTCTTGCCCAATGGCTGAAGAATCAACTGCATCCTTCGCAAGAACGATTCGAATAGTTGAGCCCGATGATACCACACCAGCCGTATAAGATGTAATGTATTCGCCAAAGGCAGGGTTGATATAACTAGCGGATGGCTTTTTGCCAGCACTGTTTATAAAATAAAAAACGCCAACGGCAACAATGCCAACGGCCACAACACCGATGGCGATTTTTTTCCAGGGAAGGTTTTGCATAATTGTAGATTAAGGAACGTAGTTGATAGAAGATAGTGAGCAAAGATAGAGGAAGCCAGAATCTCTTAAAAACCTTTTTTTTCGAACGTTAAAGAAATATAAGCGATATTGCTTATGTACAATGTTAGGCATAATGCTAAATCCTTTCAAAGATTTACTGTCAGCAGAGCAAGAATGATAACAACTATGATTCGGGAAATTGATTCTTATTATTTGAATAAAGTAGAGCCAAACAAGAGTTGCTTACTTGCTTTACGAACTATAATTCTTAAACAAGACGCAAATATTTCCGAAACACAGAAGTGGGGAATGCCTTGTTTCTGTTATAAGAAAAAGATGTTCTGTTATTTATGGACTGACAAAAAAACAGATGAACCGTATATTCTGATGGTAGAAGGAAAACACCTTGACCACCCTGAATTGGAAGAAGGTAATCGTTCCCGAATGAAGATTTTCAGAATTAATCCAAACAAAGATTTACGCGTAAGGACGATTGAAAATATTTTACAAAAAGCGTTGGACTTATACAGGACAGGTATTGTAAAACTCAAAGACTGACTGACAGAAAAGCCCATACGTCTAACCGGCATATAAGCAATGGTGGGGCGCAGCGATTGTCACATAAACGTTGATATTAATCTTTGTACAACTCACCAATACTTCTATCCTGACCTGAATTTTAAGTTCCTGAAAAAAAATAACCAAAATTTTGAGAAACCGAAAAGTTGCACATATACTAGCAACCAATTAGTTTCATAAAAAATTCATTACCCAATCTCAATCACCACATCATCCGTCAGCGGATGACCAACACACGTCAACACATAACCTTCTGCACGCTCGGATTGCGACAATCCTTCTTCTTCATCTAACTTCACTTTTCCGGAAAGACATTTTCCGCGACAAGCGGTGCACAATCCACTTTGACAACTGTACGGCAAGTCAATTCCCTGATCCAATGCGGTTTCTAAAATGGCGCGGTTGGGTTGCACTACTACCTTGTATTCCTGACCATCATAACGGATCGTTACTTCGCGCGCTTTCTGTTCACTTGAAGTTGTTTCCGGTTCTTTCTTCGCGTCTTTATTAATAGTGCCTTGAACAAAACTCTCTTTGAAAATTTTTGACTTCGGAATGTTTCGCGCTTCAAGCAAGGTGTCTACATTCTTCATCATGCCTTCAGGACCGCACATGAGGTAAGTGGTCTTGTCAATACCCCAATCCGGAATACGCTCGAAAAGTTTAGTGAGCATATCATGACTCAACAAGCCTGAATAGCCTTGCCAGTTCATCGGTGCGTTATCTAAAATATGAATTACATGAAAGCGACCTTCGTCTGCCGTTTGCAATGTGTCAAACGCATTCTTAAAAATGATACTATCAATATCCCGATTACAATAAATAAGAGAGCAGATACTATCAGGCTCCTGATCGAGCGTACTTTTAATAAGTGACATCATAGGTGTAATGCCTGAACCACCAGCAAACATAATGAGGTGGCGCTTCTGATCTTTTTTATATTCTGTAGTGAATTGGCCCATCGGCTCCATCACTTTTACCATATCACCTACCTTTAAATGATCGGGCAACCAGTTTGACATTAAACCCTCTTCAACCCGTTTAATGGTTACCACTAAATCAGCGTCAATAAAAGGAGAACTACAAAGCGAATACGCACGTCTCACTTCTTTACCCTGAACGGAAACAATCAGGGTTAAGAATTGCCCCGATTTATACATAATCTTTTTATCAGCCGGCTGTTCGAATGCAATAGAAATAGCATCCTTCGTTTCGTGAATAATATTTTTAACCTTAAGATCGAAATAATGCGGGCCATTATGCTGCACCTCTTCCTTCTTCTCTGATTTATCTGATTTCTTGAAAAAACTGAATGCCATGTTCGTTGAAGTAAATGATAATACGATTTACGAATTAGTTAGAAGAGGTGTCGCTAAAATCGTCTTTTTGTTGACTTCAGCACTACCTAGAGATTTAACCAATACGTAATTTTTAAAACCAAAGCCCGGTTCTTCACATGAAGGGCTTCCGGGAAATAGTTCTCTGTGTATACAACAAAGAAATCGGACGCTGGTTTAAATCGCCACTGAAACCGGGCATTTAAATTAACATTGTCGTCTCTGTTGGAATACTGCACAAAAGTAGTGAGGAATAATTTATCCGTAAACGTTAAATCGAGTCTCGGACTAATTAAAATAAACTTTGCGGAGCCGTATTCCTGAGGTAATCGAATGTCGTTATACTCGAACGCAACAGAAAGACTTCCAAAGGGCTGATAACGGTAATTCAATTCTCCACCCACATTAAATAACGTACCATTATAATAGCCACCATAACTTGCCTGTGCACCTACATTAAATACCTTTCGCGAATCGGATTGATATTCTACATAGATCAGATTCCAGTCAAACGATTGACCCGCCAGTAATGTAGAATCTCCTTCGGGATCAACGGGATTAAAATCCTCGGGTAACAGCTGAAAGTTATTTCCAACACCCAATTCAATACCCGATGTATTTAAAAAATTAATATCATAACTCAACCCGATATTTCGATCCGTTGCTGTTCCATCGGGAGTAAAGGTGTAATTCAACTGAACCTGCGGCCCCATAGTAGCAATCGTTTTACTCTTTGGATAGAACCTTCCTCTTACTTCAGCAAATGTTCCGAGAAAGCCGGGATAAACATTGAGTGCCGGAACAAAACCTGACTCCGCATTAAAATTCTTTCCTACCCCCTGTTCACCAACACTAAAACCAAAATTTCGTGTATTGTAACCAAGGAAAACACCGTGCGAAAAATTTTTATCTTCACTAAACGCATCAGCCGATCGATGATAATACATATCGCCTTGCCAGGTATTGCTTTCCGTGAATAAATTAAAGTCAGCACCATACACACGGTTATAGGTATTCAATTCATTTTGCTTTTTTCCATTTCGAGTGACTTCGCGCAGGACACTACTGTGATAGAACTTCGTTGAGTCATACGATCCTAAACCGAGTGATTGTTTATTGACAAAGACAAAACCAATATTAGATCGGGAAAATATCTGACGCTGTATCACCGCAACAGAATAATTTTGATCAGGCAAACCCAACGATTCCTTTTCTTTGGTTTGCATGTTCATCAGTCCGATGCGCCAGTTTTTTCCAAGCTTTCCGCTTATTCGCGCACCATACAGAATCTGTACTTTCTGAATATTATCAGAAGAGTCTTTCGCTAACCCTATTCTTCTTGAAAAGAATGGTCGTGAATCAGGGAAACCGGGTAGCGAAAAAAGATCGCTGTTCTCAAGGAAAAACTGTCTTCGTTCAGGGAATCCAAATTCAAATCGACTTAGATTGATTACCTGTCGGTCAACTTCAACATTCGAGAAGTCGGGATTAAAAGTAAGATCAAGGTTGAGAGAAGGTGTTAATCCAACTTTGGCATCGAACCCAACATTGAATTTGGTTTTAGTCGATTCGTCATTTTCAACATCCTGGTTTACCGCACCGGCAGCATACGGAATCAGCGAGATGTTACTCTTATGATGAGGCGGAAGCTCTTCCCAAATCAGTTTGCCTGCGTAACTAAAAGAAGCAGGAATAAATTGAATTGGTGTAGCAATCCAGCTGCTGATCTGATTGCGCTTCACATCGTTTCGTAAAAAAGTAATGTTCCAATCACTCAAATTATATCGAATACTTTTAAAGGGTATGGCGATCTCAGCCACCCAACGATCATCCAAGCGTTTTACTTTCGAATACCATTTATTATCCCAGTTATTATTGTAGCTATCATCATTGGCACCTCCACCTGACATCGTACCTTCTGACTGAATCCCCATGGGCGTAATCGTGAAGAAAAATCCATTCGTGAAGTCATTGAACGGATCAAAGTAAATCCCAATGTTATCATTGTTATCCCAATCAATATCCCTGCGCAAAGACTGAACGATGTCGGAACTCTTATTGTCATAACAAATAATACCTACATAAAAATTATGCTCATCGAACGTGAGTCTGACCTCCGATTGAAATGTTGGAGGTAAGGAGTCCACCGGGTAGTTTAAAAAGAAATCCTTGGCAACAATGGCCGCTTGCCAATCGCTTTCATTCAACTCGCCATCGAGTTTTATAACATCCTTGGCCTTTCGGATATTTAATTCCTGACCGGGCTTATTTTGCGAATAGGTCGCTAATGGCAAGATAATTAGCCCGAAAAAGAAAAAAATGCGCTTAAAGATTCTCATAAAGTGCGCAAAACTAAAGAAAAGAGCCTGACATCATTTTCCACTCATGTAAAGGATAAAGAGGTTAAAGAGCGGCCGTGGTTTTGGCCAATCGACTATTGCGGTTAATTTTGACCCCTTAATAATACAAACGTGCAACTTACCCCCCTCACCGCCATATCGCCAGTTGATGGCCGATACTTCTCAGTCGTAAAACCACTCGCTCCCTATTTCTCTGAATACGGCCTGATGCGCTATAGGGTTCAGGTGGAGATCGAATACCTTATCTCGCTTTCCGGAGCCATCACCGAGCTGGAGGATTTTCCAGTACACCAGATCAACGATATCCGGAGGATTTATAAAAATTTCACAGAAGCACATGCCAATGAAATTAAGGAAATCGAAAAAATAACGAACCACGATATGAAGGCCGTGGAGTATTATATTAAGAAACAATTTGAACTGTTGAAGCTCAATGACTTCAAAGAATTTGTTCACTTTGGTCTGACTTCACAGGACATTAATAACACGGCCATTCCTTTATTATTGAAGGAATTTATGGAGCGTGAATACTACTCTGTATTTGATTTAGTGTTGAATAAATTAAACGCTTTATCAAAAGACTGGAAAGATATACCCATGCTGGCCTTCACACACGGGCAACCTGCATCACCAACACGGTTGGGTAAAGAATTGATGGTTTTTGCTTCGCGCCTGGACAAGCAAATGATACACCTTAAAACCATTCCACACGCTGCCAAATTTGGTGGAGCAACAGGAAATTTCAACGCTCACCATGTTGCTTATCCTACTATCGACTGGAATAAATTTGGTGATGAATTTTGCAATCACCTAGGCTTAGTGAGGAGTTTCCCAACTACCCAAGTAGAACATTACGACAACCTTGCCGCGCTGTTCGATAATCTGAAACGCATCAACACGATACTCATTGATTTTAGTCGCGACATGTGGCAATACATTTCAATGGGTTATTTCAAGCAGAAAATTAAAGAAGGTGAAGTAGGCTCATCGGCTATGCCACATAAGGTGAACCCGATTGATTTTGAAAATGCAGAAGGTAATTTAGGTTTCGCCAATGCTATTTTCGAACATCTCTCCGCGAAGCTTCCGATCTCGAGATTGCAACGTGATCTTACCGATTCAACCGTACTCCGAAACATTGGTGTTCCATTGGCACATACTTACATTGCTTTTCAATCGCTGCTAAAAGGTATCAGCAAATTGGAGCTAGATCAGAATGCAATCAACGAAGATTTGAATAACAACTGGGCCGTTGTAGCCGAAGCCATTCAGACTATCTTGAGAAAAGAAGGCTATCCAAATCCGTATGAAGCATTAAAAGATCTGACACGTAAGAATGAAAAAATTACACAAGAAAGCATCACCGTTTTTATCGATGGTCTTAAGGTAAGCGACAAAATCAAAATCAGCTTAAAAGAGATTACTCCTTTTAATTATACAGGCGTGTAGAGAAATGCTGCTCTAAAAATTTGAATTAAAAGAGAGGCCTACAGATACAGGCCTCTTTCTATTTTAAGCCCGTTCTCTTCGACTGGTTTGATTTTTTTAAATGTGAATCAGTTTGTTACTACTTCTTTCTTGCGAAGCTGTTTATCCAACACAAAAGTTCCAAACGGAATGAAAGATGCGACTAGTGCGCCTAATGAAAAAAGGAAAGTCCATCGTTGTGTAAAATGGATCACGGCCAACACCACTACATAAAGTATAAATAATCCTCCGTGTATCGATCCCACTACCTTGACTACCTGTGGCATTCCCATGAAGTATTTCATTGGCATGGCAATACATAATAAGGTGAGTAATGAAATACCTTCTGCTAAACTTATTATTCTGAAAATTCTGATCTGATTCATGTGAAGAAATTAATAACCAGCGCAAAAGTAAAGATTAACGATCACTTTGAACGGAAAGCGGAGCAGCGGCAACGTTTTCTTTCTCAACTTTATTTTTATTTCTTCTGCCCCACCAAATATAAAATCCGGTAACGGGCAACGAAGCTGCAATCAAGCTTGCAAAGAAAGCCAGTATTTTCCCTGGTAATCCAATAATGGCACCTGTATGAATATCGTAATTCATGCGAAGAAGTTTATCGGCTGCTTTGGCTTCTTCTGATCGTCCATAGATATGATTCACTGAAAGTTCTTCCAGGGTATATTGATCGAAGTAACGGTAATCGGTTTGCCAATAGGTTTTGTCATCCGGATTTATGCTTACAGCAATGGGTGATGCGGATGTTTCCGGAACGTGTACTTCCATGACCTCGGCTGTAGGATTCTCTGCCCACATTTTTTTATACAGTACATCGCTTGCGGGACTAGCCATTTGAATAATCTGTGCAGTTGTGTCTGATGCAGGTTCTATGTACATCAGTTCCTTCTCTCCTCCTGCTACTGCATACACTCCTTTCGCGAACCACTGAAATCCAAATACCAAACCGGTTGCTGCCAATATGATCGCGATCCATGTAATATAAAACCCCAGCACGTTATGAAGATCATAATTCTTTCTGCGCCAACGGGCAGTCCACTTAATTTTGAAACGTTGCTTTGTTGCTTTTTTATTTTTAGGCCACCACAGGATCAACCCCGTGATAAGCATCACTAAAAAAATAAGAGTAGCAATAGAAGCTGCAGGTTGTCCAATTTCCGGAGGCAACCACAAATAAAAATGTCCCATCAACACAATGCGGAAGAAATCGGCATTTTCATCCTTTACTTTCGATACTTCTCCACTGTAGGGATTGAGGTAGACGAGGTAAAAATATTCCGGATCAAAATCATAAAAAATAACCTGTGCTGCATTTCCAGGCTTTGCATATAATACAGCATGAATCTTCTTTCCAGGCAGTTCCTTCTCTGCAATTGCTCTTAATTGTGATGGTGGAAGTACAGGCTTCTCTTCATACTCAACAAATCGATAGGGTTGTATCAGATTTTGAATTTCAAATTGAAAAGCATAGATACACCCGGTGATGGAGATTATAAAAACCACTAGCCCGGACGAAAGTCCGAGCCAGAGATGTAGTTTGCCAATGATTTTTTTCAACGTCACTGATTATTAAAACTTATAGCTGACACTAAACCTTACATTGCGTGGTGGATCAGTCTGCCAGTAATAGACATTGAGCCATGAATAATACGAACCGCTATATAGATATTCATCCAGTACATTGAATACATTGGTGGTTAGTCTTAAGTTGTTTTTCTCCCAGAACAAACCGGCATCCAGTTTGAAATAGTTCGGAAGATTTTGATTTGGGTCTGGTGACGGATCCCAATAGGTTTCTCTTCCTGCGAGGTAAGTGAACCCTGCTGAAAAACCGACTCCATTTAGCACGCCATTTTGTATTTTATAATTCAGCCAGGCATTCATGGTATGCTTGGCAAACCCTGGAACAATATCTCCTTCTTCAATATCTGAAACATTGCTCGTGATGTCTTTTCCAACTTTCGTTACACGTGAATCGGTGTAAGCATAGTTAGCAATTAAATTGAGTCCGTTAACAATGGTTCCTCTCAGATCGAACTCAACACCTTGTGATCGTTTTTGACCAAGCTCTAAATTAGTTGGTGCCGAAGGCGAGCTATTGGGATCGGCAATTATTTCATTATTCTTTATGATACGGTAAACCGACAAGGTGCTATTCCACTTACCCCCTACCCAATCTCTTTTTATACCCGCTTCAACATTGGTACCCGTGAGCGGTTGTACTTTGCCACCACTCGTCAGTGTTCCAGATTGAGGAACAAAAGCCTGATCATACAAAGCATACGCCGAAGTCAATTTATTCAACGACACGCTTAGTCCCACGCGTGGCGTAAAATGCTTTGCGCTTTTTGCTTTATCGCCCCATTCAGATTGTTTCACATACGTATAACGACCCGCAAGAGTCAGTCTCACTTTATTTTCAATAAAGCCAAGTTCATCCTGCGCGTAAATACCAGTGTAACGCTGATCCATCAACCCGCCAACAGCCTGTGCTCTTTCTTCCAGTGGTGTTGAGTAATCGAAGTGTGGATATCCATTTACTGGAGTTCCATAATCTGGATCAAGTGTATTAAACTCTGCGCCTACTGAATCCAACATGTGATATTGACCCCAGTCAGCGAAGTATTCTTTGTTCGCCATATCGATGCCTCCCAAAATTCTATGACGAACCTTACCCGTTGTTGCCGTTCCATTGATGAAGGCTTGCGCCATAGTCATGGCACTTTTTGCATCCCAACTACTGACAGCTCTTAACATTGTACCATCCGGATTTACAGCCGCTGGCCATAGTGATGTTCCTTGTTGATTGTAATCGAAACGGGCTAACTGTGCTGTAATTTTCCAATTGTCGTTTAGTTCATGCTGCAGGTTTACTAAGAAACTTTGATCATTAATTGTTGTTGCGGGCATACCGGCAGGAAGTGTTGTAAAATCAACCGGTAATGTTGCATAACCTTCAGTGGAGAAAATATAGTACGAACCAACATCACTCATCTTCGCGCGCTGATAGGTGTACTCAAGGGTAAGCTTTGTTTTCTCATCAAGTTGATATGACAAGACCGGAGCAATTACATATCGGTTATTAAATTCGTTTTCACGATGTGATTTTTTATTCTGACTCGAAACATTCAGGCGATATAACAACTTACCATTCTGAGTGAGCTTTCCATCCAGGTCAAGTGTTGTTCTGTATAGATCAAAACTACCAAGGGTAAATGAAACTTCTCCTTTTGTTTGACCCGTTGGTTTTTTAGTTACTACATTATAAAGGCCGCTTGGATCTCCGTTGGCCAGCATAAATCCAGCAGGGCCTTTTACAAATTCAATATGATCGACAAAACTCATGTCTTCTGTTAACGGGCCCCAATACGAATTCACAACGTTAAATCCATTTCGAAACGCCTGAATCTGAGAACCACGGGACGATATGTTGGCGTACAAATCTCCCCAATGTTCCATGCGAATGGCCCCACTTACATTGCGTACCAAACCATCACTCATGCTGACCACCTGCTGATCTCTCAAAATATCTTTTGTAACAACCTGAATATTCTGAGGTGTTTCCAAAAGTGTTGATTGAAGGCGAAGGCTCGTAGAAGGAGCATCAACCTTGTACCCTTCACGCTCACCATGTACAACTATCTCCGATAATTGAGCAGAAGTTTCATTCAGAATAAATTCTACTTTAGTTACTTCTCCGCTGCGCACTTCAACGGTTCTTTCAATGGGATCGAAGCCAACAAAACTGGCAACCAGTAAATGACTACCCACTGTAACTTTACGGATTTCAAATTTTCCGTTCACATCGCTAACAGAGCCTTTGCTTGTTCCTTTAATCAATACACTTACAAATTCTGCAGGCTTGCCATCCGATGTTGCTATGCTTCCCTGAATAGTGCTTACCTGTGCCCATGCCGTGACCGAGACGAGCAAGACAGCGAAGCTTAATGTGATTCGTAATTTTATATTCATGTGACTACTTTGTTTAATTGAATTTTGCACGAAAGTAGAGTCGGAGGAAAACTACGTCAATCGCTTGGAAGTGTCATTTTTGAATACCCTGTTGGAGCGATTGAAATTTGGAATAGACTACCCTTTGGAGGTTAGGCGGGATAGTGGTGATTTAAGTAATTGCATATATTCGTAAATAGCATACAATTGAAGTCAGGTCCATTAACAATGATTTACAAAAGGATTTGTTCCTGTTTAATAAAATCCAAACGATACTTTTGACGTTAATTTATAAACACCAGAGACAGCCATAATTCCAAATGAAATTCACCAAACTTTTCAACGATTTTTTCAACAGCGAAAAAGCAGGCGGACTAATTTTGGTTTTCGTGACCGTTTTATCGCTAGGTCTTGCAAACTCTACCTGGCAAACAGAGTATATTAATTTTTGGAATCTCGACTTAGGGGGACACAGCATTGTTCATTGGATTAATGATGGGCTGATGACTGTTTTTTTTCTTCTCATCGGCTTAGAGTTGGAGAGAGAAATTTATCATGGAGAGCTTTCGGACATAAAGAATGCTTCATTACCAATCTTTGGAGCAATTGGTGGAATGGTTGTTCCTGCAGGATTATTTCTGTTGCTCAACTTCGGGACAGATACTCAGGCTGGTGCTGGTATTCCAATGGCAACCGACATTGCCTTTGCGATTGGTATTTTATCTCTGTTAGGTAGTCGAGTACCTGCCTCGCTCAAAATATTTTTGACAGCACTGGCTGTGATTGACGACTTGGGGGCAATCATCATTATTGCCGTTTTCTACACGACTTCAATTGCATTCGTAAATTTATTTATCGCACTCGGTATTTTTGGATTTCTGCTTCTTTTAAACCGATTAAAAGTTCACAACTTAATTCCTTATTTAATCGGTGGTGCTGCTATGTGGTATTTTATGCTTCATTCGGGTGTTCACGCCACAATCACAGGTGTGTTATTAGCCTTTGCGATTCCATTTGGCAACGGTGGAGAAAAATCACCTTCATACCTACTTCAACACTTCTTACACAAACCTGTTGCCTTTTTAGTCTTACCATTATTTGCAATAGCCAATACCTGCATAACCGTTGGTGACAATTGGCAAAATGGTTTAGGGCAACTAAACAGTTTAGGCATTATCGCAGGACTTGTTATTGGAAAGCCTCTGGGTATATGGCTATTCTCCTTTATTGGAGTTAGTGCAGGAATTTGTCTATTGCCAACAGACCTAAAGTGGAAAAATATTGTAGCAGCAGGATTTTTAGGTGGCATTGGTTTTACAATGTCAATATTTATTACGCTTCTTGCCTATTCCAATACAGATATTGTAACCAATTCAAAAATTGCAATTCTTATCGCTTCCTTTATCGCAGGCACAATTGGTTTTATCTTACTCAAGCTGACACTTAAAATACAAGTGGAGCATAACGAAACTACGCAACAATAAAAAAGTACATTCAATAACCTGGACTTTATCATTTAGCGCTGATAGGAAAGAGACTCATTAGCTATGGCGCAAACCGAACACATCTACACCGCCATCGAGACCTTTTCAAAACTTTCCTTCTTCACTTTCTTCTTTCTCCCCAACCAAATATAAACTCCGGTAACCGGAAGCGATGCAGAAATTAAGCTGGCGATGAAAGCCAATACCTTCCCAGGCAAATTCAGGATGGCACCGGTGTGAATATCGTAGTTCATGGCTTTCAATTTTTCGCCAGCATTCTTCTCATCAAAATTTGTGGTCTTCAATAATTTTCCAGTGAACTGATCATAGTTGTAACGAAGTGTGGTGTACCGAATATGAATACCACTTCGTGCCGATGCATTGATAACACCTTTTGATTTCTCAGGGAAGTTAATGGTGAAGGTGTGAGCATCTTTATTCTGATCTTTCAAATCGAAAAGAATTTGATCGATTGGTAAAATAGATCCTGTTTGTGTTGTATCAGAGTATAAAGGTTTTACTTTTTCAGTTTTCACTCCTCCATTGGCAAGCCATTGCACACTGTTATCGAACCAATCGAATGCCCATGTCAATCCAGTCAGTGCAATGATCAGTGCAATCCATGAACTGTAGAAACCAAGAATACTATGTACATCATGATTTTTTCGTTTCCACTGAGTTGTGTTTTTCCACTTGAATGAAAGACGTTTCTTAAGTGCCTTCATATTTTTAGGCCACCAGAGTACGATGCCTGTTATGAGCATGATGACAAAAATGATCACCGATGAACCTACCACTACCTGACCAATTTCTTTTTTCAACAACAGATTCCGGTGAAGCCTTAATACAAGTGTAAAGAATTCATACTTTGTATTTTCATTCATAACCACCTCGGCAGTATATGGATTAACATATACCTTACGGTGATAAACAATCTCACCAAAATATGTTATGGCTTTGTTATCGCGAATTTGAAATGGTCTGAACGAATACGTTTGGTCGGTAGCATCTGGAATTTCGATGGCTTGAATGGGATGTTCTTCGCCAACTTCCTGCTGAGCAACCTTTAATAATTCTGACAATGGCTTTTTAACTGCATGCGCTGGAACCTCTAGAACTTCTCTGTCTTTATAAAAGAAAGTTTTCAATTCCTGTTCAAAAACATAAATGCAACCGGTGATACTTACAATAAACACAATAAGCCCGGACGCAAGTCCGAGCCATAAATGTATTTGTCCGATTACTTTTTTCATCAACGCTGATTGACTGAATTAAAAGGTATAACCGATGTTAAACATAAAATTTCGTGGAGTACCAGGCCCAACCATATTCGGGTTGGCTTGTGACACGATGTATTCTTTATCCTGAATATTATTCAGATTAAGCGAAAACTTAATCTGATTAATTTGATAAAATAAAGCTGCATCAAAAACAGTGTATCCAGGTAGGCTAAGGTAACTAAGACGTGTTTTTTGTTCGCTGGCAAAATTTCCACCAAGTCCGAATCCAAGTCCATTGAGCAACCCATTGTCGAGCGTATACTTAACCCAAACGCCACCTTGATTGTGAGGTGCAGCCTCTTTTACATTTCCAACAAGATCAGGGTTATGACTCTTCGTAATCTGTGCATAGTTGTAAGCATAGTTTGCATTCACGGAAAGGTTAGGTGAAATATTTCCGGTAACGTCAATCTCTACTCCTTCTGATACCTCTTGTCCACGTTGTTCAAGAAGTTGCGGATTAGTAGTACTGTTCGCACTTACTAGAATATTGTTGAGCTCTATGTGGTAACGCGAAACGTTTACGGTTAATCTTTTACTGAACCATTCTGTTTTCGCACCAAACTCGTACATGCTGCTGGTGAGTGGATCAAACGGGCCACCATAAATTTCTGGACTTCCTACATAGCTGGCACTTTGAGGTTGAAATCCTTCAACATAGTTAGCGTAGACGTTTATATTATTTGTAACGCTGTATACCATACCTATCCGTGGTATCAAAGCATTTTGTTTAACGGTTGTAACGGTATCGGTTTTGTAATACGAGTAGTCGTAATAAAATTCCTGGCGCAATCCCAAAAGCAACTGTATCTTTTTCCATTTGATCTGATCCTGGATATAAACATTGCGACTGTTATAGCGCGTTGGAGCATTTGCTGTTCTCTTCGTAATGTATTTGGTAATATCAGCATCAGCATAATTTGGGTTATCCAAATTGTAATATGGAACATTTGGTATTGGCATACCTTTGGAATCAAAAGCATATAGATTCTTTTTTGTGCGATCGTAGTTGGCAATGGTTCCGGTTTTGGCAGCGTTCAAATACCCGCTTGCGTCATCGTTAATAGTCCCAACCGGCACAATGCTTTGTACAAAGTCTGAGCCAACAACAACCGTATGTTGAACCGGACCGGTCTTCAGATGAAGATTAAAATATGCAGTGAGGTTATCATCGTAACGCGTACGCTTACGCGCTAACATTCTTACACGCAATAAATTTGGCAACTCAGCACCGGAGCTATCAACCGCATAAGCATTCTCCCCACGGTGCTCAACCATGTCCTCGTAGTATACATACTTTAAATACGAAACATTCACCGATACCTTTTCGCTGAACTTATGGTTTAAAGCACCTGTGAGGTAGTAGGTAGTCTCCTTCAAATAATCGCTAGCCCTCGACATACTTTGCGAAATAGGTGTGGTAAATAACCGCGAAGCTCCGCTAGTTGATGGACCATAAATCGGTTGTCCTCGTTCCGTTCTGCCATCAATATTATTGTAGACAAAATCTACATCAACTCTTGTTTTGTTATTGGGTACATACGAGAACGAAGGTGCAATCTGAAAATCTTTTCGCTCTTGCAAATCGCGGAAGGTGGCAGAGTTCTGATAGGTAACGTTTAAGCGATACAAAATTGTTTTGTCTGTATTCAATGGTCCGGTTAAATCGGTATTCAGTCGTGTGGTTTGAAAGCTGCCAACTGAAACATTCACTGCATTGCGCTGAACGTCCAATGGTTTTTTAGTGACGCTATTGATGGAACCACCCGGTTCTGTATTTCCATAAAGTGCAGAAGCGGGACCTTTAATTACTTCTATTCGTTCGAGATTGCTTACCAAGGGCGAGCTGAATGATCGGCCACTTACACGTAAACCATTTATTAATTGGTAGCTGTTACCTGCAAGGCCTCGTAGTGTAAATCGGTTTTCAAAATTATTAAGACTTACACCACTAATGTTTTTAATAACATCGTTTATCCGGAATGACTGACGATCTTGCACCAACTCCTTTGTTACATAACTCACCGCTTGAGGCAAGTCTTTCAATGGTGTGGTTGATTTGGAACCCACCATCGAAAATTCATTTTGATAGGATCGTTCTCGGAAACTCGAAACTACTACTTCATTTAATTCGCTGGTGTTTTCAGTTAAAATGATTTCAGAAACCTGAGTAGTTTGACCAGCAATTACCTCTACGTGTTCTTCCTTTGATTCTAAACCAACGAATGAAGCGATCAGGCGATAACTACCTGCATTTACGTTTTTAATCTCAAATTCACCCTTGACATTTGTTGTGGCGCCTTTGGTTGTACCTTTTAAAATAATGCTGATGAACTCAGCCGGAGATCCCTCTGCTGTGGATACTTTTCCTTTTACAGTTCC
Source organism: Chryseolinea sp. (assembly GCA_031388805.1). GTDB lineage: Bacteria > Bacteroidota > Bacteroidia > Cytophagales > Cyclobacteriaceae > Chryseolinea. Next base: position 44,045 of record JANMRZ010000004.1, read on the forward strand.
GGTTTGCGCCACTGCGACAACGGGGAATAAGAGGCATATAACTAATATTAATCGGGTAGATAGTTCTTTCATTTTATTTATAAGGACTAGGATATTTTCAAGGCAAAAGTAGATACCGTCTATCCGCAGGACAATCGCCTTTGGAAGCGGATTTTGATATACCCTCTAAAGGGTATATAAAGGACTAATGAGGCTTTCTAAGCTCCGAAATCGATAGCAACATTTATTGGACCTACGAAGATGCAACTCAGCCTGTTTTTACCAGAACTCACGACCTAATTCATTCTATTATGGAGCAGTACTTTTCGTGCTTCCAGAATCAATCTTGTTTCGTTGTACATCCGGGTGATTTCATCCAATTCGTTATCGTGATAAACCAGGAAGAGGTTGCTATTCGGACTGGAGAATACTTTACTGCGACCATGGTGCATGGGCATATAATGTTGAGGAGAGTTACGGTTTTCGATTATCCAATCGAAAAACCGTATCATGTCCTCTTCCTGAAATGTGAGCAAAATATTTTTATATGCGAAGTTGAACTCATTGCAACAATCGCATACGCTGATGTAACCGTTGTTACATTCAGTCAGAATATTTAGTGGTGATTCCTTATGCATTGTTTTAAAAAGAAAGGGCCTTTCAAAACTTCACTCTTACTTGGTAGTTTCCAGGTTGTTTGTACCATCTGCCTGATAGATGAAGCGGAAGGTATAATAACGCGATGCAGGACGTGTTACTAAATCAGCAAATTCAGCAGTTGTCGTATTGGGGTTGCCGAGGTAATAGCTTAGCATCTCTACCTTCACAAACTTTCCATCAGCAGTTTTTAATATCAATATCTTTCCTGCATTTGGAAGTATAGCATGCTTTGGACCTGTTGCTGCCTCGCCAGTATAGGTATACCATCCACCGCTGCCCACAATCGCTTTGGTAGTACCATCAACGGCATATCCATCAGCAGGAGCTTCAAGAATTTCTTCAAAAATTCCACTTATCGTCTGACCGGCAGCATTGCCCGGACCGCTTGTACCACTATTGAGTATGATGGTTGTTCCACGGAAACCAATGTCCCATTTCGTAGACGCGCTGTCTGTGTTTGCTACAGTTGCACCATTGGCAAAACTAAAGAGTGTATAATTCTTGGTACTCACCGAATTTAAATCAGCAACAGTTGTTGCTTCGAGTTGAATGATTGGGGCTTCATCGTCTCCGTCACAAGCTGAAAAAACTACGGCTGATAAAAGAAGAAGGACTGCATTAAGTTTAGATACGTATTTCATTTTATTTATAGTTTAGATTTATTTCTTATCAATTCGTTTTCATTTTTTTCTTCGAGAGCGTTAGTGCAACACTCGCCCAGAGAAGTCTGCCCGGTAAGGAAGGGATATACTGAGCGTCTGTATAATTGAAGAGGTTATCACAACCCGTCTGCACTTTCAACCATTGCTGAAATGATTTACCTACAGATACATTACAGGTCACATACCCATCAACATATTCGTTGTCATTATCAAGAATGGTGTTGTTGTTCAAATCTGCAAAGCCATAACGACCGCGGTAAATGGCACGCACACTTCCACTCCATCCGTTTTGGTTTTCATAAAACAATTTTGCATTTGCCATATGCCGTGAACGATTGAATAATCCTCCATAGTCATTTGGGCTTACACGTTTGGTAACATTGGTTTCCGGATCGCGGGAATAGACATTGCCTGCTTCAAGTTCCTTGATAACATCTTTGTCCTTTGTGATCAGCAGTTGATAACCAGCAGATAAAGTAAGACCATCCAATACTGAATAGCTTCCATCCACTTCTGCACCTTGCGTGTACACTGATGCAACATTATAATAACTAAAAACCTGTTGCCCATTTGTCTTAAGCGCCACAGCCTTTGTGTCGATAAGGTCTTTGATGTCGTTGTGGAAAAAATTTACATTAATATTTGACTTCTGTGTAGGTTGAAGTTTCAATCCAAAATTATAAGCCGTTGACGTCTCTGCATGGATCGTTCCGAATGTAGAGGGATCAACCAGTATAGCATCAATCTGTCCCTGATCTTCCAACTGTTGAATACCTTCTGCCAGCACCTTCGAACCAAACACAGAATAGCCAACGGTAGAATTGGTAAAGTTCAAATAGAGCTGACGAAAATCAGGAGCCTTAAACCCAACACCAAAAGAACCACGCACAGCAAGCCACGATACTACATCATACTGTATAGACAACTTCGGAGTAAACTGCGAACCATATGCACTATGATCATCGAAACGTCCACCGGCCAATACATTAAGTTTTCTCAATGGTTGCCATTCGTACTGAGCATAAGCGTAATTAGTCTGGTACTTTATTTTTTCATCATAACGCGTTGCTTCAACACTTTCCCAGATTCTTCCCACACCTAGTGTAAACGAATTTCTTCCATCGATAAAATATTCAACTTGAATCTCAGGACGGTTGAATGTCTGATCAAAATATGTTTCATCGTAGGTCGTTCCATCGTGTTGATATTTTAGCAATGAGTTGGTAGAATACTTCGATCCATAAAATCGAAATGTGGTTTTAAGTTTATCCGAAAAATTGTGCGTCAATACAGGGTTAACATTCCAGTCTTTTACTGAACCTGTTCCATCCAGCAAAACCGGAACATCTTGGGTTCCGATACTAGTAGTACTCTCTTGTTCTTCGTTAAAGTATCTTCCTGATAAAGAAAGTTTTGTTTGGCTTGTGAAGTCGTAAGTAAGACGAGACTGATAGGTATAGTTTACAAACGGGCTTACTGTACTTCCTTCTGTATCCGGCGAAAGATCATAACCCCTCGTACTGTAACGATTCGCAAAAGCATATACACCAAACTTATTCTGTTTGTAATTTACGGTTGCTCCAAGATCAAATGTGTTGTTAGTTCCATAGCGTGAAGTCATTGTTCCGTTTACTCCGCTTGGTCTTTCCGTAATGATGTTGATCACACCAGCCAATGCTTCCGATCCATACAAACTGGAACTCGGACCTTTCATGATTTCGATTTGCCTGATGTTGCCAACAGCAATGCGGTTGAGTTCAAGTGTTCCGGAAGTTCTGCCAATCAGTGGTTCACCATCCACAAGAATAAGCGTATACTCCGGACTGAACCCTTGCATCTGAATACCTGTTCCATGATCACTCACAATCGCTAAACCTGTTTGCTCTCCAAGCACATCGTTCAATCGCAGTGAACCCATGTTCCTGATTTGTGATTTTTGAATTACTGTAACCGGCACTGGCAATTCAGACAAAGCACGCTCACTTCGTGTGGCCGTCACCACAACTTCATCAAGCTGTTTTAGTGTCAAAGAATCCTGTGCAGCAATCTTCACTGGAAAAATTCCACAGAAAATATTCACGCACAGCATAACAACCAGAAATCGTTCAAGGAGATTGAGACCTTTCATTATTATTTCAACACAGGAATTTCACTTACCAGTTTTCTCCATGCTTCCAATTCCTGAATACCCGGTTTACGCAACCCGAAAAATTGTGCGATTAGATTTTTGTCGCGATCAAAAAGCTCGATTGAGGTAACTTCACCATCAGCCGTAGGTTTCTTTACTACCCAGGCTTTGTGTACATCGTTTTGCTTTAGGTGCATATTAAAATCAGGATCGAGAATATTCAACCAGCGCTCAGGTCCGGTGTGACCACGATCTAAAACACGGATGGTACGGACTTTACCTTGATGAATCTGAAGATTCCCCCGATTACCAGCAAAAATCATAATCGGAAGTTTTGATGCTGATGCAGAATCAAGAATATGATTTGGAGTAAGTTGTGAATCAACTTCATATGTAAACTTACCTTCACCTAATTCCAAAGCATTATAGCGTTGGACCTTATGCTTCCGCAACATGCCAAAGAAATCATGTGTATCTTTTAATTCTGACCAGTCGGCTAGAAAAGCTTCCTTGTTTATGGATCCAGAAAATTCTTCTGCAGGATAGGGTTGAACATCTAAATCAGGACTTTGATCAGGTGAACGAAAATCATTTATAATTTTCTCATACGCTTCTTCAATACTTTTCTCCTGTAGATAAATTTTAGTAATCGCTTCGCCAGCTTTGTCAAAAATCTGAATACTCTTTAAAACACGATCCGATTTTTCCTCTGTTACAGCAAATGCTACATGCCATGCGCTGAAGAATACACGCGTTTCGATCGGACCAATCACAGTCGCCATTGAATGCGCTCCACTACCCATGATATCAATTACCTGAAAGGGACCTTTGTGCTCCAGTATACAAGCATCGTTGCGCGTGAGTGACATTACTTTTCCGAGTGTCTTGAAACTTTTTAGCAGCTCAGACCATGGGCCCCGCAGACGTACAACATCCCTACCCACTTTCGTAGCGAGCAATTCTGCTTCACTCGCGCCTAGTTCCTTTGCTGCTTCCCTTATTCTGATTCCAGGTTTTGCCTGTTGGATTCCTCTCCATGCTTCATGAAGGGTAGTTGATTTTGATTCAATTACTGTGCTCATATTGATTCGTTAATTTGTTGATTTGACGATTTAAAAATTCACTGTTCGTTGATGGTTAGTCGCGCCTCACTCGTTATCCCTCCCAGTTCTCCTCTTTCGGGAATAATGAACGGACAATTATTACACGGATCATGGTATACATTCACACGGCAACAAAATGTTTCTTCGATGTTGGCTTTGGTAAAAACAGATTGAGCTTCGCCTGCCGCCATTATTTTTCCATCGCGCATAAAATAAAGCTGATCAGCAAACTGAACCGCCTGATTCAAGTCGTGAACAATGGCCATCACTCCGATGTTGCGTTCGCATACTTGTCGCGCGAGACTGAAGATCAATTGTTGTTGTGCGATGTCGAGACTTGAGGTTGGTTCATCGAGCAAAATGTATCGCGGATAAACAGTCTCTTCCCAAACCTGTGCGAGTACGCGAGCTAGTTGCACACGTTGTTTTTCTCCGCCCGATAAGGTATGATAGCTTCGTTCACGAAAAGAAGTAATGCCTGTTAAGGTCAATACTTCGCCAACTACTTTTTCATTCTCAGCTTTTGTTGTTCGGTGTGCATGACGGCCAAGCTGAATAATTTGTTCAACTGAAAAAGCAAACTGCACTTGTGAGTTCTGTGGAAGCACAGCACGCACCATCGATAATTCTTTCGGACTATATTTTTGAACTGGCTTGCCGTTAATGATTACCTCACCTTGAAAAAGTTGATGTTCATACGCAAGAGTTTTGAGTAACGTACTCTTGCCTGCACCATTTGGTCCTACAATGGCAGTGAACATTGCAGGTTGTAATTTCAGACTTACCTCATCAAGAATGATTTTATCACGGATGCGAAACGAAATGTTAGTAGCCTGATACATTACAATTCATTTTTAAGTTTCGCCTTCATCAACAAACCAATAAAGAAGGGTGCACCGATCAGTGCTGTTACTACGCCAATCGGAAGTTCGGCAGGACTCACTACGGTGCGCGCTACAACATCAGCAATGATAAGAAGCCATGCTCCTCCAAGAATAGAAGCTGGAAGTACAAGCTTGTTATCCGCATGAAATAACACGCGTATTAAATGCGGAATCACAAGACCAACAAAGCCAATCATACCCGCAAGGGAAACACTAACGCCAACACCAAGTGCACTCAGAAAAATAATGATGCGTTTCGATCGCTCCACATCTACGCCCATGTGATATGCTTCGGCTTCACCCAATGCAAGGGCATTCAAGGATGGTGAAAAAAGAAGAAGCGATGCCGAAGAAAAAATAAGCAAAGGTGCAGCAATGATCAGTTTATTCCATGATGCACCACCGAGATCACCAAGTGTCCAGAAGGTGAACGTGCGAAGTTGATTTTCATCGGCATAAAATATTGCGAGTCCAATAACCGCTCCGGCCAATGCGTTGATAGCAACACCTACTAATACCAGGACTGCAATATTGGTTCTGCCCATCTGATTGCTGAGTTTCAATACCAGGAAGGTGGCAATCAATCCTCCACCGAAAGCAACGATTGGAAGTAATGAATTATACAACAAACCATCCGTGACAAGTCCCCATGAAGCTCCAAAAACAATTACCATCACGACACCTGCAGCCGATCCACCAGAAACTCCAATGAGGCTTGGTTCAACTAATGGATTTCTGAATAATCCTTGCAATGCAGCGCCACTTATTCCCAAAGACGAACCAATTAATAAAGTCATTATGATTCGTGGAATCCGTATGCTGCTCATCACGATTTCGTGCATACCATCTGATTCAATTGCTGAGAACAATCCGAGTTTGTGAAGAAGAACAACAGCAACATCTTTTACAGGAATTGAGACGGCACCAATCGACAATGAGAATAAAACTGTAACAACCAAGCATACGCTCATTCCCATGATGATCATGGTGTTTTTGCTTTCCCGAAAAGTAAGTAGGGCATTCATCAACTACTTTGCTTTTAATTCAGGGTGCAACAGCATCACCAATTCTTTTACAGTTTCGCCAAAGCGCGGACCGAAGTTGGTGAGGCGCAGTGCATCAATGGCAATGATTTGTTTTTTCTTTCCAGCAGTAGTTTGTGCTACGCCTGCAACTTTCAATACACCTTCGATACCACCGATACTTTCAAAACCAGTTGAAGTCACCAATATATAATCTGGGTTGGAGGCAATCAGTGCCTCAGTGTTCAAAGGTTTGTATCCTTGTGTATCGGCAAATACATTTACTGCACCTACATAGTTTATAATATCGCCAAATGAATCTTTGCCCGCCATGCTTACTGTGGTAGTGCCCCGATTGTAAATACACAATACTTTAGGAGTTGTTGTTGCTCGCTTAATCATTGCATTGGCTTCTGCTAGTGCAGTTTCATTATCAGCAATAATTTTCTTTCCTTCCGCTTCGCGGCTTAATGCTGTAGCAATCTGTGTAATGAATTTCTTAGTGTCGTTGAAGTTTAGTTTTCGTTCTACTATTACCAACTTGATGCCTGTAGAAGAAAGTTGTGTAATCACGGCATCATCAACATAATCTTTTTCTGCAATGATCAACGTAGGTTTCAAACTGATGATTCCTTCTGCATTGATACTGGTACGATAGCCAATGGAAGGAAGCTGTTGAATTTGTGAAGGAAATAAACTCGTGCGGTCGGACGCGATAATTTTATCACAATCACCCAGTGCACAAACTGTTTCGGTGATGGCGCTTCCTGCTGTGATGATGCGTTGCTGTGCGGCAATGGTTCCGCTGCACATCACGATGCACAGTATAATAAAGTAGATTGTTGTTGTCTTCACTCTTGCTTGTGTTAAGTTCGAAGCAAAAGTAGAGTTGAAGTGTTACCTACGTCAATCGCTTGTAGGTGTCATTTTTTAATACCCTGATGGGGTGAATGAATGTTGAGGTTGGCTACCCTTCGGAGGGTATGTTGGTATTCTGAGGATCTGGTCAATTTCATATATTCACACCAGCAGATGCAATGTCGCTGCTTGCCATTGACTAATCAATTACAATAATGACCATTAAAAAACTACATTACCTATCCGGAATAACGATAACTATTTTCGTAGGACTTCACTTGTTCAATCATGTCGCAAGTGTTTTTAATGCCGACAAACACATTGAAATAATGAATACGCTTCGGCACTTCTATCGCAATGTGTTCGTAGAAACAATTTTGCTAAGCACAGTTTTCATTCAAATCATTTCAGGGCTAACACTTTTTAAGAGAAATCGAAAAAGTGCGGCACCCGGTTTTGAAAAATTGCATATCTGGACAGGACTTTATTTATCCATCTTCTTTGTTATTCATTTAAGTGCTGTTTTTGGCGGAAGACTCTTTTTACATCTTGATACTAATTTTTATTTCGGAGTGGCTGAACTGAATACATTCCCATTCAATATATTCTTCATTCCATATTATGGAATTGCCATCTTATCTTTCTTCGGACACATCGCTTCTGCTCATCACAGAAAAATGAAAAATGAAATTATAGGATTGACACCAACGGTACAATCAAAATTAATTCTACTCCTTGGAGGTGGATTAACCGTTGTGATTTTTTACGGACTCACTAATCATTTTAATGGAGTAATTATACCAGAAGAGTACAATGTATTGATAGGTAAGTGAAAATAAATGCTACCGTAGATAAATTAAACAAGAAATTATAAAACCTTTTTAAAACGGCAATCATCCTAATACGGTAAATCTTAAACCTTATTGTATGAGATCATTATTCGTCTTGCTTATTGTATTAAACGTACTTGATGCTGAAGCCCAAACAGTTCAACCACAGCAAAAAATTGGTCACGCAGATTGGGAATACATTTTCAGTCAGATGCCGGAATACAAACAGATTGAAAATGAATTGGCCGTTTTTGAATCTCAGCTCCAACAACAGCTAAAATTAAAAAGCCAGGAATTTGATAGTAAGTATGCAGTTTATAAGGCATTACCACCATCCACTCTGGAAACGATTCGGAAAGACAAAGAATCTGAACTAGCCTACCTTCAGGAAAACATTCAAAAATTCCAACAAGATGCAACGGTCTCTATGCAGAAGAAGCAAAGTGATTTAGTACGTCCTGTATTTGCCAAAGTTGGAAAAGCTATTGAGCAAGTGGCGGTAGAGAATGTTTTTGATTACATTGTCAATCCACAAATGATAAGTGGCGGTGATGTTCTTCTTTACACCAACGAGAAGTATAATATTTCGGATCTTGTTTTGAAAAAACTTGGCATCACAAAAGCCACAAATTCAACAGCACCGCCTGTTAGAAATTAAGAAGAATAAAGAAGCAAACTAGAAATATTACTTCGCCTTAATCAACCCAAAATCCAACGCGTAAATTACAAACTCTGTGGGTGATTTGATGTTGAGCTTTTTGATGATGCTTTTACGATGGGTATGTACGGTGTGCGGACTCAAATGTAATTCATCTGCTACCTTTTGTGTAGAGTATCCGGAAGCAAGCAGTGCCAGAATTTCGGTTTCACGAACGGTAAGAATGCCGGGCACTACTTCTGCAGGCTCCGGACTAAAATGTTTCTCCATAATGATGTTGAGAATCTTATGGCAAAAGAATTTTTCTCCCTTGGCTACAGAATATACTGCCATCAAAATTTCTTCCCGGCTGCATTCTTTTGTAAGGTATCCTATCACGCCCGACTGCAGTACCTGGAGAATACTCGCCTTGTCATTATCAGAAGAAATGACCAACACATTGGTTTCGGGTGAATACTCTTTAATGGTGAGCAGATCAGTTTTAGTGATGTAGTCTTGAAGATTATAGTCCACAACGAGAAGATCTGGTTTATGCTCTTCTAATAATTCTGGCAAACGATCTCGAACAATTACCTGATCAACAATCGAAAGATCATCTTTCTCATTCAGAATAGAGGTAAGTCCTACGGAAGTAAGCGGTTGATTATCGGCAAGTAATACCTTTATCATCATCACAGCGATTCTAAAAATTTGATCAGCGCATCGCGGTCATTCTTAGAAAGGGTTCTTACAAATTCTTTCGATTGCTCGGCTTCACCACCGTGCCACATAATTGCTTCCATTAGTGTACGAGCGCGTCCATCATGCAAAAAGTTTTGATGTCCGTTCACTACACGGGTTAGTCCAATGCCCCATAATGGTGATGTTCTCCACTCCTGTCCACTCGCATCGAAGTCAGGGCGATTGTCGGCCAGATCAACGCCCATGTCATGCACAAGCAAATCCGTATAAGGAAAAATTATCTGGTTGGAAATTTCAGGAAAAGCAACATCTACTTTAGTTCGCATGCGCGGTGTATGGCACGCTGCGCATTTTGCATCAGCAAATAATTGTTTTCCATGAAGTACTGTTGTGTTGTCTGCATTTCTTCGTGCCGGTACTGCCAACGTTCTAATGTAAAATTCAACAGCATGTAAAAGACTGTCTGATATTTCATATTCATCTCCAAGTCCATCATATTGAGATTGATCGTATGAACTCTCATTCGGAAACACAAAACTCGTAATTCCCATATCTTCATTATATGCACCCGCAGTTTGTTGAAGTATAGAAGGGTTTGCAGCTTTCCATCCAAATCGTCCAAGTGTTTTCTTCCCCTCTACTACATTCCACGCATAATTTGGTTTCCCTGAAATATCATCACCATTCAAATCATCTACATCAGCAAGCGCCACAATATCTGCTTCATCAATTGCCTGCAAAAGTCCCAAACCAAAAACAGGTGGGGCAACACGAGGTGAAATCATTAAATCACCCGGCAGCGCTATGTATGGATTTTCGAGAGTGTAGGTAGGATTTCGAAGTGAATACGTTTCACCATCAGAAAATGAGTATTCAGTTTCAGTGTATTCGATTTTCATGTAGGCTTCCGTTGCAACACCAAAGATTCCACGCTGCTGAAGTTGGCCTCCAAAACCAGGAGCAGGATTCGGGCCACCATGAGCATCAGTTCCAGAAATACTCAATCGAATTAGTAGCGATGAAAGTTGTTCTCCATTTACCGGAGGCTTTCCTCTTCCATCGTTGATGTGACACGATGTACACGATACATTGTTGAAGATTGGTCCGAGGCCAGGATTGATTGGTGCAGGTGCGCTGACAAAAGTTTGTTCAAATGCACCATCACCTATTTCATGAACCTCTTCACGCGCGTCAGTAAGATCAGGAAATGCAGAGCTGAAAGCACCGGCACCCGAATTAAAAATAGTTTGAGATCCACCCGATAACCATTCACTGAAATCAGATTCAGCTAATGGTTCTGGTTCAATACAAGAATATATAGAGACGATTACTCCCAGTAAAATTACAAACCGAATAACAATCTTCTCCTTCCTCATACGTTGTGCTCCTTATGCAGAGCTGTCCTTTTATTATTATCTACTTGACTTATTTCGTATGCTGAACAACAAAGCCGGCTAAATCAGTATTAACAAGATCATCACCATCATCTAACAAAGCTCCCAATGCGTTGATCGCTTCAACAGCATTCTGTACTTGCACAGGTTGTGATGTAATGGCTTCTCCGAAAGGATCGGTAATGTTATCAAGTGCAGAGATGGCAGCATCAATTGCGGCTTTAATCTGACCATCTAATTGAAGGTTATGTTTACGAACCAAATCTTCAAGGCCGATACCATCCGCTGAATATTTTCCGAGGTATACATTTCGTACACCAATCATATTGTATGTAAAGTCGGTTATTGAATTTTGCGAGAATGGAGATTCTTCCATTGTTGGATCTTGTGCTTCGTAGACTTCATTTATTTTTCCGTTTGCTACCTCATCACAAATGCCCGCCATCGCACCCACTAATTCAGCAAAAGCGTCTTGTTGTGTTTCATACGAAGTTGATCCGTTGCCAGCGTTAACAAATAATTCATGATAGTTTCCATCTATGGAAGGATTCCATCCGTCAGCAACTTGTGCTGTTAAATTTTTAAGGTTTGCTCCCAGTGCAGTTAAAAATTCCAGTTCCCGATCGGTAATGTTCTCAGCAGCTTTAGTGCCTTCTGCGCCAAAAATTAAATACTCAATGGCGTGAAAACCTTTTTGATCTTCAAGCAACTCGTCAATGTATTCAGGTGTAAAATCGTTGTTACTATCTAATTGAGCTTCCAATACATTGAAATCAACTGGCCATGTATCAATTCGTGGATCGACATCTTCCGTTGAAACGGGTCCGAACAAAAATGATTCAGTTTGTTCCCATGATGCACGCGCTGCTTTCCAGCTTGCACGACACGCTTCAAGATTCACTGCCGTTCTACCTCCGCTTGCCGAAAGGGTTTCGATATCATCATTCAATTCCGAAGCTTTGCTTTTAAGATCATTGTACGATGCTTGTGCCACATTGAGAGAGAATGCTTCCAAAATTTGTGCATTCAATTCCGTATCGACTTGAGAATCTCCTTCGTTGTCATCACATCCGGCAAAGCTGAGTAATGCGATTGTTGCAAATAAAAATCTAAAATAAGATACTTTCATATTTTTAAGAGTTAAGATCAATGGTTAAAGTAGTTTCGTTTAATAACGTTTTAAATTTTTTCAAAGGACCGAGTGCTGGTTCCTTCGTTACATTTCCATCCAGATCGAACGTGCTACCATGCGAAGAACAATACAATCCTGATTTTGTAGCCGTCACTGCATTTTCCTGATGCGAGCATTTCATATAAAGTGCAGTGTATTCCTGTTCTGATTTTTTCACTACTAAAACATCATATGGCACTTGCATATCACGAACAATAACGAGTGTCGATTCAGTAAAAGAAGTCAACGGAACATTCACTGTTTTTTGACTGAGATTGGTTTTATAAATCGGTAGTGAAGAACAGGAAGTAAGTTGCGAAAAAGTAAAACCCAAAAAGGCAGTGCCAAGGCAAGCGGTACAGGTATCTTTTATAAACTCTCTTCTTGTTTTCATTCTTTCAATTAGACATTAGTAGTAGTTAGATTTTAGAAACTATAGCCGAAACCTAAATTGAAAAATCCATTGGATGTATAGTAAGGTAATTGCTGCGGAAAAGGAGTAACGATTAAATCATCATTCCGCTCGTCTGTTTTACGCAAAACATAATCTGCTTTAATTACCACGCCACTGACTGGTTGGAACGTTACGCCCACTACAGTAAAATTCTTTCGATTCGTTCCGTTCCGAATGCCGTTCGATGGAATTCGATAATTTAAGTCCATAAATTCCTGGCGAACGAAAAGAGTAAGATTTTTACTGGACTCAGCATTAATCAGCTTGTAAAAATTGTAGCCCAGCTCAGCATACATTCCAATCATCATGCTGGGTGTATTATTCGCATACGCACGATTGATTTCATAAGCATCAGGAATTCCAACAACAGTTGCTAAGGTGCGGAACCAAATTCCATTCTTGTTATACTGAGCGTTGGCTTCTGCCAATGCAACAGGAGTTCCAAAAAGACCAGAGTTTAGTTGAAGACTATCCGCCTGACGTTTAACTAATCCTGCACTACCACCATAATAACCGGAAGCTTGTAAGCGCCAGTCCTTTAAGTAATACAACAGCGATCCGGTAACGGCAATGTTTGCTGCCGTGGCATTGCTACCTTCAAATTTACCTTCATGAATTCCAGAGCCATTAACAAAGCCAGCGGAATTCAAGCCATTCATAACAGCAAAAGAATAATTGAGGCCGGGAACGGAACGCACATTTCCATAAAGCCCAACGCCAAGTTCACGCCAGGTAGCTGGTATTACAAAAGTTTCTACATAGGTTCGATCATTACCATTGAATGTAGTAGGTAAGTGGTTTTCATTTATAAGTCCAATACGCGGAATGAAAAGTCCCGCTTGCAAATACATGTCGCGGTTGATGTTAAACTTGAGGAACAATTGTTCCATCGAAATCTCTCCGCTTGCTTTTCCGCCAATTACTTTGGCATCTTCCAATTCCATTTCTGAAAAGAAGTAAATGGTATTGCTAAACCGATGTCCTAAGAATAAAACATTGCGGGTAAGATTGGCTTGTGCTGTTTTTAGTTGGAAGTCATACTCCACTTTTACCTGACCGTAGCCAGAGAGAACGGTCGTGTTATTTGATCGGATCAACCCTGCTGCCAAAGAATCTTCACGGGTTAAAACTTGCGAAAATCCTGAAAATGAAATGATTAAAAGAGCTGCAAACAGGCAAATACGGTTCATAACAAGGAATCAAAGCGCAATACTATTAGTTATTTAGAATTAATCCAAATATACATAGTGGCTTTTAGCGCTTTCAGACAGATTGATTAACTTGTGTTCCAGACTCAGATAATTATGAAAAAGCAAAGTATAACACCCACTCGCTCGATCACGCCAGAGATTGAAGCATTACTCAACAAACAAATTGTTATGGAAGGCAAATCTTCCGCGGCCTACCTATCCATGGCTTCCTGGTGTGATACACAAGGTTATGAAATTTCAGCCGATTTTCTTTACAAACATTCAGAGGAAGAACGCATGCACATGTTGAAGTTATTCCGATATGTTAATGCCGCTGGAGGTCATGCTTTGCAACCCGAGATCACCGGTATTAAGCAAGAATTTAAAAGTCTTCGCGAGGTTTTTGAATTAGTGCTTGATCATGAATTAGAGGTGACCAAGTCAATTAACCAAATTGTCGATAGCTGTTTTCAGATTAAAGACTTTGCCACTTTCAATTTCTTGCAGTGGTATGTAATGGAACAACGTGAAGAAGAGACATTAGCACGCAGAGCGGTTGAAATTTTCGATCTGATTGGTGAAGAAGGTGTGGGTCTATGGATGATCGATCAGGAGGTTGGAAAGCTTGAGGCATATGCTGCGAAAGTTTCCGGAAAAGTTATTGGAAGATAAGACGAAGCATTTCAGGAGTTGCTGTAATTAAAAATCACAGCAACTCTTTTAATATCAATCTAAATTCATTCAACATCATCGCGGTAGCGCCCCACACTACTTCGCCTTCAATTTCAAAGTGAGGGGCCATCATCGTGTACTTACCTGCTGCAATAATTTCCTTTTGTTTGATGGCATCATCTTTAACAAGATCGAGAATATTGCCAGATAAAATTTTTGCTACCTCATACGGATCTGGCGTAAAAACTTTTTGATGTGTCATTGCTATCACAGGTACCACAAGAAAATTACTCGGTATCACAAAAAAATCACTTAGCCGACCGAGCACTTGCACATAGTTTAGATCAACACCAATCTCTTCGTGTGCTTCGCGAAGTGCTGTTTGAATTACATCCTCATCCGGTTCAGCCTTGCCACCTGGAAAACTAATTTGCCCGCTGTGTGCACCGGCATATTCCTGACGCTTGGTGAGCGGAAATTTTATCTGACCGTTTTCTTCATACAATAAAATCAAAACACTTCCAGGTTTAGGAGGAAGCTTGTGTTCAAAGTTTGGTATTACACTACCAACTGGCTGCGCGCGCATAGGTTCATGAGCAATTCTTTCAGGAAGGGATTGCTTGAGACGTGCAGCGAGTTTGGGTTTTAATTCTTCTAACAACATTACTTACACGGTTTCATGCTTGTACTGGTTTGCTCTTTATTCGCGATTGCCTTCTTATAAGCTTTACATGCTTTATCAAATTCATTTGCTTGAAGATACGCTTCGCTTAAATAGGTATGAATCTGATCAATATAAGGATCCAATCCAACGGCTTGCTCTAACATTCGAATAGCATCAACAGTTTCCTTCTTCTTCAGATAGTAAATTCCTTTATTTCGATATGCCCAGCCATTGTAAGGATCAAGGCTAATACTTTCGTTAATATCTTTTAAAGCTTTATCAAACTCTCCCATCATTAAGTATATGTAACCACGATTGTTTAAATAGAAAGGATCATTTGGCAAAAGCCGAAGTGCCTGATCAATTGATCGCATGGCCGCTTCATATTTTCCTTCCTCTGTATCAATCATTGCCAATGTGTTGTGTGCAATACTTTCTTCTGGCTTTCGCTGAATGGCGTGATCAATAAGCACGCGAGCCGAATCAAATTTCTTTTGATAGAAATAAATTGTTCCAAGATTGATTAACACATCGAGGTTATCTTTATCTGTTGTTAATACCTTATTAAAATTAGAGATCGCTTTATTATACTCACGCAACTTTGTGTAGACCAGTCCGCGTGAAAAATACAAAACAGAAGTATCGGGCTTTCTACTTGCCACAACATCAAGATCTTTTAACGCACTGTACATTTCGTTCAATTCATAAAACGCATTAGCACGATTGAAATATGTTGGAGTAAATTCCGAATGGCAGGCAATTGCCTGATCATAAAAGGAAACAGCTTGCGCATATTTCTTCTCTGAATAGTAGAGCGTACCTAAGTTATTCAGTGCATCCACAAAACATGAATCCAGCTTGATGGCTTCCAGAAAAAATCGTTCGGCTTGTATCCTATCGTTTTGATTGATCATCTCATTGCCCTGAATCAGGAAACGTTGTTTGCGAGTTTCCACACTATCACTGCAAGCAAAGAGTAAAAGCCCTAAGAAAAGAAAAGAAAGTCGTGCCATGAACTATATAACCGGTTATCCGGAATTTGTTAAGCAAAGGTAAGAGGATACTAAGTACGATTTACGAGGGAAGAAGTACGAATTAAAATATAAGTACGATTTTGGTTTCAGGTGTCCCTGTCACGGAATCAAGAAACGAATTGCAGCTCATTGACCGCTCTCAACTCCTACCTTGTAACTCGTTCTTCTTACCTGGCAATTCCCTTCTTCCTACCATTAGTTAGGAAGAATTATCCAGAAGTTTATGCCGTGATGTTTTGATGTTTGAAAACTATTTGATTTCTTCGCAACACAATAAGGGAATGAAAAACACAATCAACACAACTACTCACCACCACCATCATGTAAACTACAAGATGGGTGGCAGGTTTTTGTTTTGAAACTAAAATATAGAAAATTTCAAAAGAGGCTTGTTACACTGTAGCAGGCCTTTTTTTATGCTATTACACTAATCGAATAATTAAAAAATCTCAACGTTTGAGATACGAAACTATGAACAATACAGTACTCAGAATCGCCATTCAGAAATCAGGTCGTTTACAGGAAGGATCGCTTGCACTTTTAAAAGAGAGCGGCTTATCCTTTAGCAATGGCAAAGATCAGCTCAAGGCTCAAGCCAGGAACTTCCCTGTCGAGGTCCTCTTCTTGCGCGATGATGATATACCTCAATATGTAGAAGATAAAGTTGCCGATGTTGGAATTGTCGGTGAAAATGTGGTGGCCGAAAAACAAAAGAAAAACGAAATTGTAAAACGATTGGATTTTGCAAAGTGTCGCTTGTCACTCGCACTTCCAAAAGGTGATACTTATACTGGAATAGCATCGTTGAACGGAAAAAATATTGCTACCTCCTACCCCAACATTGTTGGCGACTTTCTAAAGAAGAATAATGTAACAGCTGGCATTCATGAAATCAGTGGTTCGGTGGAGATCGCTCCAAGTATTGGATTGGCTGATGCCATTTGTGATTTAGTGAGCACCGGAAGTACATTGTTAAGCAATGGACTAAAAGAAGTAGAGGTAGTGATGCAATCAGAAGCTGTGATTATAACCAATCCTGAACTTGCCATTGAAAAGCAAAACATACTGAATAAATTATTGTTCCGTATTGAAGCCGTACAAAAAGCAAAGAATAACAAATACATTTTGATGAACTGCCCGAATGAAGCCATCGAGAAAATCACAAGTGTTATTCCAGGAATGAAAAGTCCGACCATCATTCCACTGGCGCGAAAAGGATGGAGTTCATTGCATTCAGTCGTTGATGAAAATGACTTCTGGGAGAAGATCGATCAACTGAAAAGTTTTGGAGCCGAAGGAATTCTTGTAGTACCTATTGAAAAGATGATTGTTTAAATAGTCCATAGTCGACAGACAATAGTCCATAGCAGATTGCAGAAAATAAATAACGTGGCAATAAAACTCAAATACACTTCAACACTTCTAACTTCAATACTTCAACACTTCGTAAAATGAAAATATTTAACAACCCATCAAGAGAAAACTGGGCACCGCTTCTACAGCGACCTCAACTCGAACTTGAGTTTTTGGACAGTGCTGTGCGCAATGTTTTAAACCGGGTGAAAAAATCTGGAGACAGTGCGCTTCGCGAACTTACTCTTCAATTTGACAAAGTTGCTGTTGAAACATTGCAAGTTTCCCCAGCAGAAATTCAGCTAGCAGAAAAATCACTATCCGAAGATTTAAAAAACGCGATTCGCACAGCGGCAAGTAACATCGAAAAATTTCATGCAGCTCAAAAACGTGAAGTTGTAAAAATCGAAACGATGCCTGGAGTGACCTGTTGGAGAAAGGCAATAGGTATAGATAAAGTGGGAATTTACATTCCTGGCGGATCAGCACCATTGTTCTCAACTGTGTTGATGTTGGGAGTTCCAGCGAAGCTGGCAGGTTGCAAAGAAGTAGTGTTGTGTTCGCCCCCTGATAAATCAGGAAATATAAATGCTGCCATTCTTTTCGCTGCTCAACTCGTTGGCGTTACAAAAATATTTAAGATAGGTGGTGCGCAAGCCATTGCCGCAATGGCGTTTGGAACAGAGTCTATTCCGAAAGTGTATAAAATTTTTGGGCCAGGAAATCAATATGTAACAAAAGCAAAGCAGTTGATTACAGAAGAAGGCGTTGCCATTGACATACCTGCCGGTCCATCAGAAGTATTAGTGATGGCTGATAAATCCGCTAACGCATCATTTGTTGCTGCTGATTTATTATCGCAGGCAGAACATGGTGAAGATAGTCAAGTGATTTTAGTTTTGAATGATGAGTCTCTGCTCTCTCCTATCCAAAGCGAAATTGAAAAACAACTCAAAGCATTACCTCGAAAAGCAATTGCGGAAAAATCGCTCGCAAATAGTCGGGTTATTATTATAAACAATCAGAACGAAAGCATTGACTTTGTAAACGAATATGCTCCTGAACATTTGATTATTAACACACAAAACAACGAGGCAATTGCTGATAAGATAACGAATGCTGGATCAATCTTCTTAGGTAATTTCTCGCCCGAGGCAATTGGTGATTATGCGTCTGGAACAAATCATACTCTACCAACGAATGGTTATGCAAAAGCATTTGCTGGTGTAGCATTAGAAAGTTTTATGAAATACATTACCTATCAACAAGTAAATGAAGAAGGTATTCGTGCGCTTGGTCCAGTGGTAGAGAAAATGGCAGAAGCAGAGCAATTAATAGGACATAAGAATGCAGTTACCATTCGATTGGATAGTTTGAAATCTAAGGTTTAAGATTAAAGTTTTGAAATAGTTATGAACATAAAATCGCTCGTGCGAAAAAATATTGTGAACATGAAACCTTACTCATCGGCAAGAGATGAGTTTAAAGGTGAAGCAGAAATATTTTTAGATGCCAATGAAAACCCATATCCGTCTTCGTACAATCGTTATCCGGATCCACTGCAATGGAAGGTAAAGGAAAAGCTGGCAGAACTAAAAGACGTAAAACCTCAGCAAATATTTCTAGGAAATGGAAGTGACGAAGCTATCGACTTGTTGATTCGTGCATTCTGCGAACCAAACGTTGACTCAATTTTAATTACTCCTCCTACCTATGGAATGTATGCCGTTTGTGCGGATGTAAACGCAGTAGGCATTGAGCAACTTTTACTAACACCCGATTTTGATATTGACCTAAATGCATTTCCAAAAACATTCAAGTCAACTACAAAAATACTTTTTTTGTGCAGCCCGAATAATCCATCAGGAAATTTATTAAGTAGTGACAAAGTAATAGAAGTAGTAAATCGCTTTCCTGGCTTAGTAGTAGTCGATGAAGCGTATATCGACTTTGCATCGAGCAAAAGTTTTACATTTGAACTTTCAAAATATCCAAACCTTGTAATCCTTCAAACTTTTTCGAAAGCGTGGGGGTTAGCGGGCTTACGGTTAGGAATGTGTTTTGCATCGGAAGAAATTATCACCATTATCAACAAGATAAAATATCCATACAACGTAAATGTATTTACTCAAGAGCAAGCATTAGCAGCATTGCTTAACGTTGATAGGAAGAACGAAAATGTAAAAGAAATTATTAGCGAACGAAATGCACTCGCTGATTCATTGATAAAACTTTCCATCGTTAAAAAAATATACCCTTCAGATGCTAACTTCCTTTTAGTTCAAGTGAACGATGCCCCCGCTACATATGAATACCTGATGAAAAAAGGAATTATTGTTCGGGATCGATCGAAAGTTACATTGTGTGATAATTGCATTCGAATTACCATTGGCACACCAAAAGAAAATCAAAATCTACTCAACGCATTAAAACTACTATGAAAAAAGTATTGTTTATTGATCGAGACGGTACACTCATCCTCGAACCTGCAGATGAACAAATTGATAGTCTGGAGAAATTAGAATTCTATCCGGGTGTTTTTACCTGGCTTAGTAAGATTGCATCTGAAACAGATTACGAATTGGTAATGGTGACAAATCAGGACGGTCTTGGAACAGATCGCTTTCCTGAAAACACCTTCTGGCCGGCACATAATAAAATGATGAAGGCTTTTGAAAATGAGAATATAAAATTCACACAAGTACTAATCGATAAGTCATTTCCACACGAAAACAAAGCTACGCGAAAACCTGGCGTAGGTATGCTCACTGAGTATTTTTCAGATAAGTATGACCTTAGAAATTCTTATGTCATCGGTGATCGGTTAACCGACATTGAACTGGCGAAGAATCTGGGATCACAAGGGATACTTATCAACAATGGGAGTTTAACCAAGATGTCAAAAGAAAAAGGTCTTGAGCCCTTTTGCAAACTAACCACAACCGACTGGAAAGATATTTATCAGCTCATTGCCAATCCCGAGCGTAAAGCAAGTGTAATCCGTAAAACAAAAGAAACCGATATTAAGATTGACATTAATCTTGATGGTCAGGGCAAATCAAAAATAAGTACAGGCCTTGCCTTCTTTGAT
Source organism: Chryseolinea sp. (assembly GCA_031388805.1). GTDB lineage: Bacteria > Bacteroidota > Bacteroidia > Cytophagales > Cyclobacteriaceae > Chryseolinea. Next base: position 64,533 of record JANMRZ010000004.1, read on the forward strand.
CACATGCTCGATCAACTTTCACGCCATGGAAATATTGACCTCACCATTGAAACAAAAGGCGATCTGCATATAGATGAACATCACACCATTGAAGATACTGCATTGGCCTTAGGCGAAGCCTTTATTAATGCACTGGGTAATAAGCGCGGCATTGAGCGTTATGGCTTTTGTTTGCCAATGGATGATTGTTTAGCACAAGTTGCGATTGATTTTGGTGGAAGACCGTGGCTCGTTTGGGAAGCCGAGTTCAAGCGAGAAAAAATTGGAGAGATGCCAACTGAAATGTTTTATCATTTTTTCAAATCATTTTCAGATACTGCGAAATGTAATTTGAATATGAAGGCAGAAGGAACAAATGAACATCACAAAACTGAAGCACTTTTTAAAGCTTTTGCAAAAGCTATTAAAATGGCGGTGAAAAAAGAAGGAAATCAATTACCAACAACGAAAGGAATGTTATGAAGATACTTCCTTTGCGATCTTTGCGGAATTCCTTTGCGCCTTTGCGTGAACAAAATCCAGATCACGCAAAGGCGCGAAGACAAAGGACCAAGTTCGCAAAGTCAAATCTCTAAATTAAAATAAGGTGTAATGAAGTTAGTGATCATAAAATACAATGCTGGAAACATACAGTCCGTTTCATTTGCTCTAGAGCGGCTTGGCGTTGATTTTAGTATTAGCGACAATGCAGAAGAAATAAAGAATGCAGATAAGGTAATCTTCCCTGGTGTTGGTGAAGCAAGTACAACAATGAAATACCTTAAGGATAAGAAACTCGACCAGGTAATCGTCAATCTCAAACAACCCGTTTTGGGAATATGTTTAGGTATGCAATTGATGTGTATGTACTCAGAAGAAAACACTACTGATTGTCTTGGTATTTTTAATGAAACTGTAAAATTATTCATCCCGCAAGGTGATATGAAAGTACCGCACATGGGTTGGAATAATTTAACCATCAGTGATAGCTGGCTAACAACCGAACTCGAAAACAAATACGCTTACTTTGTTCACAGCTATTACATACCCGTAAATGCACATACCTCGGCTATAACAGAATACATTAATCCATTTAGTGCAGCAATGCATAAAGACAATTTCTATGCAGTTCAATTCCATCCGGAAAAATCAGCGCAGGCAGGTGAAATGGTCTTGAAAAGTTTTTTAAACGTTTAACTTTAACAGACGTATCCAACTAATATGAGAATTATTCCAGCCATTGATATTATTGACGGAAAGTGTGTTCGACTCACGCAAGGAGATTATGCCCAAAAGAAAATCTACAGCAAATATCCATTGGATGTAGCCAAGGAATTTGAAGATGCTGATTTGAAATATATCCATCTTGTTGATTTAGATGGTGCAAAAAAGGGCAGTGTCGTTAATTGGAAAGTGATCGAAGATATTCAGGGAAAGACATCATTGAAAGTTGATTTTGGTGGTGGAGTCAAAACCGAAGATGAAGTAGAACGATTGCTTGAGCTTGACATCAATCAAATCAACATTGGAAGTCTCGCTGTAAAAGATCCACAGAAATTCATTTCGTGGATGAAAAAGTATCATGCCGAAAATTTTATTCTCAGTGCTGATGTACGTGATGAGAAAATTATGATCAGCGGCTGGCAGGAGCACACCACACTAGACTTATATGAATTTGTTGGTCAATTTGTAAAAGAAGGACTATCATTTCTTACCTGCACCGACATCAGCACCGATGGAATGTTGGCAGGACCGAATTTTGGTTTGTATAAAAAACTGAAGAAGCGTTTCCCGGAACTCAAAATTATTGCGAGTGGTGGTGTTAGCTCCGTAGATGATTTGAAAGAATTAAAGTACATAAAAGTGGATGGAGTGATTGTGGGTAAAGCATTCTATGAAGGAAAAATTTCACTTGACCAATTGAAGAATGTTAACTAAACGCATCATTCCCTGTCTCGATATCAAAGACGGTCGCACGGTTAAGGGTATAAATTTCTTAAGTCTTCGTGATGCTGGCGATCCGGTAGAACTGGCAGCGCAGTACGCACAACAAGGTGCAGACGAGCTGGTCTTTCTCGACATATCGGCAACGAACGAAGAGCGTAAAACTTTTGCCACCTTAGTGAAGGACATTGCACGTCATATAAACATTCCCTTTACAGTTGGCGGTGGCATCAGTTCTGTAGCGGATGTTGTGCCATTGTTAGAAGCAGGTGCCGATAAGGTAAGCGTAAATTCTGCTGCCGTTCGAAATCCTCAACTTCTTGATGACTTGTCAAAAGCCTTCGGTGCTCAATGCATTGTGTTGGCTATTGATGCACGTAAAGTTGAAAACCAATGGATTGTTCATACCCATGGTGGGAAAAACCCAACGGATAAAAAACTTTTCACCTGGGCAAAAGAAGGTCAAGATCGTGGTGCGGGCGAAATTCTTTTCACCAGCATGGATCATGATGGAACAAAAAATGGTTTCGCGAACGATCCTCTAAGTAAACTAAATGCATTGCTTCAGATACCTGTCATCGCTTCTGGTGGAGCAGGAAACATGGGGCATTTCATTGATACCTTTGCATTGGGTAAAGCCGATGCTGCGCTTGCCGCCAGTATTTTTCATTTCGGTGAAATCAAAATACCTGATCTGAAATCATTCTTAAAACAATATGGAATTCGGTTGAGAATATAAAATTAATTCCACTACCTATGTTCCAAATCAATTAATAAAGAAAGCACCTGTAATGAAAATAGATTTCTCCAAACTCGATGG
>JANMRZ010000150.1:0-15918 GCA_031388805.1 Chryseolinea sp.
AGGCAATAAAATCATCTTCATGCGCAAGCTCAAAGAAGGTGGTAGTGAACATAGCTTTGGAATACATGTAGCACAACTGGCAGGCATGCCAAACAAAGTAGTGCTGCGGGCCAATGAAATTCTTCACTTCCTTGAAAAAGAAAAGCACAAAAACGAGGGAACAAAGAAAATGCAGGATGTACCCAAACCCATTCCGCAATTGAGTTTGTTCGAATCCGATCCTCGCTTCAATGAGATTCAGGATATGTTGCAGAAGGTAGACATCAACACGATCAGTCCGGTGGAAGCTTTGCTGAAGCTGAATGAAGTCTTGTCGGTATTGAAGAAATAATTGTTTCAATACGAACACATCGAAATAAAATGCACAACATTCGTGCATTCGTGGCATCACACCAGAGCAGAATTAATAGCCACGAATGCACAAATAAATTGCAACATTAGATAAAATCTAAAACTGAAATCACCGTACCCATTATGTACTACTCCCGCCTTAAAGTAATCTGCGATGCTGAATTTTCTGAAATCCTCATGGCTGAAATTGGCGAAGTGGGTTTTGATACCTTCATGGAAACGGACGATGGCTTTGAAGCTTATGTAGAGAAAGAAAATTACAATAAAGAACTTCTTCAATCCATCAAAGAAAAATACAAGCGGCTAACACCTTTGGTTTTTTATCAGGATCGTATTGAGAAACAAAACTGGAACGAAGAGTGGGAAAAAAACTATGAGCCAATCATTGTAGACGATCGCTGTCTGATTCGCGCGGACTTTCACAAGATCGAAAAAAAATATCCCTACGAAATCATCATCACTCCGAAAATGTCATTTGGAACCGGGCACCATCAGACTACCTACCTAATGATCAAAAATCAACTAGACATCAATCATCAAAACAAGCGAGTGATGGATGCCGGTTGTGGAACTTCCATTCTTTCAGTGATGGCTGCGAAACTTGGCGCTAGAGAAATAGAAGCCTTCGATATTGATGAGTGGAGTGTATCGAACGGAAAGGAAAATATAGAAGTGAACGGATGCGAAAGCATCATTCATCAACAACTCGGCAAACTCAGCGATTTTATTTTTAAAGGTAAGTTTGATATCATTCTTGCCAACATCAACAAAAATGTTTTGCTCGATGAAATGGAGCTGTACAGGAATCTTCTTCAGCCCGAAGGATTATTATTGCTCAGTGGTTTCTATACGAGCGACATTACTGATCTCTTGCGAGAAGCGAATCCATTGGGCTTGCAAGAAGTAAGACGCGATGAAAAAGAAACGTGGGCTGCCTTATTATTACAATTAATATAGTGTCCTTGAACAGAGATTTCATTGTAAATCAAACTTTAAAAACTCAAACATTTCACGAAACGTCATATCTTTAAAGCTTCATTTTGTGCAACTTGTTAAGGTCTGCTCTCAAATGAAAGAACAAATATCTGTACCTTTTCCATCAAGTCCTTCAAGAAAATAAACCTATGAATTCGTATAAGGTTAATGATGAGTTTTCAGAACTAAAAGAATTTACATTAAGTCTTCCCCAAACTTTTGATAACATTGGCTCGGTAATACACGGAAATCGAAACGTTGTTAAAAAAGTAACAATCCCTCAGGGCACATTCGTCATCAAGAATTATAGAGGCATGTATTTTTTCAACCGACTTGCTTATTCATTGTTCAGAAAATCGAAAGCTGAAAGGTCTTACATGTATTCAATCACTCTGAATGAAAAAGGAATTATCACACCTGCACCGGTGTCGTGGTTAAATTGTTATACGGGAGGGTTGTTAACTCAGAGTTATTTTATAAGTGCTTTTCTTCCTTACAAAACGCTCTATGATGTTTTAAAAGACAATCAAGATGAATCCTTTAAGGCATTGTTTTTCCGTCAGCTTGCTGCTTTTACATTGAGGCTACATAAGGCTGGGATATATCACTACGATTATTCTTCCGGAAACATCCTGGTGATCGAAAATTCCAACTCGATAGACTTTGCAATGGTCGATTTGAATAGAATTAAGTTTCAAAAAGTGAATTATAGAAAATGTGTTCGGAACTTTTCTACACTTGGAATATCAACTGAAGATATGAATTCACTGATCCGTGAGTATGCAGTATTGTCCGGCCAATCACCAGAAGATTCTATCGAAACATTTTGGAGAGATAAGAAGTTTTCTTCCTCTTTGCGTACCATTAGAACAAACTTGCGCAAATATACACTTACACCTATTGAAAAATTATTTGGCAAAAAAAGGTAGAGCCTGTAAGCCTCGGAACAATTCATTATTTAATATCACCAGCAGTACATTTATACTAGTATCATGAATGTTAAAAAAGAAATAAACGCAATAAGAAGATCTTTGTTTAGAGGCTTAACAAAAAATATTGGTCTTTCAAAAACTGAAGAAGGCTTCAATTTAGCAGCAAACGTTGACATTAAAAGAGTCTTAATATGCAGACCCAATCACCGACTTGGAAATTTATTATTAATCACACCTCTTTTACAAGAGATTATCGAAACGTTTCCTCAAGCGAAAATTGATTTGTTTGTGAAAGGAGGCTTAGGGCCAATCATCTTTAAAAACTATGATAATATAAATCACATTGTGCAGTTGCCTAAGAAACCATTCGAGGATTTCAGAAAATACTTACAAGGATGGATTTTCATTAGGAAGAACCGATATGATCTCGTTATTAATGTGATTCACAGTTCTTCATCAGGAAGACTCTCTGCGCAATTCGCCAATTCAAAATACAAGTTCTTTGGAGATATCGATCCAAATATTCAGTTGAAATATGAGGATCATGATCACAATGCAAAATTTCCTGTGTATGGTCTACGAAATTATTTAACGCAACTTGGATTTGAGAAACGAGAAAAAAGAATTGGATCCGTGAACATCAAGCTAAGTTCTTCAGAATTAACAGAAGGAAAAAAAATAGTAGACAGCCTGGTGAACAGCGAAAAAAAAACAATTTGCATCTTCACCTTTGCAACTGATGCCAAGTGTTATTCGGTATCCTGGTGGGAGGAGTTCTATGAACGATTAAAAAAAGAGTACTCAGAGTATAATATCCTGGAAGTCTTGCCGATTGAAAATGTATCACAAATAGGGTTTAAAGCGACATCCTATTACAGTAAAGAAATTCGAGAAATCGCATCGGTGATTGCCAACACGGAGATTTTTATTGGTGCTGATAGTGGGATGATGCACTTGTCCAGCTCATCTTTGACGACCACTGTTGGATTGTTCAAAGTCACTAGCACTAATGCATATGAGCCTTACGACAACAACAGTATTGCGATAAACACTAACGATAGCAGTATTGAAGAATGGATACAGGCGATAAACAAAATTCTTAAAAAATAATTTCTCTGAACGAGCGCATTAAAGAATAACGCGATTGAATCTTAGCCTATAAAAAAAACCGGTTACTTAACTATTCTATAGTTCTTATACTCCCCCGGATACCAACCTGTAAGATTTCCGATTACCCTTTTAAAACGATCTTTCGCAGAAGCGTAGCGTCTAGATAGGTCTGGATTAAAAATCCAGTTCTTTCGCTTGATTCTAGGTAACATTACAGTTGGATGAGTATCTGTAAATTTCTTTAGCGGTTCATGCAGATTCTCATATTCAAACTTATCCACGTCCTTGATATTTTCTTTGATCCACTGATCATTTTTATAGAGTCTGTTTTTTACTTTAACATTATCCTGTAAGACTTTCGGCTCACGAACATAGCCATAGTGATAAACATAAGCGTCTATTAATTTCACTTGTAATTTTTCGTTTGGCTTCTTCCTGAAACCCTGTGCATCCTTGTAAGAAAAAATATCTTTTCGATTGCGGACAATCCTGATCTCTCTACGATACCATGAGTACTTTAACCCTACGTATTCAAACGATCCAAAGAAATGAACGTACTTGAATAATAAGCCTTCAATTGAATTATCATCAAGGTTATTTTGCATCTCCTTACGAATGACAGGAATATATTTTTCATGAATTACTTCATCGCCTTGAATATAAAATGCCCAATCATATTCTTCTGGAATTGATTGAAAAGCCTTGTCTGTTTCAAGAGCAAAAACGCGAGCACCATCAGCACCTGTAGTATCCCAAATTGTATTCAGTACTTCCACTTTAGGATCGATAGCTTTTACTCTGGCGGCCGTGTCATCGTCTGAATCGCCAACCGCTACAATTATTTTGTCACATAATGGAAGTATAGATTTAACGGCTTCCTCAAACGGGTAGTCAAATTTTACACCATTGCGCACAAAAGAAAATCCACATACTTTCATAAGATAATTCTAATGTCCAAAAATAAATTATATCACACTACTAAACCTTTTTTTACCGGTTTTAAATTTATAGAGAAACTAAAAATTGCAGATGATCATTAACACAAACGACACAACCATGTTGATGTATCGAGCGCATATACTCTCTGAAATAACAGAGTTTTGACTTCATGAAATGGCTTTCGTATTGACTTCCTATACCAGCACCAAATAATATTCATCATTCAAGCAAATCAAAAGGTGATAACTTTTTTCATCCTTAAAGTCATAGTCTTAACTTTAATACTATGAACGCAATTAAGCTATTTCCTCTGTTTCTCCTTTTTCTATTATCCTGTAAAAGTTCAGACCATTCAGCTGAACCATACATTGCTTTCACTGGAGCCACAATTATTGATGGCAATGGCGGAAATCCCATTCTCAATGGAGTTCTGCTTATTCATAAAGGACGAATCGCTGGCATTGGATCGAAAGAGATTGTAGCAATCCCAGAAAACACAACGATTGTAGAGGTTTCCGGAAAGACCATTATTCCAGGTTTAATCAATGCACACGGACATGTAGGAGATGTGAAGGGTATTGAAGGTGGGCATTACGCTCATGAAAATATCATTGATAATTTATCTCTGTATGCACGTTATGGAATCACTACTGTGGTAAGTCTGGGTGGCGATAAAGAAGAATCTGAATCTCTTCGTGCTGTAAATGATACAACGGCTACACAACGTGCCAGATTGTTTATTTCGGGTGAGGTGATCACCGGCAAAACTCCGGAAGAAGCGGTCTCAGTTGTAAATAGCAACGATAGCATGCATGTCGATTTTATGAAGATCAGAGTGGACGACAATTTAGGTACTTCGTCTAAAATGTCGGAAGAAGTCTATCGAGCTGTCATCAATAGATCTCACGAACTCGGATATAAATTAGCGAGCCATATGTATTATCTCGAAGATGCACGGAAACTTGTAGAATCCGGAACCGATATACTCGCACACAGCGTAAGAGACTTGCCGGTAGATGATACCTTTGTTCAACTCGTCAAAGAAAAAAAAGTACCGTATTGTCCTACACTTACACGCGAGCTCTCCACTTTTGTTTACGGAGATACGGCTGATTTTTTTTTGGATCCCTTCTTCACGAATGAATATGATAGTCTAACCATTCAGCCTTTAAAAGATCCAATCCGACAAGCACAAATACGCAGCAGTCAAAGTGCGATCACGTACAAAAAACAATTATCCGTGGCGATGGCCAATCTAAAAGTATTGAACGATCACGGAGTACCAATTGTATTTGGAACAGATAGCGGTGTCCCTACCCGATTCATTGGCTACTTCGAACATCTTGAAATGCAAATGATGGCCGATGCCGGTCTCACTCCTATGCAAATCATTATATCCGCCACAAAGAATCCTTCGGAGTATTTAGGACTAAAAGATTTAGGCACATTAACTCCAGGTCATTGGGCCGACTTCGTTGTATTAGATGCCGATCCATTGGTGGATATTCGAAATGTGAAAAAGATTTCAGCGGTGTTTATTGGTGGTGAAGAGGTGATCCGTAAAAAGAAATGAAATAATCTTTCCGACTGCTCCAAAGAGCAAAAATTTTGAGACTTCTTATTTCAGTAGCCAGCTTACTTTTTAGAAAATAAATAATAGAGTAGATCTATTAAATCAGTTTTACTTTTACTGTAGACTGCCTCTCGATATTCCAAAGCAAATTGCTCCATTTTGGAATTATACTTTTCTTCCGAGATACTAAAGTGGTTCATAATAGTTGCTTTTGTTTCCGGATCACTGACAACCATTCTGTAAATCTTCGTTTTACTATCCTCTTCTTTATCTCTATTCAGTTTTCTCTTTTCTCTTTCTGATTTAAGAAAATAAGAGATGGGGCCTACAATCGTATAACCCGCACCAAAAGTTTGCATAGTATAATCATTACCTGGTTTATAAGTAGGATTATCATAAGGCTTTGGTGTTCTGATCGCATCAGACCATTGTTCTTTGCCTTGCGGTTTGAAATCACCATAGATTGAGATTGCCGGAAGTATTATTTGAACTTCTGAAAGTGTTATTAACAGAGGTTCATTCGAAGTCCCTACTAAAAGTTTTTTAGAATGATAAGCCAGTCCAGACACAATGAGACTGTCGCCTATCGTGCATGAAATTTGAAACTCTCCTTTTTCATTTGTTATAACAACGCTCTTTGTCAACAATGATTGCACATAAACTAAAGGAATCGGTTCGAAAGTATGAGAGTCAATTGTTCTTCCACTTTTAATGTGTTGAGCTTGAGCAACACTTTTAAATGAAATGCTGAATAAACAGCATGCTGTCAGTAAGAAACAAAACTTCATCTATACGGTCTTTGCTATTGGATGAATTCTACTTAATAAAAGTTGAAGGAGTGTGAATTCAATACATTCTAATCAATGTCATTGTTACTTTCCGAGGTTTCGAATAGTATGCTGTTCTGCAATCAATGTTAACATCCATTTAATAAAAAAGCCTGATCAATTTATTTCGATCAGGCTTAAATTTATTTAGATAAGAACTTAAAGCGTTCTCTTCACTTCGCGTTGCTCGTAACTTTCTATTGTATCACCAATCTGCATGTCGTTGAATCCATCGATGCGGATACCACAATCGAAACCTGTTCTCACTTCTGATGCATCGTCTTTATGACGTTTCAAAGAGCCGATTTTACCGGTGTAGATTACAATACCATCGCGTATAAGGCGGATCGGATTACTACGTTTAATAGAACCATCGGTCACCATACATCCCGCAATGGTTCCAACTTTCGTAACCTTAAATACTTCACGTACATCAACATTACCAACAATCACTTCTTCAGTTTGTGGCGCTAACATACCTTCCATCGCGGCCTTCACTTCATCGATCGCATCGTAGATGATTGAGTATAGTCGGATTTCAATTTCTTCGTTATCGGCTACCTTACGTGCAGCTGTAGAAGGTCGAACCTGGAAGCCCAGGATAATCGCATCAGATGCCGAAGCCAACAATACATCGGATTCAGAAATCTGACCAACTCCACGGTGAATGATCGCGACCTGAACCTCTGGTGTTGATAATTTCAACAATGAATCAGACAAGGCTTCAACTGAACCATCCACATCACCCTTCACAATCACATTCAATTGTTTGAAACTTCCGATCGCCAGGCGTCTTCCAATTTCATCCAGTGTAATGTGTTTCTTAGTACGTATACTTTGCTCACGCAATAATTGACTTCTCTTCGTTGCCATTTCGCGTGCTTCGCGATCGGTTTCCATTACGGTAAACTTCTCACCCGCTTGTGGCGCGCCATCCAATCCTAAAATTTGGACGGCCGTTGATGGGCCAACCGCAGAAACTTTCTTCCCTAGGTCATCAAACATCGCTTTAACACGGCCATAGTTTGCACCGGCCAGCATTACATCTCCTACGCGGAGTGTACCATTTTGCACCATGATAGTGGTTGTATAACCACGACCTTTATCCAAAGATGCTTCGATAATTGAGCCTGAAGAATTTCTATTCGGATTCGCTTTCAGGTTTAATATTTCAGCTTCTAACAATACCTTTTCAAGTAAATCTTCAATACCTGTTCCCGCTTTCGCGGAAATTTCCTGTACCTGATATTTTCCACCCCAGTCCTCAACAAGAATATTCTGTTTGGAAAGTGACTCGCGTATTTTCTGAGGATTGGCCCCTGGCTTATCAATTTTGTTAATCGCGATTACAATGGGTACACCAGCAACTTGTGCGTGGTTGATCGCTTCTTTTGTTTGAGGCATTACGTCATCATCAGCCGCTACAACGATGATGGCAATATCCGTCAACTTCGCACCGCGGGCACGCATGGCCGTAAAGGCTTCGTGACCTGGGGTATCAAGGAATGCAATTTTATGTCCGCTCTTCGTAATTACGTCATATGCACCAATGTGCTGAGTAATACCTCCAGCTTCTGATGCCGTTACTTTTGTATTACGGATATAATCGAGCAAGGAAGTTTTACCATGATCTACGTGACCCATGATCGTTACGATTGGTGCGCGTGGAAGTAAATCTTCTTCATTGTCTTTGTTGTCTTCAATGCTGGCTTCATCGTCAGCAGAAGTGAATTGTACCTCAAAGCCAAACTCATCGGCAATAACGGTGATCGCTTCTGCATCTAAGCGCTGGTTGATCGAAACGAACATGCCTAAACTCAAACAAGTAGAGATTACATCGTTAACCGAAACATCCATCATCGAAGCTAAGTCGTTGGCTGAAATAAATTCTGCAGCCTTCAATACCTTTGATGACTCCTGATCCTGAAGCATCTGTTGCTCTTGTGCTTCTGTATTCGCTTGACGTCTTTCTCTTCTGTATTTGGCACCCGTTGCCTTCTTCGTTCCACCGCTTAACTTAGCAAGTGTCGCTTTGATCTGATCCTGAATTTCTTTTTCAGTAGGCTCTGCCTTTTGAACACGAGCTGGTGGCCCTGTCCTTCCGCGTTGTGGTTGCGCACTTTGTTGAGGACGCTGTCCTTGTCCTCCACCTTGTTGACCTCCACTGTGTGGACGTTGCTGTCCTTGGTTTTGATTATCCGGACCTGCGATTCTTTTTCTTGGTCTCTTGCCTGAGTTGTCTTTTCGGATATCAGAAGAAGCTACAGGAGCTTTCTTTTCTTTATCAGCAGGTAACTCGATCCGGTCCAATACTTTCAAACCTTGAAGACGATCCGCTTTTGCCTTGATCAGTTCTTGCTCTGGTAGTTTCTCTGCTATTGGTTCAACAACAGTTGGGGGAACAACAGGCTTTTCAGTTTTAACTTCTACAACCGGAGCAACAGGTTCTTCAACTTTTTGTTCTTCAACCTTCTTTGCTTTCTCTGTTTTCTTTTCAGGTTCTGCTTTCTTCTCGATCTTTACTTCTGCCTCTACTTTTGGTGTTACTGCAGGCTTTTTCTCTAATTCAATTTTGCCCAGAACTTTTATTCCGTCAAGCTTCGCTTTTTCAGCTGCTACTTTCTCGGGCTTAGGTTCTTCTTTTGTCTTAAGATCTTTCGACCCTAAGTTTTTAATCATGATACTTTCTTCTTCATCGAGGCGTTTCTTCGCTAATTCGATTTCAGGTTCAACAACTTTTGCTTCAACGTGTTTAGTGCCAATGGATAAGCCAGATGCTTCCAGTTTTTCTGTAGCAGAGGATGCAAATTCTTTCGATAGCAAGGTGATATGCTCGGGCGTAAGTTTAGCATTGGGGTTGTTCTCCACGTCAAAGCCCTTCTTTCCCAGAAAGTCTAAGATCGTGTTGTGGCCCACATTGAGCTTTCGCGCTGCCTGACTCAGCCTTATCAATTTTTCCTCTGACATACTCAAATATCCCTGTTTTTTAACGACTTTAAAATCAAATTCGGTTCTGGTGCAGAATTTAACGGGATCTTAACGTTAGATCACCCCCAATCATCACCTAAACCTTCTTACTCAAACTCCTTGCGCAACACAGCAAATACATTCTCTACTGTTTCTTCTTCCAAATCAGTGCGCCTTACTAATTCTTCATTCGACAATGCTAACACACTCTTCGCTGTATCTAAACCGATGCGTTTCAACTCCGTGATCACCCATGCTTCAATCTCATCTGAGAATTCGCTCAAGTCAACATCCTCCTCTTCTTGTCCTTCTGCTAATTCGCGGAATACATCAATTTCATAACCGACTAACCGGCTTGCGAGCTTGATGTTCAATCCTCCCTTACCAATAGCAAGAGAAACCTGATCGGGTTTTAAGTAAACCGCAACGCGGCCACTTTCCTTATTTACTTTTATTGATACCACTTTCGCAGGACTTAATGCCCGTTGAATAAAGAGCTCAAGGTTTTCAGTGAAATTGATAACGTCAATATTTTCATTTTGCAATTCACGCACAATAGCGTGAATACGTGAACCTTTCATACCCACGCAAGCTCCAACAGGATCAATACGATCATCGTATGATTCTACTGCAACCTTTGCACGCTCACCTGGTTCGCGAACTACTTTTTTTATCGTGATCAATCCATCATCTACTTCCGGTACTTCTTGTTCGAAAAGACGCTCCATAAAAACTGGGGAGGTACGGGACAAAATGATTTTTGGATTACCATTTACCATTTCAACTTTATGTACTACTGCACGAACATTTTCTCCCTTGCGATAGCGATCTTTCTGAATTTGCTCTCCACGAGGGATAGCAATTTCATTTCCTTCAGCATCGGTTAACAATACTTCGCGGCTCAACACCTGGTACACTTCACCAGCAATGATTTCACCTACTAGGTCTTTATATTTTTGATAGATCAAATCTTTTTCAAGATCCTTCACTTTTTGAATCAATGTCTGACGCGCTGTTGTTACTGCTCTGCGTCCAAAGTCTTCAATGTAGATCTGTTCCGATACTTCTTCACCCACTTCAAAATCAGGCTCAATTTTCTTGGCATCGGTAAGGGTTATCTTATCGAAATCCCAGATGTCTTCTGAGTCATCGTCAACAATCTCACGGAAGCGATAGATTTCCAAATCTCCCTTATCCGAGTTGATAATGATGTCGAATTTCTCATCCGAACCAAATCTCTTTTTTATCATGTTGCGAAATACATCTTCCAAGATCCTAATCATGGTAGGACGATCGATGTTTTTTTGCTTCGCGAATTCAGCAAACGACTGAATTAATTCATGTGCATCCATGGTACTGTTTATTTGAAACTAACTAACACAAAAGTTTTTCCGATTTCTGAAAACTGTATTTCAACAGTTTGTATTTCCTTCTTCTTCCCTTTACCTATCTCCTGACTGAGTGTAATGCTGTCATCTGTTACAGATGTCAGTTTACCTTCAACCTGTTTGTCCTCAATCCTCACTTTTACACTACGACCTATATTCTTTTTATACTGACGCTTCAATTTCAATGGATGATCAAGACCGGGAGTCGAAACCTCCAGTAAATAATTTTCGCCTGCCAATCCATTTTCCTCCAATACACCTGAAAGTTCCCGGCTAAGGTTGGCGCAATCATCGATGGTTATACTGTTGTCACCATCCAGGATTACCAAAATTCTTCGTGGCAATTTTGTAAGCGAAGCGATCACATCCACTACAAAATGGCCTGGGTCAGCAAGCTTGCTTTCTGCAATTTTCCGTATCTCTTCGGTTATTTCCATCCAAAAAACTCTAAAAACAAAGAGGGGACTTATTCGTCCCCTCGAAGAATCTTCCACAAAAGTGAGGCAAAAATAGAATTTTTTTTGTCGAACGCAAAATTTGGATTCTAAGAGCACATGATTTCTTCACGATGCCACGACTCTCATCAAACTTTTACCTCATTCAATATTTGTTTTACAGATGATGGAATCCGAATTTAATCTGCTAAAAATGAAAAAGAACCAATTAAATGTACTCAGGCAAATTCTTCAGATAAACCCCATAACCACTTTTTTCTAATGGCTTGGCAAGAAGAGCCAACTGATCCTTATTGATAAAGCCCATGCGAAATGCTACTTCTTCAATACATCCAACCTTTAATCCTTGACGTTGCTCAATTACCTGGACAAAGTTTGACGCTTGCATTAAAGAATCAAATGTGCCGGTGTCAAGCCAGGCCGTTCCACGACTCATTGGTGCAACCTTTAGTTTGCCTCGTTTCAAATACTCTGTGTTCACATCGGTTATCTCAAGCTCACCCCGAATACTTGGCTTCAATGCTTTCGCGATGGCGACAACGTCATTATCGTAAAAATATAAGCCTGGCACAGCATAATTTGATTTCGGTTTGGCTGGCTTTTCTTCGATAGAGATTGCTTTCCTGTTGGCGTCAAACTCCACCACACCATAGCGTTCAGGATCCGTTACGTGATAAGCAAAAACAACACCACCATCAGGATCTGAATTAGACTGAAGTAATTTTTGCATACCTGATCCATAGAAAATATTATCACCCAAAACCAAAGCAACTTTTTCCTTGCCAATAAAATTTTCTCCAATTACAAAAGCTTGTGCAAGCCCGTCCGGACTAGGTTGAATTTCATATGTAAATGAACAACCCAGTGATTTCCCATCGCCCAATAATTTCTTAAAGGATGGCATATCGTGTGGTGTAGAGATGATTAGAATTTCATTGATACCCGCCATCATCAATACAGACAATGGATAATAAATCATGGGTTTGTCATACACCGGCATAAGCTGTTTGCTTACCGCGATGGTTAAGGGGTTTAGTCGTGTTCCAGAACCTCCTGCAAGGATAATGCCTTTCATGTATATAGGTATTTTGGTCTTCTCGTATTTTAGAAGTGCAGGTGTGTTGATTTGTGTATGTGTTGAAAGAAAGTTGTTAGTATTATTTCAGCAACCTAAACACTCACACACTTAAGCACATCAACACTTTAGTTGTACATGATGTCGTAATATTTTAGATACTCTCCGGAGGTAACATTTTTAAGCCACACAGGATTGGCAAGATACCAATCGACTGTTTTTTCCAGACCCACTTCAAAAGTTACCGTAGGCCGCCAACCCGTTTCGCTAATGAGTTTAGATGGATCGATGGCATAACGTAAATCGTGCCCAGCTCTGTCTTTAACATAGGTTATCAATTTAGAAGAAGTGCCTTCTTCACGGCCCAGCTTGTGGTCCATCATTCTGCAAAGGAAGTGTACTAAATCAATATTTGTCCATTCATTATTACCTCCAATGTTATACACTTCACCAGCCTTGCCCTTGTGAAAGATTTCATCAATGGCGAGTGCATGATCTTCTACAAATAGCCAGTCACGAATATTCTCACCTTTTCCGTACACAGGAAGTGGTCTTTGTTGAATAATATTATTAATCATTAACGGAATTAATTTCTCCGGAAAATGATACGGTCCGTAATTATTAGAGCATCGGCTAACAGCAGTGGGTAACCCATAACTATTGTGAAACGCTCTCACAAAATGATCACTGCTTGCCTTAGAGGCTGAATAAGGAGATTGTGGATCGATCTGCGATTCTTCTGTGAAATAAGAGCCATGATCAACTGATCCATACACTTCATCAGTTGAAATGTGGTAAAAGAATTTATCTGTAAAGTTCCCATTCCAATACGAATAAGCAGCACGCAATAAATTGATGGTGCCGATAATGTTGGTCATTGCAAACTCAGTGGGGTTATGAAGGGAGCGGTCGACATGTGATTCTGCAGCCAAATGAATAACTCCATCTACATCATATTTTTTGAAAATCTGATTTAAGAATTCAGCATCCAAAATATCACCTTTTTCAAAATGATAGTTTTTACTTTTCTCTACATCCTTGAGGTTTTCAAGGTTTCCTGCATACGTAAGCTTATCAACATTGATAATTTCGTACGCAGGATATTTTGTAACAAACAGACGCACCACATGCGAACCAATAAACCCTGCCCCACCAGTAATGATAATTTTTCTGTTCGTCATAAGAATAGTTTATCGAATATAACTTTCAAAATTCTTATGGTCTCGTTGAAAAAGGACTTCTTTCGGCAATGATTTAAAGTATTCGTACGTAATTTTCAATCCTTCTGAACGAGATATTTTAGGCTCCCAGCCCAGTATCTCTTTTGCTTTAGTAATGTTTGGTTTTCGTTGCTTTGGATCATCTTGCGGCAACGGTTTACAAATTACTTTCTGTGTTGTTCCGGTAAGCTTAACAATCTCCTGTGCAAAATCAAGAATGCTAATCTCATCCGGATTTCCGATGTTAACTGGCAAATGATAGTTGGACATTAATAATTTATAAATTCCATCTACTTC
The DNA here is from genome assembly GCA_031388805.1 of Chryseolinea sp. Lineage (GTDB taxonomy): Bacteria > Bacteroidota > Bacteroidia > Cytophagales > Cyclobacteriaceae > Chryseolinea. The sequence continues at coordinate 14,110 of JANMRZ010000150.1, forward strand.
ATCATCCACATAACAGAATGAACGTGTTTGAGAACCATCACCAAAAATGGTAAGGTCTTCGCCACGCAAAGCCTGACCAATAAATGCTGGTAACACACGACCATCATTCAGTCTCATGCGTGGACCATAGGTATTGAATATTCTGATGATTCTTGTTTCTACATTATGGTAGGTGTGATAGGCCATCGTGATAGCCTCTTGAAAACGTTTGGCTTCATCGTATACTCCACGAGGGCCTATCGGATTTACATTACCATAATATTCTTCCACTTGTGGATGTACTAGGGGATCACCATACACCTCTGATGTTGATGCGACCAGAATCCGTGCTTTTTTAGTACGTGCTAATCCGAGCAGGTTATGTGTTCCTAATGAAGATACCTTAAGAGTCTGAATCGGAATTTTAAGATAATCGATCGGACTTGCTGGTGAAGCAAAGTGAAGTATGTAATGAAGTTCACCTGGAATGTGCACATATGTAGAGACATCGTGATGGTAGAACTCAAATGACTCTTGTTTGAAAAGATGTTCGATGTTTCGAAGATCACCGGTTATCAAATTATCCATTGCGATAACATGAAAACCCTCTTTCAAAAACCGGTCGCATAAATGCGAGCCAAGGAAACCGGCACCACCGGTAATTAAAACGCGTTGCTTAGCCATTGACTACCTCCCTTCCAATACTAAAATATGAATACCCAAGTTCTTTCATTGCTTCAAGATCATAAAGATTTCTTCCGTCAAAAATTACCTTTTGTTTTACAATAGAGGAGAGTCTTTCAAAGTCAGGTGTGCGAAACTCTGGCCACTCTGTAGCAATGAAAATGGCATCTGCATTTTCAGCTGACTCATAAGGTGTGTCGCAATACTGAATCTTATCTCCCATTAATTTCTTAACGTTTTCGGCCCCTTCTGGATCATGTGCTTTAATGATAACACCTTCTGCCAATAATTCTTCAATGTTATAAAGAGATGGTGCTTCACGAATATCGTCAGTGTGTGGCTTAAATGATAATCCCCACATGGCAATCGTTTTGCCTTTTAAATTTCCATTGAAAAACTTTTTGATATGAGGAATGAGTCTTGTCTTCTGTAGGGCGTTAACATCCATTACCGCTTTCAGAATTTTGAAATCATATTTGGCGTCATCCGAAGACTTAGCCAAAGCCTGTACATCTTTTGGAAAGCAACTTCCTCCATATCCAATACCCGGAAATAGAAACCGCTTACCAATCCTGCTGTCTGTGCCTATTCCTTTGCGCACAGAATCAACATCAGCCCCAACCATTTCGCAAAGATTAGCGATCTCATTCATAAATGAAATCTTCGTTGCGAGAAAAGCATTGGCTGCATACTTGGTTAATTCTGCAGAACGCTCATCCATAAAAACCAATGGATTACCTTGGCGAACAAACGGTGCATATAAAGTCTCCATTACTTTGCGTGCTTGTGGCGAACTGGTTCCAATAACCACACGCTCTGGTTTCATAAAATCTTCAACCGCAACACCCTCACGTAAAAATTCTGGATTGGAGACAACATCAAAAATAACTTTTGCATTGGCTGATATCCTGTCTCTTACTTTATCAGCTGTACCTACGGGCACTGTACTTTTATCTACAATTACAGCATAATGATTCAATATCTTTCCAATGTGCTCTGAAACACCAATTATATATTTCAAGTCTGCAGAACCGTCCTCACCTGGAGGCGTAGGCAATGCCAAAAATATCACTTCTGCATCTTTAATTCCTTCGGCTAGTTCGGTAGTAAAAGTCAATCTACCCTCTTTTCTGTTTCTTTCAAACA
>JANMRZ010000003.1:0-71132 GCA_031388805.1 Chryseolinea sp.
CGCAAAAGGTAAATGAGTTTTTAAATCCATTACCTACGAGGTTACACTTTGCCGAAAATCTTAAAGACCCTAACCTTTCGGACTATCAGTTCATCATCCTTGACTCGGTGAATGATTTGGGATTGAAGATCAATGAATACAAGGAGCTACGAAAAGAACATCCAGATACCGCATTCATCTTTATCCTTCAACATACCAAAGCAGGAGATTTCAAGGGCGGAAAAGATTGGGAGCACATCGCAGAGATTGCAGGTGAAGTACATAAAGGTGTGGTGAACGTAACTAAAAACAGATACGCTCCTAAGAGTTCGCTCGACTTCTTCAGACAGTTCAATATTCAATGGCAAGAGCCAGTTAGCAAACAAAAGTTGAAGCCTTATCCGATCAATGGTGATTTGACTACACCAGATAGTCAACACTACTAAATCAGAATTATCTAACAATTAAACATACAAATATGGAGGCAAGTGAAGTTGGGAAAAAGCCAGCTATCGGAGGATTTTTGTCGAAAATTCTTGGAGCAGGCGTAAAAGAAACAGTCGATTCCATTGGAAATGCAATCGATAAAATTGACAAGTCGGATGAGAAGCTTGAACTTCAATTGAAGTACAAGGAGCTTCTTATGAACATGGAAGGAGCTTGCATTGATTACGAAAGTAAGCTGCTCGAAAACAAATCAAAGATCATTGAATCAGAAGCTAAAGGCGAGAGCTGGCTTCAACGAAACTGGCGACCTCTGTTAATGTGTATTTGCATGTTCATAGTTTTCAACAACTACGTCCTTGTTCCGTACTTCCATCTCCCTGTCACAACTCTTGATGAACACATCTGGACGTTAATGGATTTGGGTGTAGGTGGTTATGTCGCAGGACGTTCATTGGAAAAAATCAGTGAAAGCCTGGCGCCAGTACTTTACAATGTGAAGAAGAAAAGGAACGGATAAGAATAAGGAAAGGAGAAGTTGTTATGGTGGGGAGTGAAGATAAGAAATTTGAGGAGTTACTTGAATTACCAAAATCTATGGGTATATCTGATTTTGACAATTATATAAATGAGTACCTAAAACGGAAGGCCGATAAGAATTTGGCGATTCAAGAACTTGATAGAATACTTGCTGTCCTTCAAAACCATATAACTTCTCTTTCACTTTATCTTAAGCAGAATCACTTATTTAGTAAGCCTAAGCTCAGACCTGAGAATATGGAAGTCGAATTTTATACTAAACAGGAGATTGCTATTAAATATAGAGTGAGCATTCGTACTGTTACAAACTGGATCATTGATGGGCTAGAGACTGTTGATATTGGTGGTGTTAAAAGAATTAGCAATGAAAGCCTAAAGACTTTTATCAGTTCCAAAAAGACTAAGAAGTTTAATTGGAAGTCAATTGCAAAATTTAGTTAGAATCAGTAGTAGAAAGAAACCCAATACCTAATGACTCTTATTTAGCTTATAAACTCCGAACAGACCTCCTTTGCTTTTCTTTGATTGTTGTCTTTCATGAATATAGCCAAGCGTGGTTCCGATCACTGTATGTCCCGCTTGGCTCATCAATTCCTTGATACCAAGTTCATCCGCCTTTTCGCCAAGGTTAGTCAGGAATGATCTTCGGCCAGTCATAAGTTCAACAAACAAACCTCTGTGCTGAATCTTAAGAATTTGCCTGTCTCCTTTCTTTGTCTTTTGGGTGCATAGGATTTCATAATGCTCGCCATGTTTTTTATCAAATCGCTTTCGGTATAATTCAAAGATGGTTACGAAAATGTGCTTCAGTTCACCATTAACGGTTTGGTCGGTAAAGTCAAGATTGTAATTATTACGCACTAAAATTTCTTCTGCAATAGGATCAAGGTCAACTTTAAATTCATTCCCTGATTTACTCCTGTCTTTAACAATTTTACCGTTACGGATGTCTGTCTTTTTTATATGTTTAGTGTCAATGGGCGCTGTCCCTTGAAGGCACATGAAAACAAGAATATCAAGATAACGCTTTTGATTCTCTGAAAGTGATTCCCAGAAATCAGGCTCATGGTGGTCAAGATTAACAACGAACTGAACTTCATCAGTAGTCAACGTAAGCTCCCATTTCTGTGTTTTACTTAACGGTCGTACTTCTTGCTTATGCCGAGCAAGCTTGATGAATTTCTTTATCTTCTCAAGATTGATGTTTATATCATGCTCAACTAAACAATACTTAAGGTATTCGGTGAAATCTTTTAGTCTTTTGATCGCTGTCTCGTTCGCGAGACCTACTTCCGGTTTAAGTCCGTGCTCTGGTCTGGTTAAATGGTGGTTACGAACGTACTCTTATTCATTGACCATATAAGACAAGAAGTCATTGAAGAATTTCTGGTCGAGCAAATTGAATGAGACAATATAGTTTCTTTTCTCAGTGAACTTGTTTAGCGTACCCTCAAGGTTATTGTATCTTTTGATAGTTCCGGGGTTGCGGGTAGTTTGTTCCTTCTCGACTATAAATTCCTTCCAATAACAAAGGGCATAGTCTAAATCCTTACGCGCATCAATTAACGGTTTGTCAAATTGTTTTTCAAGCCAATCAACAGCGGGTTTTTCACCATACTTATCCTTGTAGGAAATTACTATGTCCTCAATACGATCCTGGAGAGATTTTATTTTTTTTGAATCTTCTTCGTGATTAGGATGGCTAGAAGAAATTGCGCCTTTCGAAGTGATGTTTTTCGGAAGAACTCTAACGCCTGTTGAGCGCCTGAACTTCTCTCCGTTCTTTGAATAATAAACAATCACATCGCTGTGATCTTTTCGTTTTACGAATTGGATTTGGGTGTAGAGATACATTGCCACTTAAAGTTATTCCTAACCTTAAACTAGCAATTTTGCCACCAGATTGCCACTGAATTTTCATGTAGTTGCCACTAAGCGTGCAACTGCCTGGTAATGAGGCACAAAAAAAGAGCTATTTCTAGCTCTTAGTGATCCCGCTGGGATTCGAACCCAGGACCCATACATTAAAAGTGTATTGCTCTACCAACTGAGCTACAGAATCGTTAAAATTGCATCAATTCGCGGCATCTCCGTAATTGAGGTCGCAAAGGTAACAGGATAAAAAAAATATGCAAAGACGCGTTATAAAAATTCTCATCATTCTTGGGATTAGTTTTTTTGGTTCTGCAGAGATTAGCCAGGCTCAGGTTCTGGGCTTTCGCCTCAAGAAAGCCGATTCTCTTTTTCAAGCCAAGCGTTATGTGCAGTCACTGGAGCATTACCAAACTATTTTAGAACAAAAACAATACACACCCGCGATGTTATTGAAGATGGCCTTTATTCACGAAGGTCTTGGACACATCGGTTCTGCATTGTATTGTCTGAATTTATATTATGCTCAGACACATGATCAGGCTGTGAGTGATAAAATGGAAGAACTTGCAGCAAAATTTAATCTCACAGGCTATGAATATTCTGATCGAAACAAAATATTCTCGCTCTATCACCAATACAAACTACTTATTTCTTTTGCGATTGGTGCGCTTACCATCTTTTTGATGAGTGTAATTTTATTTTTGAAACGAAAGAAACAAAGTGTAATCTTTCCTGCTTCTATCCTGGTGATCCTTCTTGTCGGTTTTTTAATTCACGTCAATGCTGGTCAGACTTTTTCCTCTGGAATCGTTTCACATCCACACACGTATGTCATGGCAGGACCTTCTTCGGGTGCAGATGTGATTGCTATAATTGATGAAGGACATCGCTTTGATGTAGTGGGGAAAAAAGATGTGTGGTTAAAAATTAAATGGAACGGAGAAACGGCGTTTGTGAAAGAAAATAATTTGTTGAGATTGAGTTTTTAAATCAGACATTAAAAACATTTCGTATATATTTTCTTTTGCCACAGATTCACAGATTGTAAAATTCCTGCCGGAAAAATCTCAGTTTGTTGCTTTCACAAATTGACAATTAATGTTTAGCTGTAGCCTCACCCTTATTGATTTGTGTACGTCTGTGCAGCAAAGTTTACGGGTAGAGATGTCTCAACAGTAGCCGGCCGGGAGAGGGAATGAGGTAAGAAATCTAGAAAGACAAATTTAAACCTGACGAAGTAATGCTAATCCCGAACGGTAATTAGTCCCTTATATTCTTTATCGCTATAAGTAAGCAGATAGAAATATACACCACTGGCTTCACCATCTGCATACCATCGGAAATCACGGTTAGCGCTTGAATATACTTTTTTGCCCCAGCGATTAAAGATGTTAATGTCAATGAATCGGCCCGTGCAATTGTCTTTTGGTAAAATGGATACCAATTCTTTTGTGTCCTCGTCTATCTTAACCATGGCGAAGAAGTCGTTGAGGTCATCGCCATTCGGTGTAATAAAATTAGGAGGAATAAAACCATCATCGCTTCCATCTACATCACGCACGGTGATGGCAATTTTTACGGTGTCGCCTTTGGTATTGAAACACTTGTCGTCATATACCCGGAAAGTAAACTCATAGTCATTTTTGTAGACGTTGTTTTCAAAAATGGAGCAGTCTGGTTTCCAGGCAAACGTGCTGACGGCCGTACCACTTCCTTCAGCAGGAGCATAGATGTAACCGGTTGGTGTTACATTTCCTGTCGCTTCAATCAATTCAACTCGTACCAAATCTTTTTGTGGATTGAGATCTGCATCGGTACCAATAATGCTTAATGAAATTTGTTCCCCAAGAACGATGCTTAATGAATCATCATCAATTAGCAGAACTGTTGGACTGGTGCTGGTAATGCTCAGATCGGGTTTGCTGTTATCAGGTGGTTCGAGCTTCACGATAACGTTTAAGGTATCGGCTTTGTAGAAGCGGCATTTGTTAGCGTTATCAACTACAATAAATTCAAATTCAAATTCATCTCTTACCTCAATATCAACATTGTCGCAGGCTATGTTCCAGTTGAAAGGCGATGATACATTTCCGTTATCCTGATCGCCTGGAAAAGTGATGTTGTAGTTGCTGATATTAAAGTCCTTTCCGGTTACACCAAGAATCAGAAAGTCGTTATCACCATCGGCACCAAATACATTGAAATGTAATGTCTCGTTTACCTTCCGGGTAATGTTCTCCACCAGTCGTTCATTGGTGTCAGCAGTAAGATCCGAATCAATAAAGGGATCCATGTTGCCTGGCAGTTTTACTTTTAATCGAAAGACCATCGTGTCAGGATGAGCGAATTTACAGAGGTCGCCATCTTCAATTAAAATCTTGAGTTCAAAATCAGTTTTGTGCGTGAAGTCATATACATCGCATCGCGTGTCCCAAACCAACTGCGCCAGGTATTCACCATTTTCATTTTTAGTTTGGGTAAGCGTCATACCAACATCGGTAGGATTGAAACCATCTGTAAAGATTGCTACTGTAATCGGGTCGCCTTCATCATCTACTCCGCGGATGGGCCAGGTTTCAACATCTCCTTCATTGAGAAGGCGATTAACATTCGGTGTAGTAAAGCGTGCATTTGCATTCGCTGGCGGCTGAATATTGACTGTAATTTTTAATGTATCCGACAGCGGCAAACTGCATGCATCGTCATAGGCTACGATGCCAATTTGAAATGGCCCTTCAACATAAGGACATTCATCAAAACAAATTTGAAAATTAATGGTGCTGCCATTGGTAAGCGTTCCACCGGTAATAGAAGGAAGTATACCGCTAATGTCTTTTTTAAAGCTTAGGGGTATTGCCTTAATCTTAACCCGCTCTGTAAAATTATCATCTTGTTTAGAAGCATCCGGATCTGAAACTTGAACTTCAATGCAGCGACTGGCATCGTCAACAGTATTGCTGAACGTAATGGTCATGTTTTCATCGTAAGTGAAATTCGCTTCTGTTAATTTTTTCCCCATAATGTTCGGAGGATCAGCACGAGGACAAACATCAACTACAAGCATCTGAAAATCGCGTCTTACTTCACCAATCTTAATACCTTCTCTGAATTCTTCACACTTCACAGCAAATACATAGAGTCCTTGTTGGGATGGTGTTGCCGTTAGGAAACCGTCCGTGCTGATTTTTAAATCAGGAATACCAGCAAGAATATTATTTAAACTAAAAGGATTTTTCCAGGTAATTTCCGGATAAGGTGCCGACAGAAGTGGGGGAAGCGCAGCGACTGTATGCGTACTCAGGGGTGTTACCAAGGTATAAACAAGTGAATCGCCATCTTCATCCTCTCCGGCAAAATCAACATAATACGGTTTGCGTGGACAAGCATAATCATTCAGAGGAGGAAACAATCTTGGCGTAGAATTGATGAACGGTTCTCCGTTTTTTACAACCGGTGGAAACTCAAGGTAAAAAGTTTGTCCAGCCGATATTCCTCCTATTGCAGGATCATTGCTAAAAATATTAGTAATGGTATAATTGCGGCAGCAACGTTCCCAGATAATATAATATCCTTCCGGATCATTATACATTCCATCGGAAAATGTCTGCGTTGTCGTGTATACTAGTTTCTCTGTTTCAACCTCGCCATTTGAACATTCAGGCTGAGTGTATTCTACATCTGATGAGGTAGGACTTCCAAAAAAAACACTTTGCATCCGAACATTATCGCGCTTGCGGAAGATAGCCGCCTCAATATTAAGGTCTCTGGCACCAGGATTTCCATTGAGCTTGTCGAAGTAGAGAATTAGATTAATGCGATATAAATTACCACTGATGTAACGAATTTCGAACTCGCCCCCAACGATATGCGAACCCATTACAGGTAACGCAAAAAAGCATAGTATTAGCAGTAAAACTCTCCTCATACCTTCTAACAAGACACGAAAGATAAGGAAACGGTTGGAGGCTAAAAACATCATTATTCTGTATTTTGCGCGCTTTATGAAACGGCCAGGCAAAAAAACTTCTTCAATTGCCTGAAAATCAGCATGGCTGTTCCATGTGCCCGTTATTTTTAGAAATCTTTTACACATGAAAAAAGGAGACGTAATCGAGAATATTGTAGTCGAAACCATGGCTGCGGAAGGCAAATGTTTGTCGCGCGTAAACGGTTTGGTACTATTTATGGAGGGCGCAGCCCCCGGAGATGTAGTAGATGTTTCCCTGACAAAAATTAAAAGCAGTTTTTTAGAGGGTAAAGTAGTTCAGATAAAACAGCTTTCGACTAATCGCGCAACACCGTTTTGTTCGCACTTCGGTTTGTGTGGAGGATGCTCATGGCAACATCTTCAATACAGTGTTCAACTTACCTATAAGCAGCAGCAAGTTGTTGATAATTTAGAACGCATTGGTGGATTGACGCTTCCTTCCATGTCAACGATTATTGCTTCGGATAAAATTAAATTCTATCGCAACAAACTCGATTATACTTTTTCATCGCACCGATGGTTAACGTATGAAGAGGTGGCCGAAAGAAAAGCAATTGCACTGAAAGAAGGTTCGGATGATACAAGCATTCCTGCAGAACCGGCATTGGGTTATCATATGCCCAAGAAATTTGATCGTGTGTTTGATGTGAAGGAATGTTTTCTTCAACCGGAACCATCGAATGGAATTCGGTTGGCGGTGAAAGATGAAGCCGCAAAAAATTACATTCCATTTTTTGATTTGAGAAGACAAACTGGGTTCTTAAGAACCATCACCATTCGCACAGCCAGTACAGGAGAGACCATGATTATTCTCCAGGTAACGGAAGATAGAATAGAGTGGACTGAAAAAATTCTGAATCGCCTGGCGAAAGATTTTCCGCAGATCACTTCGTTCAACTACATCATCAATTCTAAGCGCAACGATACCTTTCACGATCTGGATATCATTTGCTGGAAAGGGAATCCGTACATCACCGAGCAAATGCAAAAGCCGGATGGAACAGGCACGTTACAATTTCGTGTTGGACCCAAATCATTTTATCAAACCAATTCGGATCAGGCGTTTGAATTGTATAAAGTAGCGTGGCAGCTTGCTGAATTGAAAGGTGATGAGTTGGTGTATGATTTATATACAGGCACAGGAACCATCGCAAACTTTGTGGCAGGTCAGGCAAAGAAAGTAATCGGACTAGAATACGTAGCAGCGGCAATTGATGATGCAAAAGTCAATTCTCAAATCAATGGTATTACGAATACTGATTTTTATGCAGGCGATATCAAGGATTTGTTTGACGATGAATTTCTTTCTGTTCACGGAAGACCCGACACGATCATCACTGATCCACCACGAAACGGCATGCACGAAGATGTTTGCAAAATGTTATTGAAGGCCGAGCCCAATGTGATTGTATATGTAAGCTGTAACCCGGCAACACAAGCACGCGATTTAAAAATTCTTTCGGAGAAATATGATATCACGGCTGTGCAGCCGGTTGATATGTTCCCGCATACAACACATGTTGAAAATGTAGTGAGACTTGTGAAGAAAAGGTAAGAAACAGCAACAGTCGATTAGGGGATATTCATGTTGTTGTGAAACTACTTTTTTGAAAATTAGAGTAAAAAAGCGAATATAATTTTGATTTGAATTGTGTGATATTCGTAACTTTTAAATAAAATAACCCCCTCTTATATGAAGAAGTTCTCTGCCATTTTCTTGCTGGTCATTCCGTGCCTTTTGATAACCTGTGATTCCTCGGATGACCCAAATGCCAATAATAATGGTAACAATAGTGGCGGTGATGTCACGATTACCTCAGTTACCCCTGAATACATTTATGCTGATGATGAAATCACTATTAATGGTACCGGATTTAGTACAGTTCCTTCCGAAAATCTGGTTGAGATGGGAACTCCTACCAGTACCTTCTTTACATACCAGATAAACGATCCTGGCGATCCTGATCCAACTCTTCCCTATTTTACAGTGATCAGTGCTACCGCCACAAAATTGGTTATCAAAGCAAAAAACGAATTTGCAAGGGCAGACCTTAATTTTGAATTCTATGATGATTACCCTTACCGGGTGAGAGTTACCACCAAAGGGAAATCGGGGATGGGCGCTATTCAACATGCCCGGAGGCTGGTTACATTTAACCTGAGTTCGGCCGATGTTGTGAACCACGTTACAGGGTGCTTAGACTATGTGCAACCTGGCGATTCTGTTCATATGGATGGCAGCGGTTTTTATGGTTTGTGCACTTTGACTATTCAGAATAACCCGATTCCCGTAAAAGAAAAAAGTATTACTGACCTTCGATTTAAAGTACCGTATAATCTTTTCGGCAGCGAGGATAATTGTGTTGATAAATTTGTGAATGTGAAAGTGACGAATACCGATGGTAAGTCTTTGGAAAAGGAAATTCATTTTGCTGCCGCTCCCCCGATGGTAATTTTTGGGGCGAGCTTTGATAAGACTGACTATGGTCCGGGAAGTGGCCCAGCCAATCTTACCATATCAGGATATTGTCTTTATAGTTCGGCTATGTTTAGGCTAACGGGCCCGGCTGGATATGAACAAATCGGTAGTCTCGGGGCATCGTCTTATGCTTCTGAGGTTGTTGTACCGTTCAGCCTCGCATCGCTTCAACCAGGATCCTATAGTGTCAGCATCAAAAAGAATTTAGGGGATAGCTTTGGTTTTCCTGTCGCCAGTTTTACAAAATCGAATTGAATACTTGATCAATAAATAAACAACAAAAGATAATGAAGGGTGCTTAACGATCCTTCATTATGCTTTTATTATTACGGATTATCAGATCACCTAACACTCGTTACAAAAATTTATTTTTCATTCTCCTTGAATCCTTCCATCAAAACTCTCAACATCGCCTTTTGAAATTTTACGCATGCGACAAAAATTATTAAGCGAAGGTGCAAGTGAGCTGAGTTACGAAATCAGGGAGATCGTAAAGAAGGCTGATCAATTGAAAAAATTAGGCCTCGCCATTTCGTGGGAAAACATTGGTGATCCCATTCAGAAGAATCACAAACTTCCCCAATGGATTAAAGATGTTATTTCTGATTTGATGAAACAGGACGATACGTATAGTTATTGTCCTTCGAAAGGAATGTTAGAGACACGTGAGTTTCTAGCGAAGCAAACTAATGCTATGAATGGCGTGCAAATATCTGCAGAAGACATTTGCTTCTTCAATGGTTTGGGTGATGCTATTTCAAAGGCATATCAATTTATTTCACGTACATCACGTGTTATCGGTCCCTCGCCAGCATACTCTACACATTCCAGTGCAGAAGCTGCACACGCTGCGCACGAACCGATTACCTATAAACTTGATCCGAATAATAAATGGTATCCGGATCTGGATGACTTATATAATAAGGTAAAGTACAATCCAAACATTGTCGGCATACTCATTATCAATCCGGATAATCCAACCGGAATGGTATATCCGCTGGAAACATTGAAACGAATTGTTGCCATCGCGAAAGAGTTTAACCTCTTCTTAATAGCCGATGAGATTTACCTCAACATTACCTACAATGGTTCGCGTGCTTATGCGTTGGCCGAAATCATAGAAGATGTTCCGGGTATTTCCATGAAAGGTATTTCAAAAGAACTTCCATGGCCGGGTGGACGCTGTGGTTGGATGGAATATTATAACCGCGACAAAGACCAGGACTTCAATCGTTTTTGCCAGGCATTGGATAATGCCAAGATGATTGAAGTGTGTTCAACCAAACTTCCGCAAGTAGCAATACCAAAAATCTTTGGCGATCCACGCTTCAAAGTCTACCGTGAAGAGACGAATCAAAACATTGGTAAGCGCAGTAAAATCATTGCTGATATTTTGCGTACGGTTCCTCAACTTACCTTCAATGAAACGTTTGGTGCATTTTACAACACCATTATTTTCAGAGATGGAACATTAAGTGCTAAACAGAAAATCAAAATTGAAGATCCAAAGATCCGATCATTAGTAGAGAGCTGGGTCGATCAGGATGATATTGCATTGGATAAACGTTTTGTCTATTATTTATTAGGAGCAAAAGGAGTTTGTGTTGTTCCTATTTCTTCTTTCTGTTCGGAGTTGCAGGGCTTCCGTGTTACCTTATTAGAAGAGGATGAAGAAACATTGGTTAAAACATTTACTGCTATTCGCGATGGAATTGTAGAGTATTTGAGCTCCTAGCATTGTCAATCACAATACCTTTCCAAATAAACTTCTGTTGGAGGAACTAGCCAGGATCTAGCAAGGAACTAAGAAGGACCGAAAAATGACGAAAATTTGGCTGCGCTTGCAACACGTCAGAATTTTATTTCGAGAATAGCAAATGTCGAGTGAATAGTTCGATACCGGACGCCCCACATCATTACCGAACGACATCAAAAAGAATTATGCTTGAATTTTTAACATAAAGGCAGTTTTCTCTCATGGTACAAGCTTTGTCACATAGAGCTAAACCGCAACCGTCATGATCCGCTACTACTTCCTTCTCTTCTTCCGAAATCTAAAACGTCAGAAACTTTTTTCGTTTATCAACTTGCTAGGTCTTACCGTCAGCATTGCCAGCACGTTGTTGATCTACTTGTTCGTGAGTCATGAATTTAGCTATGACAAATTCCATAACCATGCTGAACGCATCTATCGCGTTAATCAAACGTTCATTTGGGGTGAAGAGAGTGATCAGCAATTTGCTTCAACGGGTCCGGGTGTGGCCTATGCTATTCAGGAAGAATTGCCTGAAGTAGAATTGATGACAAGTATTCATACGCCAGGTAATTTTATTATTTCATATACCAATCAGAAGAAAGAGGTAGTAGCCTTCGAAGAAGATAAAATTCTGGCAGGGGATTCGAATTTCTTTGCCATGTTCAACTTCCCATTTTTAAAAGGTGATTCGAAACAAGCATTACTCCAGGCCAATACATTAGTGATGTCGGAATCAACCGCAAAAAAATATTTTGGTGATGAAGATCCGATAGGTAAAATGGTTCGACTCGGTGGATTGGGTGCAGGGGCAGAACAAAAAACATATGAAGTAACCGGTGTTGTGAAAGATACGCCTGATAATTCCTATATCGAATTTGACGTACTGTTATCGATGAACAGTTTCCCTGCAGTGAAACGCATGTACTGGAGTTGGGTATGGACACAACTTGAAACGTATGTTCGCTTCGGAGAAAATACAAACATGGCAAATGTTACAGGCAAACTCGCTGGCATTCCGCGCAAGCATGCTGAACAAACTTTGCAGCGCATCATGAATACTACGTTTGATGATTATGTAAAGTCAGGAAAGAAGTGGGAGTTGTTTTTACAACCGCTCACCAGCATTCACTTACCAGATTCCATTGTGTTGAATCGCCTGAATGATTCAGGCAATATCAAAATTATTTATTCTCTTATTGGTGCCGGGATTTTTATTGTGTTGTTGTCGTGTGTCAATTTCATGAACCTTAGCACAGCTCAATTCACACGAAGAATTAAAGAAGCGAGCATTCGCAAAATTCTGGGACTTGGCAGAAGAGGATTGAGTTTGAATTATTTTATTGAAGCCTTAACATTCTGCGTCATTGCACTAATCACAGGCTTGGCGTTGACTCAAATCATATTGCCGTTCTTCAATGTAATGACGGGGGCAACCTTAAAAATTAATTTATTTCAGGATGCGAATTTAATGCTCGCATTGCTAGCACTTGTTTTATTCATGGCCACCGTATCCAGCAGCTATCCTGCGTTTTTCCTAAGCGGTTTTCATCCTGTGGAGGCCATGAAAGGGAAGCTGAAAAGTGGTAACGATGGAAAATTATTTCGGAATGGATTAGTGGTATTTCAGTTTAGTGTATCCATCGTATTGATGGTTTGTACAGCGGTTGTGTTTCAACAACTTCGTTACGTCTCATCTAAAGATATTGGATTCAACAAAGAAAATTTGTTGGTAATTAAACACATCGAAGGTGTAAGCGATGGTGAGGGTTTTGCCAATGCTGCATTGAATATTCAGGGTATTGCTAAAAGTTCATGGTGTACATCTTTGCCTCCTACCATTTGGGGCGGGGATAAGTTCACTGCGGAAGGTCTGAATGGAAAAACGTTTTCATTGAACTACACCACAGCCGATGAACGCTACATTCCTACATTGGATATCAGATTAAAATACGGACGCAATTTTTCTGCTAATGCTCCAGGAGATGTGGATCGTGTGATTGTAAATGAATCCACCATTAAGAGATTGGGCTGGAATGTTGATGAATCAGTAATTGGAAAAACGATAGAGTATCCGAATGGTGAAACGCGATTTGAAGTAATCGGTGTTGTATCTGATTTTAATTATTGGTCGTTGGCAACGCCTATTGAACCGATGGCGATTTTCCATATCAAGAATAAAAATCTGGGTGCCGGAGATAAACAATTTGTAGCACTGAGTGTCAATACGCAGAGCGGTGTGGAATGGGAAAAGACGTTTGCGCAATTAACAACTTTATGGAAGCAACATGCAGGTGATTCACCTTTTCAATATGAATTTGTTGATCAGGCATTCGCAGAAACATTCAAAACACAAGCTCAGTTTGGAAAAGGTTTGACGGTGTTGGCAAGTCTTGCGATTTTAATTGCCTGTTTAGGATTGTTGGGTATGATCATTTACTCTCTTGAACAACGCTCAAAAGAAATTGGTATCCGAAAAGTTTCAGGAGCATCCGTATGGAATATTGTGACCTTGATTTCGAAGGGATATACTAAACTTATCATCCTTGCTTTTGTGATTGGCGCACCGTTTTCTTACTGGCTTATGCAGATGTGGCTTGAAGATTTTGCATATCGCATTACACCATCGTGGTGGATGTTCATTCTCGTAGGTATTGCTACGTTGTTAATGGCCATGACCATCACCAGTTATCATTCTATAAAAGCAGCATTAACCAATCCGGTTGATGTGTTGAAAGATGAATAAAATAAAGGTTCGAAGCGAGAGGAACGAAGTACGATGTGAGGTTGTACTTCGTGAATTTCCTTTGGCAACTTCATGCTGTGACAAAGCCCCATTTTAGCATAACATATTCAAAAAGTATAGACTCCAATAACCTCGTACTTCGTAATTTTTCCCTCGTAAATCATTAAGAAACTAACACTCGTTTTGTGACATTTATAAATTTTTTCTGACATTAACTTGAATTACATCGTTTAATTCTTGAGACTTGTACTGGAACAAAATTAAATGCTGAACACAACTCAAATAGCACAACACTTAACGATCTCCTACCGGACGATCGCTATCGTTAATGTACTACTTCTGGTCGTGATTATTCTTAAACCCGCGGGGGCGACAGTAGTTTAGCATCAACATAAAAAACTAACGAACCGTCCCGCCCTCAAGCGGGACGGTTTTGTTTTATAGGGACAAAGACAAACTAACAATTGTTATATGTATTACACAAAAGACACCATTTTATTCTTGAACGGTAAGTTCATTAAGGCAATGGATGCACACACCGATTTGTATAGCCAAACACTTCATTATGGCTACGGTGCTTTCGAAGGTATCCGCGCATACCAGACAATGAATGGTGTAAAAATATTTAAGGCTAACGAGCATTTCGAACGTTTGAAAAAAAGCTGCGCATTGGTCGGCATTCCTTTCGATTACGAAACAGAAGAACTCGTTCAGATCTCTTATCAGCTTCTAGAGAAAAATAATTTATCAGACTCTTACATCCGTCCGTTAGTGTATTGCGGACCGAACATGACCTTGACTAAACCGAACGAAGTATTCTTAATGCTTTGTGCATGGGAGTGGGAAAAGTATCATGGAAACAAATTATTGAAAGTTGGTCTTTCATCTTACCAACGTCCGAATCCAAATTCGTTGAAGATGGAAGCAAAAGTCACCGGGCATTATGTGAACTCAATCCTGGCCACAAGCGAAGCAAAAGTTCGCGGATACGATGAGGCGTTGATGTTGGACATGAACGGCAATGTTGCCGAAGCTCCAGGAGCCAATTTCTTTTTAGAGAAAAATGGTGTGCTCTATACACCACCAGTAGGTCATATTCTTCCGGGCATCACTCGTCAATCGGTGATCAACATTTGTCAAGAGATGGATATTCCTGTTAAAGAAAAAGTTATTAAGCAAGAAGATTTAGAGGGTGCCGACAGTGCATTCTTATGCGGAACGGCTGCGGAAATTGCAGGCATCGAATCGATCGATGCAAAACCGATGCGCAAAGAATGGTTCGACAGTTTGGGTGCTACCGTTCAAGAGGCATACAAATGTCAGGTACTCGAGAAATCGTTTAGCTACGTCATCATCTGACAACCAGATGCTCGAGGATGTGGAGCAGTTGCAAAATTGCTTCACCTCTCCTCGTTAATTATTGAAACACAACACACCCACACATAGAGACCACATTTTTTAAACTAGCAAATGGAGTTAAACAAGTACAGCAGAACGGTTACACAAGATCCTACACTTCCTGCCGCGCAGGCAATGTTGTATGGAATAGGATTGACTGAAGAGGATTTAAAGAAAGCACAAGTAGGAGTTGTAAGCACAGGCTATGATGGCAACACGTGCAACATGCACTTGAATGATCTGGCGAAAGAAGTAAAGACTGCTGTTTGGAGTAACGAATTAGTCGGATTGATTTTTCATACTATCGGAGTGAGTGATGGTATCAGCAACGGAACAGAAGGTATGCGCTACTCTTTAGTGAGTCGCGAGATTATTGCCGATTCTATCGAGGCCGTTTGTGGTGCACAATATTACGATGGACTTATAGCTGTTGTAGGCTGCGATAAAAATATGCCCGGTTCATTAATCGCGATGGGTCGTTTGAACCGTCCTGCGATTATGGTGTATGGTGGAACGATTGCTGGTGGACATTGGAAAGGACAAGAGCTCAATATCATTTCAGCATTTGAAGCGCTTGGTCAGAAAATGGCTGGTAACATCACACCGGAAGATTTCAAAGGCATCGTACAAAATTCTTGTCCGGGTGCAGGTGCTTGTGGAGGTATGTATACAGCAAACACCATGGCATCGGCAATCGAAGCATTGGGAATGTCATTACCGTATTCTGCATCGAACCCTGCATTGAGCAAAGAGAAATCAGAAGAATGTATTCAGGCAGGTAATGCGATAAAAGTTTTGTTAGAGCGTGACCTGAAGCCGCATGACATCATGACGAAGAAAGCATTTGAGAATGCAATCACAGTCGTGATGGTATTGGGTGGATCAACCAATGCAGTGCTTCACTTAATCGCGATGGCGAAATCAGTAGGAGTAGAAGTAACACAAGAAGATTTTCAACGCATCTCGGATAAGACTCCGTTGATCGCTGATTTAAAACCAAGTGGAAAATATTTGATGGAGGCGCTTCATAAAATCGGAGGCGTTCCATCAGTGATGAAATATTTATTGGAGAAAGGATTTATTCATGGTGACTGCATTACCGTTACCGGTAAGACAGTTAAAGAAAATCTGAAGGATGCGAAGTCGCTTGATTTCACAACACAAGATGTTATTCATCCATTAGAAAATCCAATCAAAGCGACAGGTCACTTGCAAATCCTTTACGGGAACTTGGCAGAGAAAGGATCAGTGGCAAAGATCACTGGTAAAGAAGGAGAGAAGTTTAACGGACCTGCACGCGTATTCAACAGTGAGTTTGATTTAAATGCAGGAATATCAGAAGGCAAAGTAAAAGCAGGTGATGTAGTCGTCATTCGGAACGTTGGTCCTAAGGGTGCACCCGGTATGCCGGAAATGTTAAAACCTACTTCTGCAATTATGGGAGCAGGTCTTGGCAAAAGTGTCGCGCTTATTACTGACGGAAGATTTTCTGGTGGCTCTCATGGTTTCGTGATTGGTCACATTACACCCGAAGCGTATGACGGTGGTTTAATTGGTTTAGTGTCGGACAATGATCCGATTGAAATAGATGTCCGGGGCCGCACCATAAACCTGATGGTGGATGCTGCAACCCTAGCCAAACGTAAAGCAGCCTGGGTACAACCGGAGTTGCGCGTGAAAAGTGGAGTTCTGTTGAAGTATGCGAAACAAGTAAAAACAGCAGCTGATGGATGCGTTACTGACGAAAACTAAAACTGCGGGAGAGGCCAGCTCCAAGAAGGAAGCATCGCCCGCCAAAATGATTTCAGGTTCTGAAACATTATTGCAATGCCTTGTGGCAGAGAATGTAAATACATTGTTTGGTTATCCAGGCGGTGCCATCATGCCGGTGTATGATGCGCTGTATGGTTATGCCGATAAGCTCACTCATATTTTGGTCCGTCACGAGCAAGGTGCTGTTCATGCTGCACAAGGTTTCGCACGCGTATCAGGTAAGGTAGGCGTTGCATTGGCAACATCAGGACCAGGGGCAACGAATCTCGTTACGGGTTTGGCGGATGCAATGATCGACTCAACTCCAATTGTTTGTATCACAGGCCAAGTGTTTGCGCACTTATTAGGCACAGATGCCTTTCAGGAAATTGATGTGATCAACACAACGATTCCCGTTACGAAGTGGAATGTACAGGTAACAGAAGCAAAGGATATTGCACCTGCTATCGCGAAAGCATTTTACATCGCACGCACTGGAAGACCAGGACCTGTATTGGTGGACATCACCAAGAACGCTCAGAACGAAATGATTGAAGAGGCAGAATATGTGCCTTGCAAAAACATTCGTACGTATAAACCAAAACCTGAATTACAACTTTCGCAAGTTGAAGAAGCAGCCAAGCTGATCAATGAAGCGAAGCGTCCCTACATTCTTGCCGGACAAGGTATTTTACTTTCAGGTGCAACAGAAGAGTTGATTGCCTTTTCAGAGAAAACGGGAATACCAGTTGCTTCGACATTATTAGGACTTGGTGCATTTCCTACTGATCATCCAAATTACGTTGGCTTTCTCGGCATGCACGGAAATTATGGACCGAACGTTAACACGAATGAATGCGATGTACTCATTGCAGTAGGCATGCGTTTCGATGACCGTGTAACCGGAAACGTAAGCAAGTATGCCAAGCAAGCGAAA
Source organism: Chryseolinea sp. (assembly GCA_031388805.1). Taxonomy (GTDB): domain Bacteria; phylum Bacteroidota; class Bacteroidia; order Cytophagales; family Cyclobacteriaceae; genus Chryseolinea. The sequence continues at coordinate 17,892 of JANMRZ010000003.1, forward strand.
GTAATTCATATTGAAATCGATCGTGCTGAGATCAACAAAATCATACCCGCAACAGTAGCGGTTCATGCCGATGCGAAAGAAGCATTAACTTCACTCATTGAGAAGTGTAAACCGAATCAATATCCGGAGTGGATCAACAGTTTCCATAAGCTGATGGATATTGAATTTGAGAAAGTCATTAAGAACGAGTTTAACCCTGAAGGTCCATTGATGATGGCGGAAGTAGTCCATCACTTATCTCAAATGACCAATGGTGAAGCGATCATTGTTACGGATGTGGGACAACATCAAATGACAACATCGCGCTATTACGAATACAAAAATCCACGCACCAATGTAACCTCGGGTGGAGCGGGCACAATGGGCTTTGCACTTCCTGCAGCAATGGGAGCGAAATTAGGAATGCCAGCGAAGCAAGTGGTTGCTGTGATTGGGGATGGAGGATATCAAATGACGGTTCAGGAATTAGGAACCATCATGCAGTATAAAATTCCAGTGAAGATTTTGGTGTTGAATAATAACTTCCTTGGAATGGTTCGCCAGTGGCAGCAACTCTTCCATGAGAAACGCTACTCATTCACTGAAATGTCGAACCCGAATTTTGTAAAGCTTGCGGAGGCATACGACATTCCTGCCCGTAAAGTAGAAAGGCGCGAAGACTTGAAAGCTGCTTTAAAAGAAATGCTGGATGCCGAAACATCTTTCTTCTTAGAGGCAGTAGTCGGTAAAGAAGACAATGTGTTTCCAATGGTGCCAGCAGGCGCAGGAGTAGCAGACGTCATTTTAGAGATACCCAAAAAAACAAGTTGACAATGAACACGACATGCCTTTCATCTCATGTCTAAAATCTAAAGTCTAGTTATGAAACAGAATTTCACCTTAGCTATACATTCGGACAATAACTTTTCGGTATTGAACCGGATCGTTAATATTTTAAACCGAAGAAGAGTGCGCATCAAAAAACTAATGGCGCACGAAAACGAAAATGATTTCACAAGAGGCATGGCGTTAATACTAGTACACACTACACCTGATTTAATGGAGAAAGTGAAACATCAACTTGAAAAATTGATTGAAGTGGAACAAGCTCTTTACTATGAAGGAAGTGATGTGTATATCGAGCTGAGTGCAAAACACACTGAAGTAGCAGCGTAATAAAAATTAAAAAAATCAAACCGTAAACAATTAAACACAATAAAAATGGCACAGATCAATTTTGGCGGAACCGTAGAGGAAGTTGTAACCCGCGAAGAGTTTCCAATGGAAAAAGCATTGGATGTAATGAAGAATGAAACGATTGCAATTATCGGATATGGTGTTCAAGGTCCTGCACAAGCATTGAACTTGCGTGACAATGGATTCAATGTAATCGTTGGACAACGCAAAGGTTCTAAGACCTGGGATAAAGCCGTTCAACATGGTTGGGTTCCTGGCGAAACTTTATTCGAAATTGAAGAAGCTGTGAAGAAAGGAACGGTTGTTCAATTCCTTCTTTCGGATGCTGGTCAGATTGCATTGTGGCCCACCATCAAACCATATTTCACAGCAGGTAAGACTTTATATTTCTCTCACGGATTTGGTATCACGTTCAAAGATCAAACTGGAATTATCCCATCGAAGGATATTGACGTAATTCTTGCCGCTCCAAAAGGATCAGGTACTTCGGTTCGTAGATTATTCTTGCAAGGTAAAGGTATCAACGCAAGTTATGCTGTGTTCCAGGATGCAACCGGTAATGCGAAAACAAAAGCCATTGCATTAGGTATTGGTGTGGGTGCAGGTTATTTGTTCGAAACAGATTTCAAAAAAGAAGTTTACTCTGATTTAACTGGCGAGCGCGGAACATTGATGGGAGCTATCGCAGGTATCTTCGAAGCACAATACGAAGTATTGCGTGCGAACGGTCACTCACCATCTGAGGCCTTCAATGAAACAGTAGAGGAGTTAACACAAAGTTTAATGCCACTCGTTGCAGAAAACGGAATGGACTGGATGTTTGCGAACTGTTCAACAACAGCACAGCGTGGAGCATTAGATTGGATGAAGAAATTCAAAGCAGCTACACTTCCTGTATTCCAGGAATTGTATAAGAGCGTTGCTACTGGTGAAGAAGCAAGACGTACGATCGACACGTGTAGCAAGCCAGACTACCGCGAGAAGCTTGCAGAAGAATTGAAAGAAGTACGCGACAGCGAACTTTGGCAAGCGGGTGCAGCGGTGCGTTCTTTAAGACCAGAGAAGAATGCAGTTGAAGCAAGCATGATTAACTAACAAAGTTTCGAGTTTAAAGTTTCGAGTTAATTCAAACTCGAAACTTTAAACTTATACTTGAAGTCATTTAACAAGGTGTGTACAAATTAATAACTGGCAAATGACCGAAGAGATAAACCAACACTTTCCGAAAGCCTACAGTCGAATTGATGAAGCGACAAAATTGTCGGGCTTCACCATGGCGTCTGATGTGCTGACGTGTTCATTGTTGAGGACATTAGCAAGCTCAAAACCGGTCGCTAAATTTCTCGAACTGGGCACCGGAACAGGTTTATCGACCGCGTGGATTTTGGATGGTATGGATGATGCCTCTACACTTACATCAATTGATTTTGATGCAAAGTTTTTGGAGATCGCGGAATCATTGTTAGGGGATGATAAACGGTTAAGCCTTGTCTGCACAGATGGCGCAGATTGGGTTGAAGCAAACCGAGATCAAAAGTATGACTACATTTTTGCTGATACGTGGCATGGAAAATATCTAATGTTAGATGAAGTACTTGCCATGTTAAATAAAGGCGGTCTGTATATTATCGATGATATGATGCCACAACCGAACTGGCCGGATGGTCATCATGAAAAAGCAATCAAGCTTGTTGATCTTTTAGAGAAACGAGATGATTTAGTTTTGACAAAACAAGTTTGGGCAACAGGAATAATCGTTGCTGTTAAAAAATAAGAAGTAAAATATTTAGCCAATACAACAATGGCATCTGACACGAAAGCAGTTAACCTGGACATCAACGCAGCAGCCGAAGTTTTAAAATCGGTGGTGTTGAAAACGCCCTTGCAGTTTCACCGTAAACTTTCTGAAAAGTTTAAGGCAGAAATTTATTTGAAGCGTGAGGACTTGCAAATTGTGCGGTCATACAAACTTCGTGGTGCCTATAACCTTATTCAAAGTTTAACACAGGAACAGCGCAAGCGTGGAGTAGTCTGTGCAAGTGCAGGTAATCATGCGCAAGGTGTTGCGTATTCTTGTCGTACGTTGGATATTAAAGGTGTGATCTACATGCCTGCTATTACACCCAAACAAAAAATCACGCAAGTGAGAATGTTTGGTGGAGAAAACATTGAAATAGTTTTGATTGGCGATACGTTTGATGAATGCCAGGCACATGCATTGGAATTTACGGCAGAGAATAATATGGTTTTCATTCCGCCATTCGATCATTTAAAAGTGATTGAAGGTCAAGGAACGGTTGGAAAAGAAATTATAGATGAACTCTCTAGCATCGATTACATCTTTTTGCCTATCGGTGGTGGAGGATTATGCGCTGGGGTCGGACAGTATTTTAAAATGTTCTCACCTCAAACAAAAGTAGTGGGTGTTGAGCCACAAGGTGCACCGTCTATGAAGGAGGCACTTAAGGCAGGTAAGCCTGTGGTGTTGGATTCCATTCAACGTTTTGTTGATGGCGCTGCTGTAAAGAAGGTTGGTGACATCACATTTGAATTATGTAAGGATATAGTATCGGATATGCTTCTTGTTCCGGAAGGAAAAGTAAGTTCGACTATCCTTCAATTGTATAATGAAGATGCAATTGTGGCAGAGCCGGCAGGAGCATTATCAATTGCCGCACTTGATCAATATGCTGATCAGTTAAAAGGTAAGAAAGTAGTATGTGTGTTGAGTGGTGGTAACAACGACATTGACCGCATGCAAGAAATAAAAGAGCGCTCGTTGTTGTTTGAAGGATTAAAACATTATTTCATAGTGCGCTTTGCTCAACGCCCGGGAGCATTGAAAGAATTTGTAAATGATATTCTTGGTCCGAATGATGATATCGTGCGTTTCGAGTTCATTCAGAAAAATAATAAAGAGAGTGGCCCGGCCTTGATTGGTATCGAAGTGAAATCGAAAGAAGATTTTCATGTATTGATCGACAGGATGAATGCACATAAATTGAATTACACCTTGGTAAATCAAAATGAGAATTTGTTTGAGTACCTAGTGTAGGCATTGGGCAATCGTTTGATAATTGCTTCGGTATTCTTTGTACACTCTTCTCAAGTCAAAACATTTTGTTGATAACACAAAGATCATGAACACCTGATCTTTAAAATTCCTATCTTCGATTCGAAGAAACAATATTTACAATAAGTACGATGGCACAAGGTTTATTAATTGATATGGATGGTGTGGTATATGGTGGTGACACCATGATTCCGGGAGCGGATGTATTTATTGCACGGTTACTAAAGGAGAATATTCCATTCATGTTCATGACGAATAATAGTCAAAGAACCCGATTGGAAGCCGTCCGAAAACTCACAAAGCTCGGCATACATGTATCCGAAAAACATGTGTATACGAGCGCGATGGCAACCGCTAAATTTTTAGCAGATCAAACTCAGAAATGTACAGCATATGTATTAGGTGAAGGTGGGCTGATAACCAGTCTTCATGAAAACGGAATTACATTGGTTGATAACGATCCTGATTTTGTTGTACTGGGTGAGGGAAGAAATTTCACATTGGAAATGGTTCAACGTGCTGTTGACATGATTTTAGCCGGAGCAAAATTTATTACTACAAATCGTGATCCATCACCAAAGATGAAGGGATGGAATAATCTGGGGATCGCAGCAACCACTGCAATGATTGAAGAGGCTACAGGTGTTCATGCATTTGTGGTTGGAAAGCCAGGTCCCGTTATGATGCGTGCCGCTAGGAAAGCACTTGGTTTGGAAACGGCAGAGACTACAGTGATTGGTGATACGATGGTGACCGACATTCAAGGTGGTGTGCAGATGGGATATAAAACCATTTTAGTTTTAAGCGGAATTACGAAAGTTAATGACTTAAAAAAGTATGCGTTTAAACCTGACCTGGTTGTTGATTCAGTAAATGAAATTGCATTGCCATTGTCGTGGTGGTGAGATTTTCTTCACACGCGTACATCCACCGTTTGCAATGCGAAATCGCTACCAAACACTTGTGAGTTTGGTTAAAAATTTATTAACAATTCGTTGATGCATGCCTTAACTTTTTTCATCTTCGCACATCAAGATACCTCTCTTAGAAAAGTTTTATTTTTTTGATTAAAGTACATCTCGTATGAGATGAGAAGATAACTCAGAACTTTGTATTCCGCCCCGTCACGTCCCGATAGCTATCGGGACAGGATGGGGCGGTTGCGTTTTTAACCTTCGTGTGCAAACTAACACTTGTTACACATTTGAAAAGAGAAGTTGAATTAAGAAGAAACATGGCCTCACAACAAAAGACATTATTTGACAAAATCTGGGATGCTCACATTGTGAAAAACAGTGATGGTTATCCGGATGCTATTTACATCGACCGTCATTTTATTCATGAAGTAACAAGTCCACAGGCATTCGATGGATTGCGTAAGCGCGGCATCAAAGTTTTTAATCCATCACGCACAACGGCTACAGCCGATCACAACGTACCTACAATTGATCAGCATCTTCCGATTAAAGAAGCATTGTCACGTCACCAGGTAGAAACCCTTCGCAAGAATTGCCCGGAGTTTGGCATTGAGTTATACGACCTAGGTCATCCTTACCAAGGTATTGTTCACATCATCGGTCCGGAGTTAGGATTGACCTTACCAGGCATGACGATCGTGTGTGGTGATAGTCACACCTCAACTCATGGCGCGTTTGGAAACATTGCATTTGGTATTGGTACCAGCGAAGTAGAACAAGTATTGGCGACACAATGTATTTTACAGTATCGCCCAAAGACCATGAAAATTGAAATCAATGGTAAACTTGGAAAAGGTGTATTGGCGAAAGACATCATCTTGTATGTGATCTCGAAAATTTCAGCGAGCGGTGCTACCGGATATTTTGTAGAGTACGCTGGTGAAGCAATTCGCAATTTGTCGATGGAGGCACGCATGACCATTTGCAACATGAGTATTGAAATGGGTGCACGTGGAGGATTGATTGCGCCTGATCAAACAACATTTGATTACATCAAAGGAAGAAAGTTTGCACCTCAAGGAGAGAAGTATGATCGTCTTGTTGAGCAATGGAGACAATTGAAAACAGATGATGGTGCTGAATATGATTTAGTATTAAAATATGATGCCGCGGACATTGGTCCGATGATTACTTACGGAACCAATCCAGGCATGGGTATGCGCGTAACCGATCGCATTCCAACCTTGGCAGAGTTAAAAGATATTTCAGAACAAACATCCTTCAGCAAATCACTCGACTACATGGGGCTTGAACCTGGCTCATCTTTATTGGGTAAGTCAGTTGATTATGTATTCATCGGAAGCTGCACAAATGCACGCATTGAAGATTTGCGTTTGGTGGCTTCACTTGTAGCAGGAAAAAAGAAAGCAGACGGTGTAGAAGTTTGGGTTGTGCCCGGATCAAAGCAAGTAGAAGATCAGGCGCGTAAAGAAGGACTCGATAAAATTTTTGAAGCAGCAGGCTTTCAACTTCGTCAACCCGGATGCTCTGCATGTTTGGGAATGAACGAAGATAAAATTCCTGCGGGCAAATATTGCATTAGCACATCGAACAGAAATTTCGAAGGAAGACAAGGACCAAAGTCAAGAACATTTTTGGCGAGTCCATTGAGCGCTGCTGCGGCAGCTATTACTGGTAAAGTAACGGACGTCCGTAACCTGGTGTAACGAGCATGGTATTTTCATTACAAGACTACCTCGCAAAATTACCACTGCCGGCAACGGAGAAATGGCCGCATGGTGTTTGGGATATTGAAGCGTTTAAGAATGGCAGCATGTCGGTGATTTTATATCATCCTCATGTGAAAGACTTCCAGACGACACACGAACAAGATGAGTTATACATTGTGATGAGTGGAGTTGCTGAATTAGTGATTGAAGGTGGGGTACATTCCTGCAAAACAGGTGATGTCTTATTCGTGGCTGCAATGAAAGATCATCGCTTTGAAAAATTTTCTGACGATTTTATTACCTGGGCAATTTTCTGGGGCCCGAAAGGTGGAGAGAAATAATTGAGATAACGACATGGCAAAAGAAAAATTCATAACATTAAAAAGTACAGCGGTTCCACTGCCGATTGAAAATATTGATACGGATCAGATTATTCCTGCACGCTTTTTGAAAGCCACAACACGTGAAGGCTTTGGCGAAAATCTTTTTCGTGATTGGCGCTATAATAGCGACAACACACCAAAGAACTTTGTACTGAACGATAAAACCTATTCCGGAAAAATATTAGTAGCTGGAAAAAACTTTGGTTGCGGAAGTAGCCGCGAACATGCTGCATGGTCAATCTATGATGCTGGGTTCCGTGTCGTGATCTCCAGCTTCTTTGCAGACATCTTTAAAGGTAATGCATTAAATAATGCTTTGCTTCCACTACAAGTGTCGGATGAGTTTTTGAAAAAGATATTCACAGCAATTGAAAAAAATCCTGCAACGATCATTACTGTAAATCTGGATGAGCAAAAAGTAGTGTTAGAAGATGGTAGTTCCGAGTCATTTGAAATCAATTCATACAAAAGAACCTGTATGATGAATGGCTATGACGACATCGATTACCTGTTGAGCCTACGCGATGAGATTAAGCATTTTGAATTAGCACATTAGAAGTATTGAGTATTTAGACTTTAGTATTTAGACTTTTCGGCTTACGAAGTTCAAACTCGAAACCCGAAACTTTAAACTCGAAACTAGAAGAAATGAAAAAGAAAATAGTAATACTGCCTGGAGACGGAATCGGAAAAGAAGTAACAGCATGTGGTAAAAAAGTGTTGGAACAAATTGCGGATTGTTTCGGGCATCAGTTTGTTTTCGATTATGCTACTATCGGGCATGAAGCAATCGAGGCGACCGGCACTCCACTTCCAGATGAGTCGTTGACGAAGATGAGAAACTGCGATGCCGTTTTGTTCGGTGCAGTAGGTCATCCAAAATATGATAACGATCCATCAGCGAAAGTTCGTCCGGAGCAAGGTTTACTAAAAATGAGGAAGGAATTAGGATTGTATGCTAACCTTCGCCCGATAAAATTATTTGATGAATTACTTGCAGCTTCCAGCATTAAACCAGAAATACTGAAGGGCGCTGATATTTTATTTTTCCGTGAATTAACGGGTGATGTCTATTTCGGTGAGCGCGGTCGTAAAGATGGTAATGATACTGCTTACGATACCATGATCTACTCTCGTTACGAAGTAGAGCGTATTGCGCACAAAGCATTTAAAGCAGCGCAGACCAGAAGTAAGAAATTGACATCGGTTGATAAGGCCAATGTATTGGAGAGTTCACGCTTGTGGAGAGAGGTTGTGCAGGAAGTTGCTAAACAATATCCTGATGTAGCAGTCGATCACATGTTTGTGGATTCTGCTGCGATGAAACTTATTCAGAGTCCAACCTATTTTGATGTAGTACTTACCGGAAATCTTTTTGGTGATATTCTTACTGATGAAGCATCACAGATTGCTGGTTCAATGGGTATGTTGGCTTCGGCATCTATCGGAGATACAGTTGGTTTATACGAACCCATCCACGGAAGTGCGCATGATATTACAGGTAAAGGAATAGCGAATCCGCTGGCATCAATACTTTCTGCTGCCTTGCTTCTCGACATTTCTTTCGGTTTGAAAGAAGAATCAGAAACCGTAATCAAAGCGATCCAGAAAACATTAAAAGAAGGATACAGAACACGTGACATTGCGGATGCGACAACACCTCACGAAAAAATTCTGGGTACAGAAGTGATGGGCAACGTAGTGTGCAATCAGGCGCGCATATTGGTAAACTGCCAAGTACCGGCATAGACAATAGACTTTAGTATTTAGATATTTAGACAAATACAGCAACAAATTTTGGACTTGAAACTGATTTGCATTTAACGATTAACAGATAACAATTAACCGATAATCCATGAGCAGAAAAATTGAAATCTTCGACACTACGCTTCGCGATGGCGAGCAAGTGCCCGGCTGTCAATTATCAACAGATGAAAAGGTCATCATTGCACGTGAGCTCGAGCTTCTCGGTGTAGATGTAATTGAAGCTGGATTTCCGATATCCAGTCCTGGCGATTTTCTTTCTGTTGTCGAGCTTTCGAAAGCAGTGAATGTTGGTGTGTGTGCATTGACCCGTGCGCGCAAAGAAGATATCGATGTGGCAGGTGAAGCTCTTCTACGTGCAAAACGTGGACGGATACATACCGGTATTGGTTCATCCGATATTCACATCAAACATAAATTCAACACCACTCGCGAGAAAGTATTGGAGCAAGCGGTGTGGGCAGTTACCTATGCAAAATCAAAAGGAGTTGAAGTAGAATTTTTTGCGGAAGATGCAGGTCGTGCTGACCTGGCATTTCTTGCGCAAATGGTGGAGGCCGTTATTAGTGCGGGTGCAGATGTTGTGAACATTCCGGATACAACAGGATATTGTTTGCCACACTTATACGGTAAGCGTATTCAATATTTATTCGATCATGTAAAGAACATTGATAAAGCGACCATCTCAGTTCATTGCCATAATGATTTAGGATTGGCAACAGCGAATACCATTGCAGGTTTAATTGCCGGAGCAGGGCAAGCTGAAGTGACGATTAACGGTATTGGTGAACGTGCCGGGAATACTTCACTTGAAGAAGTAGCCATGATTTTAAGAACACACAAAGACTTGGGTCTTCACACCAATATTAAATCGGAAAGATTGTATTCATTGAGTTCAACGGTTTCCGATATGATGCGCATGCCAGTGCAACCCAACAAGGCGATTGTTGGAGCCAATGCATTTGCTCATTCATCAGGGATTCATCAGGATGGGTTCTTGAAAAATTCTGAGAACTATGAGATTATTAATCCAGCAGATGTAGGAGTTTCGACTTCATCCATTTTGCTTACCGCAAGAAGCGGTCGTGCAGCATTAAAGCATCGATTAGAATTATTAGGTTATCAGCCAAACAAATCGGAGTTGGATCAATTATATGATAACTTCCTTATTGTTGCTGACGAAAAGCGAAGTGTGAACGATGAGGATTTGATTACCATTGTTACCAACACACCTTTGTTGGTGGCTCAGAGATAATGACCAGACCCCTACTACTCAAAAAGGCATCATTGAAAGGTGATGCCTTTTTGTTTTCTATAGAAAATCATTTCATTAAAATACTAAGAGAGATAATCATTCAGTGACTGATTCACTTTTATCAATCCATAGGTTCATTTAATCTTATGAAGAATTAAAGTCTCTGTTTAAATTCAGAGACTTTAATTCTATGAGTTCTTATTCTTTTCTGCCTATGTAAACCTGAATCCCAACTCTTAAAAATAAGGAAGAGGTTGAGTACTTCCTTTCGCCTTGGTTTGCAGTTGCATCGTAATTACGTGTATTCCATTCATAACCAAGTGTAGGTTCAATAGCAACATGATCATTTAAAAAGATGGCATACCCCCCTGCCAATGCCCAACTAAAACGTCCAACCTTGAAATCTTCTGAACTGCCTTGATATGTGGAATTATATTTTTCAGAACCTATACCATATGTTCCTTGAAAAAAGATTCCAGGTTTGAGATAGTACCTAATGAATGGCTTTACCTCAAATGAGAGGCTTGAGTAATCGTAATCGGAAGAATTGTCCGAACCAGGTCTATACATACTCGTTGATAAATCAACTCCTGCTCCAATAGCTAAGTTATTAATAATAAAATAGCCATACTGAGGTGTTAAAGAAATGGTAGTCCATTTTCCGTTTCCCGTTGTACTCCCACCTGTGTTTAATTTTTCAGTTGAGATTTTAAAACTTCCTGTTCCCCCAACTAACATTCTGCCTTTGTTAAATTGAGCAGATGCTACTACTGTAGAGAATAACATAAAAAGAGCAATGTTTAATTTTTTCATAAAACGTTAATTATTTCGTGTTTGAAGAAGTTATTTGGAATTACAGGCATATAGTAAGTTTTTAAAAGCTATTAAGACGATTAGAATTTGGGCAACAATGTTAAGATGTTAAAATTAAGACTAAAGTTTTACCTCAGACTATAAACTTCAATACTTGTTGAAACGGAAATGATAATTTTAAAGAAATGGCACTACTGGTTTTCCTCAATGGTGGAATGCACAACTGAGAATTTATATTAACGCATTAAGTACGGTTGTTTCTTCCAATAGATTTTCTAATTTCACTGAACAAAGACAATCCTTTAATTTAACCTTATGAATCCCTCTCGCCAGATCAGCAAGTTTATTGCTGCGTTCCTATTCCTGTTTGTTCAGATTCAACCAATTGTAAATGCACAAGAAATAGGACTTCAACTGTATAGCTTGCGCGATCAATTTGCCAAAGATGTACCAGGCACAATGGCGAAGGTAAAAGAGATGGGTATTAAACAAATTGAAGGCGGAGGTACTTATGGATTATCGTTTCAGGAATACATTAAGTTGTTAGCACAAAATGGACTTTCAATGGTGAGCTTTGGTGCCGACTTTGACAGACTGGCAAACAATCCACAATTTGTTGCTGATGAAGCACGATCATTCGGTGCGAAGTATGTGATGTGTGCCTGGATTCCTCATCATGGTAATGAGTTTACTATTGAGGATGTGAAAAAAGCGATACTCGTTTTTAATGAAGCTGGAAAAATTTTAGCAAAGAGTGGCCTTTCACTTTGTTATCATCCACACGGATATGAATTCAGACCGTATGAAAAAGGTACGTTGTTCGATTACATGGTAGCCAATATGGATCCACGTTATGTCAATTTTGAAATGGATGTATTTTGGGTGAAGCATCCAGGGCAAGATCCTGTTGCTTTATTAAAAAAGTATCCCAACCGATTTCTGCTGATGCACCTCAAGGATCGTAAACCCGGTACAGAAGGAAATCAAAATGGAAATGCGGATGTAGAAACCAATGTTGTATTGGGTGCCGGTGATGTAGGTATTGCTGATATTTTAAAAGAAGCGAAAAAGATTGGCGTAAAATATTTCTTCATCGAAGATGAGTCATCGCGTTCGCTGGAGCAAATTCCACAAAGCTTAGCCTTCCTGAAAAGTTTGACTCCTTAAGTATTTTGAAGAGCTTATTTTCTTATCGTCCAGAATTCGAATCAATTTGAGGTCCGTAGAAAATAGCATTCATCAACATCTTATTCGTACCCAGCCAAAATGCACGGAAGCTTACGTTCTCTGTAAATCCAATTACACGACCTTGTCCCAAAACAGAAACGCCTGATGCTGCACTTTCTTTGACTTTCGTATAATTCAGTTTGGAAATGTAGCCACTCAACAACGGAGAAGTTGTAAAGACAATTGGATTCCCATAAGCACTCTTCGCTTTTTCCAGGAACAGATTGTTGGATTTGAAGATTGGCATTTTTGAATTGTAATATCCGAACAACAACGGGTGGCTGAGATCAACATTTACTTCGAAGATAGCACCACTGGTTTCTTGCGCACCTTGGAATTCGCTAATGTCACCATAGGCGCGTGACTTAACGGCATCCTTTTTTTCTTCATCTTTTTTCATTTCAAATTTTCCGATGCCTGCAGTGTTCAGCCAGTTTAATGCATTTTCTAAACCGATAACAACGCCACCATTCTGCGTCCATGTTTTTAATTTTTCTTTTCCAGTATCACTAATGTTCAACGATCCGGAAGTAGGAGGCATGATGATGGTATTGTATTTCGCTAAGCTTGTGCGATTAAAAACATCGATTGGAATTAAGGTGACCGGAATATTAAATCGCACATCAAGCAAATGCCATACTTCACCCGCATCTGTTGGAGAAATACCATCGCCAACCAGCATGGCAATCTCAGGCTTTTTTATTGGAAGAAAACTTGGGCTGCCCAAACTGTGCCCTTTATAATCAAGCCCGGTGTTAAAAGTATAAACATCGATGCCATCTTTCGTGATTATTTCATTTACTAAATATTCAATTTGTTCTGCACCTTTATCTTGCCCTGCAACTTGTAAGATGATTGCGCCACGCTCAAACTTTCTTCCATCAGTGTGATAGAATGGATCGCTTGCTACTTTCAATCTAAGTCCGTGATTCAGCAATCGATACATCGCCCGTGGTGCATAGTATCCATACGATTCAAAAACATAAGCATATTCACTCGCACCGCCAATGCGTTTACCCACTGGCATTTTTGCTTCCGTTATTTTTTCGATTGATGCAGGCACAGATTTTAATTCTTCATAGTCCAATCCGAATGCAAGGGGTAAGGTCCAGCTGGAAATGTCGTAGAAAATACTGTCTTTAAAGGATGTTCTTTTTTCGACCATTCCTTTGATGAGTTTGTATTGTGACTGGTTCAGGGGTACGATGTAACACGACTCAGCATCGTATGATTTTCCGTTGATGGTTTGTGACGATTTCGGTTTATAAACATCAATTGCTTGCTTCACCATAATTTCAGCTAAGTGAAAGGATCTTGCTTTGTCTTGAGTTGAACCAAATACAATTGCTTTCACAGGATCTTTTATAGCGTCACTCATTGCATCTTTATAAAACTGGCGTTGGTAGTTTAGTAAATCTTCCCGTATGGAGTTTACTGCTTTTAGAGAACTAAGAGCAGTTGTGAATTGATTTCGGATAGTAAAAGGAAAACGCACTATACCATTTGTACTTTCTTGTGCATGTCCGCGTGAACTGCCTTGTTCAAACAAAATTCCAATAGCGCCTTGTGCATCGGGATAGGTAGAACCCTTTCCATAATAAAAGTCATCGAACCCTTCCTGGGTATAATAAAACGATCCGATTTCGTCTAATGCCCTTGCGTGAAACTCGCCGATGCGTTTTGTTATCTCTAAATTCTTTTCCGGTGTAAGCGGATGATTGCGTGCAGGTACACCGGGCTGGAAAAAGAATGTAGAGTTCGTTCCCATTTCGTGATGGTCGGTCAGGAGATTGGGTTTCCATTTTTGAAAGTTCTTTACCCTTGCTTGCGATTCTGGATGTTGTGCCACGAGCCAATCACGATTCAAGTCGAACCAATAATGATTAAATCTTCCACCAGGCCACGCTTCATTGTGTTCTGTATCGTTTGGATCAGCAGAAATGGATTTGCTCTTTCTTGAATTTACCCACGAACTGAAACGCTGCAATCCGTCGGGGTTGTAAGATGGATCAAATAATATGATGGTATGACTTAAATATTCTTCGATTTCTTTTCCCTGAGCAGCGGCCAAATGATACGCCATCAATAACCCTGCATTTGCTCCGCTGGCCTCGTTGCCGTGAATGCTAAAGCCGATGTAAAAAACAGCGGGCATATTCTTCGTATCTAAATTTCCTGATTTTGTAGGGTCAGTCAGTTGTACATGCTGGGCACGAATGCTTTCGATGTTCTGATGATTTTGAGGTGAGGTAATGGTGAGTAATAGTAGTGGTCGTGCTTCGTGGGTGTAGCCTGTTACCTCCAGACTAATACGGTCTGATGCTTTGTCCAATGTATACATATAGTTAACAAGCCGGTCATGTGTAATGTGCCATTCGCCAACCTCGTGCCCGATAATCGATTTGGGCGTTGGTATTTTTGGATCGTATTGAATGCCTTCCGGAACGTAGTAAGACAGGTCGGGTTGACCGATTACCTGCATTGCAAACGATGACAGAAAAAGAAGGGAAAGTAGAATTGACCTCATAACAGCGAATAAGTTATCTCATTAATTTATTAAATAAGATATTCTTTTTCAAAGCATTACCTTAATTTTTATGAACGGTACATGAAGGTATGTTAACCCTATGTAAACAAAATGTGGAAAGATTTAAAGGCTTGGTAAAGGTAAGTTAGATGGCTAAGGTTAGATTTGTGGATCGCTAAAAACATTAATCTAAAACAAATTTTATGAGGAAACTTTTACTGTTTACGTTCTTTGTGTTAACAGCATCGATCGCTGGTTTTGCACAAGGTGTAACTACAGCCAGCATGAGCGGCTTGGTAACAGATCAAAAAGGGGAGGCTGTACCCGGTGCCAATGTGGTAGCCGTGCACACGCCTTCTGGAACACAATATGGAACTGCTACCCGAGCAGATGGTTATTACCATTTACCTGCGATGCGCGTAGGCGGTCCATATACTATTAAGGTAACTTTTGTTTCTTTTAAAGAACAAACAAGCGAAAATGTTTATCTGCAATTGGGCCAAAACCTTGCGCTGAATTACAAGTTGGCCGATGCGTCTACTGAACTTCAGGAAGTTGTTGTTTCTGGTTCACAAGATCCGGTATTGAATTCAGACAAAATTGGAGCATCTTCCAATTTTAACATAAACCAAATTCAAAGTATTCCTTCTATTGGTCGTGATTTTCGTGACATTTCTCGCTTAACACCTCAGGCAGGTGGAAGTAGTTTTAGCTTTGGAGGCAGAAGTGCTTTATACAACAATCTTTCTATTGACGGTGCTACTATTAATAACGTGTTTGGTTTGAATCCTCTTCCGGGCGGACAATCAAATGCTACTCCGTTTAGCATGGATGCGATTCAGGAAATTACCGTTTCACTTTCTCCCTATGATGTTCGTCAAGGTAATTTTACAGGTGCAGGTGTAAGCGCGATTACACGCAGTGGTAACAATGAATTAAGTGGAAGTGCATACTACTTTTTCCGTAGCGAAAATTTTGCTGGCAAAAAAGTAGATGGTAACAAAGTGCCCGTTCCGAGCTTTGATTTCAAAAACTTTGGATTCCGTTTAGGTGGACCCATCATCAAAGATAAATTATTCTTTTTTGCAAACGTAGAATTTGAAAATCGCACAGATCCGTTTTATACCAATCCGGTAAGGACTGATAAATCAGAATCAACTTCCGGAAAAACACAAGCAACGGATGACAATGATCCTGAAACTGGTTTAGCAGGTCTAAGTGATTTCTTAAAGAATACATTGGGCTATGACCCTGGAGTGTATAAAGATTTTAATCGTGCTACTGAAAGCCAACGCTATGTTGTGCGTTTGGATTATAACATCAACAGCCGCCATAAACTAACCCTTCGCGGAAACATCACAAATGCTTTTCAAGATCAGGCACCGAGCACATCAGGTGGTTTCGTGGGTGGCCCTCCAGGGGGACGTGGTAATACAAACAACGTATTATCCTTCTCTTCTTCATATTATAGAATCAATAACAATCAATCTTCTGTAACTGCAGAGTTAAACTCTTCATTGGGCGAAGGAAAATTCTTCAACAACCTGGTGGCGGGCTTCAGTGCTTTCCGCGATAAACGTGAGAATGCAGGTGGACTAGCGATACCTAGTTTTCCATTAGTAGATATTTTAGGCCCTAATGGAAACAATCTCACCACATTTGGCCCTGATCCGTTTACGCCAAACAACAGACTTGATCAGGATGTTATTCAGTTAAACGATAACTTCTCCATTTATTTAAAGAATCATACTGTTACAATAGGTACAGCGAATGAGTATTATAAATTCAACAACGTATTCACGCAAGTAATTAATGGTGTTTACCGCTATAATAGTATTGCTGATTTTATTGCCGATGCAGATCCTAGTACCACAACATCAGCAAGACCAGCTCAATACACAACACAATATGTAGCTGTACAAGGCGGACCTTCTGCTACTGCTGCAAAGTGGGAAGCCCTTCAAATGGGTTTCTTTGCGCAAGATGAATACACAGGGATTACCAATTTGAAAATAACAGGTGGTGTTCGGGTCGACATTCCAGTTTACTTAACAGACCTACCTGTAAATAATTATGTAAATGCGATTGATTTTAATGGTGAACAAATCCGCGTAGGAGGATGGCCTGAAGTTAAACCATTAGTATCACCTCGCATCGGTTTTAATTGGGATGTAAAGGGAGATAGAACAACGCAAGTAAGAGGAGGAACAGGTGTTCTCACTGGTCGTATTCCTTTTGTATGGTTGTCAAACACAGTCAGCAACAATGGTCTATACTTTGGTCAGTACAACTCAACGGCTGTTCCGTTCACGAATACAGGTGATGGACTTCCTTATGATTTCAGCCGGACACCTTATGTATTACCTGCGGATGCGCCTTCAAGTGCATACTCTGATTTAGAAAATGGAACACCTCCATTGATTACTGATCCGCTTGATCGTAACTATGGACGTTCGGCTATTGTTCCAGCGATCAACACTGTTTCGAAAGATTTTAAATTTCCGCAAGTTTGGAGAAGTAATTTAGCAGTTGATCAGCAACTTCCTTATGGAATAGTAGGTACGTTAGAATTCATCTACACGAAAGATATCAATGCTGTCTTTATTCGTGATGCAAACTTAGCGCCTGCAACCGCAACACTTCAAGGTGACGGACGACCACTCTACGGAGCATCGGGTGCTGATCGTGCCATTGTTTCCAACGACAGAAGAGTAAATGGAGATGTGTTTCAGGCATTGGTATTGGAAAACACCAGCAAAGGATATCAGTGGAGCATCACAGCACAGTTAGCAAAAACATTCAATCGTAATTTCCAAGTGTCAGCAGCGTATACCTATACCGACTCTCGTGAAGTAAATCCACAAAGTGGTTCTACTGCAGGAGGTATTTTCTCCTCTCAGGCAAATGTGTTAGGTCCAAATAATCCAGGTCTTTCATACGCCAATACATTAACACCACATCGCATCATCGCATTTGGTTCATATCGCAAGGAATACTTAAAGCACTTTGCAACAACCTTAGGGCTTACTTACGAAGGTCGTTCTGGTGGAAATTTTTCATACACGTATAATGGTGATGTAAATAGTGATGGTACCAACGGTAACGATCTTATTTACATACCAAGAAGTAAGGATGAAATTGTATTGAGTACTGCCAGTGCAAATGATACTCGTACCGTAGATCAGATTTGGGTTGAACTTGATGCTTACATAGCACAAGATAAATATCTGAGTGAGCGCAGAGGAAAATATGCAGAACGCAGTGGTGCGATCGCACCATGGGTAAACAGACTAAACTTAAGCTTACTTCAGGATTTTTACATTGATGTGAAAGGCAAACGTAACACGCTTCAGTTCTCTGTAAATCTTGAAAATGCGTTGAATTTATTAAGCTCAAAAGCGGGCTTATTCCAAAATACTTCTCGCACGCAGCTCATTCGCTTCTTAGGATATGAGCAACCTCATACGGCAGGTTCATTAAGTTCGCCAGTTGCAATTACTGGCCCTACCTCGACATTAGGCAAGCCATGGGCTGCAACCACCGGAAGACCTGTTTATACTTTTGAAACCAATGCGGATGGAACGGCACTTTCTGAATCGTATATCCCAGATCAAACTGTTAATGGACGTTGGCAGATACAAATGGGTTTGCGCTACATTTTTTAGTCTAAACCGAATAGAAAAATGATTTAGTATTTACAAACTTGAATGAACTGATATGAAACTGATAAATAAACTAATTGCATTTGCCGCTTTCGGTACAGGAATGTGCCTTAGTGCGTGCGAAGATGTAGAGTTAAGTGATCCAAATATTACAACCACAGCAAGTACCTCATATGCAAACTTTATAATGGTGAATGCATCTCCTGATGCACCATCGTTGGATTTATTTGTAAACAATATAAAGAGTGGGGCTAGTATTTCTGCTGGCCAGGCACAAACAGCTTATGAAAAGTTAACCATTACTTCTAATGGTGTATTGGCCAATACTTCGATTAAAGCAAAGGCTACCACCGGAGCAATTGGAGGCGTGCTTGGAAGTAATAGTTTGATTTTTAGAGCGGGTAATAATAACACCAATAATTTTCAGGCCTTTGACAGTGTCTACTACACTTTTATTGTTTTAGACTCCGTCTCCCGTCCAAAACCAATTCGACTATTGAATGCTAAAAACTTTGGTGACACAACGTATTTTGATCCTTTACAAACCAGAGGTGATAGTAGTTACATCTCGGTGACGCAGAGAAAAAAATTACCAGCCTATAATAAAAGCAGAACAGTCGCAATAGGTACCGTACCGCTTGGAAGCAGTGATCCCGGTGGTGTTCGCTTTTTTGTCGTAACAGATCAGGTTCCTCTTCCCTCTGCTATACGGTTTCCCAAGCCAGCTACTGGTAAATGTGCAGTTCGTATAATTCATGCAGTGCCAAATAGCGGAGCGATTACAGCAACTGTGGAAGGACAAACTGTTGGAGGAGCTCTTACTTATCCATTGCTGTTCCCATCGTCACTTTCTCCATCAGTTGGTTCACGCTCTATTGTTTCCAGCACTAATCCATTTATTACTGTCAGCTTCTCCACAATCAATAGCGGAGTTTCGGATATTGATGTTAAGCAAGGGGGTGTAACCATTGCCAGTGCCTTAGATTATGATTTCCAAAACGGAGGTGTTTACACTATTGTTATTTCTGGAAATTTCAGAGATAAGCCCAACCTTCCATTAACAATCATCAAAAACAAATAATGAATATGAAATCCATAATCAATAAAAAACATTGGGCCATTACACGTCGTATCAGTAAGCTTGTAATGATGGTTATCGTAGTTTTTCTAACACTAAGCAGTTGTTCGAACGATTTTGAATCACCGGCAACTCCTGAAGGTTCTACGATTACAGCTATTGCATCGACCAGTACTGACTTTGATATTCTGACAACGGCTCTGATCAAAACGGGATTGGCTTCAACATTGAATAATAACAACGCTGGTAAGTTCACGGTATTTGCAGCCAACGATGCCGCTTTCCTTACTTATTTGCAGGCCATTTTTTCTGCGAGTACACCACCAACCAACGAAGCGGAAGCAATTGCCAAAATTGAAGCGCTAACAAACTCTTCTACACCATTATCGATAGCGACTTTGGTTGGTGTATTAAACTATCACATCATTAGTTCTGAAATTCCGTCATCTCAAATTACCGGAGGACAAGTTTTCACTACCTTAAATGGTGCACGCCTTTCTCTTTCAGTTCAATCTCCTCAAGTGTTGATCAACGCAAACATCAATGCTACAACAGTAGTGAGTGGAGCATTGGTAACAGATACAGATATAGATGCATCAAATGGTTTTATACATGTGATTGACCGAGTATTGATTCCTATCAGCAGTGCAACTTCAAGCAATCCTAGGTTGAATGCACTTACTTACATTGGAATTACAGGCGTGAACTATGGAACAAATCCTGTGACGATTACAGGGGGTACTACGAGTGATGCAGTTTCCACAAACTACAATCTTCTGGCTGCTGCTATTAGAAAAACGGGGTTGGCAACAATGCTTCAACCAAACAAATCACCATTGCCCGACTTTACAATTTTCGCTCCTACAGATGCAGCCATGATTACCCATTTGGGAGTTGCAAATGAAGCTGCAGGATTGGCAGCAATCAACGCATTGGATGCAACAGGGCTTGCTTCATTGGCAAATGTATTAAAGTATCAGGTTGTTTCTGGCCGTGTTTTATCTACCGATTTAACAGATGAACAAGTCGTTACGACCTTATTAACAGGAACTACTTTTGCCATAAATATAAATGGCAGTGTTTATACGATAAGAGATAAACGGGATGCTGATGAGCTGAATGATCCTACGATTTCTACGCCTAATATATTAACAAATGCAGGCGTTGTTCATGCCGTAAATACTGTATTTCGCTCAGTGCCGGATTAAAAAATATTGAATTAATTTAAGGGCATCTGTCTAGTCCTGAAAAAGAGGTCCAGCGAAAGGGCCTCTTTTTTTTTATGTCCGTATTTCCTACTTTTCCTCATCTATGTTGGCTCCCGTCCGGTACATCCTTATTACCAGTATCTTTTTAGTAGTAGGTTTTTCGTGCAATGAAGCTCAAAAAGAAGGTTTTTCATCCGATCCATTGGTAAAGATCGATCTCGATGCCATTGTTAAGCGTGGGTACATCACCGCGCTGGTCGATAATAATTCGGTAAGTTATTTTATCTACAAAGGCAGGCCGATGGGTTACGAATACGAATTGCTTCAATTATTGGCTAAACAGTTAAAGGTTGATCTAAAAATAAAGGTCACTTCAGGTGTAGAATACGCTATTGAACAGATCAATAGAGGTGAAGGTGATATTCTGGCGTTTCCACTTTCCATTAATAGATCACGAAAAGAACGAGTTGCTTTTACACGAACTCATTTTAATTCCTATCATGTACTAGTTCAACGAAAGCCAAAGAACTGGCAAAACGAATCGCGCGAGCAGATTGAAGATAGTCTCATTCGCAACCCGGCCGATCTTTCCGGAAAAAAAGTTCATGTGTTGAGGGGAACGAGTTTTGAATTGCGATTGAAACATTTAACAGAAGAACTTGGAATTGATATCAATATACAGTCTGACACTCTTACGGAGAGTACAGAAGCATTAATTGATAAAGTAGCGCAAGGTGAAATTGATTATACCTTGGCAACCCATACCTTAGCTCAGGTTAATTCAACATACTACCCGAACCTTGATGTTGCTACTGTGCTAAGTGTTCCACAGCAAATTGCATGGGCTGTTCGAAAAAACTCTCCTCAACTTTTAGAAGTGATCAATGTATGGTTAACAAGAATTAAGAAGGAGTCCACCTTTATGGTGATTTATAACCGTTATTTTAAAAGTCCACGAACATCATTGATCAGAAGAAAAAGTGATTACTCCTCTATCAAAGGAAATAAAATCTCACCTTATGATAAGATGATAAAAGCAGGTGCTGAAAAATTGGATTGGGATTGGCGTTTGCTTGCTGCGGTAATTTATCAGGAATCTAAATTTAAACAAGGAGATGTATCGTGGGCTGGTGCGCAAGGCTTAATGCAACTAATGCCCGAAACAGCAAAACGATTTGGTGCCATTAACCCTCGTGATCCTGCACAAAACATTAAAGCGGGTGTCAACTATTTGGTATACCTAAATAAATACTGGAGCAAAAGCATTTCGAATGACGATGAACGATTAAAGTTTATTCTTGCTTCTTACAATGCTGGGTTGTCTCACATTATTGACGCACGAAAACTCACACAGAAATATGAAAGGAATCCTACGGTATGGCATGATAATGTTGAGTACTATCTACTGAAAAAATCCAATCCCGCTTATTACCTGGATCCTATTGCGCCTGCAGGATATTGCAAATGTGAAGAGCCTGTGAATTATGTTAACGATGTGTTGGCGAGGTTTGAAGAGTATAAATCGCTTATTAAGAAATAGTTTCGGGTTTAATAAAATAGTTTCGGGTTTAAAGTTTCGAGTTGTTGTAGCAAAATTAATAGGTATGCGAACTCAACTTTGAACTCAAAACTTTAGACTCGAAACCTACAATTGGTTTACAATACTCTCAAAATTTAATTGCTCCCAATTTGTTTGAATATTCGGCTGCTTCATCACCTCATCCATTATTTTTTTTTGTTTTTGCCCGATGGCGTATGCTTCTGAATATCGGATGTCTTCACGGAATGTAACCATAGTATAAAGTGGTATCCATTTCTCGGGATAAAGTTTATGGAGTTTAGCTTCTATCTTTTTTCGCAATAAGAATTCAGCATCAGCTACGAGATCGCGCATCTCAATAAAATTATCCAACGCAAGTTGGGCAATGGCATCAGCATCAGGTTTACGGAGATCTTCAAACAGAGGAAGCACCTTGCCCCAATTGTCATTATGCTGATCAAGCAATTGATTGAGTATTCTGCAATCTTCGAAACCTGCATTCATACCTTGTCCGAAGAAGGGAACAATGGCGTGAGCAGCATCGCCCAGTAATACGGTTTTGTTTTTTACCCACGGAAAACAGTGTACGGTAACCAATGAACCAGTAGGATTATCTCTGAAATCTTCCGCAAGTGTCGGCATCATGCTTGTTGCATCGGGAAATGTTTTTTCAAAGAAGGATTGTACTTCGCGTTCTGTTTTTAATCGATCAAAAGAAGCTTCGCCTTTAAATGGAAGAAAGAGTGTACAGGTAAAAGTTCCATCCGGATTAGGTAGAGCAATCATCATGAAACTCTCGCGCGGCCAAATGTGTAACGCATTTTTCTCAATCAGATGTGTTCTTAGATCAGAGGATAGAATGCGAAGTTCTTTATAACCATGTTCGATGTATTGCTGCGAATAATCAAAGCGATCTGTAATTTGTAATGCTCCGCGCACGGCAGAGAATGCACCATCGGTGCCAAGAATGAGATCGAACTGTTTATGTACAGTGCCACCAAAATGTTGAAATTCAATTTCATTTTTATCAATATCTACCTGCAAGCATCGATGCTCGAAGAAAAATTCAACACCATGTTTCTCGGCTTCTTCCATCAGCACCATGTTCAATCCGGTGCGGGATATTGAATTAATGTATTGCCCTTTTTCTCCATAGGGTTGATACGAAAGATTTCCTTTCACATCGTGCATCACGCGCCCGTTCATAGGAATAGCGGCCTGTTTCATTCGGTCAGCAAGACCCACTTCTTCAAGCGCACGAAGCCCCCGATTGCTTAACGCCATGTTGATGGATCTTCCCATGCCAAGAACATGTGTTCGGATATCCATTCTCCGTTCAAACACAGAGACAGAGTAACCACGTTTTTTTAAGTAAAGAGAAAGAAGACATCCCACCAATCCACCACCTACAATTGCGATTCGTTCGTTTTTACTTTGCATAGTTTATTTTGATTACCGAATGTAGCGAAGTTCTTTCGGATGAAATATGATGAATGTCAGCGATGGATTTGACTTATAGCGATTGTTTGAAAATCTGAATAAAAGAAAACACATCTTCAAATGAATTATACAGAGGTGCGGGGGCAATGCGAATAACATCAGGTTCGCGCCAATCGGCAATCACTCCAGCTTTTGTCATGCGATCGAATACTTTTCTGCCTCCTTGTTTCATAAGAATAGAAAGCTGACATCCTCGTTCATCGTGATTTTGTGGTGTGATGATGGTGAATTGTTTTTTAGATGAATCTATTTCATTCAACAAAAATTCAAGATAGCCAGTAAGCAAAACACTTTTAGCTCGAAGATTTTTTATTCCGGCTTGCTGAAAAATTTCCAGCGAAGCGAGATGTGCAGCACTTTGAAAGATCGGTACATTCGACAACTGCCAGCCATCAGCACCCGCCATTGGCTTGAAGCCCTTCTTCATTTGAAAGCGCTCTCCTTCATTGTGTCCCCACCAACCACCAAAACGCGGCAGTGTGAAATCTTCTGCATGTCGTTCATGGATGAAGACACCTGAAATTCCACCCGGGCCGGAGTTTAAATATTTATAACCGCACCATACAGCAAAGTCAACGTTGTGTTTATGCAGGGCGAGCGGAACGTTGCCTGCAGCATGAGCTAAATCAAAGCCGGCAACAGCGCCTACTTTATGTGCCGCTTCTGTAATTTTTTTGACGTTAAAAAACTGCCCGGTATAATATTGAACACCGCCAAAAATCACAAGTGCTAATTCTTTTCCATGTTTCTGAATGGCAAGAAGAATATCTTCTGTTCGTAAAGTATATTCTCCCTTACGTGGCCTTAATTCAATAAGACTCTTACCTGGTTTTACTCCGTGAAATTTCAATTGTGATTCAAAAGCATATTGATCGGAAGAGAAAGCTCCAGCTTCCGTAAGAATTTTGAATCTCTTTTTTGTAGGGCGATAAAATGAGACCAACATCAAATGTAAATTAACGGTGAGTTGATTCATTGCTACTACCTCAATTGGTTTGGCGCCCACTATTTCAGCTAAAGCTTTCTTTGTAAACTTGTGGTAGTAAAGCCAGGGCCTTTTGCCATGTACATGTCCCTCAACACCGAATGAAGCCCAGTCATCTAATTCTTCTTTTATAAATTTTGCTGTCGACTTTGGTTGCAGGCCAAGTGAGTTACCCGTAAAATAAATGGAAGGCTTTCCATCTACAGTAGGGATTTTGAATAGCGATCTGAATCGTTTTAAACTATCGAGACGGTCGAGTTTGCGCGCAAAGGCAAGAGAGTTTTCGAATGTCATGAAGTAGCAAAATATTTTTAAAGTTCTGTCTTATTCATGATTATGAAACAAATCGTGGATCAGTTTCCATCACTGTTCCACATTTTTTACAAGTGCGAAATTCTTTTGATCCATAAAATTCGCGAAAGCGTGGAAGGAAATCTTTTTCAATATTATCAAGATGAAATTTGTATTCGTGCAATTTCGTATTGCAGTTGTCGCAGAACCAGATCAGTCCGTCCATCATGTTTGGATCTTCGCGCTTGCATTCAATCACCAAACCTACTGATCCTTCAGGTCTCTCTGGGCGATGCGGTGTATTGGATGGGAGCAAAAACATCTCTCCTTCGTTAATGGGAATATCAACAGCTTTACCATCCTCTTGAATCCGAACGTTTATATTTCCTTCCAGTTGATAAAATAATTCTTCGGTTTCATTTAAGTGATAATCTTTGCGGGCATTTGGTCCGCCCACGATCATTACAATGTAATCACCAGCATCGGCATATAAATTTTTATTGCCAACAGGTGGCTTTAACAAACTGCGATTATCGTTAATCCACTGTTTCAGGTTGAATGGTTTTCGAATGGCCATAATTAATGTGTTAATAATTCAATGTGCTAATGTGCAAATTACGGGTTAGAATTGGAAACCAATAAGTACGTTTTAAATTGCACTATGAATTTAAGTTTAATTGGCAAAAAGGCCGTTGTGTGTGGTAGCACGCAGGGCATTGGTAAGGCATCGGCAATTGAATTGGCGTTGCTGGGTGCGAACGTCACGCTAATAGCTCGCGATGAACTCAAACTTCAACTAGTAATAAAAGAACTTTCTACTTCTTCCGGCCAACAGCACGATTACCTTGTTGCTGATTTTACTTTTCCGGAAGACTTAAAAGAAAAGGTAGAAGCTTATGCGAGACAAGTTGATGTTCACATCTTAATCAACAATACGGGAGGACCTCCGGCAGGACAAGCGATTGATTCGAAACCGGATGATTTCATGAAGGCATTTTCAAACCACTTGTTGTGCAATCATATTTTAGTGCAGGCTTTTGTGGAGGGCATGAAGAAAGAGAAATTTGGAAGAATCATCAATATCATTTCTACATCCGTGAAAGTACCACTTCGTGGATTGGGAGTATCCAATACCATTCGGGGAGCTGTGGCGAACTGGTCAAAAACACTGTCACTTGAACTCGCACCGTTTGGCATCACGGTAAACAATGTTTTGCCTGGTGCTACGATGACCGGCAGATTGGAATCGATCATCAAAACCAATGCTGATAAAAACTCGAAAACATTTGACGAGGTGAAAAAGGAAATGGTAAAAGAAATTCCTGCTGGAAGGATAGCGGAAGCAAGTGAAGTGGCTGCTGCTGTTGCTTTTTTAGCATCACCTGCTGCGGGTTATATTAACGGCATTAATCTTCCGGTAGACGGAGGCAGAACAGGAAGTTTATAAATCACATCATGCAGAAAATTCAAAACTATATAAACGGAGAACTAGTTGCGCCAAAATCGGGTCTGTACCTCGACAACTATAATCCTGCTGAAGGAAAAGTGTATAGCCTTATCCCTGATTCAGATGCAAACGATGTACAGCGCGCGGTTGATGCAGCTGCAAAAGCTTTTCCAGGTTGGTCTACACTGCAGGTTGAAAAACGTTCAGCTATTCTTCTGAAACTTGCCGATCTTATCGATCGTGATTTGGACAAGCTCGCTTTGGCAGAAAGTATTGATTCTGGTAAGACTGTAAAGCTTGCTACTGCTTTAGATATTCCTCGCGCATCATCCAATATTAAATTCTTTGCTACTGGAGCAATGCACTTTTCAAGTGAAGCACACACTACAGGCAATGAAGCTGTTAACTACACCATTCGTAATCCGATTGGTGTAGTGGGATGTATTTCGCCATGGAACCTTCCCCTTTATTTATTTACCTGGAAAATTTCACCCGCATTGGCAGCCGGTTGTACCGTGGTAGCCAAGCCATCGGAGCTAACTCCCATGACCGTCTTTTTGTTTTCACAGCTTTGTATTGAAGCGGGCTTACCGAAAGGTGTTTTGAATATTGTGCATGGTCTAGGATCAAAAACAGGACAAGCCATCATTGAGCATCCGGATATTCCGGCAATATCCTTTACAGGAGGAACAATTACAGGAAAGAAAATAGCGGCTACTGCAGCGCCTATGTTTAAAAAGCTTTCGCTTGAACTGGGTGGGAAAAATCCAAATATCATTTTTGGTGATTGTGATTTTGAACAAGCGCTTTCAACTTCCATTAGTTCTTCGTTTACCAACCAGGGAGAAATTTGTTTGTGCGGTTCGCGAATTTTGGTTGAGCGTAGTCTTTATGAAAAGTTCGTTACTGAGTTTGTAACGCGAACTCAAGCATTGTTGGTAGGCGATCCGATGCAAGAGAAAACAAATGTAGGTGCGCTGGTTTCGGAAGCACATATGAACAAAGTGCTTTCTTACATTGAACTAGCCAAACAAGAAGGAGGAAAAGTTTTAACAGGTGGCAAGCAAATAAAAATAGAAGGACGATGTGCGAACGGATATTTTGTTGAGCCAACGGTAATAACAGGTTTAGACCAACACTGCCGAACCAACCAGGAAGAAATTTTTGGCCCTGTTGTTACCATTATGCCTTTTGATACGGAAGAGGAAGTAATCGCTTACGCCAACAGTAACAGCTATGGACTGTCGGCTACACTCTGGACAGAGAATCTAAAACGAGCTCATCGTGTATCGGCACAAATTAAGAGCGGAATTATCTGGGTAAACTGCTGGCTCTTCCGTGATTTGCGAACACCGTTTGGAGGTATGAAACAATCTGGAGTTGGAAGAGAAGGTGGATGGGAAGCAATTAAGTTTTTTACGGAGGCGAAGAATGTGTGTATCAAGCTGTAATTGATATTCTTGATCTATCGATTAACTAAGGTTGCATAATAATCTAAAAGAGTTAGTAATTTTTCTTTGTTGTCAACCTTGAGATTAATACGTTTGACATAATTAGTTACTTCAGTCCACTCGCTGTTGGACATATACCGAGAGGGTAATGAAGGATCATCTACCTTACCTTTATCAGTTTTGTATTTGTAAATGCTGGCATCCACATCCCGATGTTCGATTAGCATATAAAGTTCTCGCTTACCATCTTCATTCATAAAGTAAATCTCCTCAGTTTGCATAAAAATTTCTTTTCCGGGAATAGTTGAAGGTGTTGGCAGTCCACCAACTCCAATCATGGGTACGATAATCTC
Source organism: Chryseolinea sp. (assembly GCA_031388805.1). Taxonomy (GTDB): domain Bacteria; phylum Bacteroidota; class Bacteroidia; order Cytophagales; family Cyclobacteriaceae; genus Chryseolinea. The sequence continues at coordinate 46,272 of JANMRZ010000003.1, forward strand.
TTTTGTTTCATGACCTGTTGTTTTACCGAGCAATGATAAAACGGCAAAATGTTCGAACTCTCTTAGAATTTCGAAGAGAAAAATGTCCTCTATTCCATCGTTCGCATTTGTAGTCGACAAGGAGTAAAATTTTCTTGCTATCCCACGATCAATGTCGAAATACTCAAGGGACAGAATGCTTGCAGCCCTAAATGATTCAAAAGTCTTTTCATTGGCTTTTTCCTTGTATGAAATTACGCCTCCCTTCTCATTGTTCCGGATTAGCCCTGTGAGTTCAGTTCCATCACTCAAAACAACAGACCCTTCGTACCATTTAGTATCTGTTCCATGATACTCGTGAGTTTGGGCAGAGGCATAAAGTGAGTTCAAACAATAAAGGAATGCAAACAGGAGATATTTTTTCACCATTTTTACAACTTAGTATATTTTCAAATTGCATCGGCAAACAAATGAATTTCTTCGACATCAACAACATCTTCTTTAACATCCTGGGCTATTCCATGAGCTTCCAAAGTTAGCTTTATAAAATTAAAGCAATTCATTTTCCTATTTGTTGGAGATGTTGCCGGAACATTCTTGATTGGTAAACGGCTGGCTCTTCCGCGATTTGCGAACACCGTTTGGAGGTATGAAAAAATCGGGCGTGGGAGAGAAGTTGGATGGGAAGCGATTAAGTTTTTTATCGAGGCGAAGAATGTTTGTATTAAACTCTAACATTACTTTTTATCAAGTCGTTTTGATTGATCCTGCCGATTGTCCCAGAACGAAACGATTACAATGGCATCGCCATAGACTTCATAAAAGATTAGAAATTCCTTTTTTACAATTACAGGGGTAAACTCATTTTCTGAAAGCCTTCCGAGATGTTTATTCTTAGGAAGAAGGCCAATTAATTTTTCAACTGACGAAAGAAGTTTGTGCTATACGTTGTCGACTTGTTTCGTTGATTGTAAAAATCAAGAATATTATAAAGTTCTTCTTCTGCTCGTTGAGACCAAATTATTTTTCTTTGAGCCATTTTTTAAGATTAGACACAACGCTTTTATGCGATTTATAATTACCTTCTTTAATTTGAGATCGGCTAACGCGAATACTCTTCTTTTGTTCTGATGTTAAGCTGAACAAGTTTTTCTCTTCATCCATTTGGATGAGCTTTTTATCAGCCAATTCAACAAGTAAGTCTTTCGCTTTTGAGTTTAATATTTTGACTTGGTATGTTTCCATTGTTTATTTTCTCTCAGCTAAAGTAACAAATTTAGATCGCTCTTTTGTCTCTAATCTGTAATATTATTCCACTTTTCTAAAACCTTCTTTTCAAATGTATTACACGACAAATAAAGGTAGTTGGCTATCCTTAGCAACGATTATATTTGCGTTCTAAAGGTAGAAAGTAGAATGAATTTCTTCGACATCAACAACATCTTCTTCAAGGTTTTGGGATACTCAATGAGTTACCTGGAATTTTTCAGTGTCATGGCAGGATTGATAGCCGTTTGGCTTTCTGCTAAGGCAAACATTTGGAGCTGGCCCATTGGTATTATTAATGTCTCACTTTCTTTTTTCTTCTACTATCAGATTCAGTTATATCCTGATATGTTTCTCCAGGTTTTCTTTTTTGTTACCAACTTGATCGGCTGGTGGCGATGGGCTAATCCAAAACCGGAAGAGAAAGACAGTAAACTTGAACTAAAAGTAAGCTTCATGAAATTGAAGCAATTCATTTTACTTTTCATTGGAGGTGTTCTAGGAACATTTCTAATAGGTAAGCTGGCAAGCAATCTTCACGAATGGCTTCCTTACCTATTTAATTTGCCAAGCTCTTACCCTTACGCTGATTCCTTCATTTTAGTGATGAGCATCATTACAACTTTTTTAATGATCAGAAAACGAATTGAATGCTGGATTATCTGGATTGTGATCGATATTGTAGCCACCATTCTGTATTTCATCAAGGGAGCAAAATTCTTTAGTGTAGAATATCTGGTGTTTACACTCCTGGCTGCCTTTGGTTTATGGAACTGGATTCGGGAATACAATGGCTATAAAGTTGAGCATGAGAATAATCCTTAAATCGTTTTGGCCGGCTATTGCATGTTTTGTCTTTTCAAGCATTGCTTTCTTTCTTCCCGGATCTGCATTGCCAGACCAAGGTTGGTTTGACAAAATTGAGTTGGATAAAATTGTTCACATTGCACTTTTTGCCTGCATGGTTGTATTATGGAGCATCCCTGTTTTTTATAGACCATCTTTGCTTTCACGCTTACCTAAAGTATTAATTCTGATCCCTTTTATTTTTTTTGGATACAGTATTATCGTTGAGTTTGTTCAGCATTTCTTTATTCCAGGACGCTCATTCGATCTGGTGGATATTCTTGCCGATGCAATTGGTTGTCTTATCGGGTTTCTTTTCACAAAACAATACCAACGATTTCTGACTGATATAAAATGAAACGAGGTCTTGTCATAGGTAAGTTCATGCCCATCCATCAAGGCCACATTGCTTTAATCAATTTTGCAGCTTCGCAATGTGATGAAGTAATCGTGTCCATGAGTTTTACCGATCAGGATCCTATTCCGGGTGACGGGAGGTTATCCTGGATCAAAGAAGTTTTTCATAATCAATCGAATATTCACATTCATAAAATCAAAGATGATTTTGATGATGACACGTTACCCCTTAAGGAGCGCACCAGGATTTGGGCAGATCGTATGCGAGAAGTTTATCCAACGGTACACCTTGTAATTTCATCTGAATCATATGGAGAAACGTTTGCTGAAAATTTGAAAGCAGGGAATGTACTCTTTGATATTGAACGAAAGAATGTTCCAGTTTCCGCAACACACATCCGACAAAAACCTTTTGTGTATTGGGATTTTATTCCACCCGTTGTCCGTCCTTACTTCGTTAAGAAGATTTGTTTCTACGGCCCGGAGAGTACAGGTAAATCGACCATGGCCAGGAGAATGGCAGATCTTTACCAAACCGAATTTGTACCTGAAGTAGCACGGGAAATGATTACCTCTAACGACTTCACCGTTGATGACATCATAAAAATTGGCCATGCACAGACGCAACGAATTATTGATAAAACGAAAACGGCAAACAAATTTCTTTTTTGTGACACCGATTTAATCACCACCCAAATCTATTCGCAGATTTATTTAAAGCAAGTTCCTGGTGTTCTTTATGAATTGGAAAAACAGATTCGATACGATCAGTACTTTTTATTTGATACTGATGTGCCCTGGGTTAAAGATGAGCTCAGAGATTTAGGAGACAAGCGCGAAGTAATGTTTGAGAAGTTCAAGCATGAATTAGACAAGCGGAATATCGACTACATTTTGGTTTCTGGAGATTATGAGCATCGGGAACAATTTATTGTTGAAAAACTAGAGCAATTGATTAGCGAATTCAGTTAGAAGTTTTGCTACTCATCACCTTGCATCATTAAATCAAAAGAAGTTGACCAATCTTCCTACTCACATCAACTCTAAACTCAAAACTTTGAACTCTGAACCATAGAATGCTACGCTGCTAGTAACCTATGCTGTCGCATAACACCAGCAGCATCCGTGATCATCACCATCACTCCCGCATTCAGTTCGGATGGATGAAGCCAGAAGAACGATTCTCCTTTCGGAAGGGTACGCATTTCTTTTTCACCTGCACCGTTACTCACAACAATGTCGACTTGTGCTAAATCAAAGCCTTTCTTTTCGATGACGAATGTCGTTTTATCTGCATATTGATTCACTTGCATTACTTTGGCACTGCGCATGTAATTGGCAATGGCCGCAGTATACGCATTCGGTAGTTTTAGTTTACGTGCTTTCTTTTGATAATAAGCTTTCTGATCAGGATCCAGTAGTATAGTCTTAGCCCACTGCGATGCTTTCCTGAAACGATCGCGGTTTTCCTTTTGCTGATCACTCTCTGTGCTTGGTTTGGGTGGACGATTGCACATAACGGTTTTACCCCGCACTTGCTTGAAAACGATCGACTTACCGAGCATTCCGCTGATGCCGTCTATTATCGGATTGTTCTTAATAATGGCCATAACTATTTCTTTTTTTTAAGTGAAATTAGGCACCATGCTCAATGCCGGCAACAATGCGACTTCGAATTATAATCCTTTTAAGCCTGTAGCAATTATCATTGCGAATTTTTCAATGCGGTATTTACCTCGATTGAATTCTGTCTAATGTGAATATTGGTTGCCAGTTTCCGGTTGCCAGTTACTGGTATCTGGCAACCGGAAACCGGTAACGGATGGTAATGAATACTACAAAGGACTACGCCCAGAGCAGTAGCAGCCTACTAGCAAGAAAGAGTGGACGACAAATGGACAACAAGTGGAAATAGAGTGGAGAATCGCTTAGAAAATGGGGGTTGAGAATAGCGAACGAAGAGCATCTGAATGGCCATGCGCTTTCATTTCCGAAGATACATATTTTTATTTCGGATAGTGGGAGGCTGTTGAACTTTATTTACATTACCCAATGGAAGATTTTGAAATATGTTGAAATAAACGGATTTTAGATTTCGGAACATCTACAAGGTTGCTGGCGTAGGAAGATCCATCTATACTGGGATATGAGCATAGTGGCGTATATCCTCTAGTTGAGTGTTATTTTTTTTTGGAAAGATTCGTTAAACTTAAGACGGTATAACTTTCTTGACACCTGAACGAAACCATTCAACGCTAGTTTGAAAATCATTAGTCCAGAATTCGTTTGGCTTCATTGCGACAGGTTGAAATTTTTGCATCATACTATTATCATCATCTCTTGGCAACAACCAACTTGACACCGTGTAATAAAAAGTTGACCACTCACCAGTTGATGGCTGCATGCAGACAGCTAAAATGTCAAATTCACCAAAACGATATGGTCTGGTATCCTCATTGCTAGTCTTATCAATTCCACCCCTTGTTTTTTGAGTTTCAGCTACAAAAAGATTTTCAGAGAATTTTTTTAATGCTTGCTTTGCTGTCATGGGTATTAAATCCTTACTTCTTTGCAGCTTTACTTGTACAGATACTTTTCCATTTCCATCATTTAAGAGAAAGTCATAAGGAAGATCACCTTTCAGTGTTTCATTTTTCCAGTTTTCTAATTTCTTAACAACTTCAATATCGAAAGCTGCCTCAGCAATTACACCTCGAATCATTCGAAGAGTAAGACCCTTCTCATCTTTATTTATTGCTTCTAAGATAATTTCAGCCTCTATATTTAGCTTCGACTCAATTGGGTGAATCTTGAACTCTTTTCTCAAATGCTGAAAAATGGTTTCCCTCTGTTGAGATGAGCAATGATTTAGTAATTCAAGAACTTGATTGACTATGTCTTCCATTATATTTTTTTGGGTCTACCTGAGCTTTTCGCCTCAAAATTTTCTACATCAGATTTATTGACAAGGATTACTCCACCAAAATCGACTACTCTTAATCTACTATCCCTCACAAGCTTATGTATAGCTTGACGAGAGACGTTGCGAATTCTTGCGGCCTCAGCTTGAGTTATCCAGTCTTCAGGGTTAATATTTTTCAAAGTATTAGTTGACATTGTCAACCTATTTTTGTAATCTTGCATTAATCGCCTAAGTTTAAGAAGAAAAGCTCAATCATTTATAAAAAAATGCCAGGAACCATAATCAGACAGCCACGAATTCAGTTCACAGAAGGAGTTACCGTGCCGTTTGTGCAAGGATTCGAACCGTATTATCAGACAGATTACGGAGTAGCATATTTAGCTGACTCGTTAAGGTTAATGAGAGCTATTCCTGACAACCATTTAAACCTCGTACTTACCTCTCCTCCATATGCTCTTCAATTTCAAAAGGAGTATGGAAACGTTAGCAAAGTCGAATATGTGGACTGGTTTTTACAATTCGCGAAAGAGATTTTTAGAATACTTAAAGATGATGGAAGCTTTGTGGTTAACATAGGGGGAAGCTATAATAAAGGTGTACCCACCCGCTCGCTTTATCATTATAAACTTCTTATAGCATTAGTTGAAGAACTTAACTTCCATTTAGCACAAGAATTTTTTTGGTACAATCCTGCAAAGATGCCAATGCCTGCGGAATGGGTTACAGTAAGACGGATCAGAGTGAAAGACTCTGTCGAATTTGTTTGGTGGTTCTCTAAGACACCATTTCCAAAGGCAAATAATAGGAACGTTCTTAATCCGTACAGTAAGGACATGTTGAGACTTAACAAAAAAGGTCTCAAAAAAACAACTCGGCCATCTGGACATAGTATAAAGCCAACTTTCAGTAGTGTTGACGCAGGTGGTTCAATTCCACCAAACGTTTTTGAAAATAGTTTCCCGGAAGACTTCTTAAAGTTTGGTAACAATTCTGCTAACGACAACTATGCAATAAGTTGTAAGGAAGCTGGACTAACAAGACATCCAGCTCGATATCCGGACGCCTTACCAGAATTTTTTATCAATTTACTTACAGACCCAAACGACATAGTACTTGACCCATTTGCAGGTTCAAATACTACCGGAGCAGTTTCAGAGAGACTTCAGAGAAGTTGGATTGCCGTTGACAATGTTGAAGAATATCTAACGGGTAGCAAATTTAGATTTGCGTAAAAAGAAACGACACCCAACAATGAACTGTGCATAATCAATGGCGGGGCTCAGGGTAAATTTGTAGTTTAGTTTTCATCAAAATTACGTTTGGTTGTATGGACAGTGACGCATATCTTAATCCTGCCACTTCTTATGCACAAGTGTGACACATTGAACAATTTCGTTAAAGAATTAGATAAATGAGTTGTGACGTCATCGTATTTTATCTTAGTCGTAAGGTTGTATTAAACGAATCAGTTCGAACAGTTTTTTATTTTGTGATGCAATAACTGTTTGTCGGTATTCGAATGCGTGAGCTGTTCGGCTTGATGGTAGTGATGACACGCTTCGCTTTTATTTCCCATTTCAAAATAAAAATCGCCCAGGGCGGAATGATAAAGATGGCTATGGTCCAGTCCGTTGATTTTTTTCAATGCTTCTAAACCCCTTGGAAATGAATCCAAATATGCCAGCGCGATCGCTTTATTCATTTCAACAACCGGGCTTGGTTTGATTTCCAACAAAGCCGTGTAGAGCCCATAAATTATTTTCCAATTTGTGTTTTCGAACGATGTGGCATCGGCATGACACGAAGCAATCATGGCTTCAAGGTGATATTCGCTGACGATGTCTCCTTCAGCAGATAATTCTAAATAGTATTTTCCTTTTGCGATCAAATCTTTATGCCACAGAGAACGGTCCTGATCTTTTAATAAAATGATGCTACCATCGCTGTTCAATCGGGAATCTCCTCGTGAAGCTTGAAAACACATCAACGCTAACAACGCTCTTGTTCTGGGTAAATCAGTTAATACATTACGGGTAAGAAGTAAACACATTCGAATCGCTTCTTCACAAAGATCGGTTCGGATCAACAGATCAGGATGCGATGAATTGTATCCTTCATTAAATAACAAATAGAGGGTATGAAGCACTGCATCTAACCGTCCTGGTAAGGTAGCCGGTGCGGGTGCATCGAGACTGATTTTTTCTTCTCGTATTTTTTCACGTGCACGATACAATCGTTTTGTGATGGTTTCATCATTGGTGAGAAAGCTTTGGGCAATTTCTGAAATGCTCAATCCACAAAGTGTTTTTAAGGTAAGTGCAATTTGCGATTCGTACGAAATGGATGGGTGACAACATGCAAAGATCATTCGCAGCTGGCTGTCTTCAATTTCATTTTCAAGGAAGAGCTGATTGACGGTAGGGGAAAGTGTCCATTCCGATTGTAGTGCAAGACTAATCTCAGCATGAATACTTTCGTGAAGCTTTTGTTGACGCAGCCAATCAATGGCCTTACGTTTTGCAACGGTATACAACCAGGCCGAAGGATTTTCCGGAATACCTTTGAGCTTCCAGACGCTCATGGCTTTTAACAATGTGTCCTGAACAATATCCTGTGCAAGATCAAGTCGTTGAAAGCCTAATAAGCGCGTCAACACTGCGGCCATCTTTCCCGCCTCATGACGAAAGAGATGGCCGATCTGTTGATTCACTTGTTGTTCATGCATCCATAAATTTATGGATTTTCTACATCGTAGTACGTTGCATCTTTAACAATCAAATCGTTTTCAAAGGTTAATACTGTAATGATGGGCAATTTGAATGAAGCGCCACCTGCCATTGTACCGGTTGAAATGAATTCAACAATAACCTTATTTTCCGATGGATACATTGCTACTACTTCATCATGGATGTCTGGAAATGCTCGCTGAAATCGGGCATACTTCTCTGCAACCTCTAAGCGTGATTGCTTCAGGTATGTCTTACCAAAAGCAGGATCCAAAAATAATGCGGAGTCGCTGTAGCAGTTTGCCATTTCCTGCCATTGATGTTGATTGAATGCATCAAACATTTTTTGAGCAAGTGCCACGTGATTGCTGCCTTTATTTTCAGCAAGGTTACACGATAGCATCATCACTGCCATCGCGATAATCATGATGGTAATCCGCATGGATTACATGTCGAATTTCTGAACCTCCCGAACTTCAACAATTCCACCGAGGTCGTAATCGGGGCAATCTTTTGCGAGCGCAACGGCTTCATCAAGATTTTTTGCATTCACGACAAAGAAACCTCCTACTATTTCTTTGCTCTCTGTAAAAGGCCCATCGGTAATGGTCTTTTTTGCTCCCTTGATTGTTTTACCTCCTGGTAATAAAGCTTCACCCGCTACATAACGCTGTTCTTTTGTGAGTTTTTGTACCCAGTCAAACCACTTCTGCATGTGGGCTTGCTGGGCTTCTGGTGAAAGATTACTTGGGTCGCCTCCTAAAAAAATGAACATGTACTTTTCCATACTGTAAATGGGTTTTGGTTAAACATAATTTACAACTTGACGAACCAATCAAAGGGATATGGACAAAAGAATTCCTTTTTTTTTCGGAGGAACACAAAAAAACCTCCCCAATGCTGAGGAGGTTTCGTTCCCTTTCCTTTGAAAGGAAGAATTATAAATTCTTAAGCCGTCTTTCCTACACGATACCCTTTTGTGGCATAGTATAAGATGTACAGGTAACAAGGCAATGTTATCCAATAAGCATTTTGTCTGTTGCTGGCATCTGCAATAGCACCGTAAGCAAGCGGTAAGAGGGCTCCCCCTACAATACCCATGATCATGAACGCTGAACCAAGTTTTGTGAACTTACCAAGATCGCTGATGGCCAACGGCCAGATAGATGGCCACATGAGTGAATTGGCGAAACTTAAAAGCACCATGAATCCAATGGATATCCATCCATTGGTTACCATGGCTGCCCCAGCGAAAACAAATCCGAGGACAGCGCTGATAACAAGTGCATTGCGTTGGGATAGGTATTTAGGAATCGCAATAATACCCAGTATGTACCCGATGCTTAAGGCAATCAAACTGTAAATGCCAAACTGGGCAGCGGTTTCGAGGTCGAATCCCTGATGTTGACCATAAAGACCAATGGTGTCTATCGCAATTACCTCAACGCCTACGTAAAAGAAAATACAAAGAGCCCCCAGCAATAGATGTGGAAATTGGAATACAGATGTTTTCCCTTTTGCTCCAGACTGTTCGTCTGCCCCTTCTTCTTCTGGATTAATTTCAGGCAAGTGTGCTTTGAGGATCGCTATAGCCAGAACACATAAAACGATCGCCATGATTATATAAGGTGTGACCACTCTGGATGCAAGGATGTCTAGTTCCTGTGCAAGCTCTGCTCCCTGAAGAGTTTCGATTTTTGCAGAGAGCGTTTTGGTATCGCTAAACAGAAGTTTAACCAATACAAAAATACCGATCATCCCTGCAACCTTATTACAAATTCCCAGAATGCTAATTCGTTTGGCAGCACTTTCGATGGGCCCCAGGATGGTAGCATATGGATTGGAAGCTGTTTGAAGAAGCGCTAAACCAGTGCTTTGAATAAAGAAGCCGAGAAGAAATAAAGGGAAAGCTCTTGCATTCGCAGCGGGAATAAAAATCAACGACCCTGCAGCCATTACAAACAATCCCAATGACATACCTTTCGCGAACCCCGTCTTTTTTAAAATCATTGAAGCAGGAATTGCCATGAAGAAATAGGAGCCATAAAATGCTACCGTGACATAGTATGCTTGAAAGTCGGTGAGCTGGCAAGCCTGTTTCAGGAATGGTATTAACACGCTGTTCAGCCACGTGATAAACCCGAAAATGAAAAACAGGGCTCCGATGATGATCATGGGAACGAGATACGATTTCTGATTGCTACTACTCATGGGCTTTGATATTGGTTTGGTCTAAGGTTAAGGTATCAATTAATATCCATTCAAATTTTTGCGAAGTTTATTCCAGCTGCCCTTTACTATAAAGTAAAATCCTATTTTTGAAGACTTGATGTCAGGTAATAGAATTGATTTAGACTACCTCTAGAGTCTCCAAAACTGACTCAAGAGCTTGTAAAATCATCGAAAAATAAGAATGTTTGCGCAAACACCAACTATAAATTGAAAATAGAATTAACCTAAAACACATGAGCACACAAAAAAATCCTCAAAAACTAACGTTACTTGTCTTAGCAGCGGGAATCGGCAGCCGTTACGGTGGCATTAAACAGATTGATGGCTTCGGCCCTAGCGGGGAAACCATTATGGATTATTCTCTTTTCGATGCCGTTCGGGCGGGTTTCACCAAGGTGGTGTTTATCGTGCGTGATGAAATTTTGGAAACCGTGAAGGAAATGTTCCTCCCAAGATTGCAAGGCAAGGTAGAAGTGGAGTTTGTCATTCAGTCACTCGACAGACTGATACCAGCGGAGTTTAAAAATCCGGAGCGCATGAAACCATGGGGCACTGGTCATGCTATGCTTTGTGCAAAAGATGTTATCAAAGAACCTTTTGCTGTAATCAATGCGGATGACTTCTATGGTCGCTATGCATTTGAATCGGTCGCTAATTTCTTCAAAGACGAAACCAAAGGAGTGCATGCCATGGTGGGTTATACTTTGAAAAATGTTCTGTCAGAATATGGAAGTGTATCACGTGGTTGTGGCGATCGTGACGCAGATAACAATCTAATTTCGGTTGTGGAACGTACCACCATCGTAAAAGAAAACGGAAAAATTATTTCGAAAGAAAAAGATGGTGACTTGGTGATGGATCCTGAGACTCCAACCTCTATGAACTTCTGGGGTTTTCATCCAAGCATTTTCAGTTACACTGAAGAAAAGTTTATTGACTTCTTAAAAAACAACTCTAAGAATATAAAAGCAGAATTCTTTATTCCACTTTTCATCAACCAACTGATACAGGAAGGTAAGGGAAGTGTAAAGGTGATTTCTGGTGGTAATGTTTGGTTTGGTGTTACCTACAAAGAAGATAAAGAAATGGTGTCTGCAAAAATTATGGAGTTGGTAAACAAAGGTGATTATCCAATTAAGTTGTGGTAGTCAAAACAATTTTGTGAATGCACAGCAACATACCCAATTTATAAAAACTAAAGCCCAGTCATTGGGCTTTAGTTTTTGTGGTATATCGAAGGCTGAATTTCTGGAAGAAGAAGCGCCTAAGCTGGAGGAGTGGTTGAAGCGTGGTTATCAAGGTAAGATGAGTTACCTTGAAAATCATTTTGATAAGCGACTTGATCCTACCTTGCTCGTACCCGGAGCAAAATCAGTTATCAGTTTAGTATATAATTATTATCCCCAAAAAGATCTGGCCAAAGATGGTGCACTCAAAATTGCCAAGTATGCATATGGTGAAGACTATCATTATGTAATAAAGGAAAAATTGAAATTATTTTTTCAGGAAATTCAAAATGAGGTAGGAGAAGTAGAGGGTCGTGTGTTTGTTGACTCTGCACCGGTAATGGAGCGAGCATGGGCCAGCAAGAGTGGTTTGGGTTGGGCAGGAAAAAACAGCCTGCTACTCAATCGGGAATTGGGCAGTTTCTTTTTTCTCGCGGAAATTATTCTTGATCTTGAATTGGAATATGATGGTCCGGCAAAAGATTATTGTGGAACCTGCACAGCTTGTATGGATGCTTGTCCAACGGATGCCATTCCACAGCCCTACGTAGTCGATGGCAGTAAATGTATTTCTTATTTCACCATCGAACTCAAAGAAGAAATTCCCGCAGAGGTAAAAGGTAAATTTGAAAACTGGATTTTCGGCTGCGACATTTGCCAGGATGTTTGTCCGTGGAATAAATTTTCAAAACCAACATCTGAATCACGTTTTGAGCCACACGCTGATTTAGAAAAGATGAACTATCAGGATTGGGTTGAAATTACGGATGAAGTTTTTGAAAAACTTTTTAAACGATCGGCAGTAAAGCGTACCAAACTCCAGGGATTAAAACGAAACATTCAATTTTTAAAACCTTAATAATGAAAACATGTATCTATTTCATCGCATTCATTTTTGCACTTACCCTCACTTCAACAACGGTGAAGGATGATAAGAAACCTAAACCCAAATTTCAGCGGATCGTGGCTTTCAAATTCAAGACTGATGCTTCTGCTGAAGCTCAGAAAAAACACATGAAAGGATTTGAGGTTTTTGTGAAGGAAGTAAAACAAGTTTTGTCATACCGGGCAGGTAAAACGGTTAAAGGAGAGAGTACAACCAATCCTGAATATGATGTATTGCATTATATCACCTTTGAAAAAGAAGCCGATATTATAACGTACGACCTCCATCCGGCCCACAAGAAATTTGTAGAGGAAAACAAGGGTAGTTGGGAAAAAGTGGTGGTAGTAAACGGAGTAATCGAGTAATTTCAGCCAAAATCCAGGGCTGCAATTCGGTTGTAATGACGTGTTGGCCGGTCGATGGCCACCTTTAATGCAGTTAAATAAGGTATTTTTGTAAGAAGCTCCTATTCACTAACTAACAAATTGAATTATCAGGGAAGCTGTAAATACTGCTATCTTTGAGAAAATATGGCCATTGATATTCTAATTACCATTGCCCTGGTTATCCTAAATGGGTTTTTCGTAGCGGCAGAGTTTGCCATCGTTAAAGTAAGGTCTTCGCAGATTGCCATACAAACTGGCAGCGCATCCACTCGGGCAGCTAAAATTGTTATTGATAATCTGGATGGTTTTCTTGCCGCCACTCAACTTGGTATTACCCTGGCTAGTCTGGGTCTGGGTTGGGTAGGAGAAGATGTTGTATCCAAAATCATTCTCAATACTATTCATGGACTTGGTTTTGAGCTTACTGAAGAGCTGGCGCATCGCATCGCATTGCCAATTGCGTTTGCCATGCTTACCGTTGCACATATTGTGTTTGGAGAACTTGCACCGAAATCACTTGCCATTCGATACCCGACATCGACTACATTATTTTTATCCATCCCGTTACGGATTTTCTATTTCATCTTCAGACCTTTTATCCGATTATTAAACGGGTTTGCTAATTTGATCTTAAAGGTTTTTGGAATTAAGCCTGTAAGTGAGCGCGACATACACTCTGAAGAAGAGTTACGATTAATTATTGCTGAAAGTGAAGAAGGTGGAGCAATTGAAAGCAGCGAGCGTGAGTTGATTCAAAATGTTTTTGATTTTGATGATCGTGTTGTAAAGGAAGTCATGGTACCTCGCTTGAAAATTTCTCCCATAAATGTAAACATCTCATTAGAGGATGCAGCGAGCCTAGTGTTCCGTGAAGGGTACTCACGTTATCCCGTCTACGATAAAAGCCTGGATGAAATTATAGGTATACTTTACGCGAAAGATATCCTTCAAAACTTTGTAGAGAAAAGTGGTAAAACGCTCGCGGAGGTAATGCGCAAAGCCTATTACATTACAGAAAATAAAAGGATTGACCATTTGTTGCGCGAATTTCAAAAGAAGAAAGTGCAGATGGCAATTGTGATCAGCGAGTATGGCGGAACAATCGGTATTGTTACACTGGAAGATATTCTGGAAGAGTTGGTTGGTGAAATTCAGGATGAACATGATCATGAAACGCAAATCGTTACGCAGGTAGGTAATGGATATGAGGTATTAGCCACATCACCTTTACGGGATATTAATAAAATTATTGAACCGCCTTTTGCAGAATCAGAAGAGTACGAAACGTTAGCAGGATTGTTATTAACACAAAAGCCATTCGATCTGAAAGAAGGCGAGGAGATTGTTGCCGATGGTTATCGGATTAAGATTCTAAAAATGAATCGCACATTACCTGAGCTGGTTGAGTTGAAAGCGCTTGAGCTGGAGAAAAAATAATTTTGATTTTTACATCTTAAATGCAGGTTCAAAGTTTCGTTCAAGTACGATTTGAGAATGGTGAGGTTGAGAATTTTAGGCTTAAACTCTTTTCTGTGCAATATCTAAGTCTCTTTTGTTGTGAACGATAGCCACAATAACAATTTGATTCTTGTCATCATTTATATAAAAATGAATTCCATACGGAAAAGTCTTAGGATGAGCAATTCGGATATTTTTGTACCGGACAAAGTAAGCAAAAGGATTTTCTTGTAGGTTAAGTATTGTCGTCTTGATTGATTCTGAAAAGCGTTTCTCAAGACCAGACTGCTGTTATTTATACCACGCTTTGGCTTCCTTTATATCTAACCTAACATCTTCAAAATGGGATATAGAAAAAAGCATACTTTATACTTAAAGATCGCTGTCTAACTCTTCAAAGAGTTTATCAATAGGTTTAACGCTATTGGGTTTTTTAACAATAGCCTCTATGCGTCTATTGAGCAATTGTTTTTGCCATTCCGGAATTTCATTATCTAAAGTGTCAACATCCGGATAGTTCGTTTTGATCAATGCCCAATCTTCAATAGGAATGAATACCCCTGTATTTTTTCCATGCCCATCTTGAATTACTTGTAGTTTCATGGTTGAAATATTTTGTAAACTTTATCGGTTCTTGAATCTCTAAGGTAATCAAGAATTTTTTAATTTTTTGCTAAAATAATCAGCATTCAACTTCACTTTATGAAGCGCTATTGGCTGATCGTTAATCAAGCAAAAAAAAGATGAGCGACTCAAATTTCTATTGACTATCGATAATTGAGCGGGGTCTATCTTTTGTAGACGATTGACCCTACTTATTAATCACGGTCCTGCTCAAACTCGCAGCCAACTTCACCGCCTCATACGCATTAATAATTCCACCCGAAATACTTAATTGATTAAAAGGTACAGCATCGGTACTCCCTGGCTTCGTTACTTTTAGTCCATCAAACTTGCGTGTGGATTGACTCAGTATGGATTTCAATTGCTCTGCTTTTAAATCGGGAAAATATTCAAGCAACATGGCAGCAACACCAACGGTAGCAGGGCAAGCCATACTGGTTCCTTGCAAATCTTCATAGGTATTATTAGGTGTTGTAGAATAAATCTGCACACCGGGCGCAAACAAGTCAACCGATTTTTTTCCGTAGTTCGAGAATGAGCCAACAAAGTGTTCATCATTTCCCCACGCAGATGCGCCAATTTCAAGCCATGCTTTTGCCTGCTTTCCATCTTTATAAGTGCGCGAAGGGAAATTTGTTTCTTTATCCATATCGTCTCCGTCATTGCCCGCGGCATGAATTAGCAGAACACCTTTTGATTCTGCATACTTCACGGCTTTATCAACTACATCTTTGTTTGGCGAGAACGATTTTCCAAAACTCATGTTAATGATTTGTGCACCGTTATCGGTAGCATAGAGAATGGCATTCGCAATATCCTTGTCGCGTTCATCTCCATTAGGTACTGCGCGCACTGACATGATGCGAACATTATCAGCAATACCTTTTATGCCGATTGTATTTTTTCTATTCGCTCCAATAATTCCGGCAACATGTGTTCCATGTCGCGCATCAGGACCTTCAACATCGTTATTGCCATATCCTTTTTCGTAAAGGTTATTTGGATCATCGCCCACAATGGTTCGTGAATTAAAATCGAGACTATATCCATAGGCAACAGCTGTATGGAAATGATCTACACCTTCTTTTAGGTGATCTACATACCCCTTGAAATCTTTAATGATCAATCCAATTTCAACATCACCTGCAATATCCTGTGAGAGCTGTTCTAATAATTTTAAAAGAAAACTCTTTGCGAAAACAATCTCTTCTTTGGTTGATGATATTGTATCTAACGATGACTTTGTTACCAGCTTTCCATTAAAATTCAAGCGAATGATACTATCACATGAGATTATTCTATTTAATATACTCGAATAATCATTGAATTGCTGAGAAAATTTGTCGTACTGATCCTTGTTCGATTTATAGTCTCGTTCGTATTTGAACTTTACTTTTTTCCAGTATTCAAATTCGGCTTTATCTTTCTTGCTTAGTTTTTTGTTTTCTGCATTTTCATATTTCGGTTTCAATCGAGCATATTCTCGCGTTACCTCATACGTATCCTGATCAACGTTTCCATTTTTTCCTCCAATAAAATTCCATCCATGGATGTCGTCTACATATCCATTTTTATCATCATCGATACCATTGTTTGGAATTTCATCTGCATTTACCCAGATAATGTCTTTCAAATCTTCATGTTCGATGTCAATTCCTGAGTCGATTACAGCAACTAATACCGTGCGTGAAGGTTTATCTTTTAAGAGAGTCAGGTAGGTCCTATCAGCACTTACGCCTTGTACATGGTCAGTTTCCGGGTCACGTAAAAACCAATCTTTGGGTACAGCGGTGGTATCTTCTTCTTGTTGCGCAAAGGTGGGCAAGGTGTAAGAAATGCCTGTCAGGATTGAAATCAAAAGGATGATCCAGTGCTTGCCCTGAGTTTTATGGGTCATGATAAAATTTTTAGGTTCAGTATTTTCCCGAAAGATAATGGTGCAAAAATTAATTTCTGGGTTTTTTGGATGGGTGGCTCCTCAGGAATCTTTAGAAGGCTGGGAAATATTACTTCGGTGCCACATCAGGTTATTCTTAAAGAACAGCTCCTTCGGTTTGGTCCATCTTTGTTAAACAAACCACTACGCATATGATTCTAATATTTACTTCATTTCTCGCTTTTTTTGGAATGATTTTCTGGCAGGCAGGTAAACTGCAAGAAGCACGTAACGATCAGTGACTGAAGAATGGTGACACCACCTCTTCTGATCATAAATCGTCCTAAAACCCTCCAATCTTCTTATTAAAGAACTCCTGGGTGGCTATTCCATTTAGCCATAAAAAATAAGTAGCTTTACTAGCTTATCCCCAGAAACTATGTTTAAGTCAAGGCTAAATCATTCGTTGGGCATTCTTGTTCTTGTATTGACTATTCAGCAAAGTATTGCCCAGGCTCCCCGCATCGTCATCAACCCGATGGGGCACTCCGCCAAAATTCACAATCTTATTTTCACACCGGATGGAAAAAAAATAATTTCCATTTCAGAAGATAAAACTATTCGGTTGTGGAATGCCGACAATGGCGAGATGAATAAAAAATTCGAATCGCAAATTGGCGATGGACCAGAAGGTATGCTCTATGCTTCAGCACTTTCCCCAGATGGAAAATTATTAGCTGTTGCGGGATATAAAGTAAGCTCGGAAAAAGACAATTACATCATCATCATCGATGTCGAAAAAGGGGTACAGGTGAGCACCGCTATTGGACACACTGATATTATTCAAAGTTTGAGTTTTAATGGTGCAGGAACATACCTCGCCAGCGGGGGTGTTGATAATGCTGTTAAGATTTGGAAAGTAGATAAGGAGCCAATTCTGCAGATGGTCACCACCATACCAATTCCCTCACCGGTTTCATGTGTGTCCTTTAATTCAAAAACACAAGAGCTGGCCGTTTCACATGAGAGCAAAGATATTCTGGTTTTCAATTTAGGTGGAATCGATAAAGGGGTAACAAAATTTCAACCTCGTGTTCTGAAAAAACATAAAGACATTATTGACAAAGTAACATACTCCCCGGATGGTGTTTACATGGCCAGCAGCAGTTTGGACAATGGCCTTATTTTGTGGCGAGCGGATGGAAGTGTTGTGAAAGAATTTGATAAGCTTACAAGTCCTATCAATGCCATTGCTTTTTCATCCGACTCAAAAATATTGGTTGGCTTAGATGTAACAGGTAAGGGCATGAGTTGGAAGGTACCAGAAGGTGCGAAATTCACTGACTATGAAGTGCATGATAATACTGTATTCAGCGCTGCATTTTCACCTTCAGGTAGCGGAAATTATATTGTGGCATCGGCTGGCGGAACCAATAATGAAATCTTGCTGTGGAATCCCATCAATGGCATGACCATAAGAAGAATAAAAGGTAAGGGTAGTGCCATTCAGGATATTGCTTTTGGTGAAGGACTTGATCTTTTTATCTGTAAGGATCTTACAAAGAGTGGGAAGCCTCAATACAAATCAAGCTTCGATTTTGCTTCTTTAACGGTTAACCGAAATCCATCGACCTATAATTCTTCTTCGAAAGATTTTAATAAAGAACTGGTTCAGCTTAGTGAAAACTCAATTGAGTTGCCAAAAGGTAAATTGATTGAAACAGATCCGGGTCAGGATGGACGCATACTTGATTTTCAAGGCATGCCTGATGGAAGTGTTGTAGTGGGTAGCGACTTCTCTTTAAAGATGTATGATAAGAATGGATACCTCAACAAAGAATTTATCGGGCACTACGGAGCAATTCGTTCTGTAGCGATTAGCAATGATGGAAAATATCTTGCCTCTGGCGGTGAAGATCAATCCATTATTTTATGGAAACTTTCTGAAACGGGTTATGCCCCCAGCATTCGGAAAGCATACGAAGGTCAGGGAGAGGACTGGGATAAATTTTTCAGTTCCTTGCCAGTAGATTCTCTTACGAAAGAGCCTTCAAAAGCAGCATGGAAAACGGTTATTGATTTTCTGAAAGCAAATGGTGATAAAACATATAAGGGATTAGAGGAAACACTTCATTCGTTAGGAGAGACTGTTATTCCTTTTGCAACCTTATTTGTTACGGAAGACAATGAATGGGTTTGCTGGACACCACGCGGATATTTTTCATGCTCTTCAGCAGGCAGTCAATATTTTGGATGGCACGTGAATCGCGGCATTAAGCAGCTGGCCGATTTTTATGCGGCTGAACAATACTTCGAGATTTTGTACAGACCAAAGCAAATGGAGAAGAGTATCATTCAAGGAAAGCGCGTTGAAGACATTTTGCGTGAATCAGGAGAACGTATTTTTGATTTGAGCAAAACACAACGACCATCGGCTGCATTCTTTGACATCAATCCTACCTTAAGATCAACCGATTTGCTTTGGCATGACAAAGGGAAATTCTACACACAAGCCAAAACTATTCCGCTTACTGTTGAAGTATTTGATGGAGGAGGGGGAGTTAAAGAAATTAACATATATCAAAATGATAAGTTAATAATCAGCGATACAGAGAACCTGAAAACGAAAGGGGAGGATGATAAAATCGTAAGAACGTATCCCGTAGACATGGCAAATGACAATAACGTCTTCCGTGTTAAGGTTATTAATCTTCAAAAAATCGAATCGCGTGCTGATGATATAGAGATAGAATACAAAGGTGAAGCCATTGCCACCTCTGTGCTTCACGTATTAACAGTAGGTATTAACGAATATCAGAATTCATCATACAATTTAAATTATGCCAAATCAGATGCGGAGGCATTTTTGGCTAAGGTGCAAGAAAAAGGTAAGTCGATATTTAAACGCGTTAACCCGATTGGCATTTACGATAAGGACGCAACCAAGGAAAATATTATGAAGGGCTTCAAAGCAATAGCCGCTTCAGCAAAACCGGAAGATTTGTTCATCTTTTACTACGCAGGTCACGGAACAATTGATGAAGACAATGCCGATCAGTTTTATTTTGTTCCTACGGATGTAACCAAACTCTATGGTGATCCAAAGCAACTTCAGGCAAAGGCAATCTCGATGACGGAAGTGCGTGAGATGTTCACACAAGTGAAGTCACAAAAACTATTGATGTTGCTTGATGCCTGTCACTCCGGTGCAGCTTTGAAGAACTTTAATGTGCGCGGTGCCGCAACTGATGAGAAAGCAATTGTACAACTTGCACGTAGTACCGGAATCGTAGCCATCGCATCCAGTGGTTCAAAACAATTTGCCACTGAGTTTGAGCAATTAAAGCACGGTGTATTTACCTATGCATTATTAGAAGCCATGGATGGTAAGGGTGATAACGGTGACAAGAAGCTAACCGTAAACGAACTTAAATTTTACATGGAAGATCGTGTTCCGGAACTCACCAAGCAATATGGTGGCACAGCGCAGTATCCAACAGGATACATTACAGGGAATGACTTCCCGATTACAGTGATTGAAAAACCGTAATAAAGTCCACAGACCACTGTCGACCGTGGTCTGTGGACATAAAAAAAAAGACCCGATCACTCAGGTCTTTTTTTTTTATGTTCAGTAAATTCTATGCAGCGATTCCGTCTGCTAATAAAATCACCTTGTTCTTCAATACTTCTACAACACCACCTGTTATCGCGAGGCTTTGAACACCCTCTTTACCCTTGTATTCTACATTGCCTTCTTTCAATAAGCTGATAAGCGGAGCATGATGATCTAAAATCTGAAATGAACCATCCGAACCAGGAAATGTGGCAGAGGATACTTCGCCTTCAAATACTTTTTTTTCAGGTGTTAATATTTCTAAATGCATATTCTGATTCGTTGATGAGTTGATTCGTTAATGAGTTGATGCAATCATCGAATCAACTCATTAACGAATTAATTAATTAACCCTTCGCTTCTGCCATCATCTTCTCGCCTTTCTCAATGGCTTGTGCCATGTTACCTACGAGGTTAAAGGCCATTTCTGGAAGGTGATCGTATTGACCATCCATGATCGCGTTGAAATCTTTGATGGTATCTTTAATATCAACCAAAACACCTTTCAAACCAGTGAAGGCTTCTGCTACGTGGAAAGGTTGTGACAAGAAACGTTGTACACGTCTTGCTCGGTGAACCACCTGCTTATCTTCATCAGACAATTCATCCATACCAAGGATGGCGATGATGTCTTGTAATTCTTTATAGCGCTGAAGGATGCTCTTCACACGTTGTGCACAGTTGTAATGTTCTTCACCAACGATATCCGCACGAAGAATACGGGAAGTCGAATCCAATGGATCCACCGCAGGGTAGATACCAAGTTCTGAAATCTTACGACTCAATACAGTTGTCGCATCCAAGTGAGCAAATGTTGTTGCAGGAGCAGGGTCAGTCAAGTCATCGGCAGGAACGTAAACGGCCTGAACCGATGTGATCGAACCATTCTTAGTAGAAGTAATACGCTCTTGCATTAATCCCATTTCAGTTGCCAAAGTAGGCTGATATCCTACGGCTGAAGGCATACGACCAAGAAGGGCTGATACTTCAGAACCTGCCTGAGTGAAACGGAAGATATTATCAACGAAGAAAAGAATGTCTTTTCCTTTTCCTTGGCCATCACCATCACGGAAATATTCAGCAACAGTCAAACCAGAAAGCGCCACACGAGCACGTGCTCCAGGAGGCTCGTTCATTTGTCCGAAAACGAAGGTTGCTTTTGAATCTTTTAATTTTTCCTGATCTACTTTAGAAAGATCCCAACCACCTTCGTGGAGGGAATGCATAAACTCTTCACCGTAATCAACAATACCCGCTTCAATCATTTCACGAAGCAAGTCGTTGCCTTCACGGGTTCTTTCACCAACACCCGCAAATACTGAAAGACCTGCATATGCTTTCGCGATGTTGTTGATCAATTCCTGAATCAATACGGTTTTACCTACACCGGCACCACCGAACAATCCGATTTTACCTCCTTTTGCATAAGGCTCAATCAAATCGATAACTTTTATACCGGTAAAAAGAATTTCAGTTGAAGTAGAAAGATCTTCAAATTTTGGAGCAGAACGGTGGATTGGAAGTGATCCTGTACCTTTTGGTTGAGGGATACCATCGATAGCATCACCTACTACGTTGAACAAACGGCCTTTAATATCTTCACCGATGGTCATTTGGATTGGAGATCCTGTGTCAGTCACTTTCATCCCGCGAACCAATCCTTCAGTACCTTCCATTGAAATGGTACGCACACGGTCTTCGCCTAAGTGTTGCTGGCATTCCAGCACTACTTTGGTGCCATCGCCTTTTGTTACAATCAAGGAATCAAGGATGTTCGGAAGTTTTGAACCTTCGCCATCGAAGGCTACGTCCACTACCGGACCAATTACCTGGGTGATCTTGCCAATATTTGCCATTTTATCTGTTTTGTTGAGATTTCTGTCCTGAAAATGCGAGCGCAAAAGTAGGGAGTTAAGCACGAAGTACAAAGGGCGAACTGTGAATAATTAGGGATTTTAAAGAGTAAGCAACAGGCAATTGGCAGTGGATAAAAGAAGTAGGCAGTAGGCAAGTTGTAATAGGCAAAGAGCTGAAAGATTTTGAAGATTTGCGAAGTTTTAAAGAGAAGCATAATCTTCCTCATCGGTTCTTACCTACTGCTTATTTCTATGGCAGAATCGATGATGACATATGAAATCTTTGCCTATTGTAACTTGCCAACAGGTTGTTTGATTTTAGGCTGCATTCAGGGCGATCCGAAATGTAGTTCCTTGATTTTCCTCGGAGGCTTTCACAAAAATCTTCCCATTATGGTAGGTGTCCACAATTCGTTGAGCCAATGTTAATCCAAGGCCCCAGCCTCGCTTTTTAGTGGTGAATCCTGGGCGAAATACCATTTGAATTTTAGATCGGGGAATACCTTTACCGGTATCCGAAATATCAATAAAAATTTTGCCTTCATTACCTCTTAGAATTTTGATGGCAATGGTGCCACTGTTGCCCATAGCATCGACTGCGTTTTTACAAAGATTTTCAATTACCCATTCGAACAGAGGTGCGTGCACATTAGCGGTAATGTTGTCCGACAGCGTAAAGACTTCCATTCTTATTTTGGAGGATACGCGAGGGCGTAGGTAGTTCACCACATTGTTGATGAGGAACACCACATTTTCTTTTTTCAGCACGGGTACGGAACCAATGCTGGAGAAGCGCTCCGTTACCATGCGCAGTTTCTGGATATCTTTTTCCAATTCTTCTACAATACCCTTCTCTTTCAATTCAGGGTAATCCCGAATGACTTCTGCCCAGGCCATCAATGAAGAAATAGGTGTGCCCAACTGATGAGCCGTTTCTTTTGCGAGACCAACCCACACTTGATTTTGTTCTGCTGTTCTGGAATAACTAAACGCCAGATAAGAAATGAACGCGAAAATGGCGATAACCGAAAGCTGAATGAAGGGGTAAGCAATAAGCTGTGTAAGCAGAAAAGAGTTTTTGTAGAAGATGTATTGTGTGCCGAACGTTTCACCCGTTTGTGGATCACGAAGTGTAACACGGATGGGATCGTATGTTTTACCCATCATCGATATTTCATTTTCTAGAAAAGTCTCTTTGCGTTTCTCTGTCCACTTTTCTTTTACCTCAATATTCCGGATGGATAATATTTTTCGTTTCTCATCAATCTGAATAATAGGAATGGAATTGTTTTGAAAAAGAATTTCTTGTGCAATGAAATTGACATCACCTGATGTTCCTTCATCATTGGCAAAGAACTCGATGGCCTTGGCGTATAGTTGTACTTGTTGACGTTCGCGCTCTTTCAGTTGATCGACCAATACATTGGTGTAATAAATCGACCCAATACTGATCAGCACAGAGATACCCAACACCACCCACTTTAGATTGGTGTTGTTCTGATAGAAATCGAGCGTTGGCGCGGGGTTCTTGTTACTCATCAACAAAAAGAAAGGTACGGTTTACGCGGTACAATTTACGATTTCTTATCATTCGCAAAATGTATCCGGTAAATCGTACCTCGAACCTTTTAATTCATACCTGTTATCAGTTTTTCATCATAAACCACTTGGCCATCACTTTGTAATTGATTTTTGTGCCGTGCATTAAAATACCTACGCGGTAAATTCTTCCGGCTGCCCAGGTAGTAAAAATGAAACCGCCAATTAAAGAGACCATCGATAATGCGAGTTGCCAGTCAGGCACACCAAAACCGATACGCCCCATCATGGCAATAGGTGATGTGAAGGGTATAATAGAAAGCCAAACGCTAATGGTGCCGTGCGGATCTTGTAATGTAAACGTGAACAGTCCGAAATAAGAAATCAATAATGGAATAGTGATGGGAAACATAAATTGTTGTGCTTCTGCAGGACTATCAACTGCTGAACCAACTGCCGCGAAAAGTGCTCCATATAAAAGATATCCTCCAATAAAGAAGAATATAAAAACTGAAACGATTTTTGTGTAAGGGATTTCGCTTAACGCCTGCAGGAGTTCTACAGATTGAGCTTGTTGTACTTGTGGACTTTGCTGAGTCATTTGCTCTGCCATTTGCTGCTGAGGCATTTCGAGTCCAAAAAGTCCAAGTACAACCGATGATACCGTTGTTATCAATATAATCCAAATGAGAAATTGTAACAATCCCACAGTGGCAAGTCCAATGATCTTACCCATCATCAATTGAAATGGCTTAACGGAAGAAACAATTACCTCTACTACTTTACTGGTTTTCTCTTCAATGATGCCTTGCATTATTTGCGCACCATAAATGAAGATGAACATGTACATTAGTATTCCTCCCGCCATACCTACACCAAACAATATATTCGAGTTTGATTTCTTTTCATCACCTGTTTCAGAGAGGTTTACGTTTTGGATGGACACATCTGTTTTCAAGCTATCTAATATCTTCTTATCGATATTAAACTTCTGCATCTTTAATTCTTTGATGCGGTTTTCCAACATACCTTCCATATCACCAACCTCTGTCGGGCTTGGATTTA
>JANMRZ010000021.1:0-84216 GCA_031388805.1 Chryseolinea sp.
TACAGTTTGATTTTGAATGATGAACCGATGAGTATCCTTTCTATTGAAGGTGCAGATGAGGTAGCGCTGGAATTAAATTCGTTGAGCAAGTCACATAACATGGCGGGCTGGCGCATTGGATGGGTAGCCGGGAAGAAAGAATATATTGATGCTGTATTGAAAGTAAAAAGTAATATGGATTCCGGAATGTTTCTTGGGTTGCAACATGCAGCCGTGGAAGCATTGAAGAATGGCGAGGCTTGGTTCACCGAACTAAATAAAATGTATGGTGATCGCAGAAAAGCAGCGAAGAAGATTTTGGATCTGTTGGATTGTTCATACGCGGAAAAACAATCGGGACTATTTGTATGGGCGAAAGCTCCGGATTCCATTGTAGATGTTGAGAAATGGATTGATGAGATTTTATACGGAACAAAAGTATTCATCACACCAGGCTTTATTTTTGGCGAAGCAGGAAGACGCTACATCCGCATCTCGCTTTGCTGTACCATAGAGATGTTGAATGAAGCGCTGAATAGAATTCAAGTGTTCAAAAAATCAAAGTCTAAAGACTTGCTACTAAATACTAAAGTCTAATGAAGACTACGATAATTGGGTTGGGCTTAATAGGTGGTTCGATTGCCATTGATTTGCGAAAAGCAGGCGTGGCAACAGAGCTTGTCGGTATCGACCGAAATGTTGACCATGCAACGAAGGCTGTTGAGTTGGGAATTGTAGATAAGATCGAATCGGAAGACAAAGCACTTTCAACTTCTGATTTAATTATCACGGCCATTCCGGTCAATGCAATGTGTCAATTGCTACCCGGTTTGTTGGATGCCGTTAAGCCAAATGCTGTAGTGATTGATGCAGGCTCTACAAAAAGATTGTTGTGTAAAGTTGTTGAACATCATGCAAAGCGTAAGCAGTTTGTTGCAGCCCATCCGATTGCCGGAACAGAAAACTCGGGACCTGAAGCAGCGTTCTCAGGTTTGTTCAAAGACAAAACCAATATCATCTGCGAAAAAGAAAAATCTTCTCCGCAAGCGTTATCCATTGCAACGCTTGTTTTTGAATCGCTGGGCATGAATACCATTTTCATGGAACCTGAAGAACATGATAAACACGTAGCCTATGTATCGCACTTGTCTCACGTAAGTTCTTTCTTACTTGGTCAGACGGTATTGGATATTGAGCGTGATGAGAAAAATATTTTTGCCTTGGCAGGAAGTGGTTTTGCGTCTACAGTTCGTCTGGCAAAAAGCTCACCTGATATGTGGGCACCGATTTTCGAACAGAATGCAGAATACTTAAGTCAGGCATTGTTAGAATACATTATGCACTTGCAGAAGTTTCAATATTATTTAATGAAGCGTGATGTAAAAGAATTACATAACATCATGACAAGCGCAAACCGAATCAGAGAAATATTAAATGGAATAGAGCATAAACAAACAAAACAAGTAGTCGAAAAAATAAAAGTCAATTGAATATGAAAAACGTATTACAACTTCAGTCCATTTCAAAATGGTTACCTACCGCAAGCAAGCCTATTATCATCAGCGGTCCGTGTAGTGCTGAAACAGAAGATCAAATGGTGGCAACAGCAAAACAAATTGCAGCCACAGGAAAAGTACATGCGCTTCGTGCAGGTATATGGAAGCCACGCACACGGCCAGGTATGTATGAAGGTGCTGGTGAAGAAGGATTGAAATGGCTTATCCAGGCCAAGAAAGAAACCGGACTTCCTGTAACAACAGAGGTAGCAAATGCTGCGCACGTTGATGCATGTTTAAAAGCAGGAGTTGATATTTTATGGGTTGGTGCACGCACTACAGTAAATCCATTTTCTGTTCAGGAAATTGCTGATGCTTTGAAAGGTGTTGACATTCCAGTAATGGTGAAGAACCCAATCAACCCTGATCTTGAACTTTGGATTGGAGCATTGGAGCGTTTGAATAAAGCAGGTCTTACTAAACTTGCCGCTATTCACCGCGGGTTTTCATCCTTCGAAAAAGGACCATTCCGCAACGCACCGATGTGGGACATGGCCATCGAATTGAAAACAAGAATTCCAGAGTTGGATATCCTTTGCGACCCAAGTCACATTGCAGGTAATCGTGAATTGATTTCATTTATCTCACAAAAAGCACTTGATCTTGATATGTGTGGTTTGATGATTGAAAGTCATATCGATCCGGATGCAGCATGGAGCGATGCGAAACAACAAGTAACACCAGCTACGCTGGGCCGTATTATAGATGCGCTTGTTGTGCGTACAGTTTCATCAGATAACAAAACGTTTAAAGATACACTGAGCATCTTGCGTGAACAGATCGACCAACTTGATGATGAGATAATGTCGAAGCTGGCGGCACGTATGAAGATATCCGAGAAGATAGGTCAGTACAAAAAAGAAAACAATGTTACCATCTTACAGGTAAATCGCTGGGAAGAAATTATTCAGACCCGCATTACATTAGGTAAGGCAATGGGCCTTGATTCACAATTCACAAATGACTTGTTGAAACTGATTCACCATGAGTCAATCCAGGTTCAAACTAAAGTAATGAATAAGGTGACTGAGAAAGTTTAGAAAACAACTCATTATTCAGCAAGGAATCCAAAACTTCAAATACAATTGTCATTGTATTTGAAGTTTTGGATTCCTTGCTTGTTTATGCTAGTTAATAGGGAATCAATCCAAGATTAAGTTGTTGTTATTATGTTTTGGGGTTGTTTTGAATTCAAACTAAAACGATCTTTATAATACTAAAGATTTTACACCATGTCTGTAACAGAACTTAAAACTAGGATCATTGACAAAATATCCGCAATAGAGGATGAATTAATTCTGGAAGAGATTCTAAACTTAGTTAATCTGGAATCGGAAATGGATTCTGTTTATCGACTTGCTAATGACGAGCGAAAAGCTATTGAACTGGGGCTAAAGGATGTGAAGGAAGGTAAGCTGTATTCTTCTGAAGCCGCTGACAATATGATCAAGGAATGGCTAAGAAAGTAGAGTGGACAGAGACTTCAATTCAGGATCGATTCAGAATTTACTATTTCTGGATTCAAAAAAACAAAACAGATACATATAGTAAGAAGTTGGAGATACTTTTCAACGAAGCTGCCAAATTGATTTCCGAGTTTCCACACATCGGAACCGAGACAGATTTTCCAGGTTTGAGAGTTAAGGTGATTAAGAGTTATAAGTTATTTTACATCAATAAAGAAGATACCATTCAGGTGATTAGAGTTTGGGATACAAGACAAAATCCAGAAAGTCTTGAGCTCCAATAGAATTTTCAATAGATAAAGTTGTTTAACAACCACTTTGGAACACAAGCCATTTCGATATAAAATTTTATGCAAACGTTTTAGGCGTCAACCTTGTACATAAAATTACATGAAAGACCATTCCCTGAAACGTTTCTTTACCTTTGTCGTGTTAGAGCTAGAGTTATAGTCTCTTAAAAAAGAACCTTATGAATAATATACAAATTCTTGGACTGGCAGCGGGTATGCTTACTACCATTGCTTTTTTGCCGCAAGTAATTAAAACCTGGAAGAGCCGCTCTGCGAAAGATCTTTCGCTGGGTATGTTTTCCCTTTTCTGTGCCGGGGTGGTGCTTTGGCTTACCTATGGTATTCTGGTGCGCGATATTCCTGTTATCGCTGCTAACTTTATGACCCTGATGCTGGCCTCTACTCTTTTGTTTTTCAAACTTAGGTTTAAGGAATAGCCTTTAGTTGCCGGATATCGGTAACGGGCAACCGGTAACTAATTCAAAACTGAATGCTACTCCACTTGGTGGCTTTATACGATCGTAAGATCAAATAGATTGCACCAAGTTGAATTGGGATCATGCTCATTAAAATCAATGGCCACTTGCTTAACAGATAATGAAGTCCACCTGGCAGTGCCATGCAGAGTAGCATGAGCATGCCGCGCAAAAAATTTCCTGTTTGATTTTTTGCACTAGGTGCCATGGTTAATGGGAGAATTCGTTTTCCAATGGTGGCAATGATGAGTAGAATAAGAAAGTTGTTGAATAATCCGAAGAGTATATCATCTAAAGCACTTATGCCCCAAACAAAAAGGATTAAGGCTGCAATTACTGAGTAGATGGGTAAAAAGAGTTTTGTAAAAATTGCCTTCACCATTCCCGAAAGAATTTCGCCAGGACGATCTACCGGAGCAGAAGAATAAAACCAGCTCGCTTTAAAATCATCGGAGTACGGGATTTCATACAAGGCAACTTGCGAAATCATAAACGTAAGATAGATCAACACAAAATAGTATTGCGTGTTCGGTAAATTATTCCAAAGTGTACTGAAGTCTTCGTTCCCACGAATCATAAATACCAAACCAAAAACAAGGATGTATCCAACTGCGGGATAAATCTTAAGTTTAATTTTCCGATCACGACCTAAAATTTTATAGACCAATTCGAACGCAGCGCGCTCAAATGAATTGGAAGTTACTCGAAAGCTTATGTTCTCAAGCAGATTGCTCTTTTGTGCTTTCTCTTCTTTTGTTTTTGCAGGTTGTTCTGTCGCACCTCCCAATGCACTCAATTTTTTATTAAAGATGGGTGTGAGGTATTGATTTGTGATGTACAAACCGCCTAACGGAACAAGGATACATAAAGCGGTTAGGATAAGATGAGGTGCATCAAATAATTGGTAATACACCAGTTCCAAAGCACCACCCATCCAAATGGGAGGAATCAGATAACTCCACGAGTCAATTTCAAAAACATAGTCTTCTACTTCGAAACGTCCCATCATACGAGGTAACAATTGATATCCTCCCATCATGGCCACTGCCATAATGATTTGAAAATAATTGATCACGTTTTTTAGTTTCTCTTCACTGGCAAATTGCATGATTAAGAGATAGGTAGCATTGGTGATGAGTAATGCAGTAAAGACAGCAAAAACAATCGCGATTAAAAAGAAGACAAGAAATAATCCGCCAAATTTAAAACCAACCAGAATAGAAGGTATCAGCGAAAGACCCAATGTAAGTTGGCCGAGGTAAAGCATGATGTGTGTAAGGCGGGCGATGAATAGCGTTCGTCCATCAACTGGTCGCGGTAAAATGATGGTGTTGTCGCTGGTATCCAGTAAAATGGACGAGAAGTCAGTGATCAATGTCATGGCCACCATTACCATAATGTAGCTGAAAAAAAAGATCATGCTTACCATCATGGAAGGTATGCTGTAAATAAAAACCGCTACAAAAATTCCAAAGATGGAATAGAAGAGCAAAGTCATCGCGAAAGCATTGCCCGGTTCCTGATTTTCTTTTTTCTTGAATGACATTACCTGCCTCCTGTTATCCATCGTAAGTTTGATGGCAACAATGGCACGAAGTTGTTCGTAGTTTACACCTGCAGCGCGGTAGAGACCTTGAAGGAGATCAAGGAATTTCAAAAGTAGACTTTCGATGTTCATTTGTTTTCGAGAATGCTGATAAATTGACCTGCAGCTGATTGATGTTCTTTGTTACCCGTGATTTCAGTGAAGAGTTGTTCTAACGATCCACTTTGAGCTTGTGAATTTAATTCAGCGTATGTTCCATTCGCGATCATCTCTCCTTTGTTGATGATGATGATGCGATCTGAAATTTTCTCGACCACATCCATAATGTGCGAACTGTAGAAAATAGTTTTTCCACTTTGCTTTAATTGTGTGAGAATTTCTTTCACCAGGATAACGGCATTAGCATCTAACCCCGAAAGAGGTTCATCTAAAAATAAGATGGAGGGATTGTGAATCATACCTGCGATGAGCAATACTTTTTGCTTCATACCTTTCGAGAAGGTTGTCATGCGCGATTCGCTATGGTTGCCAAGTTCAAAGACCCGAAGTAGTTCGTTTGCTTTCGTTTCGGTTTGGTTTTTATCGAGACTGTAAAGCTGTCCGATAAAATGAAGATACTCTAGGGGAGTAAGGGTTTCGTACAACGCAGCATTTTCTGGAATGTATCCAATACGTCTTTTTATTTCAAGCGTATCTTTTCGGATATCAAATCCAAGCACGGTAGCATCGCCATCGAAATCCGGAATGATGCCGGTTAAAATTTTAATGGTTGTACTTTTTCCAGCACCATTCGGCCCGATATAACCGATGATCTCACCCGATTTTATTTCGAGGTTGATGTTGTTCAGTACTTTGGTGGTGTAAGTCTTTGAAAGGTCTTGTGTGGTGATGACGTTCGTTATCGACATTGTTTTGTTTAAAATAATCTAAAATCTATAACCAAAAGGACTTGTGATGAGTGATTGTTGATGAACGATATTCGATTTAGTAATCTTGGTCCAATTGCGTTCTCTTAAATCACCAATCAATAATCGCGAATCTATAATCAATCCAATCCAATCATCATAAACGCTCCCCAATAAATCGGTTCAGGATATTCGGTTCTTAACTCTTTTTTCGAATCGATGAAGCTTTGACGAAGGTTATTGCTGTTAAGCCACTTCTGATAAAAACGCAGCATGAGTTTTTGTGTGGCATCATCATCTACCTTAAACATACTCATGATCAATACTTTCGCACCCGCCACTAAGAATGCGCGCTGCAAGCCATACACTCCTTCACCTGCTTCCAAATCACCGAGCCCTGTTTCACATGCACTTAACACAACCAAATCAGTTCGGTCAAGGTTTAGACTCATCGCTTCATACGCGGTAAGAATTCCACTCTCCATGTTGTAATTGTATTCTGTTTTATCCATCAAATCACCTGCACCTTTTAGCAAGAGGCCCGTGCGCATTAATGGATTTTGTGTTAGCATAGCCTCGTTGCTTTCCAATCCTTCTTCCAGCGTTCGTTGTTGTGTTGGTCTTGTAAAGCCGTGTGTGGCAATGTGGAATATTTTCGGACTGTTTAATTCTTTCACTTTTTCTTCAGTAGCAGATTTCTCTACATACTCGGTCGTTATCCAGCCCTTTTGATTTAGCATAAACTTGAGTTGCTCTACTTCTTTTTCAGTTCCTGGTAACGATGTCCACTTATGATCAGTTGAAGCAGTGAGATAGAATGTAGGATTGCCAAACATATAAGCTGTATTGTCTTTCGAACTTGACTTCGATTTTACCTTTCGGATGTATAAATCTTTTGTATTGCTCACCAACACAATGTTTGAATTGTCGATTACATAACGACCATCTGGTGTTGGAATAGCTTCGAGATTTATTTGGTTATAGACACCATCTGCGGATAAGTAAATAGTAGATGCCTGACCGATCTCATCATTAATCGGTTTCCAGAAAACACCATACGAAACCTCATCCGGAATTTTTCCTGTAATGGCATTGCGATAAAATTTAAAATACCGCATTTCCATTTTTTTACCATCTTTCAATAAAATGGCTTTTGGCCTGGGGAGGTCTGGTTTTAAATATAGTGCTGCATAAATTACTGAATCGGTAAAATCGTGGTTAAAATAACGGTAACGTACCATTTCAATCGCAACCTCTGTCGGCTTAATTGATTTCTTCACGTCTTCAAAGGTGATGCGTTTGTCTTCGAAACTCTGACCAAACAATTCTGATTTCTGACTCAATTCTTTTTCTAGTCGTTCTACATCTTGTTGAAGACCGGCAGGGTCGATATTATTTTCAGTAAGCTGAGTGGGACTCATGGAGAGTGCTAATGTAAGCTGCTCTTTCTTTTGAATCCAGTTGTTGAATTGTGCTTTGAGATCTTCATCCGTACTGTTTAAAATACGTTCGCGGATTTTAATGGATGAACTCAATAACAATGCCTTGGTGAGCAATTGGTAATTGTAAACTTTTCCGGTGAGGTCCCTAAAGTCTTCCAGGTTTCCAAAAGCCAGTGTATTATAGAATTCGAAATCACCTTTTATGGTATTCCAGTATTTTGCTTTTTCACGTTCACTCAGTGCTGGGAAATAATCCTTGATGAAGTTTTCGTAGTTGCCCAATGATTCCTCGATCAGCTTCTTTGCTCGCTTAAAATCTTTTTGCTGATAATATACTTTGCTGAGTTTCGATAATACCTTAACATATTCAGGGTGTGTGGCACTAAAAAATTTCTCGTAAAGATCTTTCGACTGATTGTAAAACTCTTCTGCTTTTTTATAATTTTTTAATTGATAGTACACATCACCCGTTAAGGTATAAATGCTGGCTGAGTTAATGTTGTTCTTTGTTCCGGTTTTTGTTCGCCAGATATTTTCAGCAATGGTCAACGAGCTAAAGGCAATATCAAATTTTTTTTCGGAGATATAAAGTATGGCAACGTTTTTTAGAATTTCAGCATACTGCGGATTGTCTGGACCAAGTTTAGCTCCCATTATCTTTTGTGATTCAAGCATGAGTTTTTCAACTTCTTTCCTATTGTCGCCTTTATAAAATTTAATAAGTGCTAATTGCGAAATTGATTTAGCTACCTCTATATGATTTCTTCCGAATTGTTTTTCCTGGCTGGCAATTGCTTTTAAGATGTTGCCTTCTGCTTTATCGTAATCGCCTAAAGTATAATAGATATCACTCAACAATTTTTGCGTAGGTGCAGTTTTGGTTGAATTATCTCCGTAGGTCTTCACTGCAATTTGATTGGCACGCTGTGCTATCCGTTCAGCTTCGGTGTAGTCACCCTTGGCAAGAAGGATTCTACCTTTGTTAACCAGTGGTTCGATCAATCGCAGAGAGTTAGCGCCATATAATTTTTGATACTCGGTAATAAGATCAGTTAATAATTTATCTGTCTCAGCATACCGGCCAAGTTGAATGAAAAGAGAAGAAAGTTCTTCAGCTGTTGACACCTCGCTGCCAATAATTACATCTGCTTTGGAAATTAATTTTTGAGACCTTTCAAGATTCGTTTCAGCCTCATCGAACATCCCTTTTATTCCATAGAGCTTAGCTTGTGTCTCAATAATTTGAATATAACTGCCAATGTGAAGATCATCCTTGCGATATTCTTCTAAAATCTTAATGGCTTTGTTGATGTCTTGCTCTGCTTTTTCGTATTGACCAATCTTTAAACTAAGGCTGGCAATTCTTTCAAGCTCCGCTCCATATTCCGGGTCGCTATTGCTGTACTTCAAGATTGCTTTTTCTGATGCATCTTTTAATGTTTTAAATGCCAGATCATATTTATCTGTAAGTTCATACCATGTGGCAATATGATTCAGAATGTCTTGTAGGTCTTTATGCTGCTCACCTATTTGTTTTTCAACAACACCGAAATAACTTTCTTTATAAATTTTACCGGCATCTTCAATTTTATTCGTGTAGTCGAGATAGAAATTAGCGAGGTAAATCCGGGCCAGGTGATATTCAGGAGAGTTCTCTCCACACAATTCTTTTTTGATCGAAGCCAGCTGGTTGAGGTACGTTTCGGCAGAAGCGTAGCGTTTTTCTTTAATTGTTACTTCGTATAAGAATTGTACAATTTGCCCTGTGGTCTTGTAAAATTTAGGTAGACTGTTGAGCACAGAGAGTGCACTGCTTTCCAGATTCTTAGTTTTGTCCTGTTCCATTTTAGAATCGAACTCTACAGCTTGCATGTTGGTGCGCAGCACACTTCCGCTGGGGAACTTTTTCAATAGTTTTTCATATTCCAATTTTACATTTTGATAACGCGCACGATTTCCGTCTAATAAAAGATCATCCAGATAATCCAGATAAACATCTTGCGCCAAGCTGTTCGTAGGACTCGTCTTTCGCTTTAGATCATTTAGGATATGATCGAATTCAAGTTCGTTTCCGTGGGGGGTGTTACTTTCCTTCAATGCCTTTGCCATGATGTAGCGAGATTCTACTTCTGCTAAACTCGTCTCGCCTAAAAACCTGGACTTCCCCTTTAACCAGTTCGCAGCATTTGAGTAGGTATACGATGCATCTGAATTATTTTCATCGGCACCCACAACGGAAATTCTTCCCCTATGAGTATCTGCTTTAATCCTTAAGTTGAGAAGTTTAGCGTAATCACCATATCGACTGGGTAATTCTGTTTCTGGAATTCGTCTGGTCTTAATGGCAGTACCTTCAACAATAGATTCTTTTTCAATTGCCCGAGTTGCAAAATACTTTTCGTTTTCTTTCAGCAATTCAATAGCATCATTCCAAAAACCTTGGCCTATCATCGATTCTGCTTGTGCTAATGCTATTCGTGCTTTTAACGCATCGGTGAGTTGATTGCTCTTTTCCAATAAAATCATGGCACGATCCAAATACTCATCACTCAAACGATAATTACCATACTCGTTATAAATTTCACCTACCTCAATCAGGGTAGTTGCATAATTTGTACTATTGTCCCCAAAGGTTTTTAAACTGCTGGCAAGAGCCGTATTCAAGGAATTGTCAAAACTGGTCAGCGTTCCCAATGCAAGGTTGATGCGTGCTTCCCGAATATGAAGTCCTGGGAGGTAGGATTGAAGTTCAGCTTTTGCTGAAACTGTTTTTATAATTTTTTGAAGACCACTGCTGGCTTTTAAGAAGTTGCCGGAGGCATAATAGGTATCTACCTTGCTGAGGCTTTTATCAATCTTTTTGTTTTGAGAAAAAGCAGCAAGACTTGTTGCAATGCAAAACACTGCGACAATGCATGATCGGGAGATCTTCATGATAAAAAGGGTTAACAAATGTAACTTCGAAGATAATGAATTAAGCTACGCGCTTATTCACCCATCAGGTTTTTTAAAATGCCACTGGCGGCATCAGTGATTACCGTTCCGGGCCCGAATACAAATGAAACACCTGATTGAAAAAGAAAATCGTAATCCTGTGCAGGAATTACACCTCCGGCAATTACCATAATATCGCCACGACCTATTTTCTTCAAGGCTTGAATTAATTCCGGAACCAACGTTTTATGCCCTCCGGCTAAACTGGAGGCTCCAACAATGTGTACATCGTTCTCCGCTGCCTGCATGGCTACTTCTTCTGGCGTTTGGAATAATGGCCCGATGTCTACATCAAAACCTAAATCGGCGAAGCTGGTTGCGATTACTTTTGCACCACGGTCGTGCCCGTCTTGTCCCATTTTTGCAACGAGAATGCGGGGCCTTCGTCCATCACGTTCAGCAAAGCGATCGGATAGTTTTCTCACTTCTTCAAAAGCAGATTGATTTTTCATCTCCCCCGAATATACACCTGAAATAGATTGGATGGTTGCTTTATAACGACCGAATGTTTTCTCCAATGCTGTTGAAATTTCCCCAAGGGTAACGCGCTTGCGTGCAGCATCAATGGCAAGCTCCAGTAAATTTCCGTTTCCGGTTTGTGCTGCTATAGTTAAAGCATTTAATGCAGCTTCAACTTCTTCAGCGTTGCGTTCCGCTTTTAACTTAGTAAGTCGTTCAATCTGTTCGTTGCGAACAGCCGTGTTATCGACTTCACGAATTTCGAAATCGGGCTTTTCGGTTGTTTGATATTTATTCACTCCCACAATTACATCACGACCTGAATCAATGCGGGCTTGTTTTGCAGCAGCAGCTTGTTCGATGCGCATTTTCGGAATACCACTTTCAATGGCTTTCGTCATGCCTCCCAGTTTTTCAACTTCTTCAATTAAGTCCCATGCTTTTTCTATAAGCTGTGAAGTGAGGCTTTCAACATAATATGATCCACCCATTGGGTCAACCAATTTTGTAATGCCGGTTGCCTTCTCTAGATAGAGTTGAGTGTTACGCGCAATGCTTGCTGAAAAATCAGTGGGTAATGCAATCGCTTCATCTAATGAATTCGTATGCAAAGATTGTGTTCCACCTAACGCGGCTGCAAGTGCTTCAATGGTAGTCCGCGTTACATTGTTGTATGGATCTTGTTCGGTTAAGCTCCATCCGGATGTTTGACAATGCGTTCTCAACGCCATCGACTTTGGATTAGTCGGGTTGAATTGCTGAACGATCTTAGACCACAATACTCGTGCAGCGCGCATCTTGGCAATCTCCATAAAGAAATTCATGCCGATGCCCCAAAAGAAAGAAAGTCGTGGAGCAAAGTTATCAATGGCAATACCGGCTGCTATTCCGGTGCGAATGTATTCTAATCCATCGGCTAGTGTGTACGCCAATTCAATGTGAGCTGGCGCGCCTGCTTCATGCATGTGATAACCGCTGATGCTGATGGAATTAAACTTCGGCATGTGTTTCGAAGTGTACGCAAAGATATCGGCCACAATCCGCATGGATGGTGATGGTGGATAGATATAGGTATTACGCACCATGAATTCTTTCAAAATATCATTCTGAATTGTGCCACTCAATTGTTGAGGCTTTACACCTTGTTCTTCAGCGGCAACAATGTAAAATGCCATAATGGGTAACACGGCACCATTCATTGTCATGGACACCGACATTTTATCAAGCGGTATTTGATCGAAAAGAATTTTCATATCCAATACCGAATCGATGGCAACGCCCGCCTTTCCTACATCACCTGGTACACGCGGATGATCGGAATCATAACCGCGATGTGTAGCAAGGTCAAACGCAACGGAAAGTCCACGCTGACCAGCTGCTAAATTTTTTCTATAAAAAGCATTTGAATCTTTCGCAGTAGAGAAACCTGCATATTGTCTGATCGTCCATGGCTTTGTGGCAAACATGGTTGCGTACGGTCCACGGAGGTAAGGTGGAATTCCTGCAGTAAAATCGAGATGTGTGAGATTATTAAGATCAAGAGAGGTATAGGTAGATTTTACTTCAATCTTCTCCGGACTTATCCATGGTTTAGCATTCTCTTCTTTGTCGGAAGAGTCTGGTATAAACTGATTGTATTTTATGGAATTAAAATTGGGCTTCATGATTGTTTAACCTGGTGTTGAAAATCCAACCATGAGGCTTGTGCGATTTCATCAGTCATCTTTTCGATAGCATATGCTCCGGATGTTGCGTCAGCTACTTTGTCGATATAGGATTCTTCGCGCAACACATTTGAAATATTTCGGGCAATGCGATTCATCATCAAACTTTCATCTTCTGCATGTACAGTAAGCGAATTGCATCCACCCAGTACAGAAGCTAAAGAAGCCGTTGTGCTTTTTAACATGTTGGCATTGGGCTGAAAACTGGCATCTCTCCAAACTTCAGATCGAATATGAATATGAAGGTTAGTGGGCTGATAATCTTCCTGTCCGTATGCACGTGCAACCTGAAACCACAAAGAGCGCAATGCTTTTAGTTTCGAGATCTCTACAAAAAAGTTTGTTGATACCGGCAATGAAAAAGCAATGTGCTGAATTGCGATCGATATGTCAATCCCATTTTCTCCTAATCGATCCAGAAGATCCACACCTTTTACAAGTGCTTCGGAAATTTCTTTTACGGGAGCGGATTGATTTATGATCAACCCAGAGCATTGAATTTTTTTTAGGTTGAATAAATCCAAACTATCCAGATTATTTTTCTCAATGACATCGTCCCAAAAGATTGATCCAGTTAAAACTACCCGATCATATTTTTTTTCCTGGATGTATTTCCAAAGATCTGTTGAAATGGAATTTTTATTGTTCGCTCGAAACGAAATCGAACAATACGGCCAATCAATTTCATTTAGAAGAAGATTAAAATTTATTTTGGCTTGATTTCGAATGTCAAATAAAATCCCATCCGCCCCAGTGGCCAATTGTGAAAGGGCATTAGCATTTGCTTCTTTTTCATTTGCTACCGTAATGCTGGGCATATTGACCCACGCACGAGAACCTAAAAATGAATTGGTAGAAGGTAAGAGTCGGAAATTATTTTGTTTTGAAAGATCTGCTGTATCACTCTTGTCATAATACGCCTTAAAGGTGAGCCCATCATCATTCCACGCTAAGACTTCATTTGGGTTTTTGCCTTCAATCTCTAAAGCAGCTGCCGTTGCCCAGCTTTCTTTATCTGCAGGTGCAAAAGAATGCTTTACTATCTCGTGAATGGATTTTTCGGGCATGGAACATCAAATTCAACTCAATTTTAGTCAAGTTTTCATCAACCGTTTGCGTTTCAGGGCAGAATTTGCAAAATTTTAGAATGATCAGAATTAAATTGTATGCGGTTTGAAGTGTATGGACAGCAATTGGATCTTAAACTGAGGATTTTACCCAGCGTGTTTTGTTTTTTCACTTCAAAATTTTTCCTGAAAAATCAAAGCCAAATCTTATTGTTTTGTTGAACTCTTTTTTTACATCTTTGTCTCCCCTTTCCCAAAAAGGAATGCAAATCCAATCAATTAGGAGCTCAATGGAAGTTAGCTGTAGTACAGTATGGAATGATTGTCTCGAAGTAATTCGTGAGAATGTCGGAGATGAGAATTTTAATACGTGGTTTAAACCAATCAATCCACTTCGGGTGGAAGGTGATGTACTTACTGTACAGGTACCCTCTCAATTTTTTTATGAGTGGTTGGAAGATAATTATG
This sequence comes from Chryseolinea sp., assembly GCA_031388805.1. Lineage (GTDB taxonomy): Bacteria > Bacteroidota > Bacteroidia > Cytophagales > Cyclobacteriaceae > Chryseolinea. The sequence goes on from JANMRZ010000021.1 coordinate 14,373, forward strand.
TACCCGTTTTAAAGAAGGCAATTCATACAGTCCTGGGCCCCACTGGCCGATTGGAGTATTCTGTAGTGGTGGATAGTGGAAATCAGCAGGCTCCTCCGGTATCGGTAAATTATCCGGCAAATGGATCATCCGGCAATAGGCGCAGTGCCATCAATGGCAATGCTTTTGGCTCTGATGATTATTCTCCTTTTTCAGTCAAGGCGCTCAATCCGCTTACGGTCAATTCAAGATTAAACGCATCCTACACATTCGATAATTTTGTTGAGGGAGATTGTAATCGATTAGCACGATCAGCCGGTGTGGCTGTAGCGAAAAAACCAGGTATTACTTCGTTTAATCCCTTGATGTTGTATGGTGGAGTGGGTGTGGGAAAGACACACTTGGTGCAAGCCATCGGTAATGAGATAAGAAACAACATGCCGAATAAGGTGGTGTTGTATGTTGATCAAAATGATTTTACGAATCAATTCCTCAATGCACTTCAAAATCATAAAATTCAGGACTTCCAGAATTTTTATTTGCAAGTGGATTTATTGATTCTGGATGACGTGCAGTTTTTGGCAGGTCGTGAGAAAACACAGGAAATGTTTTTCCATATTTTTAATCAGCTTCATCAAACGGGCAAACAGGTAATCATGACGAGTGATTGTCCGCCACGTGATATGAAGGGTTTTCAGGAAAGATTGCTTTCAAGATTTAAATGGGGTCTAACTGCTGACTTACAAGAGCCTGACTTTGAAACGAAACTGGCCATCATCAACAGAAAGATGTTGGCCGATGGAATTCAGATTCCAACCGAAGTTTCGGAATACCTTGCTTATAGCGTTGATACCAACCTTCGCGATATGGAAGGCGTATTGAACTCACTGATATTCCATGCTACCTTATTAAAGAAAGAAATTGATTTAGAGCTTGCGAAAGAAGTTCTTAAAAATATTATCAAAGAAATTCAGTCAGACGTAAGCGTTGACTTTATCCAAAAGACAGTTTCAGAATATTTCAAGATTGATCTGGAGCTGATGAAGGGCAAAGTGAAGAAACGCGAGATTGTTATTCCACGCCAGGTGGCCATGTATTTCTGTAAGCGTTATACTCAACTTACCTTAGCACTCATCGGTAATAACTTTGGTGGCCGGGATCATAGCACGGTAATTCACGCACTGGAATCCGTTGAAGACATGATGAAGACAGATCCAAACTTCAAAGCCTCTGTTGAAGAGTTAGGTAAGAAGCTGAAGTTGAGGGTGAGCTAGATGTAGGTGAAAATCAAGAAATTCTGATTTTCCCTTTCAGCCTCGATGAGTTAGCTCTGAGAAATTTTATTTGATAAGAAATCTTCAACACTCTCGTTATTTTATCAAGCATAGGTATGTATTGGATAGTTTATTCCGTCAATAATCTGATTGACCTCGTATGTATATATTGGTTTGCAATACATTTTCTATACCTTGAGAGTATTATTAACTAAATTATAACTCGTTATGAAAACAAATTCTCTAAAATTCCTTTTGTTGTTTATTTTATCAGCTATTACTTTTTCGTGTGTACAGGATGAAGACTCTCAAGCGATTAATCCAAATCAGCTTGTAAATCTTAAGTTCGAAACAGATGAATCATTAGCCGTTGAAAACAACCTTCTCTTGATTGAAAATGTACAAGTTCTTGGAGGAAAGTTAATTTCAGATCAACTCCAAACGATCAATGCAATTCATAGTATCACCGGAAAAAAGCTCAAAGCTTATACCCTAAAGCAAAATATAGCATTGAATGGTCGTATTACAAAAATGGAGGTAACAAGAGGCTATGTATTTACAGGTAGGTGTTTGGAATATGGTACTTTGGTTACAGATACGAGTTCAGGTGTTGAGATATTTTTCCCTGCGAGTATTCAAACGAAAGTTTTAGGGTTTGCAGATATTTGCCCTCCCGCAAATTCAGAATGGTCATGAGTGCTGTAGAATATCGTATGAGGGTATTTGTTCTTTTTCTAATTCTAATTTGCTCCTCTGCTTTTGCTTTTGGTCAAATTGATTCAACAAAGAACATTCAATACCCAAACTTTAATTCAATCCATCGTCTCAAGAGTGGAAGTCAGATAATTTCCAGAGATTCTGCTCTTGTGTATATGAATGGCAAGTTTTACACAATAGATCAATTGGATTATATGGGCTCGAAATTTGAGTCCATTAAATTTATTCAGAACCCCGATTCGATTGCATTATTTACAGCAAAGAAGCTGAAAGTAATCTTGTGGATTAAAGAATGAAATGGAAGCGATTAAGTAAAAAGAAAAGGAACCTTCTTTTAAATAAAGTTCCTTTTCTTTTTTTTAAATGGATATTCTTGTCTACTAAAAGTATCAATGAGATGGATCGTTGAATAGTTAATATAATAGTTCAACAAATCACTTAATAACAAACGGAATCTCCACCTGTTGTTTTGAACTGTTGATGCCGTAGATGTAACCCCGTCCTTTATATTTCTCAAAGAACTCAACAACCTCTTCCGGATCTTTCACACGAACGCGGTTGATCGCAATAATGGTGAAGTTTTCAGGTACGCCAATTTGTTTCAGTTTGCTTTGATCGCTGATTTTAAAAACCTTCACACCATATTGTGTTGATTCTAATTGTGCACCCAGTGTTGTTGCTTTTGTAATCTCACGCTTAATCAAATCGCCTGCGCCATTTTGATTTACCAATGTGAGTAAAGCAGTCTGCGGTTTATTATCGCGGAGGTAAGCAATATTAATTTTATCTCCGGGATAATGATAGCTTAGTTCTTCTTCAAACTCACTTTGTGTATTAATATCTTTTCCGTCAAGTTTGACAATGACATCACCTAGTTTTAAACCGGCTTGCATCGCAGGGCCTTCGCGTTCCAATTGTTCAATTAACACACCATTGTAATTTTTTACATCGGTGTTGAGGTCATATTTCTTTGCATTTTCATAATTGTATTCCACCACACGTCCACCAAGCAGAGCTTTTTGTACGATGCCATACTTAACTAAATCATCAAAAACTTTGCGAGCAATATCAACGGGTACAGCAAAAGCGTAACCGGTGTATGAACCCGTGCGCGATAAAATGGCAGAGTTAATACCTACCAACTCTCCGTTCTTATTCACCAAAGCTCCTCCTGAATTTCCGGGGTTGATGGCAGCATCAGTTTGTATAAATGATTCGATTGGAAATTTATCTTCCAATATTCCAATCCTTCTTCCTTTCGCACTCACAATACCAGCCGTCACTGTTGATGAAAGTGAAAACGGATTTCCAACCGCCACAACCCATTCGCCTACTTGTAAATTTTTGGAATTGCCCATGGCGATGGCCGGCAAGTTTGTTTCATTGATTTTGAGTACCGCTAAATCCGTTGATGGATCTGTGCCAATCAATTCAGCTGTGTAGGTACGCTTATTGTAAATAACTTCTAATCGTTCAGCTGATGCCACCACGTGATTGTTGGTGATGATGTAACCATCGGAAGAAAAGATCACACCTGATCCACTGCTTACCTGCGTTTGTGTACTTCCGCCACCACCAAAAAACCAATCGAAAGAATTATAGGCGATGCCTTTCGCAATGCTGTTAATATAGACAACACTGGGAATCGTTTTCGTTGCCGCTTCTGAAAAATCAACGGCTGCAAGTGTTGAAGGTGCGGAACTGGATGAAAAGGAAATTGAACGTTGATTGAATGTTGCGGAATCCAACGCTACTGTATTAAATGTAGGTGCATTTGACTCTGACGAAGGTTTGTTCATGTACTGAAAGGTGTAAGCTCCACCCAAACCTCCGATAAAACCGACAACTAATATTTTGATGAAGTTTTTCATATATAACTAGACATTAGACTTAAGATTCCAGAGCAGAGCTCCCTAATCAACTTTATTTTAACGTAATAAATTCAATTGTTGACATATATAGAATGCGAAATAATTCTTTTGACTAAATCTTGCAATAATTATTCCCAAAAAAAGTAAGCCGCCTAAAGGCTTTCGTGAATGACGTGCTGTTTAGTTTTGACGATTGCCAAGCCACAACAATGCATCGAGGAGGAAGGTATTCTGATCTTTGCTTCTAAACGAGGAGGACAATTGTTTATTCGTTTTGTTTTCATAATCCATATCGTTGTGACCCATGTTTGCGTAGATCATCTTGTATTTTGTGTTTGTCCAAACGATAGGATAGTAGCCGCTACGCCAAATCTCCTCCTGCTTTGGACCAGTACCTAATGGAAAACTCGATAGATCAACCCAGATAATGCAATAGAGCATTGTTATCTTTTGTAACTGATTGATATTATTAGCTTTGTAGAGGGCACAATTATAACCCAAAAGGTGAAAGAATTACACGTCACATTTACCGATAAAAATGTAAGTGCCTGGGGCGGCATGAAACTAATGAAGGACATGTTAGATAGTATAGGCATAAAAGAATTTATGAACACCTTAGATCTTCCAGAGCGGGGATCAAATCGGGGCTATGAGCCTATCCAAATCATCGAATGCTTTTGGACGAGTATTTGGATTGGAGCAGGACGTTTTAGTCACTCTGCTTATTTACGTTATGACAAAGTATTGCAAGAGATCTTTGGTTGGAAACAAGCACCATCACAAAGTACATACAGTAGATTTTTTCAAAAATTTAGTTGGAAACGTAACAACGAAGTCTTTGTACCAATTCAGAAGTGGTTCATTGATAACCTGAAAATAAAAAACATTACCATTGATTTTGATAGCTCTGTAGTAACACGATATGGGATACAAGAAGGAAGTAAAGTAGGCTACAATCCAAGTAAGCCAGGCAGAGCTTCGCATCATCCGCTGATGGCGTTTATAGCCGAAACCAGGATGGTAGCCAATGCGTGGCTTCGGCCCGGTAACACAGCGGCCTTAAGTAACTGTAAAGCCTTTATAGATGAGACCTTTGATATCTTAAAAGATAAAAAAGTTGGATTGATACGAGCTGATAGTGGTTTTTATAGTCACGATTTTCTGAAATATTTAGAAACAGAGAAGTTAACCAACTACATCATTGCTGTTAAAATGTATCCTACCATCAAACAGGAAATGCGATCAAAGAAAGAATGGATAAAGTTAAAAGACGGAATAGAAATAACAGAATTTGAATATCAATCGCCTGAATGGGAAAAACCAAGAAGGATGGTAGCGGTAAGAAAGAATATAGAAATACTCGCCAAGGCCACGGGTAAACTTTTATTGTTTGATGAGCCTGTTGGCAAATACCGTTATAGCTTATATGTCACTAATCTTGACTTGCCAGCAGAACAAATATGGTTGAGTTATAAAGATCGGGCAGATGCTGAGAATCGGATTAAAGAACTCAAGTACGATTTTGGGCTAGATAGTTTTTGTATGGATAAATTTTGGGCGACAGAAGCTGCCTTTAGAACCATCATGGTAGGTTATAATCTAATGAGTTTATTCAGGCAAATAGTGCTTCAGAATAAGAGCCAGGCCACTTTAAGCACCTTAAGATTCAAATGCTTTGCATTAGGAAGTTGGATAACAAAACATGCTGGAAAAACTATCCTTAACATATCTGCAATAGGTGAAAAACAAAAATGGTTAGACGGTTTATTTGATATCGTCAGGCAAAAAGATCGAGCATTCTATTTCTCTAATGCATAATCTGGGTTGAAAGTATGGATGTTAAAATATCACCTTCGTGGAAAACACGGTTAGAAAAAGAGTTTGATAAACCCTATTTCACTGAACTAATCAGTTTTGTAAAAAGCGAATATCAAACGCAAACCATTTACCCACCGGGCAAAGAAATTTTTCGCGCATTTGATTGCTGCGATTTTGATGAGGTTAAAGTAGTGATCATTGGACAAGATCCATATCACGGAGCAGGACAAGCAAACGGATTATGTTTTGCAGTGCGCGATGGAATACGTCTTCCACCTTCGCTTGTTAACATCTTTAAGGAGATTGAGAGTGATCTTGGTAAACCAATTCCAACGTCAGGTGATCTCAAACGTTGGGCGAGGCAAGGTGTGTTATTGCTCAATGCCACATTAACGGTTCGTGCATCAACAGCAGGTTCACATCAGAACAAAGGATGGGAACAGTTTACGGATGCAGTTATTCAAATTATATCCGAAGAAAAGGTAAATGTTGTGTTCATTCTGTGGGGTGCTTATGCACAGAAGAAAGGACAAGTAATAGACCGTAACAAGCATTTTGTCCTGATGTCTCCACATCCATCTCCATTTTCCGCTTTTAGCGGATTTTTTGGGTGCAAACATTTCAGTAAGACAAATGCCTATCTAAAAGAGAAGGGTAAGAAAGAAATTGATTGGTGAAATAAGATTCAATTATTTCAGTGTATCTGTAATTTTCCTAACAACTTTATCCATACGTTCAGCCAACTCTTTAATTTCTATAATCTTTTTCTTACTTCCATTCAGAGCATCGCGTTCCATCAAATCAGATAGTCCAATAATTCTGGACAGTGGAGCCCGTAAAAGCGGGTAATGAAAAAATCAATATTGAGCTGCACACTATGCGGGCCACTGACTTGTATATTTTTAAAGAGACAACGTTCGGTATTATTGCGTTTTGACGACCCGGATAAAAAACTTTGAAATGAAATCGGTCAAAGTGAAACATTAATCGTAATATTACGATTATATGCATTATGGGATTAACCAAGACAGAAGGATTTACGAAAGCACAGGTTGATATGGCTGCCTTGGCTAAAGCATTAGGGCATCCGGCTCGCATTGCTATCCTTCAATTTTTGGCCAATCGAAAAGGATGCGTTTGTGGAGACATTGTAAATGAGTTGCCGCTCTCTCAATCAACCGTATCGCAACACTTAAAGGAATTGAAAAATGTGGGACTCATTAAAGGTGATATTGAAGGACCGTCTGTTTGTTATTGCATTGATGAGAAAGCCTGGATCAAAGCACAGAAAAATATAACGACATTATTTAAAGAATTGGCAGGCAACATGTGTTGCTGAAATTTTTTTGACTATTATCATCGTAATATTACGATTAAACATTTAACTCTATAAAAACTATGAAAACCAATGAAACATCAGAACAACTCAAGGAGATTGTAAAAGAAAAGTATGGCCAGATTGCTGATCAGAGCAGAGAGGATAATGCATCCAGCTGTTGTGGCGCCAGTTGTGGATGCTCCACTGTTGATGCTGCGATTATGGCGGAAGATTATTCTAAGTTAGAAGGATATGTAGCAGATGCCGACCTGGGGCTGGGTTGTGGGTTGCCTACAGAGTTTGCACTTATTAAGGAAGGTGATGTAGTTGTTGATTTAGGATCGGGTGCTGGCAACGATGCTTTCGTAGCACGGTCAATCACAGGAGAGAAAGGCAAGGTGATTGGTATTGACTTCACAGCAAAGATGATTGATAAGGCGCGGCTAAATGCAAGGACGCTTGGTTTCAGCAATGTTGTATTCAGATATGGTGACATTGAAGAAATACCAGTGGATGATGGCGAGGTAGATGTAGTGGTAAGCAATTGCGTACTGAACCTGGTTCCCAACAAAGCGCAGGCTTTTGCTGAAACATTCAGAATACTAAAACCCGGAGGCCATTTTAGTGTGTCGGATATAGTATTGATAGGAGAGTTGCCCGAGAGTTTACGCACGAGCGCGGAGATGTATGCAGGCTGTATTTCGGGAGCAATTCAAAAAGAGAACTATTTACGATTGGTAAAGGAAGCTGGCTTTGAAAATATCCTGATTCAAAAAGAAAAGAAGATTTTGATCCCGAATGAAATTGCATCTGCCTATTTAACAAAAGAAGAATTTGCTACTTTTAGATCAACAGAAACTGGAATCTACAGCGTTACCGTATATGCAGATAAACCAACTTCATTTGTGAAACCAAAAGCAGTTGAAGAAAAGAAAGCCGCTTGTTGTGGGCCAGAGTGTTGCTCTAACTAAATTCAATAGTAAACTTGAAAGGAAATCAACTGATTTTGAATCGGCAACAAATAAATCACACCAATCAAAAAAATCATCTTAATCATAGTATAACTTTAGTGCATGGAACTAACTTCTAAAGTGATTGACGATGCGGAGAGCTTTGCGGCTTTCCGCTCGTTATTGCAGTCGGCCAATCTTCCTGCAGATGATCTTGATTTCAAGAAGCATTTATTGATTGGCTTTTATGATGGGATTGATCCTGTAGCAACAGGTGGATTGGAAATCTACAATCAGTTTGCTTTACTGCGTTCACTGTCTGTAAAGTTTGGTATTCGCGGACAATCTTTGGGATCATCGATCACAGAACAATTAATCGATCACGCGAAGGCGAAAAACATATCAACAATCTATTTACTTACTGAAACGGCACACGCTTTCTTTTTGAAGAGAGGATTTCAGGATGTGGCGCGTGAAGATGTTCCGAAGGAAATAAAAGCATCTTCGGAGTTCAGTCATGTTTGCCCAACATCGGCAGTGTGCATGGCCTATAAAATTAACTAGAGCCTGTAGCATAACCTCCTGCATCTAAAGTCTAACATCTATTATCTAAAATTGAGTTCGAATGAAAAAAGTATTAGTAAGAGAGATTATTAAAAGTTATACAAAAGATTTTGTGTCTCATCTTGCCTGAGCCGAACGTTAATTTACCAATCGCTAAGCTTTGAACTAGGAAATTTGAACTTGAAACTTGTCCACTATCATTTGTTAGGCAAATGAAATCCTTTCAAAAGCTCATCAGAACGCTAGTCAACACTATACTTTTGCTACATTTGCGCACGTAAAATTGAAGTAGAAAATGCACGTGTGAGTTCATGTGTTCGAACGATCGCAAAGCTTTCATTCGCTGCTTCAAAAAATCTAATTTCTTCCATTCATGAAACTGAATAAGAACTTCGTAATCGATTTCGACAGTACGTTTACTAAAGTAGAAGCCTTTGATGTACTGGCTGACATCTCGTTGGCAGATCATCCCGAACGCGAAGAGCGCAAGAAACAAATCATCAGCATTACAAACCAGGGCATGGACGGGTCGATCTCGTTTCGTGAGTCATTAGAGAAAAGACTGAATCTTCTGGCGCCTAGTAAAAATCATTTGCCTGCGCTTATCCTGAAGTTGAAAGACAGTGTTTCAGAATCTTTTAAACGCAACAAGGAATTCTTTCTGAAATATGCGGATAACATCTATATCATTTCTAACGGATTTAAAGAATTTATCGAGCCAATCGTAACGGAGTTTGGAATTAAACCAGATAATATCCTGGCCAACGAATTCAGATTTGATAAAGAAGGAAAGGTAATTGGCTTTGATACAGAGAATCCATTATCGGCCAACGGAGGTAAGGTAGAGCAATTGAAGAAACTTAACCTTCAAGGCGACATCTATGTAATAGGAGATGGCTATACAGACTATGAAATTAAACAGGCTGGTTTCGCCAATAAATTTTTTGCCTTCACTGAAAATGTGGAGCGTGAAAACGTGAAGAGCAAAGCTGATCATATTACTCCAAGTCTGGATGAGTTTTTATATCTCAATAAATTGAATACCGCGATCTCTTATCCGAAGAACCGCATCAATGTATTGTTGTTGGAGAATGTTCACCCGGTTGCATTGGAGTTGATGAAGCTGGAAGGTTTTAATGTAGAAACCTATCATGCTGCAATGACAGAGGAAGAACTTTGTCAGAAGATTAAAAACGTTTCTGTTTTAGGTATTCGTTCAAAGACGCAAGTCACTGAAAAAGTATTAGAGCATGCCAACCGGTTGATGGTAATTGGGGCGTTTTGTATCGGTACAAATCAAATTGATTTGAAGACGGCTACAAAAAAAGGTATTGCTGTTTTTAATGCGCCTTTTAGCAATACACGTTCAGTTGTTGAGTTAGCGGTTGCCGAAATGATCATTCTGATCAGAAGCATTGCGGATAAGTCTGCGAAGATGCACAATGGCGTGTGGGATAAATCTGCGAAGGGAAGCTTTGAAGTGCGTGGTAAAAAACTTGGACTAATTGGCTACGGAAATATTGGAACGCAACTTTCCGTTATTGCCGAATCACTTGGTATGAAGGTGTTGTATTATGATGCAGAAGAACGTTTGTCCTTAGGTAATGCAATCAAATGCAAAACCATGAAAGAAGTATTAGAGCAAGCCGATGTAATTTCAATGCACGTAGATGGGCGAGCATCTAATACCAATCTGATAGGCAAGAAAGAATTTGCCATGATGAAGAAAGGTGTCATCTTCATTAACCTCAGTCGGGGACACGTGGTCGATATACAAGCCTTGCGTGAAAATATTCTCTCTGGAAAAGTCGCAGGAACGGCCATCGATGTTTTTCCATATGAACCCGTAAGCAACGATGAAGAGTTTACATCCGAACTTCGCGGATTGCCAAACACAATTCTTACTCCACACATTGGTGGAAGCACGGCCGAAGCGCAAGAGAACATTGGAAATTTTGTTCCAGGAAAGATCATGGAATACATTAATACAGGTAGTACATCTAATAGTGTGAACTTCCCGAACATAACATTACCTATTCTGGATAATGCCCATAGGTTGATTCACATTCACCATAACGTGCCTGGTATTTTGGCTAAGATCAATCAGGTATTGGCTGAGAACGACATCAACATTATGGGACAATACCTCAAGACAACTGAGTCTATTGGTTATGTGATCACTGACATTAACAAAGAATACGACAAAGATGTAATCGCTAAACTTCGTGCTATTGAGCAGACGATTAAGTTTAGGGTGTTGTATTAATATTTGATGTATTGATTCTAATAGTTTTTTCAAGAGATTAGATTCAGTTCTGCTAGCTTTCGTCCAACTTCATGAATTCCTTGCAGTATTTTTTCAGTTTGTCGCGCAGATGTTTTTTTCTTTCCACTTGCATACTGAGAAAGTAGAGTGTTATTCATCTCCAGTCGATTTGCCAAGGCCTTCATGTTAATAACAGGAAAGACTTCAAAGACACTTGTTAACTGCAATTCAAGGGATAAGTCACCAAGACAAATCACTTTTTCTTTTCCTTCCACTTCAAAGTAAAGATTTAATGCCTCTACCATATTAGAAGTTAATTCAGCAACAGTATCTCCAGTGGTGAAAGCTGCATACTTTTCAGCGTGCGCTGAATAACCATCTACGGCTTTGTCCACCTTCACTTTAATCTTGGTCATCCTTGATCGCAGTTGTCTATGAAGAAAATGTGCGGGAGCTGGAATGATAGCCTTCAATTCAAAATCTTAAACATAAAAAAACCTTCCCAGATTCTGGAAAGGTTTTTATGTATTCGATTTACAATTTCTTAATTACCTGCTGAATCAGTTGGTGCTGTTTCGGTACCTAAATCTAATCCTGCCGGAGGAGTAGTAGACGCAGGAGCTTGTTCGCCCGCTTTTTCCAAGATATCATTTGTTGAACCGGTTTGATTTGCAGTAATGAAGTTGGTCGATAACGCCAAAACCATAATACCAACAATAAAACCCCAAGTTAATTTCTCTAATAAATCACCGGTTTTCTTTACACCAATAATGTTGCTGGCTGAAGAACCTCCAAATTGGCTGGTAAGTCCACCACCTTTAGAATTTTGAGCCAAAATCACCAATACCAACAGCACTGCAAACAAAAGGATGAGACTGATTACTAATAGATACATATGTTACTTCTTTAAATCTTCAATTTGAGCCGCAAAGAAAGCCTTTTTTTGTGGAAACTTCCAAATTAGCTTTTTCAAAACCTCGATAGCCTTATCTTTTTTGCCTTGTTTGATCAATAATTCCACTAGTGTCTCTGAAACAATATTATCTCCAAATTCGCCTGATTTGATGGTCGAGAGATCACCAACCGGTATTTGCTGAGACCGTTCCTTAACATTCGAGATGGAGGGTTGAATCTTTATAAAATGATCGATGATCTGGATTTGTTCTTTTTGCTTCTCACCCTCAGGCTCAATTTCCATTTTTGAAGTTTCAATCTCTTCAATCAGTTTTTCAGTTGGATTCGCCTTTTTCTTGTGAACAACAGGAGCAACATTAATTGGTTGAGCAGCTTCTTTTTCCGCCTGAAGAGATTTGGCAAGCTCAATGATTCGCTGCTTTTTGGTTAGACCAGAATCGAGATGAACGGATTCAGCCTTAACTACAGTGGGTTCTGTATGGACACTTGGCTCAAGCTTGGTATTAGGCTGGTCTATAAATAATGCCTCGAAATTATGTTTCAATTTGCTGAGACGTTCAAGGTCGTGCATCACCTCTTCAGCCACATCATCAGACGAATCTTCAGGTTGGATTATAATTTTAGGCGGAGTGATCGCGGAAGTCGGGGTAACTTTAACTTCAGTCTTTTTGACCACTTCAGTGATTATTTCAGGACGTTCCTCAGAATCTTTTGTGATGATTTCTTTCAGCACCATTCGATCTGCTGCGTAGACTGCTGCCAGCTGCAGTTCACTTTGTTGATTGCTAAAGCCGTGATCCTTTGAAACCCGGGCGGAAAGGACATGCAACATCTGACTATATGGAAAGAGACCTTTCAGCGAAAGGACTTCTTGGGCCTCTTCCTCCGAACTATCGGAGTAGTGTTTAAGTATAGATGCAAATTGAATTTTGTCCACCGGATGCTTTGACTAAGGTAAAAATAAGAAATTTTACCAATTGGCAACCGAGGCGTTAAAGATGTCATTGATTATGCGTTCAAAAATCTGGTTGGTAAGCTGTTCTTGTATGTCAGCAAAATCCTGATCGTTGGAAAAATCTTTGTAGAAAGAGAAGGTCTTGTCCTTAAAGCTCATGGTATCATCCAGGGTATTGACATATGTTACCTGAATTGTGATGGTTAGCCGTGTAGAAGAGGCATTGTTGATGGCGTTGGCATCACCAGTCGAAACAGGGGCGATGGGAGTTAATCGGTAATCCTTGATCTCACCTTCCATTTGAAGTTCGCCCTCCTCCTGAACCACATCTAAACTGGAGTTTTGAATGAAATAGGTTTTCAAACTATTGGTGAAGGTAGGACCCATGTTGGCTGGTCCAAGATCCGCGTTGTTATAGAATTCCGTTACCGAAATGTTCTTGGCCGTGGTGGCCGAGCCGGTAAACGAATAAACCCCACAAGAAGAAAAAGTAATACAGAGGAGCAACGAAGAAAATGAAAGAGAGAGTAGCAACGCTGACTTTCGCATGCGTGTTGGAGATGCTTTAATTTTCAAGATCGTATTGTTTGATTTTGCGGTATAGGGTGCGCTCGGAGATACCCAAATCGCGTGCCGCATATTTTCGTTTGTTGTTGTTCTTTCGAAGTGCTCGAATGATGAGTTCCTTTTCTTTCTTTTCGATTGATAAAGAATCGTCTTCTGTTTCATGGCTGATGTCGTGAACGTCTTCTACATGATTGCCATTGTTCTGTGACGATAAATTAAGCACCACAGGTTCTGAATTTTCATCTGTGTGCTCATGCTCAACTCCTTCAAACAAACCTGGGTTGTCTTTTATAATCTGACTTGGATTACCTGTTGAAGAGTATGACTCCAACACCAGTTTTTTCAAGTCGTTAAAATCCTTCTTCATGTCGAAGAGAACTTTGTATAAAATATCCCTCTCTGAAAGCCCATCTTTATCAGAAGCGATGCTTTTATACAAGGCAGGCAAACTATTTTCTCTGGGGATGTATCGCTGCAACGTTTCACCATTAATCTCCTTATTATCAGACGATAGAACAGAGATCTGCTCTACCAGATTTTTAAGCTGACGGATATTTCCTGGGAAACGATACTTGATCAAAATCTCCTTTGCGTCCTCCGTCAATATAATCGGTTTCACTTTGTACTTATCGGCAAAATCAGAGGCAAACTTCCTAAATAGAAGTTCAATATCCTTTCCTCGTTCTCGTAATGGAGGTATGTAAATAGGTACGGTGCTCAACCTGTAATACAGGTCTTCTCTGAATTTCCCCTCTTCTACATTCTTCATCAGGTTAATATTCGTGGCAGCAACGACCCGAACATCCGTCTTTAAAACCTTAGATGACCCTACCTTAATGAATTCGCCATTCTCCAAAACCCGGAGTAAACGAGCTTGAGTTGCCAGAGGCATTTCCCCAATCTCATCCAGAAATATAGTACCGCCACTAGTTACTTCAAAGTATCCTTTGCGGGCTTCATGTGCTCCGGTAAAGGATCCCTTTTCATGACCAAATAATTCGGAGTCAATAGTACCTTCCGGGATTGATCCGCAGTTAATGGCAATGAATTGTCCGTGCTTGCGTGAACTGAGATGATGGATAATTTTTGAGAACGATTCTTTACCACTTCCACTTTCACCGGTAATCAACACCGACATATCAGTAGGGGCAACCTGCATGGCCACACTCACTGAATTATTAAGCAGCGCAGAGTTCCCAATAATGCCGAACCGTTGTTTTATGTTTTGAATTTCTGAATCCGAAATAGCCATGAATGTGTTTAAGTTTTTACGTGTTTAAGTTTTTACATGTTAGGTAGGTATGTTGACGTTTCATCTGCAACAAAAACACATAAACACTTTTTTAATTGATTACTTTTCCTAATAACGATCCGCTGGTATAGTCGTCTATCAGCACGTTTACATACTCGCCTTTCTTATGATTTCCTTTCGGGAAAATGACCACTTTATTGTGCGTGTTTCTTCCTTGCAGATGCTCGTTTGAACGCTTCGAAAAACCTTCTATCAATACCTTAAAGACTTTGCCTAAATCCTTAGTATTACTTTCTAGTCCATGTGCTCGCTGTTTGGCAATCACTTCTTCTAGTCTCCTTTGTTTTATGTCTAGGGGAACATCATCAGCATACTTCTTAGCCGCTGGAGTTCCAGGCCGTTCAGAGTAATAGAACATGTAGGCGAAGTCGAATTTAACCTCGTCCATTAGGGTTAATGTATCCTGATTCTCTTCTTCTGTTTCAGAACAAAAACCAATAATCATATCTGAAGAGATACCACAATCAGAACCTAATATCGATCTGATTTTCTGGACTTTATCCAAGTACCATTCACGTGAATATCCACGACTCATCATCTCAAGAATCCGGCTATTTCCGCTTTGGATAGGTAGATGAATGTTCTTGCAAATGTTATCATACCTGGCCATCGTATAGAGGACGTCATCCGTGATATCCTTAGGATGGGAAGTTGAAAACCGAACGCGTAAATCAGGATTAATCTTCGCCACCATCTCTAACAACTCAGAGAAGTGAGTCACTTCCTGAGCACCTTTCTTCTCAAGCAAGAGCTTGCTATTTTCTTCCGGACTCCACTTGTACGAGTCCACGTTTTGACCAAGTAATGTTACCTCACGGAAACCTCGCTGAAACATATCTTCAGCTTCCTTAACGATGGAGTATGGATCGCGGCTTCTTTCGCGTCCCCTTGTGTAGGGAACAACACAAAATGAGCACATGTTATCACACCCTCTCATGATCGAAATAAACGCAGTGACGCCATTCGTATTCAATCTAACCGGACTAATATCAGCATAGGTCTCCTCGCGTGATAGGAACGTGTTAACCGCTTTATCGCCATCATCTACCTGTCCGATCAACCGAGGCAGATCGCGGTAAGCATCTGGACCAGCAACGAGATCTACAATTTTCTCCTCTTCCAGTAGCTTTGATTTCAATCGCTCAGCCATGCACCCCAAAATTCCAACCAGCAACTCCGGCTTATGTTTCTTCAGACCGTGAATGTGGCTTAACCGATAACGCACAGTTTGTTCTGCCTTTTCCCGGATAGAACATGTGTTCAGAAAGATTACATCTGCCTGTAAAATATCAGACGTAGTGTCAAAGCCTTCCTTCTCAAGAATGGATGCAACTATCTCACTATCAGAAAAATTCATCTGACATCCATAGCTCTCTATATACAACTTTCGGGGCTTTCCGGTTGAAAGATCCTTTGAAACACGAAACGTTTCGGTCGTTTCAATTCCTTCATTCAAAATATCAAGTTCACCAATTAAATTTTCCATCTATACTCATTCGAGTCGCAAAAGTACAATTTTTAGTCTTTAGGTGGTGACATCTTGTCATGAGATTATCGATTTAAGAACTGGGATTGTAGATTCGCGCAAAGCTTTAAATCGGCACAATGGCAATCATTAAAACAGTAAGAGGATTTTCACCCCAGTTAGGTAAGAATTGTTTTCTTGCTGAAAATGCCGTTGTTGTTGGTGAGGTAACGATGGGTGATAATTGCACAGTTTGGTTTAATGCTGTTGTTCGTGGCGATGTTCACTCCATCACCATTGGCGACAACACCAATATTCAAGACGGCGCAGTGATTCATTGTACCTATCAAAAAGCAAAGACCATAATAGGAAGTAATGTGTCGATCGCTCATAACGCCATTGTTCATGGATGCACAGTGGAGGATAATGTATTGATCGGCATGGGAGCCATTGTAATGGACGATGCTGTTATTGGATCAAACTCCGTTATTGCAGCAGGGGCGGTTGTATTAGCTGGAACCATAGTCGAGCCAGGAAGTATTTATGCAGGCATGCCCGCCAAGAAGGTTAAGGATATTGGACCGGAAATGAAGGCTGTTATTGAACGCACAGCAAAGAATTATCCGATGTATGCCGAGTGGTTTAAATAGGTCTATCTGTTTTGGGATTCATCAGCTAAGCAATCCTGAAATCACAATTTTTTGAGATTCAGCTAGATACAATGCATGTTTTTTATTAAATTAAGATCAACTTAAGAGAATGAAGCATTTTAAAAATAAGGGATATGATCCCACAGTAATTCAGGAGTACAGAGACAACATCAAAGCCTCAGGTAAGAGTTATATTCTGGATGAAGAAGATGAGACCAGTGATGAATATGCCCACTTCTATTTTGTAGGAAAGTTTGAAGGAAAGGATGTTATATATGATGCCGTGATTTATACACTCCGTTTGCAACATGAGAGCGAACAGTTTGAAATAGCCGAGCATCGTGCAGCCAAACACTTCCCTCAGTTCAAGAAGATTACCTATGATGAGGATGAAAACGGAAACTTGGAAGCCCTTGATCCTCTTGAAGAAGAGATCGGATTATTCATGGCCGAGGTCATCATGGAGTTGGAGGCCGATGGCACCGTAAAAGTGAAAGAACACATCGATATCGATCCGGGAGGAGAGTTTGGCGTTAGCCTGGATGTTAGCTTGCATACCGAGTCGGTGACACATAAAGTGATTGAAAAGTTTATAAAAGACTATACAGAAGATAACTTTAAGCTGGACGAAACCCTCTATACCTTCGAAACCCAAGACGAAGAAGCTTAAGGTGGCGCTTTCATCATAACCAATACTCATTATATTTGCGCCCTGAAAACGTAAATCCTACATGAAGAATTTATCCCTTATTTTAAATGCTGTGCTGCTGGTGGCAGTAGGCGTACTTTTTTACCTTCATTTTGCAAGCACCAAGCCAGCAACAACAACTTCCGGAACTGGAATTGCGGGTGATGTAAAGATTGCCTTTATCAATTCTGATAGTGTACTTAAGCACTATGCATACCTTGAGGCTAACAAAAAGGTGTTGGAAGAAAAGACTAAGAAATTGGAGCAAGAGTATCGTAACCGCGCCATCGGACTTCAAAATGAAATTACCTCATACCAACGTAATGTAACGTCTATGACAATGGGTCAAGTTAAGGCGGTTGAAGAAGACCTTGGTAAGAAACAACAAAACCTTCAGCTTTATCAACAAAGCCTAGGTCAGCAATTGGCTGAAGAAGAAGGTAAGCTGAACAAAGAGTTGTATGATCGCATCACGGCCTTCTTAAAGAAATACGGAACAGAGCAGGGGTATAACATCGTGTTGAAGTTCGATCCAACAAGTGATGTTCTTTTTGCGGGTGAGGCCTTGAATATTTCGGATGCTGTTACAAAAGGTTTGAACGATGAGTACGCTGCTGAAAAATCAGGAGCAGGTGTTAAGCCAGACAGCACAGCGACAAAGAAGTAGTCGATATCTTCAAAAATTTCAATATGTTAAAACCGGTCTAAAGCCGGTTTTTTCTTTTTATATTTGAAATTAGCTATGGCAAATCGGTTTACGCAAGCCTTTCAGATCAAGACTCAGGAAGAGAAGCAAATTGTGCTCATGCTCTGCACTGGGTTCTTCATGGGTATTTTTATTGCGACTTATCAGGTAACAGCCGACTCATTGTTCCTCAACCGAATGAGTGAGCATCTTACCAAGGCATTTCTCATTGCCGGAGCCTTAGGTATTTTAACAACCGCTTTCTTTTCTTTTTTTCAAAACCACATTCATTTTACAACACTGGCTTTAGGTAGCGTAGGATTAGTACTTGCTTTCACACTCACTGAATATTGGCTCCTTCATGCAGGTTATACAGAGTATGACGATTATTTTATCTTCGCTTTGTTCTGTATGTCTGGCCCCATAACGGCTGTTCTGTTGCTCAGCTTTTGGGGGCTATTTGGTCGCCTTTTTAACTTTAAGCAATCCAAGCGAATTATTGGTTGGATTGACACCGGGCAGCTGATAGCTGCTATCCTGGCAACTTTAATAATTATTCCGTTCACGACAAAGATTGTCCCGGATACATCAAACTACCTCTTGCTTTGCGCGATAAGCATTGTTGTAGTGTCGATTCTATTGGTCGTCATTTCATCATCTTTTACCTTATCTAAAAACAACCCGAATGAATTCAGCAAGGAGGTTCGCAAGGAAGCGAGTGTCACCAAAATTTTTGGCGATCGGTACATTTTAATGCTGTCTATGTTTTTAATGGTGTCGATGTTCATGTTTGTTTTTAGCCAATATTCTTTTCAAAAAATTGTAACAGCCCAGTATCCAAATGAGCGTGACCTTACCAATTTCAATTCCTTTTTTGTGGGAGCTGTTTATGGCATTAGCTTGATTATGCAAACCTTTATTAACCAGCGCATCATCAGCAATTATGGGTTAAAGATTTCCCTTTTTATACTTCCGATTGTCGTTGCCCTTTTTTCACTGGGTTCAATAATCAGCGGAAGCTTGATGGGATTTGATAAAGCGATTTCACCTTTTGGATTCATATACTTCTTTTTGTTTGTTGCTTTGAGTCGACTCTTTAACTGGACACTTCGTGATTCCATAGAAAACCCTGTCTTTAAACTATTTTTTATTCCGCTTGACAGCCGACTTCGGTTTAATATTCAATCGAAAGTAGAAGGCTTGGTGAATGAGGGCGCACGATTGCTTGCTGGATTATTGATTTTCCTTTTGGCATTTGTACCCTCTTTTAACGCTATTCACATTTCTATTTTTATGCTTGTGCTGGCAGGAAT
Source organism: Chryseolinea sp. (assembly GCA_031388805.1). Lineage (GTDB taxonomy): Bacteria > Bacteroidota > Bacteroidia > Cytophagales > Cyclobacteriaceae > Chryseolinea. The sequence continues at coordinate 33,680 of JANMRZ010000021.1, forward strand.
TTATTTTGTTGTCGTAACCAATATGTATAATGGTTATCGAAATAAGATCAGGCAGAAACTGGAGAGCTCGGATGGAGAACAAGAAAAACTAGAAAAAGGATTTGCCCAGATTACAAAGCGACTTGAGGCTTTTTTAAATATGCCATCATCGTATAAAGCTGTGTTCTCTTACAAGCTTTTGGAAAAAATCAATGCGGCTCATGTTCCGGTTTGGATTAACAGCATGATGAAAAACGAGGACGAAGCTACTCGTCATTATGCTCAGGAAAAGATGAATGAATTGAAGGGTTTGTCAGTTTCCGATCAGTACGTTATCCGATTAGATAAATCAAAGGTAGATGGTGACGAGAAAAATGTTCTTAGCAAACAGGATCTTCAGATGATATTGGATAATGGTGGTGATATTACAAAAACCAGAATCTTGCGGTTGACACGTTCAACCAATCCAAACGACCGGCATTACGCTGCAGAACTTCTGTTGCATACTTCTAAAGACGAATGTATTTCATTCTTAATGGAACTCCTTGCTGATACGGAACCAAAGGTTAGAAATACAGCCATCAAGACAGCTATCAAAAAGAATAACTCAGAAGTGATTAATGCTATCATTGAAAGCCTTGGAAGCCCTGTATTTAGCAATCAGGCAATGAACGCATTGGTACTGATCGGTACGGATACTTTATCTGCGTTGGATTCAGCTTTTTATCGAAGTGGTCAAAGCACGCAGGTTATGTTGCGACTGGTGCAGGTTCTTGGCCGTATTGGCGGGCAACGTGCGCGTGAAATCCTTTGGGGCAAGATTGATTATCCCAATAAGGTGGTTGTTTCTCAAGTGCTTATATCCCTTGGAGAGTGCGGATTTAAAGTTGGCATTTCTCAAATTACACGTATCAAGTACGCCATCGAATCGGACATTGCTGATATCAGTTGGAATTTAAGCGCAATTCAGGAGGTAGGAGATGATGCCTTTAGTGCTGAAATAAAATCTGCGCTAAGATGGGAAATACAAAATGATATCGAACACATTTACATGCTGCTTACTATGTTGTATGATACCCGCTCCATCCAGCTTGTGAAGGAGAATATTGATAGTAAGACTTCAGAAGGAATTGCGTACGCAATTGAACTATTAGATGTGTTCTTATCAGATCAGCTTAAACAACGTGTAATACCCATCCTTGATGACATATCCGATTCTGAACGCATCAATAGGTTGGAGGATTTTTACCCCCGTATAAAACTGGATTCGAAATTGGTATTGAAGTTTATGATCAACCGGGATTTTACACAATCTAACCGATGGACAAAGGCTTGCGTATTATACCAGATTGGCAAGTTACGTATTGAAGATTTTAAGTTGGATCTCATCGCTCAACTCTTTAACCCTGATGGTTTGATACGCGAAGTTTCTGCCTGGGCTCTTTATCAAATCAATGAAACTGAATACACGCGGAATACAAAAAGACTAAATCAGTTAATCCAGAGGGAGCTGGATACTTTGATCATTCATTCAAGACGGATGACCAAGTTTGGTAAGGTACAATTCTTCCAACAGATTGAAGTTTTTGAAAGTGTACCGGGTATAACGCTTTCCTATCTGGCCGATATCAGTGAAGAGTTAAGATTAAAAATAGGAGAGTCGTTAACGCTGGATGAAAAGTCCAATAATAATTTTTACGTTTTAGTAAATGGAACAGTGGATCTGTATCAACGAGGAGAGCGTGTTGGAGAATTTTCAGAGGGGCAATTCGTAGGGGAGATGCTAGCCTTACCTAATTTTGTGAACACGAACTTGCTTATACCTAAAACGGAAGTTGTGATTTTGAAATTCAACAAAGACCAATTCTATGAACTTCTGTCTGATAATGTAAAACTTGCAGACAAGATGATTGAATTCATTTAATCGTTATGAGCAGGTCGAAAAAATTCTTTGTGTTAGGTGCCATTGTTTTTTTTGTTGTGCTTTTTTATGCCAGCTATGATATTAGTAAGAGAACAACCTTTCCGGGATCAAAACCGCAACTTCAGGAGCGACTTAAAAAGGTGTATTTAGAACGTGATTCTCTCATTGCTGATAGCATAAAGTAGCCCTTGATCTCTATTGGTCAAGAAATTCACAATTCCGTAACAAAAAAAACGCAATCGGTTGTTTTGATATATTTTTGTTTTATATTTGAAGCAGATTAAAGCCAACTATAGACATGAAAATCCCCCTTAGTCGAGTACTTTGGGGGATTTTCACTTTTTAAGCATTCCTTTTTCGATCTAACCTCATTATTGGCTGCTTATCCTGCCTATTTTCACATAAACGATTCAAGCATTAACTTCTTTCAGCAATCGATTACGTTTGTTACAGATTAAAGCCAACTATAGACAATGAAAATCCCCCGTGGTCCAGGACTTCGGGGGATTTTCTTTTATTGAGAGCTAGTTAGGTATGATATTCGTATGTTGTTTTGGAGTAAAGGACTTTAATAGATATCAACTTCTGTTTTCAGTGCCTTAGAATATTCAATACCTTAGTTTTTAATTTCCACCTCTATGAAATCTTTGTTCGTGATTGTATTCAGTTTGACTGTCCATCTAGCAATCAGTCAGAAGTATACGGTTGAGAAAGGTACAGCCTCATTTTTTTCGCACGCAACGATGGAAGATATTGCTGCAAAAAATGAAAAGGTAGCCGGGTTGTTTAATGCAACTACAGGTGATGTCGCATTCTCAATTCCGATTAAAGAGTTTCAATTTGCTAAATCCTTGATGCAAGAGCACTTCAATGAAAAGTACATGGAGTCGGATAAATACCCTAAGTCCACTTTTCAAGGCAAGGTTTCAGGATTTGATTTTAATGTAAGTCAGATGCAACAAGCTGTTGCCAAGGGTAAGATGACCATACACGGGCAGACAAAAGATGTGGACATTCCAGGTACAATTGAAAAGCAAGGTGATCGGTTAGTGTTTAAAGCTAAATTCATCATAAAACTCGAAGAATATAAAATTGCCATTCCTCAACTCTTGTGGCAAAACATTGCTGAGCAGGTAGAGGTTACTATTGACTTCGTATTCAAACCTCAGTAATGATTTTTCATCCTTTCATTTTGACTTTTATCCCTCGTCTAAGCAACCCTTTTATTCCTACCTTGTCTATCCAAAGGATAGTTTAAAAATCGATTGGATCAACAGGTAATCGGCCTTCACAATGACCTTATTGCCCGATGTAAAACGGGTGATCAGGATGCTCATTACCGATTATATAAACTTTATTCAAAAAGTATGTATAACGTGGCATATCGAATTGTGGGCAATGAGGATGATGCTACAGATGTTCTGCAGGAAGCTTTCATTAGTGCGTTTCGAAATCTTGAAAGCTATCGGGCAGACGCTACATTTGGAGCCTGGATAAAGCGGATTGTTGTCAATAAATCCATCAATGCACTGCAACGCAAAAAATTTGAACCCATTCCAGAGGATGATCGATGGGACGTAGCGGAGGAAGAGACCACCGTAGAGTATGGAGATGGCTTATCCGTTGAGCGAGTAAAGAAGAGCATTGAGCAATTGCCAGATGGCTATCGCTCTGTGCTTTCATTATATTTATTAGAAGGATACGATCATCAGGAGATTGGAGAGATTATGGGAATAAGCGAATCTACCTCCAAGTCGCAATTGAATCGGGCCAAATCAAAATTGAGAGAACTTTTAACAGGAAAAATATGAAAGAGGAGATAGAAGAATTTATTCATCAAAACCGAAATGCGTTTGATGATAAGGAACCGTCAGAGAAAGTATGGCGAAATGTTAGAGCTTCTCTTTCTTTTGAAAATAAGAGACTGTTTAATTCTATGGCACTGTGGCGTGCAGCCGCTATTATTTTCTTTGCATTGTCTGTTTATTTGATTATGTCTAAAAATCAATCCGTGATGACAGTTGCTTCGTCATCATCGAAAGAGTTTAAGGATGTGGAGAATTTCTACACACAACAGATTTCAAATAAAGTTAAGTTGATCAACGACTTTCAAAAGAACGAAGGTTTAAACGGCTTTACACAAGACTTTCAGCAATTGGAAGCAATGTATATGGTTCTGAAAGAACAAATGAACGCAAACCCAAGCGATAAGGTGAAGGATGCTTTGGTATTAAATCTTTTGGTTAGGATTGATCTGCTGAATCAGCAATTATATTCATTAGAGAAAGAAGTTAAAAACAAGGAAGAAAAACAGAGCAATACATCAATCTAATGGTGCTCAATCTATACTACCTATTAAGTCAGTTGTAGTTTTTACCAATCCCATCAATCCTGTTTAAAATTTCAAAAGCAGGATTGCTCTTTGACGTTCACCTTTTATCTTGCCGCTGAAATTTAGCTAGCATGAAACACATTTTAGTATGGTTGGCGCTTTGTTCGTCAATGGTAAGTTTTGCACAAGAGCACGGGTTTCCTTTTGGCCAGGTTACCTATCGTGAGTTGGGTATTAAAGTATATGATAAAGATACCTCTGCCATAGCCGTTGTGTTAAATGAGTTTGGTGAAGCCTATATTGATAACGGTGATAATAACAATCTGCTTTTCGAATATCACGCCAAGATAAAAATATTAAAGAAAGCCGGTACAGCTCAAGCTAATTTCGAAATCCCTTTACAGAAAAGCAATGGAAGGGAAGAGAAGATTATGGATGTGCAAGCGTCTTCCTTTAACATTGAAAACGGATCGATGAAAGAGGTTAAACTGGATGTAAAAAATATTTTCAAAGAAGAGAGAAACAAGTTTTGGAATCTGCAAAAATTTGCAATCCCCAATGTTCGCGAGGGTAGTGTTATTGAAGTGAAGTACACATTGGAATCTCCCTTTATCTATAATTTCAGAACATGGCTTTTTCAGAGTGAGATACCAAAGGTACAAAGTGAATACTGGGCAACCATTCCGGGCAATTATACCTATAATATTCTCTTGCGGGGTTTTTTGAAGTTAAGCACTACCGAAAGCGAATTGGTTAAAGAATGTTTTACACCCGGTGGGGGGATGAAGGCTGATTGCAGTCGTTCTAAATGGGCAATGAAAGATATACCAGCATTCGTTGAAGAAGATTACATGACCGCCAGCTCTAACTTTATATCAGCAATTAATTTTGAACTTTCTGAGATTCGTTATTTTGATGGAAGAACGGATAAGATTACAAAGGAATGGAAAGATGCGGAAAAAGAATTAAAAGATGATGCGAAGTTTGGAGTTCAGATTAGACGTGGAAAGGATATTGTTGATGGCAGTGTTGACCAATTGATTTTGGGTGAAACAGATCCATTAGTGAAGGCCAGAAAAATTTACGATTTTATCCGGTATTGGTATCGGTGGAATGATGTCTATGGAAAGTATAGTGAGTTTGGAATTAAGAAAGCATTTGACACCAAAATCGGAAATGTTGGTGATATCAATTTATCGCTGATCGCTGCACTTAAATATGCTGAGTTGGATTGTGAAGCCATGCTTCTGTCTACCAGACCCAATGGATCAGTAACTGAGCTTTATCCAATACTTAGTGATTTTAATTACGTTGTTGCAAAATTAAACATTGGTGATAAAGTATACCTACTGGATGCAACGGATGATTTTGTTTCATTTGGTCTTCTACCTGAACGTTGTTTGAATGGAAAGGGTAGAGTGTTTGGAGGAAGGGAATCGTATTGGTATGATATTAAACCAGCAGAGAAGGAGAAAACATTGTCTGTCTTCACACTAGTATTAGATTCTGCAGGTATCATGAGAGGAACGATGCAGTATACCTATATGGGTTATAGAGCCGCAAGTCAAAGGAGTTTATTGAATACATTTTCTAGTGAGCAGGAATACATTGACGACATGCAAAAGAAAATGTCATCCACTTCTATAAAACATTTTGAATTTCAGAATGCGGACGATCTTAAAAAACCACTGGTACTCAAACTCGAAGTTGAAATTGAAGCGTTCGACAATCTAAATACCAATTCATTTTTATTTAATCCCTTTCTTGTTGATCGATGGGAACGCAACCCATTTAAATCATCTGAACGTTTATATCCAGTGGATTTTGGTGCTCCATTGGAACAAATTTTAGTCTTTTCACTTACCTATCCTGATAAATTCCAAATCGATGAGTTGCCTCAAAAAGTTGCTTTGGCTTTGCCGAACAATGGAGGCAGATACATCTTTGATACGCAACAGCTTGGGAATCGATTTACCATGAATCATTCGCTGCAAATCTCCAAGACTATTTTCACCTCGGAAGAGTATCATTATTTGAAGGAATTATTTAATCGCGTGATACAAGTTCAACAAGCCGATTTGGTTTTTGAAAGAAAGAAATAGCAATTGTCTTTCAGAAAATGCGATTGTAATTCTTTGTTTGTAATTCACTGGAATAAAAATTTCCATCCCGGCTTTTCCGTTTATCTTCGCTTTTGTGGAAACCCCAATTAACATTCTGCAACAATATTGGAAGCATGGTCAGTTCAGACCCCTGCAACAGGATATTATTGAGTCAGTCTTATCTGGGAAAGATACATTAGCGCTGCTTCCAACAGGAGGTGGGAAATCAGTTTGCTTCCAGGTACCTGCACTTTTAATGGAAGGCATTTGCATTGTAGTCACACCCCTCATTGCCTTGATGAAAGATCAGGTAGGACAACTAAAGAAACGCGGCATTGATGCTATTGCCATCCACGCTGGTATGTCGCGACAAGAAATTGACATTCTATTGAACAATTGTATTTATGGCAGTATCAAGTTTTTATATGTGTCACCAGAGCGGTTGCAAACGGAACTTTTTAGTGTACGCGTGAAGCAAATGAAAGTGAGCTTAATTGCTGTTGATGAAGCGCATTGCATTTCACAATGGGGTTATGATTTCCGCCCGCCTTATTTGCAGATTAGTTTATTACGCGAAGTCATTCCTTCCAGTGTTCCCATCATTGCCCTTACGGCAACGGCCACAGCTCAGGTCAGCGCTGATATTATCAATAAGTTAGCATTTCGAAAAGGCTACAGCATTTTTCAAAAATCATTCGCACGTGAAAATCTTTCCTTTGTTGTGCGCAAGACAGAGAATAAGGAGAGAAAGGTATTGGAGATTCTTCAGAAGGTAAAAGGTACGGCAATAGTTTATGTGCGCTCCCGCAAAGGCACACAAGAGGTAGCTGCTTTTCTAATGAAAAATAAAATTAACACTTCCTTTTATCATGCCGGTCTTGATTTTAATGATCGTGCCAAACGGCAAGATGAATGGATTCAAAATAAGGTCCGCATTATGGTAGCCACAAATGCATTCGGTATGGGTATCGATAAACCCGATGTGCGCACTGTGGTTCACCTTGACTTACCTGAAAATCTGGAATCGTATTATCAGGAAGCAGGTCGCGCGGGCCGTGATGGTTTACGTTCCTATGCTGCTATTCTGTATCAGGATGCTGACGTTGCTAATTTGAAACGAAAGGTAGAGCAATCACAACCGGAGCCTGCATTTCTAAAAAAGATTTACCAATCGCTTGCCAATTATTTTCAGCTCGCTGTGGGAAGCAGCGAAGGTGAGAGTTATGATTTTGAATTGCAGACGTTTTGTGAACGGTTTAACTATCATTCAACAGAGGTATATGCTGCACTTAGAAAGTTAGAAGAAGAAGGCCTGATTCTTTTTAATGAAAGTTTTTATCGGCCATCACAATTGCGAATTTGCTTTGATAAGGGTGCACTTTATCAATTTCAAGTGGCGAATGCAGCATTTGACCCGATGATCAAAATGCTGTTGCGCTTATATGGTGGTGAATTGTTTGCCGGTTTTGTACTTGTCTCTGAAGCGGACTTGACAAGGGCTTTAAAGTTAAAGTATAACGAGTTAATCAAGTCGTTACTTCATTTGCAGGAGCTTGGTGTTATTGAATATCAGCCCGTAAAAGATAAGCCTCAAGTTACATTTGTCTTAGCTCGACAAGATGCTGATCAGCTTCCGCTGGATTATAAACGATTAGCAGAGCGCAAACAATTGATCGAAGGCAAAATGAATGCAATGGTATCATACGTCACTAGCGATCATCGGTGTCGCATGCAAATGATACAGGACTATTTTAATGAAGATACATTTAAAACCTGCGGCATCTGTGACGTATGTATTAACAAACGTAAAGCTGAAAGCGGGGAGGGGTTTGATGATATTAAAAAAGAGGTGCTGACGCTTGTTCGAAAGAAAGCCATAACCGTTGAACAACTGGAAGATGAAATTGCACCACGCGATCACGAACTCTTTGTAGACGCCGTGCGGGAACTGGTGGATGACGGAATTGTAAAGTACGATGACGGCTGGAAACTGAATTTGGCATAACTAAATCTTTATTCTCTTGTTATTCGTATCTATGTGAACAACTATTAACCATTAATTTGTGTTTCAATGTTTCCTCGCTTAAAGAAGTTTCTAAAAATACTTGGCTATACATTTGCGTTCCTAATCGTCACAGTGTTCCTAACGCATTGTAGTTTTTCACGATATGCGAATAGATCATATGCCCAGGCAAAAAAAGAAAAACCGTTTGATGTAATTATCGTACCCGGTGTTCCCTATGAACCAAAGAGTGTTTCATCGGTTATGCAAATGAGGGTGTTGTGGGCAAAACATCTGTATGATAGCGGTTATGCTAATAATATCATTTTCTCAGGTTCTTCTGTATACTCTCCCTTTATTGAAGCTGTTGCTATGAAGGTAATTGCGGACTCTTTGGGTATTCCATCAGATCATACATTTTCTGAATCGAAAGCAGAGCATAGCACAGAGAATGTTTATTACTCATGGAAGATGGCCAAGTCCATGGGTTTTAAAAAAATAGCATTGGCAACCGACCCTTTTCAATCCGCTTTGTTAAAGAGTTTTATAAAGAAGTATTGCCCTGAAGTGAAGTCTATACCCATTGTTATTGATAAGATTTCATTGGCTGATAATCCGTTGCCCGCAATTGACACTACGTCAGCATATGTAGCCAATTTTGTTTCTATCGTAGATCGAGAATCGTTTTGGAAGCGCTTTTCCGGAACACGTGGAAAAAGAATCGTAGAAGAAGTCAAACAAGAACAACTGAATGGGACGTCCCCACAATAAAATTATCTTCCATTCATTTCAAAAATATTTTATGCTGTAACCCAATACGAATTACATTCCGTGAATAAAATTCGTCTTTGGCAAAACGTTGTTGATAGATATAAATGTAACCCGCCTCCAGGGTAAAGTTCTTATTCAGGTTGTAGTCCAAAGTCGCATAGATTCTGTTCTGATCGAAAAAGTTTTCTTTATGGTTAAACATGATCTCATCTGATAGACGTAGTTGAAGTAAAGTACCACCATCCTTATCTTTTACAAGCGGCATTCTCACTTGCAGGCGATACCGGAAACGAAGTACGTACATAGAAGTATCAAGAACGCTTTGTTGTGTGCTGGTTTCCAAAAAACGATTATCCAATCGCACTCGATTTTGCAGGAATACATTTCCGATAAGTTGCTCATGACTTGCCTCTGCAACAAATCTTAGTTCAGTGGCAACATGAGTGGATTTATTCTCGGGAATTTGGGTGTAGATTGAGGACAATGATACGCCTCCTGCAAAATCCCACTTTCCGGTTTTGTAATGCAACCGTGAGTGAAAAATGAATTGATTCTCTGCATCCGGATTGATAAACCTGCGGTTATCAACATTGTTAGTCCAATACAGTTTTGGTGAGAAGTATAATTGATTCTGATAGTAAAGCCAATAAAGTGTTTGGTGATGGGTATTCTTCTGCGCAGTAGCAGATAACCCCATCAGAAGAAGGGCTGATACAATATATTTTTTCAAGTGAAGTAATTTATTGGTGGTTAATTACTGCCGAAATATACACTAATGTGCTGATAAAATTTTTCCTTTACATTCTCCAAACCCGATTCGCACGCCATCCTTCTCTGCGTATCCCCGCATCACAACAGTGTCACCGTCTTTTAGAAATGTACGTTCACTGTCGTCATTCATGTGCAATGATTTTTCTCCGTTGCGGGAAAGTTCCAGTAACGAACCATATGAACCGGGAGACGGACCGCTAATTGTTCCTGAAGCATATAGATCACCCACTTCAATGTTGCAACCATTTATAGTGTGATGTGCGAGTTGCTGGTTGACATTCCAATACATGTATTTGAAATTCGATCGGCATACAACGGTTTCAGTCGATCGCTCAGGTTGAAGAACAACTTCCAGTCTGATATCAAAATTCTTTGGGCCACCGTAGGAGAGGTAGGGGAGTACATGTGGGTTTTGCTCAGGACCATCTACCCGAAAAGGTTCAAGCGCATCCATGGTGACAATCCAAGGCGACATGGTAGAACCGAAATTTTTACCAAGAAAGGGACCAAGAGGGACGTATTCCCATTGTTGGATGTCGCGTGCTGACCAATCATTAAACAATACAAATCCGATAATGTAATCTTCCGCATCAGCCGTGTGAATAGATTCGCCAAGCCTGGTTTCTTTGCAGGTGATAAAGGCTACTTCCAATTCAAAATCCAATTTATTCGAAGGACAAAAAACGGGAAGATCTGAGTCCGCTGGCTTCACTTGTCCGCGTGGTCGTTGAATCGGTGTTCCGGAAACAACAATAGATGAAGCACGCCCATGATAACCAACAGGTAAATGTTTCCAGTTTGGAAGGAGTGCGTTCTTTGGATCACGAAACATGGAGCCTACATTAGTTGCATGTTCTTCACTACTGTAAAAATCAGTGTAGTTGGGTATTCGAACCGGTGTGAGCATTTGCACTTCACTCATGGGCACGAGGGAAATTTCCCTTGCTCCAATGTTTAGTCGAATCTCGTTGTTGTCGTGTTGAAGGAGTTCAGAAATACGTTCGCGCACTTCGCTCACCTTTCGTTTTCCAAGCGCAAAAAAATCGTTGAGGTATCGTTGATTGAAAATTCCCTGAGGTAAGTCCAGGCCGAAGAAATATCCATGTTCGTGGAGGTAAACCAAATCCAGTACATAATCACCAATGGCTACACCGGCAACAGGTGTTAAGTATTCCGTTTTAAAAATCCCGAAAGGAAGATTTTGAATGGGAAAATCAGAATCCTTTGGAATTTCTAACCAGCTCTTCAGTTTAGGATTGTTTGCCTTGATCATGGAAAAAAATTTAGGTCTCGATATTGAGACCTAAATTTAATTGCTTTTCATTCCTTACCCTAAAGGTAAGGCCTATTCCTCCCAAAACTTTCTGCCTTCAAGACGAGCCAGTTCTGCTATTGCAAGACATTGCTGGTATTCATATTGCCATTGGTTCAGCAAACCACGTTGCAAATTGGTTGAAGAAAAGATCAAGTCAAGATAAGTTGAAACACCTCTTGTATATCGAACCTGAGTTAATCGCAGTGCTTCTCTTGCCGCATCAATTTGTGTTTGAGAATTAATAATTTGTTCGTGATAAGCAATTAAATCTGCATTCACCGATTCCAAATCTTTCTGTAAAGAGGATTCAAGATTCTTTTTTGAAAGTTCATTCAACTCAACCGTCTTGCGGGTTAAGGTTATATTTTTTTGAATTCGATGACCTTGAAAAATAGGAACGGACAAAGTAACGCCTGCTAAATAATTGAATCTGATTTTTTCAATGTCCGGCTGAAAACCATTTTTGTAACCTGCACCTGCCTGAAAGTTTAAGGTAGGAAGCCGGTTTTGCAAAGCCAGTTTTTGATCCGATTGTGCGCTGGCAATTTTTTGATCAGCAACTAAAAGCTCAGGATTATTTTGTGTGGTGGATGGATTCGTTAATGAAATAGAAAAGTTTAAATCCTTTGAGGTGGGTTGAGTATTTAATCCGGTAGTATACGCAAGCAAGGCTGCTTGTCTTTCTAACTGACGTTGATACTCCAGCTTCCTGTTCTTTTCCTGGCTGATATTGTTCTCGATGTTGGATAAATCGACCTGAAGTCCATCGCCTTGTTTGATTTTTCCTTCAATGATTTTTTTGTTCTGATTATAGAATCCAATCACTGTATCCTGAAGTTCGATAGATTTCTGCAGGTAAATCATGGAATAGTAAATCGAAGTTACTTGCGTTGCTAATTGAAGTTTGGCGACTTCCGTATTTTGCTTCGTGATCAGTAATTCTGTTTTTGCTTTTTCAATTTGAGCCTGTGTTTTTCCGAAATCCCAAATCACCTGATTCAATCCTACATTAAAATTGTAATTGTTATACGGTTGAAATTGCAGAAGCGCTTCATTGGGTGCGGCACCAAATGTTTTTTCACTTACGGGATTGACATAGTTGTAAGAAGCTGTTCCATTAATGTTTGGCAGGTAGTTGCTATGTGCCACATCAATTCGGATTTCTCCTATCTCCGCAGTTTTATCCAGCTCTTTTAGTTTTGGGAAATAACCAAACGATTGTTGAATCCAGTTTTTCAACTCATCATTTACTTGTGCCTGACTGAATTGAACAATCAACAGGAGCGAGAGTAGTGTTGTAATCTTTTTCATATCCTTATAATTAATGACTTTCTTCTGCAATTTTTTGAATAGTAGCTTTGTCCACTTTTTTGGTTTTCAACATGAACAAGAGCGGAATGGTGATGATGAAGAATAAACTAATGAGTTTAAATCCATCGAGGTAGGCCATGAGAAATCCTTGCTTGGTTACTGCGAGATCTAAAATTTTATAACTCACATTCGTTGCTGTAGCAGGATCAATGCCTCTGCTGATTGCACCTGCCTGATAAGTGGCAAGTCGCTCTGCTGTTTGCGGATCAAACACCTGGAGATTACTTACCAGATCTGTGCGGTGAAGTACATAGCGTTGTGCTACATAGGTATTCATAATCGCGATACCAAACGCACCGCCCAATTGCCGAAGCATGTTGGTGAGCGCAATACCGGAAGGCATCTCCTGTGGTGTTAATCCAACTACAGCTTGGTTGATCAAAGGCACCATCAAACATGCAGTACCAAGTCCACGTAATATCTGTGGAAAGATAAAGAATGCTAAACCGGCATTGGGATCAGCCGTTGCTGAAGTAAATCCATGAAGGATAAAGGAAATGAAACCAATGATGACATACACCAATGGTGGAGTTCCTGCTCCAAGTGTCTTTCCAATAATCGGCATAATGAAAATCGCCACCAGTGCACTCGGTAATAAACCGAAACCAGCATCAGTAGGAGTATAGCCTAATACGCGTTGAACGAGTACCGGAAAGATGAAGATCGAACCAAACAATCCAAAGCCTACAACGAACGTCAGCAAATTGCTGGCAATCATATTTCGGTTTCGCATTACCTTTAGATTGATGAGCGGATGTTCACTCGTCAGTTGTCGATAGACAAACGAAATCAGCGTGAAGGCAGCAACGATGGTAAGAATCAAAATGCTGGTGTCTTCGAACCAATCTTCTGATTGACCTTTCTCCAATACATACTGAAGACTTCCCACGCCAATGGCCAGAAATGAAATGCCGAGGTAATCAACCACAACATTCTTTCTGTTCGCCAATTGTTCTTCAGTATCATCCGGAACAAATTGTAATGCCAGCATGGTAGCCACAATACCAAATGGAATATTAATATCGAAAATCAACGGCCATGCATAGTTATCTACGATGATACCACCCAGGATCGGACCGATGGTAGGACCGAGTACGATTCCCATTCCAAACATACCGGCTGTCATAGGGCGCTTTTCCGGTTCGAATGCATCAAACAAAATGCCTTGTGATGTAGAGAGCAAAGCTCCACCACCGATGCCTTGAATGAAACGCCAGATCACCAGCATGAGCAAGCTGTCGGATTGACCACACATGTAGGAGGCAATGGTAAACAGAATGATCGAGCCAATGTAGTAACGCTTCCGGCCGAAGAGACGCGCAAAGAATCCTGTTAAGGGGATAATGATCACGTTCGCAATCGCATACGCAGTAATGATCCACGAAGCATCTTCAATAGTTGCTCCCAGATTTCCTGCGATAGGAGCAAGGGCCACGTTTACAATAGAGGTATCGATCAGCTCCATGATGGCTGCTGATATCGTAGTCAATACGATGATTACTCTTGCAAAACCTTTTAGCGCCATATTACTTTACGCTTACTTCTACTTTTACACTAAGGCCAGCACGAAGAATAGTCGTGTATTTTTCCGGATTGGTAATTTCAATTTTTACCGGAACACGTTGGGTTACTTTCACAAAATTTCCAGTAGCATTATCAGCAGGAAGCAAAGCGAATTTTGAACCCGTTGCCTGACTGAATGAAGTAACCTTACCCGTCATCTCAGCATCCGGATAACCATCCAACACGATGCTTACTTCCTGACCTTCTTTCATTTTTTCCAATTGTGTTTCTTTGAAGTTGGCGATGATCCAATAGTTCTCATCGTTCACCACTGAAAAGAGGGGAGCTCCAGCTTGAATGAATTGCCCTTTTTCAATTCCTCTTCTTCCAATCTTTCCGGTGATCGGGGCTACAATTTTGCAATAGCTTAATTTTAATTGTGCCTGATCCAAAGCAGCTTTACGTGTTTCGATCAACGCTTCGATTTTTTGAAGTTGTGCTTCTGCAATCGCGACTTGTGTACTGGCTAAATTAATCTGTTCATTGTTAGCCGAGTATTGTTTGTTCGCGCCATCATAAGCCGAGCGACTGTCGTCTACTTGCTTTTGTGTAACAGCACCTTCTTTCTGCAAAGCTTCATCACGATCTAAATCATTCTTCGCTTTCGTCAGGCGGGTTTGTTGAACGGCTGCGTTGGCACTGGCCACCTTTTTATTGGCGATACTATTATTATAGGCAGCATGTGCGTTGGTCATATCTGCTTGTGCGCTCATGAGATCTGCTTGTGCCTGTGTTACGGCTATTTTATATTCCCGATCATCAATCTTAATAAGGAGTTCACCTTCTTTTACCAGTTCATAATCATCTACACCCAGCGAATCAATATATCCAGCTACTCTAGAAATGACGGGTACGGAGCGCGATTCGATCTGTGCATTGTCAGTTTCTTCTACTTTCATGCCGTGAAGCAATGATTTAATTCCGAAGAATGCTGCTACAACGGCAACACCTAGCATTACAAAAATGAGGGGGTTTTTCTTTTTGGTTGGTTCTGTGTTTTCCATGTCCTTTTTTGATTGTTGGACAAAAGTAAACTAGGTTGACTAAATAGTCAATAGTGTTGACTATTTTATTTTTGTGAAGTTTTGTTGTAGCTTTGAGCCATGAAAAAAGCGGAATTGGATACTATACTGCGGGAAACGGAACACATCAAGGTAAGAAGCTGGGGAAAGATTCTCAGTTATTTAAGACGGCAGTTTGAGGCCTGGACTACGGAAGAGCTCACCAGTCATGGGTATACTGACTTCACGATGGCCCATATGCCCCTCATCATGAACATCAAACCAGAGGGAACAAATAACAATGAGTTGGCTGCCATCGCCAGGATCAGCAAGCAGGCCATGAGCAAAGTGGTGAAAGACTTATTGCAAAAAGGATACATCGAAACGAAGACCGATGCCACCGATAAACGCAGCACCATTATTTCATTAACTGAAAAAGGAAAGCGCTTTGTTATTAAAGCACGATATTGCGTTCAGGAATTGACAGTGGAGTATCAGAATTTATTAGGTAAGAAAGAATATGAGCATATGATTGATAATCTCATGAAGATCATGCAATACAACGAAAAGCATCACACTTGGTAATGACGAATATTCCGGAAGCTTTCTCTCATCAACTTCAATCCCAGCGTCCCAACGACTGGCAGTCTATTCTCGATTCATTAACAACAAGCTCACCCACCAGCTTACGCGTCAACGAAGCCAAAGGATTTCCTCATCAGTATACTGAGAAAATTCCCTGGTGTAAAAGTGGTTATTATTTAAGTGAGCGTCCATCGTTTACACTTGATCCTACCTTTCATGGAGGAAGTTATTATGTTCAGGAAGCCAGCTCCATGTTTGTCGAGCAAGCGTTTCTCCAGGCAGTAGATCAAACTAAAGCATTGAATGTACTTGATCTTTGTGCTGCACCAGGAGGAAAATCAACACACTTGTTGAGTCTGATGAACAAAGAAAGTTTATTGGTCTCGAATGAAGTGATTCGTACTCGTGCTTCAGTTCTTTCGGAAAATATTCAGAAGTGGGGATATCCGAACGCTGTTGTTACGAATAACGATCCGCATGACTTCGAGCGATTGAAAGGTTTCTTTGATGTGATGGTGGTGGATGCACCTTGTTCTGGCGAAGGACTTTTTCGCAAGGACCCAAATGCAATGGGCGAGTGGTCACCCGATAACGTAGCACTGTGCTCTAAGCGTCAGCGTAGAATTTTAAGTGATGTGTGGCCCGCACTAAAACAAGGCGGTATTTTAATTTACTCTACCTGTACATACAACGAACAAGAGAACGAAGAAAACCTCGCGTGGCTAAAAGAGGAGCAAGGCGTTGAATTCATTTCTCTTCAACTTGATCCGTCATGGAATGTTGAACAGACAACGAAGGATAATGTGATGGGCTATCGTTTCTTTCCTCATAAAGTAAAGGGTGAAGGATTCTTCTTATCGGTAATGCGCAAGACGAATGGAGGCGAAACCAGAATGGTTCATCGAAATTCATTTACTGCGCCATCGAAAAAGATTATTGATCAGCTCCATCAATGGGTACTCACACCAGATGAAAAAACCTTCATTATTCGTAACGACCAGGTTCAATTCTTTCCGAAGAACAAAAACTTTGAAATTGAATTTTTAGCGAAGAACCTTTACCTCATCTCTGCCGGAACTTCTATGGCGACCGTAAAACACGAGAAGCTGATTCCCGAGCATGCGCTTGCATTATCAATCGAACTCAACAAAGATCACTTCACAGTTTTAAATGTTGAACTTCCCCAGGCCTTACAATACTTAAGAAAAGAAACGTTGGAAGTACATGGAGAGAAAAAGGGTTTCGCCCTCATTCAGTATAATGGTATTCCGTTAGGTTGGGCAAACGTGTTGGATAATCGGATGAATAATTTGTATCCGTCAGAATGGAGAATACGGAAGTAAGTAAAACTCGAAACTACTCATTAACTGATTCTAAATTTTTAGCCTCTTTACCATCGTCTTCAATTTTGACAATTTCCGGCTCACTCTTTTTTACAAGCGGACTATCTTCAATCAGAATCACAAAATGTTTCAGGTAGTGGGTTTGTGACAATAAGATCTTCAAAACTCCAAGTGCAGGTATTGCTAAAATCATCCCGGCAATACCAAGAATTTTTCCACCGATCAGCAATGCAACAATCGCTGCCAGTGCATTGATGCTTACTTTTGATCCTGTGATGCGTGGTGTAATAAAATTACCTTCAAGAAACTGAACCGTTGAGAAGATAGCAATGACACCACCGGCATACCAGATGCTGTCTTTCGTTAACAAGGCCATGAGCACAGGTAGGGTAGCGCCAATGAAAATACCGACATACGGAATAACAGTAAGCACGCCCGAAAGAATGCCAAAGAAAATAGCATGCTCAATTCCCAATAGTGCGAGACCAACGGTATTGAGTACGGCAATGATGAGTGTGACCAACAGCAATCCGGAAATGTAACCCTGAATCACTTTCTCAACTTCTTTCTTCCACGTAAACTCTTCGGCTGATGGCAACATACTTTCGAAGAACGCTTTGAAGCGATCACGATAGATAAGGAACAAGAAAATGTAAATCGGAATCTGGATGATCAGTGAAATCACATTCGTAGTAGATGCCAGCAGGCCAGTGGCATATCCACTTAAGTTCGTAATGCCTGACTTAAAAAACTGCGTGCGTTCCGCTTTGTTGAGACCAACATATTTTCTCAAAAACGTAGTCACATTCTCTTCCATCAAATTGAATTTGGCTTCCAGGTCAGGAAGATCCGCCACAAGGCTGGTAATCTGATTCACGATGAGCCAAATGAACAACACTAAAACCCCCAGCGTTACAACCAATACCAGCGAAATAGCCAGGCCAGTGGGAAGCTTCCGTTCTAAAAATTTTACAGCAGGCAACATCACAATGGCGAAGATGCCCGAAAAGCAAATCGGAATAATAATATCTGCAGCGAAAATGCACAAGACAATGAGTAGTGCAATTACTACCAATATCTTGTACGAATAATCCAGAAGGTCGAAAGTCTTTTTAATTTGTGACATGCTTCAAATTGTCGATTTATCTATTGCTTTCAAAATAATGGCGCACGATTCCTGAATTTCATCTTCGGTAATGGTAAGGGGAGGAGCAATTCGAAAACTATTGGGGTGCGATAAAAACCAATAGCAGATCACACCATCTTCTTTTGCATGATTCACGATACGCGCTACAATGTCGGCCGAATCAAAATCAATGGCGAACAACAAACCGAATCGCCTGATCTCTTTAATCGATTTATGCTTTAGTAAACGTTCAATCAGTTTACCTTTCGCTTCCACTTTCGATAACAACTCCTCCTCTTCAATCACTTCCAACGTAGCCAGTGCTGATGCGCAACACACCGGGTTGCCACCAAAGGTAGTAATGTGCCCGAGCATTGGGTTGTGCGTGAGCACCTCCATGATCTTTTTATCAGCGATAAAGGCACCGATTGGCAGTCCACCGCCAAACGCTTTGGCAGTGGTGAGAATATCGGGCACCACATCAAATTGTTCGAAGGCAAACAGCGTACCTGTTCGGCCCATGCCGCATTGGATCTCATCGAAAATAAGAAGCGTACCTGTGTCCGTGCATTTCTTTCGCAGCGCCTTCATATATGAATGTGTCGGCACCCTCACACCTGCATCGCCCTGAATGGTTTCGACAATTACACAGGCCGTATTGGTAGTAATGTATTGAAGATCGTCTTCTGTGTTGAACGTAATGAACGTGACATCCGGCAACAACGGACGAAACGCCTGCTTCTTCACTTCATTGCCTGACACACTGAGCGAACCATGTGTACTCCCGTGATACGATTTGCGACACGCAATCATTTCTGTTCTTCCTGTAAAACGCTTGGCTAATTTCAATGCGCCTTCATTCGCCTCCGTTCCCGAATTCACGAAGTAACAACAGTTCAGACTTTTCGGAAGGAGCGAGGTTAGCTTCTTGGCGAGTTGATTGGGAGTAGATTGAACATACTCCCCATACACCATCACATGCAAATGTTTATCGAGCTGCTCTTTTATAGCACGCAACACATGCGGATGCCTGTGCCCCACATTGCTCACCCCGATCCCCGATATCATATCGGTATAGCGTTTCCCTTCGGGTGAGTATAAGTAAATACCTTCAGCCCGCTCGATGGAAATGAGATAAGGCGAGTCAGTTGTTTGCGCGAGGTGATTGAGAAAGGTATCGTGACTAAAATCCATGGGGGAAAGTTAATACAAAATTGAAATAAGTAATGGTGGTTGCATCAGAGTTACTGATGTCTGGTGTTCTGAATTTTTTCTCTAATAATGTAGCCGTTCCGACAATTGGATAATTTACCTGGCAAGCTTATCTTGTGTTAAACAATAAGGTAAAGGTGATGGTGCTTTGTACACTTGTTGGTCTTTACGAGGTATGAAAATAATGATTCTATTTATTGTGATGTTCTTTCCATGGATGGCAAGTAGCCAAGAAGTAGATATTTTTTCCAAACTGAAATTTATTGAAGAGTTTAAAGTATATCATACTCAGGCAACATCAAAGGAAGGTACCGACTGGGCTCTTTATAACGAAAAGAAAAAGTCCTTTGACAAAAAGATACAATCCCTTATTATTAACAAGGATGTTTTGATGACTGAATACGATGCATATTTAGTTGAGAAAGAAAGAAAAACACTGAATACTCTGTTTGAAAAATATTCTAGCACAGTTGATTCGAACGAAAAACTTAAAAATGAGTTATTGAAATGGAAAGCGGACCGAGGTTTCTTTTATGAACAAAGTTCCTTAAATGATCTTTTTGAGAAATTGGATTTTCTGAAAGAAGAAAGTAAAGTCGTTTCAGATAATTCGGATGACATCACAGGTGTACTTCTCTTTGAATCAAGGCTCGAAGAAATTACTGAACTAGTGAAAAAACTTAAGTAGGGAAGCATGATAAGCTTCCTGATTTCTCCCCATCAGCGTTACTTGCCCCAAGGACTCTAATGCTTCCGCAAAACCAACGCTTCATTCAGATAATTTTATTGTTCTGAAGATCAGCGTTCTGGAAACCGGTGACATTGATCGAGGTAAAGGGACTACTAATCCCTCTGAGTCTTCTTCAACACCCGCAAGTTTCATAATTTTAACCGAATGCCGATACGGTTCAATCCTCCTGTGATTACAGCACATAAGAGCGCAAAGAGAAATGACTTCAACAAACCAATACCTCCCAGCAAAATAATTTCCGGAAGATGAATACCTAAAACAGCTGTGATCGCGTAGACAAAATACGGTATGAGGTAACACAATAAAGTATCAGTACCCGCGGGTTTAATCACATCGAACCATTTTTCCTTTCGCTTCATGTCGGCCAGCCAATAGATAACTACAAATGCCAGAATGGTGAAAGCGCTGCAGAGAAATAACCAGGCAGGAGTAGCACCTAACTTCGACAATCCCCAATAGGGCCGGGTTATCATGGACAGGCCAATTAATACTCCTGAAATGGTCACGAATACAATAACAAGTCCTTTATTATCCTGGCGACTTCTATAGTAATTAAAAATCAGCGCAGTTAAAACTCCACCGAGTATAAGGGCCGTGAGGGTTCCACCCAAAATCGCATTTGGTATAAACGAGAAAACAGGTGGGACTAAATCAGCACTGGACACTATGCTGAGGAAGCTGAAAAATATCCACGCGCCCAGAATGATATAAAAATTATTCTTAGCCATAACTGCGATAAGGCCACTGGCCAGATAGGCCCAGCCAATCAATCCTAAAATTCCCCACCACTGCGGACTGAACCATTCCAGGCTTCCTTGTTCACCGCCCCGGTAGATAATGGCAAGCACCAGTAAAATCAGTATGCCCAAGGCCTTTGCTATCCAGGTAAAATTTTTAGAGATCGTTTGTGGGTAATTATTCCAAATCAGAATAAAAGAAAAACAGCAAAGCGGGTTCCAAAAAACTTTAGGCATGCCCGTGGCTACTTCGTTATACGTTTCTCCATTTACGAGGAATACACCCATGGTGAGCAACCCTATGGTTCGAATAAGAACGTGTATGATGAGCGCACCTGTTGCGTCACCTTTCTTTCTTCGATTGTCTGTTGAAAATGGAATCGATAATCCAACGATAAACAGAAAGGCTGGAAACACTACATCGGCCAGACCAATACCATCGACACCATATTCTACATGCTCCAGCCACTGTGGAATTTCCTTCAACGACCATAAGTCATTGACAAAAATCATCAGCACCATGGTCAGGGCACGAAGCACATCAATAGAGGCAACGCGCATCGGAATCTGTGGAAGAGAATTTGAATCAGTCATTCCGCAAATTAATATTTTTCACGAAACACTGCAGGTGCTCCGTATTGCTCACTCCGATGCTGAGATTATATCGTAGCGTTTGCCTTCGGGTGAGTATACGTAAATACCTTCAGCTCACTCGATGGAGAGGTACGGTGATTCTGTTATTTGTGCTGGGTTGCTGAGAAAAGTATCGTGATTAAAACCCATGCAGGAAAGCTACTATAAAATTGAAACAGGTAAATCGCAGTGTGATGACCCTTGCGCTTCTAATTTGTTGCCTTCAGAAACAACTGGTATTGGTTAAAGGATTCAATAAAATTCACTAAATTGAATTAATACCAGCCGACAAAAAATATGCTCCTTTTTGTCTTTGAAAACGAATATGTGAGATGTGAGTTGGATGATGCTCTTCCGGTATTGATCCATATTTGGAAGAAGGAACCTCCTGGTGATATTTTTAGAGACACCCTTGTAAAGATACAACAGCATTACATCGAGTTTAGTAAAGTCTATGCGAATCTTGCGTGGCTCGCGGATACACAACTACTTGGCGAAGTGGACAGTGAAACGGAGAAATGGTTTGAAGAAGTATGGGACGATCTGCTTTTCGACAAAGCCAAGGTAAAAATTCATGCCGTAATACTAGGTGACGATTTGTTTGATGAGTATCCGATGGAAAAATTTAAACTAGACGCTGAAGAGAAGTTTAAGCACCATGAAGTACAACTCGGTGTGTTCACCGATAAACAAGAAGCGTATGATTGGATCAGAACACGTTAATATGAATGAAATGGTAATCGTGCTGGAATTACCTGTCTTGAACTAAAAAGCTTTAAAGTCCACCCGTCTGTTTAGTTGCCGGCTTGACTCGGTTGCGTTGTCATGCTTTGCAGCTCCCTCCCCATAACCCACAATGGAAATATGATCATCGCTAACCCCCATATCGAGCATGAGTTGACGAATTTTTTGAACACGTTTTATGGAGAGTTGATTATTATAATTGGCATCACCGCGATTATCCGTATGACCTTCAATTAAAATTATTCTTCCCTGTAAAGCATACTCCACCGCGATTAGAAATGGGTCCATATCAACAACGGAGAATTCATCTTCAGCAAACGTAAAATACAGTGGAGCAAGTTCGATGGGCTCGTTATCCTTCTTTGTCTTCAAATGGTCTTCCACCATCTTCCTGATTCGCTCATGTTTTTCGGAAGTAGGTTTAGGTAATTTATTCTCAACCAGTACATCGTCTTCTTTATGATGGAGTATTTCAAGCTTTTCTGGTGTAGGGATTTCAGTTGCCTTCGCAGTTACAATTGGTTTAGACTCTGTTGGTTTAGTTGCAACATGCTTAGGCTTGGGATTTGGATTGGAAAGAACTCTGCCTGTACCACCGTCCTCTGCATATTGCCTGGGCTTTGATTTTGAAAGGAAGTGTAATTTAGTTTTCGGTTTACGTGTTCTTTTTTTCTCTAATAAATTGCAGGCATTGGAGTATTGGGCGGCTTGGTTTTTGAATTTTGCCTTATAATGCCGAGTGTTGTTTTTACGGAAATGATCCTGAGCTTGTGCTGGTGCAGAGATGAAATAAGAGAGAATGAGAATAATAACGGAGGCAACAATTTTTCTTTCGCAAGATTTAGTTCTTGCGTTAAGTATTTCCTTAAAGTCAGCAATTTGACTGATGGTCATTAAAGAGGACTATTCTTACCATTAAGTTACACTATAAATTTGACAAATCAGATGTCACTCTGATCTTTATAGGAGATGATTTTGTAAGTAAGAGTATTGGTAGAGAAGATTTGCCTAGTAACGTTTACCTGACCAATATTAAATCATGCGCCAACGCATTGGGTATTTCGATTATAAAAACGTGCTTATTTTTGAAATCAAGCATTCATAAATACAGAGACGATCATACCAATTACGATCGTGATAATAAGAACTACAACTTGTTTCATTCGTGAGGCAATTCGGGCGTTGTTAATTCCTCTGTAGCTAATGTTTCGTATAGTTGCCATGGTAATGGTATTTTGTTACTTCAAAAGTCGTCATACCTAAATTTTATTTCAGCCAAAATATGGTCGAAATCCTACATTGGTAGCTTAATTTAATGAATAACAGAACCGAGACATAGCCTCCTTCTTCGTGAATCACTTTTTGATCTGGCTGTTTTTATAATGGTCAACCAACGTTATAAAATCTTTGATTATTTCATTGGGAACTGTAACAGAGAGATGATATTGGTCTATTTTCCAACCACTTGAAGTTTTATGAAGAATGCCTGACCCGCGACAAACACCCATCCAGGTTGTTAAAAGTTCGGAAAACCATGCATATTGACCATCAGATGTTACATGTAGGTTGCGGTCGTAAGGTTTGAAGTCCCACGCCTTGCCCTTGTCAAAATATGGTTTTGCAAAGCTGACGAACTCTGATTTAGTCCAGCGTTCATGATCTGCCGTGCCAATATAAATTCCATTTTCGTCCATGCTATCAAAAAACAGGGAAGCATTTGCAGATGCTGCTGCCTGATGCCAGTTGTCAACAAAGGCATTAATTGTGGAGACATCAGACTGAGCAAAAGTCAGCTGACTTACAAACAGAAGCAAAATTACATTACGCATTATTCAATTTGAGGAAGTCCATAATCTCTTGGCGCACGCTGGCAAGTTTCGTTTCATCATACGTTTCAGTGGCAATCGATTTGAACAGTTCGCCAACAACAGAAGACTTAAGACCGAGCTTCTCTGCGTAGATGGTAGCTACTTCTAGTTCAACATCCTCAACTACCTCATCAAGGTAAATCATAGAGATTAGATTATAGAGAGCCTCCAGCTTTTCTACTTTATCATCGAACTTTAAATGCGATATATCTACATCGGCTTGTTTAAGGTCTTCCGGATTTAAACGGAGTTGAAACCCCCATTTTAGCAGGCAACGCAAGAAGCGACTTTCAATATTTTCCTGCGCCAGAAAAAGAGCCAGAATATTGAAGTAGCTTTTCTTGACTGAGGTAAGGTGCTCTATTTTCAGTTGTGTCATGGTGTAGGTCGTGTTACCGACTGCTAGAGGGTCTTGTATTCAGTAATTTCGAGAAAAATCGGCTTATGAAACCTAAAATCCTAATATTTTTATTTGTGAATTCCTGTCAGGTAATATGCTTAAGGTGTTCAGTAGAGTAAAATACTGTTTTAAGTGAAGGTTGGGCTTAATTGCTCTCGATTTGAATCTTCATTTAATTCTACTGGCAATATTTCTTTTCTAAATCAGCTGTTTCTTGATCACCTCTTTCTTTCGCTTTTTGTAAATCAACACAAACTGATTCTAATGTATTGTTGCCAATGTTGGCCATTGCCCTTAATTTATAGGGTTTGCTTTTTGAAGACCGAAGGTGGATGGCGAAGTTACAATCTTCAATAACTTCATTAAAATTGCCCAAGGCTACATTCACTTCTGCATGGGCTTCGAAAATTTCATAGTAGATCTCGGGAGTATCTTCCGGGTTTATTGAGAAATGAAATGAGTTACCAATTTTCTCCATTGAACTTTGTTCAATTAGAACCTTGCCCCTTGACAAATAGTGAAGCGCCTCATTAGCATTATGAATATTATTCAGATAGATCAGGCTGATTTCATAAAGAAGTTCAAGATCGTTAGGCCGTTCTTTATCAATCTCTTTCAGCACCACTACAGCCTCATTATAGTTTTCTAATGCATACTGGCATTGAGCAATTTTGAGAGTAGTCTCCAATCGTTTTGGTTCTTCGTATTGGCGAAGAAGGAAATAATCGGTGATGGCTGAGGAGAACTGTTGTGATCCATATTTTATTGTTGCACGTCTTTGAAGATTGTTTATCAAACTATCGTGCGCATTTTGTATACGCAAATCAATTGATCCTTTTTTGGTAAGAGCATGAAGGATAGAAAAGGCTTCTGTTACTTTGCCGGATGAGAACAAGGAATCAATCGAATATAAATTGCTCGTAATGATATCATATTGTCGCGTTCGTTCCAGGCCCTCAAAATATCGAAATGACTGTATCACAATCAAACATAATCCGGCAATTACGACAAATACCAATAACGTAAGACCTTGGTTTCTGAAATAGGTCTTATCGATTTTGTAATACTGTTCCTCTTGCGAGGGTTGGCTATAACTCCGGGAGTTACTTCGTCTTTCTCTCGAATAGTTTTTTCGATGTTGCGGTGATGGTGTTTGAAACTGAGCATCATACCGGCTCCGCTTATTATAATCAGTTAAGGTTTGATAGGCTTCATTAATTAATTTGAATTTTTCTTCTGCTTCAGGATTGCCGGGATTTTTATCCGGATGATAGGCTTTCGCTAATTTTTTATAAGCCGCTTTAATTTCAGCAACATTGGATGTTGATCGTATTCCCAATATGGTGTAATAGTTCTTCACGAAAGAAAGGTATTGTTTGATGTAAACATTGAATACCTGAAAACGTTAAGCTGCTTTGACTATTTGTTCAGAGCGTGTATTAAAAGAAAAAGGTGCTTGTTGAAGCACCTTTTTCTTTATACTGTGATTGGAATTAAACTTTTGCAAGTTCCTGAACGAGATCAATAATCTTGTTAGAATATCCCCACTCGTTATCATACCATGATACTACTTTCACGAAATTATCGTTTAGGGCAATTCCTGCTTTTGCATCAAAAATAGAAGTGCGCGCATCACCTAAGAAATCAGATGATACTACTTCATCTTCTGTGTAACCTAAAATTCCTTTTAGTTCACCTTCAGATGCTTCCTTCATAGCTGCCTTTATTTGCTCGTATGTAGCTGGTTTTTCTAAGCGAACCACCAGATCCACAACAGAAACGTCAGCAACAGGAACACGGAATGACATACCGGTAAGTTTTCCTTTCAATTCAGGCAATACTAACCCAACCGCTTTTGCTGCACCGGTTGATGAAGGTATAATATTAGAGAAACCTCCGCGGCCGCCTCTCCAGTCTTTTGCTGAAGGACCATCCACCGTTTTTTGAGTTGCTGTAACAGCGTGTACTGTGCTCATCAAACCTTCCACAATTCCGAATTTATCGTTCAACACTTTTGCAATAGGAGCAAGGCAGTTCGTTGTGCATGATGCATTCGAAACAATCGTATGTGCTGAAGTTAATTTCTTATGGTTTACACCCATTACGAAAGTAGGAGTATCATCTTTTGCCGGTGCAGAGAAAACAACTTTCTTCGCGCCTGCTGCAATGTGCTTCTGACCATCTGCCTGAGTAAGGAATAATCCGGTTGATTCGATGATAATTTCGGCACCAATCTCAGACCATTTTAAGTTAGCTGGATCTCTTTCCGCAGTTACGCGAATCTTCTTTCCGTTAACGATCAGGTTTCCGTCTTTTACTTCAACGGTTCCGTCAAATCTTCCATGCGTTGAATCATACTTGAGCATGTACGCCATGTAGTCTGGTTCTACGATGTCGTTGATACCAACAATCTCAATGTCTTTGCGATTGACAGCTGCTCTAAAAGCCAGGCGACCGATGCGGCCGAATCCGTTGATTCCTACTTTAGTCATTTTTCTATTTGGTTTAAATTTCGAGAAGCCAAAAATAGACGACCTGCCGACCAAAACCAATGAAATAAAATATGGTTTACGAAAAATTTTATTGCACAGGTTTGCAAATCAAGAGTACGGGTCTATCTTTGCAGCCTCTTTTGAAGGAATTACAAAAGAACACACTCACACAAAGCCCAATACCATTTAATATGGTCCGTTCGTCTAGGGGTTAGGACACCAGATTTTCATTCTGGTAACACGGGTTCGATTCCCGTACGGACTACACGTACCCAATAAAAAGCCCTTAATTTTTGAAATTAAGGGCTTTTTCATTATTACCACACAAAGAGCCTACGGTGTTACCACACTAAAATATTGCAAAATTATTTTTTCTTTTTGGGTAGGTAGCCCAATACTTTAACTAACTCCGGGTTATCATACAAGAACTCAACGAACTTTTGAATGTTGTCAAAATGATTTTGACCTCTTACATATTAGTCTTCTATTGATATTATGATTTCTGATTTTTTAAATGGTGGACATATTGGTATTGTAGGCATAGAATTATTTTAAAAGTTCATTAATTATTCTTTGTTTCAAGTTGTCACCGTCTAGATATTCAATCTTCACCTTTCATTCTCATATTCAATTCTTCCAAGTTCAAACTTGATTGTGTATGATCTCCAGCGACTATATTGTGAATGTTTTGTTTGTGTCGGAGTCATACTTTACAACCTATAATGAAAACTATACTATCAACTTTTGTATGCTTTGCATTCTTTCAGACAGGATTTGCCATAAACACTGTTGCCCTGAAAGAACCAGATTCAGTTTTTCTGTTCGCCTACAACTCACCTGAGAATATTAGTCGTGACGGTCTTCACTTTGCATGGAGCCGTGACAAGAAAAACTGGTTTCCCATTGGCGATGATTTCTCGTTTGTCCGAAGTGACTATGGACGATGGGGAAAAGAGAAACGAATGATGAGCCCATTTCTCATTCCCGGTCACGACGGACAGTGGCACTGTGTGTGGGCCCTGAACAAAGAAGAAAACCTGTTTGCTCATGCATCATCGGTAGATCTGGTTCGCTGGGGACGGCAAAGCTATCCAGCCATTCAGCAAGGGCAGACTTTCGCTGATCCTGTAGTTCAATATGATCATAAGACAAACCTGTATACTATAACTTATATCGGTGCCGGTAAAAAATACTTTGAGATAACAACGCTTGATTTTAAATCTTACAGCAGTGCGCGGGAAATTTCTCCAGACCAGTACCATAATCCTACCATTTCCATTACACTATCGTTGGGAGAGTTTCGTGGACAAATCTATCGCGTTGCATGGTCGGTTGTCGCCCAGCTGAACACCAATTATGAGACGGTTCAATATAAGCAGGCCTTACACGGTGAGCGCACACAACAAGACAATCAACGCTTTGCCGGATTGAAGGATATTGATGCTACGTTCACTGTGAACAACAGTGAAGTTAAACCCATCAGTGATTTGTTGGTCGGTGTTTTTTTTGAAGACATCAACTATGCTGCTGACGGAGGCCTCTATGCTGAATTGATTCAGAACCGTGATTTTGAATATGATCTCGATGACAAGGAGCGAAGAGATGCAACATGGCACAGCAAGCATTCCTGGAAACTGAGCGGCTCAGAAATTTCGTTTTCCGTTGATACAATTAACCCGGTACACGCCAACAATCGTCACTATGCCGTGGTGGTAACACGCAAACCCGGTGGAGCTCTGGTGAATACAGGGTATAATGGTATACCCATAAAGGCAGGGGCAAGGTATGACTTTTCTTTTTTTGCAAAACGATTTACCAGTAAGTCAATAAGTTTGCTGATACGATTGGTGGATAAGAATAATGTTGTCATAGCGCAGGAAAAAATAACGGTGTCTGCTTCTGAATGGAAAAATGTAAAGACGGTGCTCACGGCAACGGCGAGTGCAGATGATGCACATCTTGAGTTGCAACCCCTTAGCGCGGGCAGTCTGGCAATCGATGTTGTTTCGTTGTTCCCACAGCAAACATTCAAAGGAAGAAAGAACGGCCTTCGTGCAGACCTCGCTCAATCTATTGCAGATCTTCACCCACGGTTCATTCGGTTTCCTGGCGGATGCGTTGCGCACGGAGATGGTTTAGATAACCTATACCGTTGGAAAAAAACCATTGGCCCAATCGAAAGCCGTAAACCACAACGCAACCTGTGGGGATACCACCAGACTGCCGGCCTTGGATA
Organism: Chryseolinea sp.; assembly: GCA_031388805.1. Classification (GTDB taxonomy): domain Bacteria; phylum Bacteroidota; class Bacteroidia; order Cytophagales; family Cyclobacteriaceae; genus Chryseolinea. Next base: position 62,938 of record JANMRZ010000021.1, read on the forward strand.
CTTTGAGTACTTCCAATATTGTGAAGACATTGGCGCAATTCCCTTACCAGTCATTGCCGCCGGTGTGCCTTGTCAGAATTCAGCAACGGGTGGAGGTGGTCAGCAAGGCGGTATTCCAATGAATGAGATGGATGAATTTGTACAGGACATCTTTGACCTCATTGAGTATGCAAACGGAGATATTAAAACGACATGGGGTAAACTACGCGCAGCTGCCGGACATCCGAAACCTTTCAACCTTAAATATATAGGCATCGGAAATGAAGATCTTATCTCGGATGTTTTTGAAGAACGATTTGAAATGATTTTCAATGCCGTGAAACAAAAATACCCTGAGATCACAGTCATCGGTACGGTTGGACCAGCGCATGAAGGAACCGACTATGAAGAAGGCTGGACGTTGGCAAACAACCTCGGAGTGCCAATGGTAGATGAACATTACTATGAGTCACCGGGTTGGTTTATTTACAATCAGGATTATTACGATAAGTACGATCGGTCAAAATCCAAAGTGTACCTGGGTGAATATGCAAGCCACTTACCAGGAAGATCAAGTAATGTTGAAACAGCACTCTCAGAAGCACTCTACCTTACTGCACTTGAGCGAAATGGTGATGTGGTCAGCATGACATCTTACGCACCTTTGTTAGCGAAGGAAGGAAACACGCAATGGAATCCGAACCTCATATACTTCAATAACCAGGAAGTGAAACCGACAGTGGGATATTTTGTTCAGAAACTTTTTGGACTCAACGCCGGTACCGAATATTTACCCACTGTCATATCTCTTTCCAGTAAGGCAAATGCGGTTACAAAGCGTGTCGGCATTTCCGTAGTACGTGATTCAAAATCCAGGGACCTGATACTCAAGATGGTGAACCTGTTGCCGGTGCAGGTACACTCGACCTTCGAACTGAAAGATATTGGCATCGCCACCACATCGGCAGTAGTAACAGTTCTTCAGGGAGATCCAACAGATGAGAAAGCAAGACCTGTTGAATCATTGTGCACAGTGTCGGAGAAATTTACCTCCGTCCTTCCACCATACTCTTTCACGGTGATTCGCTTGAAAACAAAATAAACTTGCCCGTAAAGGGGTATTGGATATATTTCGTGCGGGGACTCCAATTGGACTTTACTTGAGCCGTACATAGAGGATATAACAAGGTAAGACGGTTTATGAACGGCTAATGAACGGTTCATGGACGGCTAATGAACGGCAAATGCTTGAATCTTACAGAAACAATTCATTAACTTTAGCGTATGGCAATAGCGAAGAAAAATGCATTGATTGAAGCACTCAGCGGATCTGTGGGTAATGTAATTTTGAAACAGTATCAATACGGATTGGTTATTTCAAAGCGACCTGATCGCAGCAAAGTTAAGTTATCTACTCCTCAAAAGAAAGCCAATACAAAGTTTAAGAAAGCGGTAGTGTATGCTCAATCTGTATTGAAGGATCCCGCCTTACAAAAGATCTATAAAAAGAAATTGAAGAAAGGGCAGTCGGTTTACCATGCCGCATTGTCGGATTATATTAAAACCAACAAAGCCTGAAATTAAGAAGAGGGAAATGAACAACAATAAAAAAGTCGCGTTGCAATCCTCAACTCTCACCAATTTGTTTTCAACACCGTTACAGATCCTAATCAATGGAATTGCTATCAACCTTAATTTGAAGGCTCCATCCTACAGCTAATTATTAATTTGATGTACAATGGTGCCTTTTTTTATTGAAACCAAATTAGGAATCGTAAGAATAAAAACGGAACCAGTTCCTCGTTCGGATTCCACGATAATACTACCTCCCATTTTCTCAACCGCTTCACGCACAACATAGAGTCCAACACCAACTCCTTTTGATATTTCTGTGGCTCGATAAAAAAGATCAAATACGCTCTCTTGCGCTTCGTTATTAATTCCAATCCCATTATCTGAAATGCGTATTATACAGCCAGGAGACTTGGTTTGAATACCAATATGAATGCTATGACCACTTTTAGTTTCGTCCTGAAATTGAATGGCGTTTTCTATTACATGTGAAAGAATTAAATACAATCGCAATTGATCAGATGAAAAATCGGCTAGTTGTTCGATTGTGATATCTACTTTTATTTGGGCTGCCACAATTTCTTTCTGGAATCGCGTCAACACCGACTGAATTAATTCGTCCCAATTAATTTTTTTTATTGTTATCCTGCGCTTCGAGTTTTCAAGTAGTTGTTCCAGTTCATCCAACATGTTTTCCATCTTATATGCGGATTCATCTATAAGGTCAAGAAATTTAATGGCATCCAATTCCGGAAGTTCTTTACTTTTATACAAAAGACTTACCAGGCCTTTAATGGATTTAAGTGGCCCTCTCATCGAGTGAGAGCAACTGTTAACAAATTGATTGATCACTCTATTGGCCTTTTCAAGTTCAGCGATTTTAGTTTTATTATATTCTGCGGGTTTCATACTGATATATTTTAAAGGATACATCAAAGGTCAGTCAAAACCATTTGCTATCAATCAGCATGAATCGGAATAATGAAAATCAGGAGTCTAAGAGTTTTCCTGATAGAGTGGTTAAAATATAGCTTCTTTTACGTGAATTGTTGCTGGATTCAGCAGTGTGCATTAGCCGATAATTGAGGATGCATTGTTCAGATGTGGGGTATTATGGACTAAGGCCAACGTATCAAGATCTCGACTAATGCTATTGCTTGTTACGACTAACTTCTATCAGATTATTTTCAATAGCATATTTAACAAGCTGTGCTGTATTCGTCAGTCCTAATTTATCGTGAATATGAAGTTTGTGAGTTTCAACCGTTTTAATGCTAATGAACAATATATCAGCAATTTCTTTCAGGCTTTTACCACTGGCAATTAAGGTAAGTACTTCCTCTTCACGCTTGCTGAGTATTGTTTTCTTTTTCGATGGAAGCCCCTTTCCAACCGTTTCTTTTAGATAGAAATCCTGAAAGACCAGTGCTGTAATTTCAGGGCTAAAATAACGGCCTCCCATATATACTGTTTCAATGGCTGTATGAAGAATCTTTTGATCGATGTCTTTATTCAGATAACCATCAATTCCTGATTTAATTCCAGCAGAAATGAAATCCTTATTGACTTCGCTTGAAATCAAAATAATTTTAATCGAAGTTCCTTGTTCCTTTATCCACCGAGATGCTTCTATACCCGTCATACCTTGCATCACAATATCGATCAGGAAAACATCTGGCCTATTTTCGCGTGCAAAATTTACAGCCTCTTCTCCACTTGACATTTCACCAATCATTTCGACATCATTCATTTTTTGCAATAACGAAATTATACCCTGTCGTAGAAGTGCATGATCATCGGCAATGGCCACTTTGATTATATTACTCATGTTCAATTAGTTTATTTACCACATCGACAAGTGCCTCTAAAGTACTTGGCTTCTTAAGATAGGAATTTGCTCCAAGTTCTAAAACCCTTTTTTCATTCTCGATGGGTGGGGTGGCAGAAAAGACAAGAATCGGTATGTTTTTCCATTGTATGTTTTGCCGGATATTCTGAATTAAATCAAAACCATTCATTTTAGGCATCAATAAATCGGTGATAATGAGGTCTGGATTTATGGTTTCAAGAAGCACCAGTGCTTCCTCACCATTTGCAGAATCGGATACGGTAAACCCTTCCATGCTGAGAACTTCAACAATGTTGTGACGCAGGTCAGCCGTATCTTCCACAATTAAAATTTGCTTAGGCATACTCCAATGGCAATGTAACTTTAAATTCAGTCCCTTTTCCAAGAATACTTTTAAGTTCGATAGTTCCATTGAGTAGGTCAACTGCCTTTTTTACGATTGATAGGCCCAGCCCGGTTCCTTCAATTGTGCCTACATTACTTCCTCTTGAAAAGGATGTAAAAAGATTTTTTAAATCTTTTTCCGGTATTCCGATTCCTTGATCCTTAATAGTTAGTATCAACTCATGAAGATCACAACTGATATTCATTTCAATTTTGCCTGCCTCAGGCGAAAACTTAACCGCATTTGTAATGAGGTTGATAATAATATTGCGAACCAGTTTTTCATCGGTCATGATGGAAGAAACCGTGCATTCATTGGAGAAGTGAAGTCGGTGCTTTGTCCTTTTGCTTTCAATTACTTCGGCTGCTAATGTTTTAAAGGTTTCAATTTCAATTTCGCTTCGGTTAACCAGTATTTTACCAGCCTCCGCTTTACCAACGAGCAATACATCATCTAACAAATACACCATTTGGTTCACCTGTTTCTCTATATTGTCCAGCTTTTTATCAATTTCCTCCGGCACAATTTGTTGTTTATATCTCCGAATAAATCCGGTAGCCAGAGATATGGTGGATAATGGAGTGCGAAATTCATGTGAAGCAGTGGAAACAAATTTGCTTTTTAACTCCACAAGCTCTTTTTCTTTTTTCAGCGCCTGGTTTAACTCGAGTGTGCGTTCCTGGACAAGGTTTTCCAGGCCCTGACGATATTGAATTACTTCTGTCAGATCTTGACCAACACAAAGCGCTCCAATGATATTTTTGTTTCTATCTCTTCGGGTTGAAATACTAATGACCAGAATAAACTGTTTACCGCTTTTGCTTACAAAAGGAAGTTCGAAATTTACTGACTGCTTTCCGGCAAAAGCGTTTTCAATAATTTGTGAGGCTTTTTTATGAACTGTAGGGTCAATGAAATTAATCCACTTCTTACCCAAGGCTTCATTCTTATTATATTCTGATATCGCTGCCGTTGTTTTATTCCATTCATTAATGTATCCGTTTCGATCGACCCCAAAGATGGGAACATTAGCATGTTCAATAAGTTCGGTCAGTTCGCGTGCAATAGCCACAATATTTGCTTCATATTCTTTTTGATGCGTAATATCTGTTTCAACAGCAATAAACTTCGTTAATTCACCTTTGTTGTTAAATACCGGGTTAATGTTTAAACGAAGCCAGTATTTACTTCCGTTTTTCGAATAGTTTAGAATTTCTTCAATAACAGGTTGTCCTGCTTCCAGATGTTTTTGTATCCGGCTCACTATATATGGATCGGTTTCTGGTCCCTGCAAGATACGGGGTGTAAGCCCGATTGCTTCCTTGGATGTGTACCCTGTTCGCTTAACGAAACTTTCATTTACCCACTCTATTCGTTTTTCGGCATCTGTGATAATAACAATATTGTCTGTTTTGCTAGCCACGAGCGAAAGCTTTTCAATTTCTTCAAGGGCTAATTTGCGTTCTGTAATATCTTGTATGGAGCCCACCATGCGAGTGGCTTTGCCTTCTTTGTTTCGGACAATTTTACCCCGGTTGTGAACAAAAGAATAGGTACCATCTGATTTTCGGAACTGATATTCATCCTCCCATTTAAACTGCCTACTGTTGGATACAACTTCTAAAATTAATTGTTCAACCCGTTTACGATCATCGTTATGGATTTTGTCAAACCAAAAGGAACTGCGAATAGCAGCTTTTGCCTGATATCCAAAGAGCTTGAATAACCCTTCACCCCAGGTTATTTCGTTTGATAGAAGATCCCAATCCCAAATGGCGTCTCCGGTTGTATCCAGAACGATTTCATATCGCTCATTCAACGAACGAAGTTCCTGCGCAGCAACTACTTGTTCAGTAATATCCTGCATGGCTCCTATCATTCTGACTGGCTTATCTTCCCTATATAGTATAAAGGCTCTGTCAAGCACATATTTATAATTTCCATTGGCGCATAGATATTGGTACTGCGATATCCAGTTCTCTGTCTTGCGTTTAAATGATTCTTCTAATTCCTGATTAACACGTTCATAATCCATCGGGTGTAATTTTTCTTTCCACCAGTTCCTCGAAGAACCCACTTCCCGTTCATTATATCCAAAAATAGTTTGCGTTCCGTGATTCCAGATTTCAAAATCGTTTTCGATATCCCAATCCCATATTGCATCATTAGTGGCTCTTGAAACTATTTCATGTCGATCATTATATTCCTGGAGAATTTTATTGAGCATTTTTCGTTGTGTAACATCTCTGTAATTTGCAATCACTCCATTTACGCTCAGGTCATTCAAAAGATTAGTAGTAATACCCTCCAGCCAAACGTAGCTTCCTTTTTTATGCAGGAAAGGAAATTCAAAGGGATGTGGCTGACCTGCATTTTTAAGTACGCTTTGAAATAGTTCTGCATATTGTTTTGAATAATCAGGATGGATAAAACTCTTTAAGGATTTATTTAATCTTTCTTCTTCAGAATATCCAAGTATTCGCTCTACCGAAGGACTTTGGTATAGAATGTTGGAGTCTGCATCAGAGACCACAATGGCGTCTGAAATGTTCTCGATGAGTGAGCGAAATCGTTTTTCGTTTGCTGCAAGCTTTTCTTCAGCGTGTTTCTTTTCCGTAACATCACTCACCAGAGACATAATGGTCATTACTTCGCCATCGCTATTTTTTTGTACGGAGTTAAACCATTCACACCAGATTACTTTTCCTGATTTCGTGTTTGCCCTGTTTAAAAAGTGATTGCTACTTACTCCTCCTGATGTTAATTCCAACGCCTTTTGAACAGCAATAGGATAGTCGTCTTCATACACAGCATTAAATCCTTGTATTTGCAAATCCTGATATTCTTGAGTAGTCCAGCCGAAAATTTCTTCTGCGCGGGGAGACCAATGTTTTACATTGAAGTGATTATCCCATTCCACAAACCCAAGGGGTGAATTTTCAAAATGAAAAAGTAACTTATGATGCGCGGCCTCTAAATCACTTTCCGTTTTCTTTTTTGCTTGCCGAACATTGTATTTGTCAATTGCCTGCTCGATGGCGGATGGCAATCGTTGCATTCGATCTTTTAGAATATAATCCCAGGCACCTTCTTTCATGACCTGGACAGAAACTTCTTCTGATGTTGTAGAAGTGATCAGGATGAATGGAATCTTGATTTGTTGTTCACGCAAAATTTTTAATGCTCCAAACGAATTGAATGTAGGAAGTGAATGATCGGACAGAACGATGTCAGGCGAAAATCGAAGTAGTTCACGAGAGAAATCCTGTTCATTTGACACAACCACACTTTCATATTGCATCCCGCTTTTTTTCAGTTCTCTGTCAACTAATTCGACATCGGTGGGCAAATCTTCAAGGTGAAGTATTTTGAGTCTCTGTTTCATATTCATTTCTTAAACAGTCCCGCTTTTAAGAATGAAATTGATTGACCAACATCCAATACATTCCGAGTTCGGCAACTATTTTATGAAAACTTTCAAAGTCAACCGGTTTTACGATGTAACTGTTTGCTCCTAACGAATAGCATTTCTGAATATCGGGATCTTCTTTGGAGGATGTGAGTATTACGACCGGAATCATGTTGGTTTTTTCATTTGATTTAATCTTTTGGAGTACTTCAAGACCATCTATTTTTGGCATTTTTAAATCCAGCAAAATGACTTTGGGTCTTTTATTGATATCACGTCCTCCAAATTGCCCATTGCCAAAAATGTAATCCAATGCTTCCTCTCCATTTTTAAGATGCAGCACTTTATTGCTTACACTATTTTTCTTTAATGAGCGCATGGTCATTTCAGCATCGTTCATATTGTCTTCAATAAGAAGAATTTCAATTTCGGGATGGTCCATAACTGTATTTTAATTCAGATTGTTTAGTATGTGAGATGCTTCGGGAAGACTAAAATAGAATGTTGCACCTTTTCCAATTTTACCTTCAGCCCAAACCTTGCCACCATGTTTTTTTATAACACGAGCGACAATGGCAAGTCCAACACCTGTACCTTCAAATTCTTCCTGGCTGTGAAGTCGTTGAAATACATTAAAAAGTTTATGCGAATAGTTCATATCGAAGCCAGTTCCATTATCCTCAACGGAGAAGATGACCTCTTGATTAACCAATTCGGATTTGATTTCAACACAAGGTCTTTCTGTTTTGGAAGAGTACTTTACGGCATTGGAAATATAGTTATACAACACTTGCTTCAACAAGGCCGGATCGCCCCAAACCACATGAAGGTTTTTGATTTTAAATTCGATAACCTTTTGATTGCTGTTCATTTCTTCAACAACTGACTGAACCAAACGATTCATATTGACTTTTTCTTTTTGAACTTCCTTTCGGCCTAATCGTGAAAAGGCGAGGAGGTCATCAATGAGTTGGCCCATATGTTTTGCGTTTTCGCGCACAATGCCAATCAGACGTAACCCATTATCATCCAATACAGCATTATAATCTTCTTCCAGCATTTTTGCATAGCCATTCACTGCGCGCAAAGGTGCACGCAGATCATGCGAAACTGAATAAGAGAAAGCTTCCAGCTCTTTATTAACAGATTCTAGCTGGGTTGTACGCCGGATTACCTTCTCTTCCAGGTTAACATTTAATTCAGCAATGGCACGTTGTGCATTTTTTTGTTCCGTTACATTAATTGCAACCGACATGCCGAGATAGACTTCGTCTTTTTCATTTTTCAATGGAACAAAGTGAGTAAAAAAGTCATAGCCCGACCGATTGGTTTCCTCTGAAAACGATTCGCCTTGAAAGACACGTTCATAGGAATCTTTTACATAAGCAAGTTGTTCCTCAGGTAGCACATCTTCAATCTTGTTTCCCAATAAGAGGTCTTTTGAATATCCGGCCTTTTCAAGCATATCACCTTCAATTAATAAGTAACGGAAGTCGCGATCGAATAGGCAGATCACAGAACCTGGAATGCTCGATGCAATGGTTCTATAAATTTTTTCGCTTTGCGCGATTTTTTGTTCGGCTACTTTTTGCCAGGTAATGTCCCTGCTAATGCCCACTAGTCCGGTGATTGAATTATCCTCATCTCTGAGAGGAACTTTTGTTGTGAGCAGGTATTTCAGTTCACCGGTTGGAGTTAAAATAGTCTCTTCCTGGTTCATAATAGGCTTGCCGGATTGGAAAACCAATTGGTCGTTTTCCATGTAGCCCTTTGCTATCTCGGATTCAAAAAAGTCAATTACCGATTTACCGATCGTGTCTTTTTCTGTTATGGCTCCCAGAAGCTCTACATTTGCTTTGTTATTGAGGATATGGCGTGATTGAATATCCTTTACATAAATATAATCAGGAAGGTTGTCAATCAGTGCTCTTAAAAGTGCACGCTCATGGGCCAGTGTTTCTTCTGTATTTTTTCTTTCTGTTACATCTCTTAAATTGGTAATGATGCCTTTGATGGATTCATCGTGAAGCATATTAATAGCGGTTCCTTCTACCCAAATAAAATGACCCTGTCTATGTCTTAACCTATAATTAAATGGAATAATTTTTTCAGGATTTGATTTTATTTCATTTAAAAATGAAACCATTTTACCTCGATCTTCAGGATGTACCAACATGAAGTCTCCTTCTTCTTCAATGTCTTCGTTTCTCCAACCAGTAATACGCTCCAGGTTAGGGCTGTGATAAATAGGTTTGAAATCTTTATCGGCTAACCGGATGATATCATTGTTATGCTCAATTAGACCTCTGAATCTTTTCTCACTTTTGATAATTTCTTCTTCCGCTTTCTTGCGTTCGGTAATATCGATGGATAGAATAAAGACCCCATCCGGCACAGGTTGGAAACTCATCTCAAACCATTTCTTTGAGTGATCTGAAAAGGTAAAGGAATCTTCGAGTTGAATTGAAATACGTTCGTGGAAACATCGCTCAATCTTTTTGAAGATTTCTGTATTCTCAATGCCCGGAAATTTTTCCATTACTGTGTAACCCAATAATTCTTGTTTCGAATACTTTACTTGCTTCTCATACGCATCATTTACATAGAGGTAACGCCAGTCGAAACCAATGATCTCAATGCCTTCCAGCATTTTATCCAATGTATCACGAAAGTGAAACTCACTCTTGGCCATTTCTTCTTCAATTCTTTTGCGATCAGTAATATCCCTTGCAATTTTAGAGGCTCCTATAGTATTACCCAGGGTATCTTTAATTGGAGAAATCGTTATGGAAACGGGTACGATACTTCCATTCTTGCGCTTTCTCTCTGTTTCATAATGGTCAATATACTTTCCGCTTCCAATCTTTTTGATGATTTCAATCTCCTCATTTAACCGATCATTCGGAATGAGCATGGAGATGTGTTTACCTATTGCCTCCTTTGATGAGTAGCCAAAAATTCGTTCACTTCCCTGATTCCAACTGGTAATGATAGAATCCATGTTTTTGCCGATGATGGCATCTGCTGATGAGTTGACGATAGAAGCGAATAGTGCCTGTTCATTCTCCGCATTTTTTCGCGCTGTAATATCTGCACGAATAGCAACATACTGGTACGGCTTGCCCTGTTCATCCAGAAAGGGAACGATGGTAGTGTCTACCCAATAGATCGTTCCGTCTTTTGCTTTGTTCTTCAGTTCTCCTTTCCAGATATTTCCAGAGCTTATGGTTTCCCATAAGTCACGGATGAACTCCTTTGAATGATAACCTGAATTGATAATGCGATGATCTTTTCCGATCAGCTCTTCTTTTGTGTATTTCGAAATTTTGCAAAAGTTTTCATTGACGTGCTTGATTATTCCATGCTGATTGGTGATGGCTACAATACATGACTCATCCAAGGCCGTTTGGTAAGCTGTATTGAGCTGCATGCTTTTATTTAATTCTGCGGTTCGATTCCGAATGGTAAGTTCCAACGATCGCGGGCTTTGCAACTGCATAAGTTGTGGGGTAATTTTAATTAAGGCAACAACGGTTCCCATGGATATGGCAGCAGTTGTAAAACGAACCAAAGCATTTAACCGATACGCTGGCCACCAGAACATGGAGGCATCCAATAAATGTGTCAGGCCACAAGCCAGGATGAAAAGAATAAAGAGTACAATAACAATGTGAAATGCCGCCTGTTGTTTTTTTTGATAAATGAAATACAACAGGATAAGAGGAATCAGAAAATAGGAAAGGGCAATGGTAATGTCCGATGAGATGTATAACCATCCGTGAAAAGATGACCAGACTCCACATTGCCACCGCGCTGGCCACCATTGTGTATCTAATATGGATGAGAAAAATACCCCGATTTGCTCACCCAAACTTTCATGTACGATTGGGCTTTGATTGGTTGAACACACAACAAGGGATGATGAAGGCAGTTCCTCGTATATGGCTGTTTTTGGTTCATTAACAGTGAATGAAAATAAGCTGAAAAGCGAAGCGAAAATAATTGCCTTTTTCATGAGAATAACGATTTTGTTTTCGGTTGATAAAGCGCTAGCTAAACGTTTGTAGACCAAACTTTTTTAAAGGTACCAGACTTATGTCGACTCCATAAGGTAACGCGGCATGATAAAATGATGCAAGAAGCGATTGATCATGAGAAACAATTCTGCAATCACCCACAAGCACGATGCACCTTCTCTTGCTCAATAATATCAGTTAAAGAAAAGAGTGCAATTTTATCTTTAATCGTTCATCCACTCGTACACAAAGCGCACCCCACTTGAAGAATTTCAGTCTATAGATGAACTACATGAATGTAGTTCATCAGTGTGCCATTTGCAAGATATATTTAATTTTTATGATTGTTTAGCTGGGTTATTCATACTCGACTTTCCAGCACAACATCTCATTCGGAAATGGTGATTGACCCATTAGCTACTTCACAGTAGTTTTTCAAAATGTGGAGATCAATCCTAGCATGGTTAGAGATTATGATCAACTCTCAGTTTGTATACCCACGGTGGAGATAAGACCTTTTCTCGAAAGTGATGTTGAATCTTCCACAAAACCCTTATAAGGGTTTCACTGAATTAAAAATTCATTTGATTTTAGTTTGTAACGACAGCCTTCATTTTGATACCGTTCCCAAGGAAAATCACAGATAATACCTGATTTATTGCAAATCAGGTATTATCTGTCGGATAGTGCTGTTGCTAGACCCAATTTTGAATCATCGATCAAACAAAAGATTATGAAAACGAAAACTCTATTCCAAATCGCAAAAGGTGTTTTAATTGTAATGCTGTCCGCCTTTTTATTTTTCAAAAAAAGCGAAGCCCAAACACGCTATTCCAATCAACGAGATCATCTTGGGTTTACTGCGTCTTTCGGCATAAGGTCAAGCAAGCTTTCGAGCAATTACACTGCAATTGATAAAATGGCTTTGCTGGAAGAGGGTGGATCAGTGGGATTGATCTGGGGAAGCAAAGCACTTGAAACAAAATTGAACTTTGGTCTTTACTACTCATCTTCTAAGGTTCCACATACAACCGATCTTATCGAAATTGAAGCAAATGCAGACTTTTATCCGATGACTTTGATTACCAAAAGAATACACCTTGTTGAGCCTTATTTCATAGGAGGAATTTCTAAAAATTATTACAAGCTGCATGGATATTATATTGGAGAGCAACCCGGTGGGGTAAATAGGAGTGTAGACATTGAGCCTTACTTGGGAAGTTTAGGTATCTATCTTTTTTCAGTGGGTTCCGGAGTTGCAGTTAACCTGGGTGATAAATATCAGTTTATTAAACTCTTCGCAGATGCAAAATACAGCAGGCCTTTTGCGTCAAAAAAATCAGCTGTATTTACTGAAACGAATATGTCAAACCAAATCGCCTTTAATGTGGGGATAGCCTTTGGCATGAATCGATTAAAATAATTGTAAAGAGTTTCCTGAGCTTCTTTTTTCAACAGTGCAGTACTTGAATAACCAATTAATATGAAAACTTTCCTGATACTGATTTTAATGATTTGCCTGGAGGAAGTAAGAGGTCAACATCTCACCGCCAGTTGTGGATTAGAAAGAACAGTCTCAGCAACGGAATCGCAATTTACTTTAGGATATGAGACCAGAAGGCAATGGGCAATAGGTACATTTTATCAGACCGCTATTACAATGAAGCCTTTTAAGATAGAAAATGGCAACAATGATGCTTCATGGTATGGTTTCTATTTAAATGCTCCACTCGTGCGGTCGCAAAAGATCAGCTTCTATGCTCAACTCAGAACAGGCCTTGTGGATACAAAATTTGTTGTATTCGTGCCTTCACTTGAAACGAAAATGCAATTGATGAAAGGGCTCTCTGCAACAGTCGGTGGCAGTTTCAGGCATACTTATCCTGCTTTTTTATTAAAACTTCATATTGGATTATTCAATAATAAAGTTCACAGAAGATCACAGACAGCTTTTAAATAAAACATAAAAACAATATGAGCAAAACCAGGCCCATTCTCTATTTCGCTTTTGTGCTTGTAGCAGGCGTAGGATTCATGGTCACATTGATCTATTTAATGTCATCATCACCATCATTATAAATCACAAGCTCACGATTATTGAGGATGCTTCTCAGAATATGGCATCCTAAAAGTAAATACAAGTATTATGAAGCTCATTTGTCAATTGATTTTGATTTCACTATCCATTCTATTCATCAACTGTGAAGATGAGCCTGATTTAATGCGTCAATTTGTAATTCCAAAGGGAGAGCATTATGCGGTACCCAGGGTGGTTGAAACGCTGCAAAGCAATCGACTCGTGTTTACGGCTAAATTTGATGCGTCTTGCCAGTATGCGTTTGCCGAAACCAGTTTTCAGGATTCTAAGAATAAGCTGCTGGGGTTTTCAGATTGTAATTCCATGCATCATGAAAACAGTGCGCGATTTGCATGGCAGTGGCTACATGACAGACTGGAGATCTTTGCATACTGCTATGTTAACGGTGAACGTGTGGAACAATTTATTACAGTAGTTGAGCTCGAACAAGAAAATCAATATCAAATTGAATTGCAGGATGATGCGTACGTGTTCTCTGTCAACAATCAGGAGCCAGTCAGAATTGAAAGAATCTCAACTTGCAATGCGGGTATATACTACACTTTATGGCCATACTTTGGAGGAACTTTGCCCGCTCCTCACGATGTGCACCTTTCAATAAGGATGAAGTATTAAAACAAAAATGCTATTTCTTAAAACTCGTGCGATCATCACTCTTTAAGACTGCACCATGCCTGAAAGTATTTTGGCGTTATGGAGTTCAGATCTCTGATTCATTATACACTTCGCACAAGGTATCATCTGAACGTGTCTGCCTACACGATTAGACTATTTCAAGAACAGAAATCTGTTAAGTCCGTGGTTGCAAATCAAAGACTCGTTTCCTGAACAATAATGAAACGTATAGTTTATGATTTTGCAGTCAGGAGTTATTTCATTTTCTCATAAAAGGCCCTAATCAGTTCAATTTAAGATGTTGAGGCAGGGAATTCCTGATTTTCACCGAATCAGGAATTCCCTGTCGGATGAGTGGCCTATCCAGTCCAACTTTGATATATCAATCAGCGAAATGAATATGTCGACAAGATTCACGACAAAAAAATCATTGGTTGAACACTTTCAAAAAAAACATAATCACCATGGTACAGAACATTCATAAGCCGGAAGTAAACGAAGAAAAGGTTCCTAACGCCAAACTTCTAAACATCGATTTTGATCTCTATACTGACGGAGATCAGGAATTTAAGATTGAATTAATTGATCTTATGATCAGCAATTTAAAAGAGATGCAATGGTCTCTTGGAATGGATCCGGAAGTCTTTAAGAAAGTATGTCATAAAATAAAATCTACGATCAGCATACTTGATTGCGACATACTGAACCGGATGATTGAAGATTTAAATCGTGCAGACCTAAAAGATCGATGTTCTAAAGCGAATCTGATTAACGCTATGTGTGACAACATCATTAAGAATTTAGAAGAGGATAGCAATTAAGATTAATCGATTACCAATAAAATAAAGAAGTATATGAGTGAGTCGGTTTCAGAAAGGGTAAATATTTTCCTTACTGTTGATACGCAAACCATTAGTGGATACTTTAACCTGCATGATCCAGCTCCAATATATAAGAGGCAACTGAGTCATCACCTGGAAGATTATATCATGGCATGTTCAAGACAAGCAAAAAGATATTCCGTAATCTTCTATAAACTGAAATGCTCTTCCGAAATCGATAAGGAGTACGCCAAACCATTAATGTACTCTATCCGAAGGCACTTTGCGTTAAAAAAAATAATACGTGAGAAAGACTTTGAAAGATTTAAACGCAGGAGCTGGATACTGCTTGGTATTAGTTTAGTAGTGGCTATGTTTTGCCAGGGCGTTGTGCCGGTATTGATTGATACTGAAAATCCAGTGCTCTTGCCACTGAACAACAGCCTGGATATTTTTAGCTGGGTGCTGTTATGGCGTCCCATTGATGCCCTTCTGTTTTCATGGACACCCCATCTGAAAGACATTTGTCTTCTTGACAAACTGGCTACTGCCGAATTGATCATCATTGAAAATGAAAAGTAGCATTGTGTTCTATATTGCCTTTTGTGCATGCCATTTGGCAGCAGCACAGTTCGAGGGAGGGCTTGAACAATATGCTTATATTAGCATGGGAAAATCACCTACACTTGTTCCTATCGTGCATATTCAAAATGAAAAATGGTATGGAGAAGCACGGTATAACTATGAAGCGTTAAAAACCTTTTCTGTTTATGTAGGAAAAATTTTCTCAAACGAAGAAAAAACGCAATCATATGCTATCATTCCCGTTATAGGTATCACTACAGGAAAGTTTAAAGGTGGTTCTGTTGGACTGGATATAACCTTCAACGATAGTGATTTCTTTTTCTGTTCTCAGTCACAATATACGTTCTCGAATACGGATCGGTATCAGAATTTCATATATAGCTGGTCTGAACTCGGCTACGAACCTTCTAAATGGATTTACGCAGGATTGGCCCTGCAATACACTCAACTTTTTCAAAAAACGGAAGAACCGCTTATGTATGAATTTGGTGTTATGGCAGGATTCAAATTAGGTCGATGGACGATCCCGATTTATAGCTTTAGCCCCTTTGCTGACGATCGATATTTTATAGTGGGGTTGAACCTGATTTTTGGAGAAAACGACAATCGGCATATTCGATAGGACAGGAGTAAACACTTTGACATTAACAATGGATTTTATGCTTAATTATCTTCACTTCATCTGGCCAAACGATTTGCTACTTTTTATCTCCTGGCGAGACATGTGGTTTAATGTGGTGGCAATACTCGGTGTGTTGACCGTTGCTTTTGTGCTTTACCGAATTCGCGTTCGTAAACTGGAGAACCAGAAGGCGGTGTTCTCGCAACAGGTACTGACGCAAAGTGAGCTGTTGACCTACTCAATCGAAAATGAACGAAGAGCACGGGAAGAAGCAAAGCTTGCCAATCAAATCAAAAGAGATCTGCTGGCACGATTAAGTCGTGAGATCCGGTCTCCGATGAATGGCGTTATTGGTATGACAACATTATTAAAAGAAACGCCACTCACCCCTGAACAGCGGGAATATTGCGAAACCATTCGAAACTCTGGTGAAAATTTATTGGATGTAATCAATGATATTTTGTTTGATGATGTTCTCGCGTCTTCCAAGATTGAATCTGGAAAGATGGGACTTGAAAAAGATTTTGATTTGCGGAACAGTATTGAGGAGGTACTGGATGTATTCGCCAGTAAAGCAACACAGGCAGGATTCGAACTCGTCTATCAGGTTGATCATAATGTTCCTTCTGTCATCATTGCGTATAGTTTGTGGATACGTCAGATACTTATGAACCTGGTAGAGAATGCTGTGAAGTTTACGCAACATGGAGAGATCGTTGTAAAAGTGAGTATTGAAAAAACGCTGAATGACGATACAATTGTACTTGGTTTTGAAGTAAGCGATACAGGAACAGGTATTGCGCCAGATAAATTGAAGGCATTGACAAGAGAGCTTTCTCAATCGGATGCTTCATTGCAAAACCAAGCCCGTAAAGGTGTTGGTTTTAGTATATGCAAAAAGCTGGTTCATTTAATGGGTGGCCAAATCACTGTTGAAAGTAAAGTTAATGAAGGCACTACGGTGCGGTTCACACTCACTACAAAAGCAGGCGTTCAGCCATTGCAAGACCATATATTGCAGGGCATGAGAGGAAAAAAAGTTCTGATAATTGACGACAACCCGGCCAGTTTGAATTCTCTTCAAAGTCAAATTGAACATTGGAAACTTTTAGCTGTAACCGCTTCTTCGGGACAACAAGCGCTAGAAATTCTGATGAAAACGGATGACCTCGACCTGGTATTGGTTGATATGTTGATGCCTGAAATGGACGGAGTGTCTACGGCTAAAGCAGTGAGGAAGCAATTTCCACAACTCCCCATTATTCTATTAGGTGCAGATGGTGAAGAAAACGTAAGTAAGAATCCTGGCCTTTTTAATTCGGCAATAAGTAAACCTATTAAGCAACACATACTGAGTGAGCATATGTTCAGCAACCTCAAGCACCTGGGCGAGACATCCAACAGCAAGGAGCAATTCGCTAAACAAAAACTTTCAGTCGACTTCTCGAAACATTATCCCTTGCGCATACTCATTGCCGAAGATGATCGTGTAAATCAGAAATTGGCAATGAGAGTATTAAGCAAGCTGGGCTATAATCCTGATATAGCAGAAAATGGTAAGGAGGTATTGGAAACAGTCAGTCAGTCGAAATACGATGTAGTACTGATGGATGTTCAAATGCCCGAAATGGATGGACTGGAAGCAACGCGCATGATTCGTCTCTGCTTAACTACTCAACCCATTATTATAGCCATGACGGCCAATGCCATGCAGGGTGATAGAGAAGAATGTATTAATGCCGGAATGGATGATTATATCAGCAAACCGGTAAACATTGAAGAGCTGGTTATCCTGCTGGAAAAATCAGCGTTACAAATGAAAACAAAATAATGGTCTCCGCATGTTGAGTAAACGGAATGGATTAAATATGAAATGTTTTGTGGGCATTTCACATTAACTAAAAACGATCGACCACTTGAAAAGTATTGAAATGAAGAATGTAACAACCTCGGCTTTAAACCAGTCCCTTTCTGTTTCTACGCAGCATGCGAACCGATTGTTTCTGATTGTGTTTATGCATGCCATCTCGTTGGGTGTATTTGGGCAAGTGCAGAATTTAAAATTTGAACACATCGGAACCGCGCAAGGTCTGTCGCACAGCAACGTTATTTGTATGCTACAAGATAGCCGCGGATTTATATGGTTTGGTACACGTGACGGACTGAACAGGTACGATGGCTATTCCTTTACGCAATTTAAAAGTAATGAGGGTAACAAAAACAGCTTGAGTAGTAACGTTATCAATGATATTGTTGAGGACGCCAATGGTGTTTTATGGATTTCTACATGGGGAGGTGGCTTAAATCAATTCAACAGGGACACTGAAAAATTCACATCATACAGACACGATCAAAACAATCCCCACTCTATTTCAAGCGATATGATAAACAGTATCGTGATTGATAGCGAAGGTGTTTTATGGATCGGCACAGATGATGCCGGGTTAGACCAATTTAATAGAAAGGATAAAACATTTTCGCATCATACGTATGATAAGAACAATCTGAATAGCCTGGGTCAAAACACAATAAAGGACTTGTTCGAAGATCATCAACACAACTTGTGGATTGCTACTGCGGACAGAGGACTAAATCAATACCACAGAGAAACCAATTCATTCTCTCGTTATCAACACAACGAAAAAGATTCTAAATCCATTAGCTCGGATAATACCTTGGTTATTTTCGAAGATAGTAGGCACCGACTTTGGGTTGGGACGCGAGGAGGAGGATTGAATTTATTCAATCATTCAACGGGTGAGTTTCAAGACTCTTTAAAAAGTTATTCATATCATTCTTCCAAATCCCTGGATGTTATTTTAGCCATAAATGAAGATGATAAGGGAAATATCTGGATTGGAACAGAGCATGAAGGGCTGTTTATTTACAACGATAATTCCGCTTCATTCTTTAATTTTCAACAAGACATTGGTGATCCAACCAGTCTGAGTAATAACTCGGTATGGACAATTTATAAGGATGTAAAAGGAAATATGTGGATCGGTACATTTTCAGGTGATATTAATCTTTGGAATATAGATGGTAATAAGTTCACACATTACAGGCGAACATCTTCTCCAACCAGTCTGAACAACAATAAGATACTTTCTTTATTTGAAGATTCGAAAGGAAATCTGTGGGTTGGTACAGATGGAGGAGGAGTAAATCTTTTTAATCGGAAGACGGGGGGCTTTGTACACTACAAACATCAACAAGGTAATATCAATAGCATTTGCGGAGACTTTGTATTAAGCATTCTCGAAGATAGTCAAGGCAATTTATGGTTAGGCACCTGGGGCGATGGCGTTTCTGTGTTTAACCCAGCGAATAATACCTATAAGCATTTTAAGAACATTCCAGGCAACTCACAAAGTTTAAGCGGCAATAATGTATGGACTATTTTTGAGGATCATGATAAAAATATCTGGCTCGGTACATATTATGGCGGTCTGAATCTTTATCATCCTGAAGCAGAATCATTTTCTCATTTTCGTTATGATGTGTATGACACGACCAGTGTTAGCAGCGATAGAATCAATTCAATTTTTGAGGATAGTAAAGGCCAGTTTTGGTTAGGGACGGAAGGAGGAGGTTTAGACCTGTTTGATAAGAAAACAGGGAGGTGCACACATTTCAAACACGATGAAACGAAAAACAGCATCAGCAGTAACATGATTGGTAAAATTCATGAAGATCATTCTGGAAATCTATGGATTGGAACCGCAGAAGGTCTTAATTATTTTGATGTGACAACCAGAAAATTTACAACCTACCGGACTTCTGATGGTCTTCCGAATGATGCTATTTTTGGAATAGAAGAGGATGATATAGGACATCTTTGGATTGGCACGAATAAAGGCCTTTCCATGTTTGATCCTGTTAAAAGAAGCTTTACTAATTTTGATATTACCGATGGATTGCAATCAAATGAGTTTAAACAAAACGCGAGTTTTAAAAGCCGTTCGGGTGCATTGTATTTTGGGGGCAACAACGGGTTCAATGAATTTTTTCCCGATAGCGTAAACGCAAAGTCTTATGACCCGCCCATAGTATTAACAGATTTTCAGTTGTTCAATAAATCGGTTTCGATATCAGATAGTGTTAACACAGAATCTCTGCTAACAAAGCATATCTCAGAAACAAAAGCCATAACACTTTTACCAAGCCAATCGGTTTTTTCCTTTGAGTTCGCGTCTCTTAACTATATTAACCAGGAGAAAAAGCAGTATCAATACATGCTGGAAGGGTTCGATAAAAATTGGAACACAATTGGGACAAAAAGAACAGCCACCTACACCAACCTTGATCCGGGCGAGTACATTTTTAAAGTAAGGGGTCTGGATAGCAGCGGTAAGTGGTCTGAGAATATTAGAACATTGAATGTTGTTATTATTCCTCCTTATTGGAAAACCTGGTGGTTCAGGATATTGGCTACCTTTTTTGCTTTGGGTTCAATCATTTCTTTTTTCGTTGTCAAAATGATTATTGCAAAGAAGCTTAAAATTAAATTAGAAAAAGAGATACAGGAAAGCACGGCTGAAATAAATGGACAGAAAGAAGCGCTTGAAGCCCAGGCGGAGAATATGCACACGCTGAATGATCAGTTGCAGGCACAAACTCAATTTTTGCAACAGATTAATGATGAACTTCAAGTTCAACGAGAAGAAGCGGAGCAAGCCAGACAAGAAGCTGAACGGGCCAACCAGGCGAAGAGTATTTTTCTGGCCACGATGAGCCACGAGATACGAACACCTATGAATGGAGTTCTGGGTATGGCATCATTATTGGCAGAGACTTCCCTTACGACTGAACAAAGAGAATATGCAGATACGATCACCGGAAGTGGAGAAGCGTTGCTCACGGTTATTAATGACATACTCGACTTTTCAAAGATAGAATCAGGTAATCTTGATCTCGACAGTCATGCCTTCGACTTGCGTCAATGCATTGAGGATGTATTGGATGTGTTTGGTGCAAAGGCAGCGCAAAAAGGACTAGACCTTGTCTATCAGATCGATTATCAAATACCAGCGCAGATAGTAGGCGATAGTCATCGGCTTCGTCAAATACTGCTCAACCTGATTAGTAATGCGATGAAGTTTACACACCAGGGAGAAATCTTTGTGGGAGTCGATTTACTTAATGCAGGCAACAATCAACTTGAACTGGCCTTCCAGATCAGGGATACCGGTATAGGTATCCCACAGGACAAAATATCGAGATTGTTCAAAGCTTTCTCACAAGTAGACTCTTCGACAACACGTAAATACGGGGGCACAGGCTTAGGCTTAGTGATTAGTCAACGATTAGTTGAATTAATGGGCGGTT
>JANMRZ010000037.1:0-4284 GCA_031388805.1 Chryseolinea sp.
GCAGCATCTCTATCTCGTTGTGCTGCTTCTTTCGCCTTAGTAGCTTCATCACGTGCTTTCTCAGCATCTTTTTGCAAACCTGTGGCTCGCTCAGTAGCAATATCTGCTTGTGATTTTTGATAGAGCGCAAAAACCAGAAAAAGAATAGAGATAACTGCAAAAGTACCCATCACTATTCCAAATGTTCGGGCTCTCTTGAGTTTATTTTTCTGCTCCTGCTCTTTGATGCGTTGCTCTGTCTCCCATTCTTTCTTGGAGTATTCCAAAAAGATGAGCGTGCGTTCAAACGCAGGGTGGTAACGTTGTCCCCAAACCAAGGTAGGTTTGTGTTTCGCTTGCCAGTTCAATGCTAATTGTAAATCGGGTGGGCGCCATAAGCCGGCTTTACCTACCTGATACATGGAAGCTGCTTCTGCCAAACGTGTATACATCTGCACCGCATCTGCTTCATCGTCAACCCAATTTTTTAATCGCACCCAAATCCGCATCAAACTTTCATGTGAGATGTCGATCATGGATTTGGAACCAATGTGAACACTGTGTGCTGGTGTTAACAACGAACGTCCCGGCTCTCTGAATTTATCAACTACATCAATTACATCTTCTTCTGATACATTGGCGATAGCCGCTATTTCATTCAGCTTTGTTGGTCTGCGAATACCAAAGTTCTCGCCTCGTTTCTCAGTGAGTGCTTTGAATAATATTTCGCAAATGTGTTTTTGATCTTCGGATAGTTCATCAAATGCTTCATTGGCGTGCATTGATAAGGCTTCCGACATAGTGCCAATAGCTTCGTAATGCTTTAAATCAACAGACTCTTCTGCAAAATCCCGATAGGATGCCCAATAACTCCATGTCCGCATAAGTGCGTGCTGAAGAATTGGGAGTTGATCAGGATTGTCACCTAAGTCATTTAAGAGTTGCTGTACTAATCGAGGTGCAATCTTCGCTCCTCCAACAGCTACAGGACCTTCAATGGCATTGCGTTTTTGATCACGTGTAAGTTGAGGTATAAGGTAATGGCTGTCGTTAATTTTTCTGGTGAGTTCTGGGAACTGTGCACAATCGCCAATAAAATCAGAACGCATGGTGATGGCAATGTAAATCGGTGCATCAGGATAGTTAACGGCTTCCATCAACAGGTTTACAAATGCCAATGTTTCGTTTACAGAGTTGGCATCATGACTATCTTTAAATCGGAAGAGTTCTTCAAACTGATCGACCAGAACAAGGTAATTTACATCAGCTTCTTTTCGGGTTTGCTCAATAGCTTCTACTAATCCTAATGAACTACTGCGCAGCAATGTTGAAAAGATAGTGCGCTTTATTTTCTTTTCTTCGGTTTCAGAACCGAGGTATTCCGGATTGTTTTTTAATAATGCCTCCGCGAGATTATCAATTGGGCCTGCACCCGGGCGCGTAACAATTACTTCCCAGTTTGGACTGGCATCGGTGAGAAATCCGCCATACAAAATGGGCATTACCCCACAATAAATGAAAGATGATTTACCACTTCCCGATGGACCAATTACACCAACAAACCTGCTCTTCGAAAGTTTGAGGAGAACCTCATCACTCTGTCCTTCACGGCCAAAGAAGAGATGACTCTCATCAATGTTAAAAGGCCGAAGGCCCGGAAAGGGATTGCTGGTCTCAACTATTGTTTCATCAATAACGTTGCTCATAATTGTTATTAAGCATTAAATTCTTTCAAAAATGATTTCAATGATTCGAGGGAAGAGGTAGCATCCCCCTCGACAACCCGAAGATTTTGACTTCTAAAACTTTCGTTGTTCAGGTTTGACCCCAGCGTTGTAAAAATAGCTTTCGCCAGAATGGGTTTCTTTCTTCCAAAGCCTGGAGCCTTCAGTAAGTCGAGCGCTTTCATTCGTACCCATTGTTCATTTACATTGCCTTTATAAATGATAGCACCATCCAGATTTTTTAGATTGTTGATATGTTTTTGACGAAGTTCAAGTAATTCACCTTCATAATCCGGTACTAAAACTGTGAATCCCGATTTCTCCATCTCATCGATAAAAGGTCTTACTGCAACACGATCTACTTTATCGTGCATCATGTAAATAGATTGTCTACCACTTTGTTCTACGGGTTTCTTTTCACCGGCATCTACCAGTTCTTCACGCATAATGTTCTTAAAATCTTCCAGCGAAGTTTGAAGAATGTCTGCACCTTCCTGCACTTCCGCATCGCGTTTAATATTTTCAATAAAGGCTTTTTGTTTTTCGCTGGCGTGCGTTAGGTTCGGGGAGATCCATACTAATCGACCAAATTCTTCCCGCTTCTCTTTAGCCTGTAAACTTTTTTCAGCAGCAAGCTTGTTTTGAATGTCAACCACCGACCGATCAGTACCTTCGGGTATTTCTCCGTATGCGCTGCCAATTAAGTGAATAGAGAGAGCCGATTCATCTAACTCTTTTCGAACCGTGCGTTCTAAATCATTTGCATTTCCCGGTAGGGTATGATTGGGTAATACTTGATATCCGTGACGCTGCAATTCACGCTTGATGATGTTACGCTGTACGGAAAGATCATGACCTGTTTCTGCGAGATAAATTGTTTTTCGTTTGTAGATATTTTTTACCTCTGCATTAACTGTTTCGTTTTTTAGATAAAGTAAGGTTTCGTAGATGTCGTACGCCAGATCAACCATCTTCATCCAGTACTGACGTTCTGCTTCTGTGCTAAAGTAGTCTGTGTATTCTTTTGTTTCACCCGATTCAGGATCGAGTTGATACATATCATAACCAATAGAATCACGTAAGCGCGGAGGTTGCTCCTGAATGCTCAGAGGAGTTTTGAAAACTTTAAATGCACGGTTCTTCTTTTTCGATGTTGATTCTACTGCCTTGTAAAATGACTCCACATGATCCAGACACTTACCCGACTCAATAAAGTCTTTTGATAGTATGGCCACGAAAACTCCAACATTATCCAGTCTGGGAGAAACCAGGTTATCATAATCGGCTTTGATCAATACATTTGGTTTTTCGCCTAAGACTTGAGTAAGCATCAACTCCAGAAATTTTTTGAATTGAGAAACCCAACCCGGCTCATTCTTCAAAGTCGTTTCATTATCGCGGTCGGCAAAAGCAATCAATACATCAATTTCAAATACCATGAGGTCTTAATAGTTAGTTATGAATAGTGTTTATTTTCTTCTGTAATATTTTTTATCAAACCTTGAACGAGTTCGTGATGATTGGCCATTACAAAATAGAAATCCATCAGGTTGATCTTAAAGACGATTGAACGCTCTGTTGCTTCAATTGAATTTGCCCGAACGATCGGACCATTCTGAAACAAATCTCCAAATACATTGCCGGCTTTTAGAGTAGCGATAATAGTCTGATCATTTTTTAAGTTCACTTCACCATGTGCTATAATAAAAATAGGTGTATTGTGATCGTCTGGGTTGAACTTAGTATACTCACCCCGTTCAAGATCAAGTGGTGTGATTTTATCAGCAAGATCACTCAGTAATGAACCGTGTATGTTCTTGAAGATAGGGGATTGTTTAATGAACATTACCATCTCAATTCCAAGGAAAAACCCATCATCCAATCCATCGAGTAATTGATTTTTCTCGATAGATGAATCCATGAACTTTTTATCCCGTTGTGGAATACGTTCACCAATGGCTTCGTAAGCTTTTTGATCTTTATTGTAGATTACCCAGGCTGCTGTTTCTTGTAGTACTCTGTCAGTATTAAAGACCTGAGCAATCAACCCCCGGCTTATTCTGAAATCAGGAATGAATGCAGAGGCATGGACAGCACATGCTTTTGTCCAGCGGTTGTTCTGGTTGAAATCCCGATTGAGAATGTAGTTGATAACTTGAATGGGATTATAATTTTCGCGAGGAAAATAAACTTGAAGTAGCCTCAGCTTTTCGGATATTGAGATGTCATCTAACAAGGGTACCAACTTTGGTTTCAGTTCAGGATCGATGAATAGATCCATTAGTTCCATCGCAAAGGCAATGTTATCCGGATCACCCGTCTCAATATTTTCTCTCACCAATTGAATCGATTCCGGATCATATAATATGGATAACAGCAATGAAATCTGATCGTAGTTTTCTACCACCTCCTCATTTAAAGCATCACGTAAATGACTAAACTCGTTTGTTGTTGGTAATTCGTGCAATGCTGCCAGATTCCAAATGGTTTTGCTCATCTCACCTTCGAGCAGATCTATTACATACCTTGCTTCACGACCTTGCGCCTGATAATTTATGTAGCGAAGTGAGTAGAGAATTTG
>JANMRZ010000041.1:0-12523 GCA_031388805.1 Chryseolinea sp.
TAAGTGAAACTGTTTCTTTTTCTTTCCATATCCATCCGCCCTGGTATAGAACATGGTGGGCCTATTCGGCTTATGTAATTTTATTTGTGCTCTTTTTTTATTTAGGATTAGTATTAAACACCCGAAGGATAAGAAAACAAAAAATCGAGCTCCAAAGAAAAGTTGATGAAAAAACTATGGAACTGGTGGCTATGAATAATGAGGTACTGGCTATGAATAATGAGGTGCTGGCTCAGAATGAAGAATTATCTGCCATTAGCGAAGATGTGCATAAGAAGAATGAGGAGATCAGAAAACAGACAGAAGAATTAAAAAAATCGAACTTAACCAAAGACAAACTTTTCTCCATTATTTCCCATGACTTAAGAGGTCCTATTAGACAGGTTAAGGATATCTTTAATCTGGTCGACATGAACTATATATCAGAGGCAGAATTAAAAACAATTCTTCCCAGCCTTAAAGATGGTGTTACACAAACATTAAACCTTACAGATAACCTTTTGTATTGGGCAAAAAGCCAGATGGAGGGAATACAAGTAAAACCTTCCAACTTTAATATCCAGGATATTGTTGATGAAAATGTTCAATTGTTTGGGCCAATAGCTGAAAATAAAAATATTCAGTTAATCAATTCGGTTGATGTCAGTCTTTGGGTAATCGCTGATAGTGATATGATACGACTCGTGCTTCGCAACCTAATTAATAATGCAATAAAGTTTACAAACAATGGTGGAAAGGTCATCATTAGATATGAGCTCCGCCAGGAAGACATCATATTCTCTGTTGCGGATACGGGAATAGGTCTGTCAAAGGAAGAAATTTCGCTACTTTTTAATGAAGATCATTTTACAAGGCACGGTACTTCCGGTGAGAAAGGTATGGGGCTCGGACTTATCCTTTGTCAGGAGTTTATTGAAAAGAATGGTGGGACGCTAGCAATTGAAAGTGAATTGAATAAGGGGAGCAAATTCAGTTTCACCATAAGAAACATTCAAACAAATTAAAAGTTATTGGGTATGCCTCTGCATAACTGTGAAAGGATGAGAAAAGCCCTCCGGTGACAACTTGCAGAACACCTACCAAATATTGATCTTGCAATATTCCAATTTGATGCTTAAACGCTGGGCTTATTCTATTAGTAATTTCAAACGGCTTGAACGAGTGCCTCCACAGCTTCATTCTTTTCAATTATTTGTCCTACTGCTGCAATTGATTGCAGTTATTTCTCCGCGCCTCGGATATGGCCAAAAGCAATTGGTTACACCAATTATGGCTTATAACCATAGTTTCACTACCGCGAATGGACTTTCTCAAAACAATGTCACATCCATCTTAAAAGACAGGGACGGTTTTATGTGGATGAGCACAGGAGAAGGTCTTGACAGATTTGACGGATACTCATTTGTAAACTTCGTTCACTCCGATAGTGATTCTTCAAGCTTAAGTAACAATGCCGTTAAAAATATGTTGCTGGATAGCAAGGGACAGTTATGGGTAGGAACCTATAATGGCTTAAATCTATATGACAACAAAAAGGAGACATTTCGAAAATTTCTGTTTGAACCGCCAGACGACTACATCAGTCACAGTACAATATTTTCTCTTTTAGAAGATCGACATCACCAACTTTGGGTTGCGTCTTATGGGATTATCTATAAAATTGATATTGAAACCTTTGCCATCAAAAAATACGATTACAGAAACGACAGCACAGGCCTGGCTACTGTTATTGCACTATTGGAAGATAGAAATGGCAAAATCTGGGCCGCTACCCGGAGAGGTATTGGCATTCTCAATTCAGAAGGCATTGTGGAGCGTATTATATATTATGAAGATACGCATGGCAGTTTACCCACCGATATGGTCGTCTGTATGGCACAAGACGCTACTGGTGCCCTATATTTTGGTTCCAATGGTATGGGAGTGCTTCGATTGAATGACGAAAATGATAAAACATTTAAACACTTCACTTCCGAGTCGGGCAAGCCATTTTTTGGCAGTGACATCATTGGTTCACTTGCTACTGATAAAGACGGGAAACTTTTGGTTGGCACCGATGGCGCAGGAATATATAAACAAGATGATGACGGAAATTTCAGACAGATTCTGGGCAATCAAAGCAGGCAACTCCACAATGGAAATATAGTAAACATATTTGTGAACGATGATAATTCGTATTGGCTTGGTCTCTATGGCGGTGGTTTACAAGTTGTATATGCAGGCAGCAGACGCTTTGAACACTATCGATACTTCGACCTCGATATGGAGCGTATCGAAAAGAATTCGATCTTGGCAATTGCTGAAGATCAACATCAAAAAATCTGGATTGGCACCGATGGAGCCGGGCTGTATAAATTCGATCCTCAAACAAAACTGTTTACCTCCTACGGCCATTCGTCAACGAATAAAAAAAGCTTAAGCTCCAACGTTGTAAAATCACTGGTGGTGGATGAAAAGAACAACCTATACGCAGGCACGTTTGGAGGTGGCCTTAATTATCTGGATACAAAAACAGAAGCTTCTCACGGTATATACATATACCTGGTAATAACGCAAGTATAAGCTCAAACCACGTCTGGTCACTTTTAGAAGCTAGCAACCATATAATTTATGCAGGCCAGCTGACAGCACTCGATGAATTCTTTCCCCATAAAAAGGTATTTAAACCTCTTCCTATACCAGGTTCCATTTTTTCCCTGGAAGAAGACCCAGGAGGAAATATTTGGATCGGGGCGCGATTAGATGGCCTTCACCGCTACGAACCGAAAACAAAAACATTCAAATCCTTTTTTAATATACCGGGAGATTCTGCGAGCATGCCAACCAATGAGATAACCGATCTGACAATAAATTTTCAAGGAAAACTCTGGGTAGGTACCGCCAATAAAGGATTGATTTTATTCGATCCTGAAAAATTTAATTTCGAAAGAATCGCTTCTCTAAAAGAAAAACGCATTACAAATGTACTCGAAGATGATTCGCATAATGTGTGGTTTACTTCTGTTGATGGAGTACACAAATTTGATCCTAAAACCTCATTAATTTATGATTACACGGTAGCGGATGGTTTGCAAGGCACGCAATTTAATGAAGGCGCCCGATTGAAAAGTTCAGACGACACCCATTACCTGGGAGGCACCAATGGGTTAAACGTCTTTCACCCGGAAGATATAGTCGATGACACCACTAAAGCCAAAGTTGTTTTTACACAACTTACTCTTTTTAATACACCTGTTAACATTAACGACAAGTCCGGCCTTCTTACACAAAGCATTTCTCAAACAGAGTCAATAACCCTGCAGCCAGACCAAAACGTTTTCTCGCTTGAATTTGCATGCCTTGAATTCAATTTTCCTAAAAAAAATAAGTATCGATATTACCTTGAGGGGTTCGATAAAGCATGGAACGATGCGAATACAAGTCGAATGGCTACCTATACCAATCTACCACCGGGCGGATATACTCTAAGAGTAAGTACTTCCAATAGAAGCGGGCATTGGAGTGAAAGTGCTGCAAGCATCAAAATTATAGTTATCCCCAGGTGGTATGAAAGATCAGAAACGAAGTATGGAGCCGCTATACTTATGATTATACTCGCCGTACTCATTATTCACCTCAGAACAAAATTACTATTCAAACAAAAGATAAAACTCGAACACCTTGTTAAAGTGCGTACCAATTTAGTGGAGACACAAAAGATAGAAATTAGGGACAAGAACAAAAAACTTGAACAGGCTTACGAAGAGGTGAATTCTACAAATGATGAATTGCACCGGGTTAATTTAAACCTTGAAAAAGAGGTTGAAAACAGAACTTCCGAATTAACCCGCACGATTAATAGGCTAACAGAAACTGATAAAGGCCTTGATACATTTCTGTATCGCTCCAGCCACGATCTAAGAGGCCCTATTGCAACTATACTCGGGTTGGCTCATTTGGGCGAAACGAGTCATAACGTAGACGAATTAAATTTATACTTTGCTAATATTAAAAAGACTTCAACACGCATGTTGAGACTTCTCAAGAGATTAGATGAGACTAGCTCTTTGTTTCGGGCTCAATGTACTTTAGAAGTTATCAATGTTGATGAGTTGATTCAAAACATCAAAATTTCTATTGCGGAACTCAACATTAATAACATTGTAAAAATCGAATTTGAAAACAAAATCAGTCAAGGCTTTTCAAGTGATGCATCATTGTTAAAATGCATCATTACCAATCTCATTGAAAACAGTATTATATTTAGAAATGACGCCCATCCTTATGCTAAATGCATATTGAACATTAAGGATGAACAGCTCGTTATAAATATTATAGACAACGGAATAGGCATTCCTTCGTCTGTTATTAATCAGGTATCGAACATGTTTTATCGAGGCTCAGAAAAATCAATTGGAAATGGACTGGGATTATTCATGGTGAAAAAAGCTATAGAACTACTCGACGGTACTATGGTAATTAACAGCGAACCCAATGTAATGACAACGATTACAGTCAGAGTACCTTGCGCGTAGTTTAATAAATATCAGGACACTTTGTAAGCTCTACTGAAAATGGGGACGGTTTAGGAATTCAATGCGTCTCAATCCAATGCATAGATTAATATTTATTTTCAATTATATATCTTCTCTCATTGTGTAGGTAGAAATACTGAGTAGGTAACGAGTAGAAATATCAGACTGCTCTTTGTAATAATCATTACAAATGAAAGGTAAGATCAGGTATAGCCTTAAATGTTAAAATGAAATGACTATAGCTATTTTTTACAAAATATCATACCTGTGTTTTTACGGAAGGATTTCTGCGTATTTAAACTAGATGAAATTGATTTACCCGCAACGATTATTATTCATCTGTCAATATTATCTTGCCTAATTATTTGTACACGACAATTTTGATTGATGTTTTTTGAACTATAACAGTTAGTGAAAATAGAATTACAAAATAAATTTTAGAATTTATTCCGAAAGGTTGGATCATATACTCAGCCTGATTGTAAAAAAGAACCTTGAATCACCAAAACAATTGTCCAAAAAATTTAACTGTTCAGAAAGAACTATAAGGAGGATGATTAATCATCTGCGAGAGAAAGGATATGCTATCGAGTATTCTCAAAAAAATCAAAATTATTTATTAAAAAGTAGAGACGGACACCCTTTGTCCGTCATACATTGTTATTTAGCTGTTCAACATATCACAGTACAGGCAAGGTATTTTTGTTAGTCTCATATTGTAACAACAGATTGACAAAAGTTCTTGCGAATGTAACACTCGCCAAATCCCCCCAACAAATATGTAGATATCATTGGTGCATTTCTGGAGATGTCAATCGCTTGCGCTTTGTAAATAAGCGTTGGTTGATAATGTCTACTTTTTTGTACTTGGTTAACAATAACCGAGGAAGATTTATTAGGCGATATTTGTCATACATATCGTGTGATGAAAATGTTCACCGGGCGATATAATCTTTGCAAAGAACAATCAATAATTCCTATGCTTAACCTATAAACTATTACCAATATGAAAAGTCGAATTTCGATCACGTTTTGCTTCATTCTTGCGCTCGTTTGTTTTTTCAATACTTCAACCTTCGCACAACTTAAAGGCGATACTTATGCATCAGCCAAAGAGAGTAAACGAGCTACCTGGATACTCACTTACTCCGATTCGCCTGGACTTGCCAGCATGAATGGCACAAAACCAGAAGGCTTATGCTACGATCTAATGACCGAGTTTGCAAAATATGTAAAGGATAAAAAAGGCATTGTCGTGACCTTTGAGTACAAAACAGATGATCCTAATGACTTTCCGAAATTTCTAAGTGTCGTGAAGGCTTCCAAAGGTGGTGTGTTTGGCCTTAGCAATACTACCATCACAGAAGAAAGAAAGAAATCGTATAATTTCAGCCCTCCATTTCTTAGAAATGTGTCGATGATCCTTACTAACAACAGTGTTCCAGAACTTACCGATATTAAAAATATATCGACAGCCTTTGCACAAATGAAAGCAGTTATTGTAAAGGGATCCACAAACGAAGCACGCATACTCGACATTAAAAAGAAATACTACCCCAACATGATTATCGAGTATACACCTTCATTCGCTAAGTCCATCGAGGCCATTGCGACAAATCCAAAAATATTTACCTCTGCTGATTTCACCTACTATCTGAAGGGGTTACAAAGCGGGAAAACTATTAAGCGTCATGCAGTCGGCGATGAAGATGGCGAAGAGTTTGGCATTATCATGCCGATAAGCAACGACTGGAATCCTTTGCTTACCGAATTCATGAACTCCGGATTTATTAACAGCGTGCAATTCAATAAGATTATCACCAACCACTTAGGACAAAGTGTATTGAAGTTTACAAAGAATAGATAATTCCTTTATTTCAACTGTCTGTAGTGCTGAATTCAGCGCTACAGACATTTTTATTTTGTGAACCCATTCGAATATGGGTCACATATCCTCACCAGGTAGACCATCATATCATTTTCAGGCAATAAAGAATATGCTGTACGCAATACTTCATCTACTGTAATATCTCGTACAAATGAAACATAATGTTTGCATGCTGTAAGAGGTTCAAAGGGGTAGGGATCATTAGCAAACTTTTTGGATGACGCATTAAAAATGCATCCGAAAAATCACATGCCTTCTTATGGCGATATTAAATATATGCTGACTGGAGAGTTTATAAATGAAGAGCATGCTGGAGGATGGAGATTCGAGTATTTTCTAGCGGATTTAATAATGGGATGTAAAGAAGGTTTAATTGACGACTCTCCTAATTTTGGTGCACTTCAAGAACTTTTATACCAGAAATCAAGTCCAATATCTTCGGCCTTATCAATTACAGTAGATTTGGAAGAGTAATTTCTGTCCCAGAAGAGTCTCCGTTTCGGGACGCTGCGTAATTGAAGCAACCTTCTCCGCCAATCTCAATAGTTAGAGGTATTGCAACTCTCCTCATATCTTTTTACATTGATCAGCGATTCCGCTGCCCCACCTGATCCAATTCGATCCAAGCCCACAGAGGAATCAAATAGTTTTATAATTTAAAAACAGCGCTTGCAATAGAGTTGTGACCAATTGGATCAGCTCCGTGGACAGTGTAGTGTGAGCCGACAAGATTTCGAAGAATAAAAACTAAAACAACAATATGCGCTTACTTGTGGGTTATACATCATGCTGATATTATTCTTATAAATGCAAATACATTAAATTAAAAAAAGCTTTATGAAACGCAATTCATTTTTGAGATTTTGCCTGGCGGCAGGAACTCTATTGACAGCTAATGTATCGGTGCTTGCAAAATCCAAACGCAAGGAAAGAATTGATAAAGGCCTGCTGGTGCAGGCCGGTAAGGATCGGTTTGACAAACCGATTTCTTTATTTCAGGGAGACACTTTTCATACAAAAGTGTCAACAGCAGATACTGCCGGTGGCGTATACGTATTTGAATCGACTAGAGAAAAAGAAGGCGGCCCTTCATTTCATTTGCATTATGAGCAAGATGAATTTTGGTATATTCTCAAAGGAGAGTTTTTATTTAAAGTAGGTGAAGAGACTTTTACTGCCAAAGCAGGCGACACGGTTTTTGGACCAAGGAATGTTCCTCATGCTTTTGCAAAGGTTGGCAAAGGGGAATCCAAACTATTGATGTTTTTTCAGCCTGCTGGTAAAATGGAAAAGATGTTTAAAGATATCAGTGAAGGTGCTACCAAGAATATGACAACAGACGAAGAAAAAGACAAATTTTTTTTAGAGTATGGCTTAAAAAGAGTTGGGCCTCCGCTCACCTATTCTAAATGGTGACTTTTAAATACGAACGGGTAACATGGATATTGCTAAAATGCAGGTAGATGAAATCCGTGTAATTCAGGGCCGCATATCCAGCTTGACGATGAAAAATTTAGCAGCAGTCTACAATAGAATTTTATTTTCCGATCAGAGTCACCGGCCTCCGGGATTCTGATCTTCCTCCCACTCAACCCTTTCTACCCCAGCCTTCTCCACCAATCTCAATAGTTAGAGGTCTTGCAACTCTCCCCATATCTTTTTACATTGTTCAACGATTCCGCTGACCCACCTGATCCAATCCGATCCCAGCCCACAGAGGAATCAAAACAGTTTTATAATTTTATAAACACGCTTGCAATAAAGATATATAGGCGATATTGCTTATGTACAATTGTTGGCAGTAATGCCGCTGGACAATAATTCCCATCTAAAAAAGTCGACAATAATTTGTAAATTGTGGGGTGAAAAAACGGACAACAAAGGGACTTGATTTTGTAATCGACAAGCTGACAAATTCCATTGAGAATACCATAACAGGCGACAGCTTTACAACCAATATAATTCATCTGACCAAGGCTGACCTTAAGACTTTTGCAAAGAAGAATGGTTGGGTTTTCGACTGGAAATATGAACTTAGTCAACCTGAGAGAGAAGTCTATAAGCTTACAATCGCAGAGAACTCTACCATAATTCAAGGACTAGTGAGTCTTGAAATCAAACTTGATCATGTTTACATGCACTTAGTTGAAAGTGCTCCATTTAACAAAGGTAGAGATAAGGTTTATTCTGGAGTTCCCGGGAACCTATTAGCTTTCGCCTGCAGACTTTCATTTCAAAGAGGGTTTGAAGGAAATGTGTCGTTCATTTCAAAGACACAATTAATTAATCATTATACCGAGACTTTGGGAGCATTCCATGCCGGTGGACGTGTGATGATTATTGAGACCTCATCGGCCTTACGACTTATGAACAGGTATTTTAAAAATATTGAACTATGAAGACAAGAAAGAAAGAATTGGACGTGGACTTTATTGGAGGTTCAGGACCGTTGACAAAAGAAGAGGAGAAGAGAATAAGTGACATCATAAAAAGCAGAAAAGCCAAACAGAAAGTGACCGCACAGAAGTCAAAGACGAAATTGACAACTAAGAAAAAAGTGACTGCATAGCAGCACTACTGCCAATATCTTTCAAAATACGTATCAGTCCCAAATGAAGCAACCTTCTCACCAATCTCAATAGGGTAGAGGTCTTGCAACTCTCCCCATATCTTTTTACATTGATCAACGATTCCGCTGACCCACCTGATTCAAGCCGATCTTAGCCTACAGATGAATCAAAATAGTTTTATAATTTTATAAACAATGCTAGCAATAGATATATATGGGCATTATTGCTCTTATAGGAAATTGTTAAAGGCAATTTTATAAAGAGATTAAATAACACATTATGGGATTAGACATGAGACCAATGGGGAAACCCAAGCCTGGATTTGAAAAAAGATTTGTGGAAATTTTTGAAATGATCTCCAAGGACAAGGTTCCTCAACCATCATTATTTGACAAATTAAAAGGCAAAAAATTACCAAGTAAAGACGAACTGTTACAAGAATGGTTTGCTGGCCAAATCAAGACTTATGAGACGATTAAAGCTCCGAAAGTTGGAAGGGACAAGGAGGCAGATGAATGGATAAAAAATAAGTACAACGAACTTGAACAGAAACCTTCACGTGAAGACTTTTTAAAAGAATACAACGATTATTACGTCATTGAATTAGCGAAAGAGGAAGACGGGGTGCCTGTGTACATTGCAATGGGACAGGATGAGAATGTTTTTAGGGGACAGTTTTTAACGGATTGCGTTGGCATAATTGGTGAAGATTTAGTCAACGAGGCATGGGGGACCAAACTCGCGAGCGAAACTTTAGACTATGGGAATAGGCTCATGACAGTAGCCGACAAAATAGCTAAGGAAAATAACCTGGAATACTTAAAATCACAAAGACTACCGCCTGATGCTGACGAAGATTCAATTGAAAGCAAACTGCATATAGTATTTTCGTTAGCCAAGTGGTTAATTTTCTATGGGAAAAATGGACACGGATATGAAGCTGACTTCTAAAACTGCCTGTAACAATGTATATTCACCCGATCAGAGTCACCGGCCTCCGGGACTCTGATCCTCTCACACAACCCTTTCTACCCAAAGGAACTTAGAAAACTACTTACTTATAAAAAGATAAAACAAAGTATGTACTGGAAAGACGAGCTACCTCATTTGTATCAGAATATAAAACCAAATGGAGGTAAACTGAAACATTCAATTGATAGTTATTACAATTCAGAATGCTTGATTCAAAGACTTGTTGTTGAATTCAACGAAATGGATTTTGACTATTTTGATCCTCTTTACGAACAAACCAATTCAAAAACAAATTTTCAAATGTATTTTGAATTTGGTAGCAAAGAATCAAAAACAAAAATCAGAACTATTTATGACATAGAAAATAAGGAAATTTTATTAGATGAGACTGCATCGCAAGGGGCATTCTCAAATTCATTAATTTTAACAGTTCCATACTGTAAATTCGGAAAAATAGAAAATGGTGAAATCAGTTTGGAAATTTCTTATTTCTTAACTGATACCTCTGATTTTAAACGTGGTGTTATTCAGGAACATTCTGAAATAAAAGGAACAATTAAAACAATCTTGACAATAGCTGACTTGATAGTTTCTGTTCGTAAAGAATTTGAAAACATAAAAGACATAGTCAAAAAAATACCTTCAAATTTTTACGAAATAGAAAATGTAAAACCAGCGAAGGATGCGAATGTAATACCCAAAGACTATGACTTGTTTCAAATACCAGTTAGAAAAATAAATTAGTACTCTTGCAAAAACAATATCAACAAAACGCCAGCATGCAACAATGAATATAAGTCATGCCGGCAGAGTTGATGATTAACTATTAATTTGGACTGCCGGCACGCCTTATATGCGAACGTTGGCAGCAATTCCCCCTATTCCGAGACGAAATCAATTTCGAAAGCTAACGGGCGCTCTGTATCTTAGTTGTGCTCTATGCAAGGCCGATTGAAAACTGGTGTGTCATAACCCGAGCGCCATTCTGGTTGAAATGTAAAAGCCTTTAGTCGTGCGGACTAAAGGCTTTGTGACAATTTAAGTGGTGGCTCCGATTTTATCGGAGACCCCGTTCAGAATAATTACTATGCTAAGATACATTTCCTTAGAGCATTTTTTCAATCACTTAAACCCTTTAATTATGAAAAATGAAAAAATGGCTCTCGATGTAGTAAACCCGCAAGCCGCAGGTATTGATGTGGGAAGTCGTTCTCATTATGTGGCTATTGGCCAGCGTGATGGAGATGTGAAAGAATTTGGTGTGTACAATGAAGACCTGATCGCCCTTGCTCAATGGCTCCT
Organism: Chryseolinea sp.; assembly: GCA_031388805.1. Lineage (GTDB taxonomy): Bacteria > Bacteroidota > Bacteroidia > Cytophagales > Cyclobacteriaceae > Chryseolinea. Next base: position 11,247 of record JANMRZ010000041.1, read on the forward strand.
GAACAATGAAGTAAAGACAGTGGCCATGGAGAGTACAGGCACGTACTGGCAAAGTCTTTTCACCACGCTTCAAAGTGTTGGACTTGAAGTCATTCTTTGCAATGGAAAATTCACCAAGAACATCAAGGGGAAAAAGACGGATGTAAAGGATTGCCAATGGATTCAAAAACTTCACACCCTTGGACTCTTGAGTGGAAGCTTTCTTCCAGATGAAGCGACCGAGCAACTCCGAACCTATTGCAGACACCGAGCTAATTTGCTTGAGCAAGCTGCTGACACTTCACGCAAAATGCAAAAGTATTTAAGATTGCTCAATCTTCGATTGGACGTTGTGGTGAAAGATGTAACCGGGCTCACCGGACTAAGCATTATCGATGCTATCTGCAAAGGTGAAATGATTCCTGAAAAATTAGCTTCTCTTAGACATGGGAATTGTAAAAAATCAGAACAGGAAATAGCCAAAGCCTTGCAGAGCAATGGACGGAAGGATCTGCTGTTTTCGTTGACCCATGAATATGAGTTGTATCAAATCTTTCAAGGAAAGATCAGCGAGTGTGACAAGCAGATACAAAAGCTTCTTAATGAGCAGATCAATAATGATGATAATAAAAGACAACACCATATAGAAGGCAAAGTTCATAAGCGACTCAATAAGAACAACCCGGATATCAACATCAACTTACTTTCTTATCAATACTTCGAAGGTGTAGACCTTCTGGCTATTGAAGGAGTAAGCCACTCTACTGTGTTGACACTGATGAGTGAAGTAGGTCACGGAATCAACAAGTTTGAATCTGCTAAACAATTCACCAGTTGGTTGAGGTTAGCACCAAACAACAAAATCAGTGGTGGAAAAATCCTGAGCAATAAGATGCCAAAAGGAAGTAATCGATTGAAGATAGCCTTACGTCAGGCAGCCAATGCAGTAGGTAATCTTAAGGATACGGCACTATCCAATTTCTTCAAGCGTATTGCTTTTCGAAAAGGAAGAACCTCGGCTATCTCAGCTACGGCCAGAAAGTTGGCGGTAATCATCTGGAATATGATTACTAAGAAGATTCCTTATAAGACCGATACCCAATACGAGTTCCTGGATCAAAAAAGGAAACGCAAGGTCATGGAAATGAAAAAGCTTATTCATAAGTTTGATATAACCTCTGATGACCTCGGATTACAATTGAATATCAACAACTTGTGAAACGTTAGTCAGAATGGCCTCGGACAGATGAGACAACTAATTAACATAGGACTTTTAATTCTTATTTCATGTGGGACAC
>JANMRZ010000050.1:0-6037 GCA_031388805.1 Chryseolinea sp.
CCAAAACGAGCATTGACAACATCACCATACAAATTTTTATTGCGGGGATGAAAGGCGTTTAACATGATGGTGGTTGTGCCTTTTACATTCTTGAAAAAACGATATTCTTTTTTCAATCCAATAAAACTACTCACTACCCATTCACGACTTCGGCTATCAATAGCTTGGGTAGGTGCTGTAAAAGGAGGAATGGCGGTGTTCATCACTTCTACTTCTATGCGGGGAAAGAAACCTTTTCCTAGTTTATACTCCGTGAAAGCACGCGGACCAAAGATGCGCGCCTGTGCATTGAAGTTATGCCGATCGTAATTGTAGGCAACACGCTGGTTCCAGCCAAGGCCACTCGTGAATTTACTGGTTAGCCTATAACCTGCATACGCATTAAAATCGACCAGAAAATTTCCCTGCTTGCTTAAAATCTGAAATTGAATGCCGGGCACAATGCGTTCAATAAACGGTTTGCCTTTCAGATCATTGAACAATCTCTTTTTTGCATCACCAACGCTGGGCAAGCTTTCATACTTGACTTTGTACTTCGCTAACTTATCCATTGCTGCCTGCAATACTTCTTGCTTACCTGCAAAATGATCTATTGCTACTGTCTGCACTTGCTGCATCACTTGTTCCTTTGCTTGCTCTTCCGTAGGCATGGTAGTGACTGGAAGATTTCCGGTAGCCTTTTTCAAATCTTTCACACCATCCAGTTTCATCACCTGACTTTCAGCAAGCTGATCGATGTTGTTTACCTGGCCAGCACCTTGTGTAACTTCACTTGCACCTTGTTGCAACGTACCCGCTTGTTCGCTTACGCCTGAGGTCAGATCGGAAACACTGCCAACGTTTTTGTCTACATCGCCCAAACCTTCTGCTGAGGGTAAATTCGGAATGCCTTTTAAATCAGCAGATGGAATGATTTGATCGAGTGAGGTATTAATGTCTTTTAAACCAATGGGAGAATTTATTCCGGAGGATAAGGATGAGAGATTTAATTTATCCAATGAGCCGGTTAGCGCTGAAACTTTTGATTGCAGTTCCGGTGGTAATGGAATGGAATTGATTTTCTCCGTTGCCTTTTGTTTGATGGATTGAATCTTGCCTTCTACTTTCTTTACGGTTTCAAGCCGGGCGTTGTTCAGGCTGTCTAATTTCTTCGTGTACCTTTCGGTTGGCAACTTAAGCTTACCCAAACTATCTGCTTTTTGCTGATAGCTTGAGGACAAGCCTTGAATCTTCGCTGTTGCCTTGTTGTAATATTGAGTAACACTATCAATGCTACCTCTGGCTGATGCTTCAATGGAATCCAGCTTGCTGGTGAGGGTTGCCAATGTATCAATGGACAAAGCGGGTACTAAAACCTTAAATGAATTCAACTGGGCAAAGGCGGCCTGGCTAAGGATAGTAAAGGCTATGGTGGCTAACTTTTTCAAAGCGGATGAAACTAGAAATGTAGGCTGCGCGACTGAAACACTTTCATAATTTAAAACTTAAATAATTGGCGATATTACCGACAACCTAAAATAAACTCTCTATCCTGTACTAAAACATTTAGTAAATTTTTTAAATCCTCATCCCGTTCAATATCTCCAATACTATTTAGGATTGTAAAATTCTCCATGTATCAAGCTCATCTTGTAACTCCTTGCCGTTATACTTACAATCTTGATTAACTGAATTCTCTCTTTGATACGAGTTGTAGGTAAGACCGAAAGAATAATAATTATCCATCTCATCCTGTTATCAAATTACAATTGACTTGAGATCATGTATACAAAAATTAAGGCAAATACTAATACAATAGAGGTAATTATTATAAATACCATTTTTTTTGATTTTTTATACTCCGCATATGAACCATAAATAAGGGTAAAAACCATGCTAAGAATAACAGCATTCTGTGCTAATTTAATTTGATAGTTTGATGAAATTATTTTATCAACGGCATCAGAACCAGTAATATTTTCAATCGGAATTACACCTTGATTAATTACATAAATCATCAACATGCCAAATAATAAAAAACTGATAGCAAGCTTGAATTTTAAATCAAGTCTTTCAAGATTATTAAAGACTAATAAACTACCAATGAGTGCTGCAATTGAAATAAGAAAAATTTTGATGCTTATCATGATTTTTATTTTATACTTTTTTGAATAAGAGTACCACCACTTTTTTTAATAAAATTATTTAAGAATGTATTCCAGTGCTCTGTTTGTTTTTCTTTTCCTCCTAGATAATTGTAAGCCTTGTCGGTGAAATAATTACTGGATCGTGCTACAGAATTTATGCTCAGTGTTAATTGACCAGTAGAACCTTGGCTAACTGAAAAAGTAATAATTCCAGCTTCGACATGTCCTTGCCATGTTTGGAAACTCATACTGTAGCTTTGCGTGCCATTAACTTTAGTCTTAGTTATATCAATTATTGTTACTCCGGTGTATACCGAACCACTATGCAAGTTGCCTTCTGAATCAACGTATTCAGGAGCATTTCTTTTATGTTCATCAGTCCCCCCTTTTGTATAGCCTGGTCCACCTACAATTGCTACTTCATCTCCTTCCGCAAGCGGCTCAGATAAATTACCGCTAATTTTCTCAAAATATGATTGTCCTTCAACGAAGCTAGAAAAATCGGAAAGAATCAAATCAAACATTTTGTCAGCAGTTTGATTTGAATTAGCAACTGTGACCTTATAGTTTCGGTTTAACAATTCTCCGTATCCATCTGAGGCAGATTGTAATTTATGTTTAGGTCCTGGGTCTTGATCCGATTCACTTTCATCGGAATAGATATTAATAAGATCGTCATCAGTTACTCCATTATCCTTTTTCCACTCTTCAGTCGAATACATTCCGTCAGGATCAATAAATCTTATTGGGTTATCGTAAGTATAAGTATAAGGAGACCATCGTCTTGACATCTCTGCAAGCGGATCAGCAGCCATCCATCGGCCTGTAGCAGGATCATACATTCTGGCCCCGTAATCAAGCCAACCGAGGTCTAATTCATCTTGCAACTCTTTAGTGTTGTACGAATAGTTTTGATCAATACTATTCTCTCGTTGATAGGAGTTGAAGGCAAGACCGAAGGGGTAGTAGTCATCCGTTTGTACCACTGGAGATTTAATGTGGTCTACTTTAAAGTCATCAAAGTATACTTCCACTTCACTTTCATTTTCATTGCTCAAATAAATGTAGACATAGCCTGCCTCTTTAATTGCGATATCTTCGAAATACAAGCGTTCATGATTAACATTATCTCCATCTTCTTTTGGCCCATCTGATATTCTTTTAAAGCCACCTTCGATGAATTTATAGTTACGATCAAACACAAGGTAATTCAAATACGCTTTCGGGCCTGAGCCTTCATCAGTTCCTCTCGATAAGAAACCACCATAAGGAAAAGGACTTGTTCCCAAACTTCCTGCAGCTCCTCCATCAACCATAGTTCCCGTGGGCGCACCTCCCGATGGTGCAATTGACGCCATAAAATTGATGAGTGCTTCATTCCAGTTGTCATCATTCGTATCCAGGTATTTGGCATACACTTCCATGTTCAACTTATCTCCTGGCATTACGCTCAACGATTTTGCGAGTCCATAAATGGCGTTCGTTGTTCCACCCGTTAATCGCGTGGAATAAAAAGTGGTTTGCCCTTCATTGCCAGGAGCTCGGTGCGTATAGTCAAACAAGGCATTGTTAACTTTTATAGCTTCATTGTAATTAAGGAATTTATTTTGTTCATCCGTTTCGTGAATTGTTTCAAGCGTTGCCAGATCGGATTGTGTTTCCTCCTTTGATGTGAAAGTGACTCGCACATTGCCCAAATGGTCTTTGAGGTTATACTGATATTCAGGCGCTCCGGCCACTACAATCCGCCCCTCTTCGTGGTTAATAAATTTCAGAGTGTCGTTTTCATAAAAATACTCTCCCAGGTATTGTGTATTCTTTTTAAGTTCATTGCTTGCATCATATACCTCCTGGCTCAACTTTCTACCTGTGGCATCATAAATGTATTTTATATACTCGCCTGTAGTTTTTGTAACCTTACTAGGAAGGTTCAGGTAATTATAGGTAATGGATGCTATGCCTTTATTCTTATCCAAAATCATGCTACCATTATTATCGTAATCATAATCATTCGATCCAATATTGCCATCCACAAAACCCTTCGTGACATCGCCTCCATCACTTACACTTAATAATTTATTTGTGGGGGCTTCATCATTGTAGTCATAGGTGAGTACGTCCATCACCAAACCATCCTTACCCATCCGGGTAAGGTGTTTTAAGTTACCGTTCAGGTCATAGTCATAACCAGTTTCACTAAAGGCATTGCTGGTTTGAATTTCATCATTCTCATCAACATATTCCGGCAAGCCCCACGTACTTGTTTTCTTTTGTCTGTAATCCGCTGAAACTATGCGGTTCATTGGATCGTAGTCATATTTATAACCACTTTCCTTCACGTCATTAAAGCCCTGACCATTGCTCCAGGTCATTGCTGATATATTACCATTGAACATTGGTGTGTTGCCAAGCGAACTAATTGTTTCATTGTAGGATAAATTCATACCAAAATGATCACGTGGATCATTCGCATCATCCGGGGTGAGTGCGCTTTCGTTTATTCTGGTTAACCAGCCTCTTATGTTGTACCGGTAATCAACGGATTGCTTAGCATCCGTTGCTTCCGATGATGTGCTATGCAGTTTTTTAACCACCAACTGTCCGAGTTCATTGTATTCATTCTTACTGAGTAAAATATTTGCACCGCCATTGAGTTGATGCCAGGTCTCCATTAACCGGCCTGCATGATCGTAAATAAATTTACGGGTTGTCGATCGGGCATCGGCACCATTGATGGTATGTTCAGTCTTTGTGCGGAGTACTTTACCAACAAAATCATAAACATTTGTTATTTTATCAGTTCCTCCTTTTTGATTTTGAACGATTCCTTGTATCGATCGATACTTCTCATCATAGTAGTTAACCGACCACATCCACTCATTGGTCTCCAGGTTCTTTATTTTTGAACCGGTTACCTGTCCGATCACTCGGTTTGATTTGTTTTCTTCCTGGCCAACATCATCACCAACTAAAACCAATTGTTCATTATCATAATCAAATAATGCTGGATTGATGTTCGTACCAGTGATCATGCTTTGGAAACTATAATTATCATAATAGGTAACGGTTAAGTAGTCATTTTCAGAGTTTACTTTCGGGAAGGATTGATTGGTATAACCATGAACTATTGAACCGGTTGTTTCAAACCACTCATCACTATTGTTCTCTGCGGCAACGTAAAAATCATTTACGTTTTCCTGCATGCTTTCCAAAGTTCTTGATTCTGTGTCTCTATAAATACCTGTCAATACTGGTCTGTTCAACACATCATATTTCGTGAATGTCCATTCGGGTATTTCTTCGTCTCGTTGATTTCCATCTTGTGTCATTACCAATCGATCAAGATTATCATACACCATATAGACCCAATCTGCTCCGGGCACTTTCTTTTTGATCATGCGTTTGCGGGCATCATATCGATATTGAAAAGACAGTTCGTTTAACGCATGCTCTATTGCGTTAAAAATTATTACATCGATTGGCCCACTTTCTAATATAAAATCGGGAAGCCAGTTATTGGTTACGGTGTAACGATATGTACCCGTTCTCTCAACATTGGCATTTGCTATACTAAAGATATTTGGTTCCGAGCTTTCATTCTGCGAGTTGATGTTTGTCCACGTACCGTTAATGAGTTGTTCCCACAGATAAACACCATGAACACCTCCTGCCGGTGCCTCAATTCTTAACTGCGTGTTCATTTGGACTGAAAGAGTGGCAACAGCAGGTAATGGATTTTGTTGAGGTGAATAAACAAAAGTTTTGAAAGGATGAACTCCGGCAGCCGTAAAACTGGATTCAAGGTCTGCAAAATCAAGTTTATTATTTTGAGTGAATATCTCCAGGTTCGCCTTGTTAACATGAGTGGCGAACGAAGGAAAAGAAGTCAACTGATTATTCTTCGCACTGAG
>JANMRZ010000138.1:0-13281 GCA_031388805.1 Chryseolinea sp.
TGTTTAAATTTGAGGAACGTTTTTCTAATTGTGTTTTTAAAGCGCCTCTTACTTTTTCGGCAGTACCAACAGGCACAGTGCTTTTTGTAACAACTACTAAATTATTTTGTGCATGCTCTCCAATACTTGAAGACACCGCTAATACATATTTTAAATCAGCAGAACCATCTTCACCGGGAGGTGTAGGTAAGGCAAGAAAAATAACTTTTGCATCGCGAATACCTTCTTCAAGGTTCGTGGTGAAATAAAGTCTTTCCTGCTTAACGTTTCGCTCGAACAGTTGCTCGAGCCCAGGCTCATAGATTGTTATTCTTCCTGATTGGAGCTTTTTTACTTTTTCCTTGTCTATATCAATACAAGTTACCGTGTTTCCTGTCTCCGCGAAGCAGGTTCCTGTAACAAGACCAACATAGCCAGTGCCAACTACAGCTATTTTCATGTTTATGGGTTTTTAGAAGTTGCGAAAATAATGTTTTTCAACTCATACAAATCCTAAAAAGTCGATTAGAGATAAAATACTTGCTCAAAAATATAATTGATGTCGTACAAACTAACATTCGTTATTATTTCATTTTAATCCCTTAATATTGCAACTCAAATCCTATCTCAATGAAATTAATGAATGAGCAAGTTGGTTTACTATCATTTGAAAAGACAGAAAACCAGGACATGATTGCCAAAATGGTAAGTGATTTTGGCACGAAAGAGATTGCGCCCAACATCATGCAGTGGGATGAAAGCCAGGAATTTCCCATTCCACTTTTTAAAAAAATGGGCGACCTTGGACTGATGGGGGTACTCGTGCCTGAGGAATATGGAGGAGCAGGTTTGGGCTACTTGGAATACATCACTGCACTGGTTGGCGTGTCCAAAATAGACGGCTCGATTGGGCTGTCCATGGCGGCACATAACTCATTATGTACTAATCATATTCTGCTATATGGCACAGAAGATCAGAAGAAAAAATATTTACCTAAGTTAGCAACCGCTGAATGGATTGGCGCTTGGGGGTTAACTGAACCAAATACAGGCTCAGATGCTGGGAACATGAAAACTGTTGCAGTTAAAGATGGAGACCATTATGTGCTGAACGGAGCAAAGAATTTTATTACACATGGAAGATCTGGTAACGTAGCTGTAGTAATCGTTCGAACAGGGGGGGTTGGTGATTCTCACGGGATGACAGCATTCATCATTGAAAAAGGGACTCCTGGTTTCTCTTCCGGGAAAAAAGAAAATAAGCTTGGTATGCGCGCGTCAGAAACCGCTGAATTAATCTTTTCGGATTGTCGAGTCCATAAATCTCAAATGCTCGGGAAAGAAGGAGAAGGTTTTATTCAATCCATGAAAGTGCTGGATGGAGGGAGAATATCCATTGCTGCATTAAGTCTGGGTATTGCCACGGGTGCTTATGAAGCTGCTCTAAGGTATTCGAAAGAGCGACATCAGTTCAATCAGCCGATTTCTAATTTTCAGGGCATTAGCTTCAAATTGGCAGACATGGCAACAAAAATTGAAGCCGCTAGTCTGCTTACGTATCGTGCTGGAGAGCTGAAAAATAAAGGAAAGGAAGTAACAAAGGAATCTGCCATGGCTAAGCTTTACGCATCAGAAATAGCAGTAGAAAACGCTAATGAAGCCGTACAGATTTTTGGAGGATATGGGTATACGAAAGACTTTCCTGTAGAGAAGTTTTACCGGGATGCAAAGCTCTGTACGATTGGCGAGGGTACCTCTGAAATTCAAAAACTCGTTATTGCACGAGCTATCTTAAAGTAATCTTGGAAAATTGGTTGCTCTTGCGCTATATTTGCGACCCTAATTAAGAACTATGTTAATCATCAACGTAAAAGAGAACGAATCAATAGACAAGGCCTTGAAACGCTTCAAAAAGAAGTTTGAAAAAACAGGTGTTTTGAAAGAATTGCGCTCCAGAACCTCATTTACCAAGCCTTCTATCCGCAGAAGACAAGAAATCATCCATGCTACTTACGTAGGTCAGCAACGTTTGAACGAAGCGAATCCTAAATAATATCTGTGGATCCCTGAAAAGGGTTATTCACAAAATATCCTCATTCGATCAACATATCCTCTTTTGGTCTTTCCAAGAGAGGATTATTTTTTTACATTGCTTCTACTGTGGATTTGGTGTAGAAGCAAATGATAAAATCCTTTCTGAATTACCTTCAGTTTGAAAAACGTGTTAGTCCTAACACAATTACGGCCTATCAAAACGATCTCCTTCAGTTTTCTGATTTTCTTGAAAAGACTTTTCCCGATGAATTAATTGAGAAAGCTCCCTATAGCATTATTCGTTCATGGATTATTGAATTGGTCGAACACGATGTTGATCCGCGCTCTGTCAATCGGAAAATGGCATGCCTCCGATCGTTCTATAAATTCCTGATGAAGAATGAAGTCATCAGCGTAGATCCTATGCTAAAAATCTCTGCTCTGAAGACAAAGAAAAAGCTTCCTTCATTTGTTAAGGAGGGAGACATGGTAAACATGTTGGACAAAGTTGTCTTTGAAAATTCACTTGACGGCTGGAGAGACAAACTCATACTTGAGCTTTTTTATGCAACTGGTATTCGTCTTTCTGAACTCCTTCATCTGAAGGAGAATCAACTCAACTTGCAGAACAGAACAATTAAAGTGTTGGGTAAAAGAAATAAGGAAAGAGTTATCCCTTTTGCTTCCAGTATCGTTCCTATCATAGAAAGCTATCGAGAAACCCGAAACAAAGAAGTGGCGAAGTTGAATCATGGATTTTTATTTGTTGCAAACAATGGCAACCCTTGCTACCCGATGATGGTCTATCGCATCGTGAAAAAATACCTCAGCGAGAATACAACTTCCGAAAGAAAAAGTCCCCACGTTTTGCGTCACACCTATGCAACACACTTGTTAAACAAAGGTGCTGAGATTAACGCTGTAAAAGATTTACTGGGGCATAGCAGTCTTGCTGCAACACAAGTATACACGCATAATTCAATGGAGAAATTAAAAAAAGTATTTGATCAGGCTCATCCGAAAGCATAATCTCATCTTAAAACAAAACGAAATCTAGCACTATGAAAAAATGATTACCTCTCTTGCTGGCCTGTAGCAATGCAAACCAGATCAGTTTAATGTTCAACTTAAATTTTTACGCTTATGAAGTTACAAGTTCATTCCATTCATTTCGATGCTGATCGCAAATTGATTGATTTCATTCAAAAGAAACTCGATAAACTGGAAACATTTTATGATCGATTAGTTGACGGGGAGGTTTTTCTCAGAATTAATAATGAAGGTGCAGAAAACAAAACAGTTGAAATAAAACTTCGTGTGCCCGGTACACAAATGTTTGCAACAGAAAAAGCGCGCTCTTTCGAAGAAGCGACCGATCTTGCCACCGATGCGCTCCGAATGCAGCTCACAAAATTTAAAGCAAAGCTGAGTGAGGCGAGGGTTTAACCCAAATAAAAAAGGGCTCTAGAAAGAGCCCTTTTTTATTACTTTATTTTAAATGTTTTCTTAACCTGATCAACGTAGTTAAGCTTCTCCCAAGGGAACAACTCAACCTTCACTTTCTTCTCCGTCTTCTTCCCTTTGTTAAATATTTTCTCAACAATCTTAGGTTCACGACCCATGTGTCCATAGGCTGCAGTTTCAGAATAAATAGGCGTTCTTAAATTAAAACGCTCTTCGATAAAGTAAGGACGCATGTCAAATATCTTAGCAACGCGTTTTGCGATTTCACCATCACTTACATTCACTTTTGCAGTACCGTAAGTGTTAACATATAAACCTACTGGTTGAGCTACTCCAATCGCGTAAGCTACTTGTACCAACACTTCGTCACATACACCAGCAGCTACGAGATTTTTAGCTACGTGACGTGTTGCATAGGCTGCTGAACGATCTACTTTTGATGGATCTTTACCAGAGAATGCGCCTCCACCGTGAGCTCCTTTTCCACCATATGTATCCACGATAATTTTACGGCCAGTTAAACCGGTATCGCCATGCGGGCCTCCGATCACAAATTTCCCAGTCGGGTTAACGTGGTATTTAATGTCTGATCCAAAAAGTTTTTGAACACGTTTCGGAAGTTGTTTCTTTATACGTGGCACAACAATATTGATAACATCATCCTTAATTTGCTTCAACATGATTGCGTCTTTCGCGAAATCATCATGTTGTGTAGAGATAACGATCGTGTCAACACGGCCGGGCTTGTTGTCGTCAGTATATTCAATGGTTACTTGCGACTTTGCATCTGGACGAAGGTACTTCATTACCTTTCCTTCTTTGCGAATTGCTGAAAGTTCACGCAATAAAAGGTGCGCTAACTCTAAAGGCAATGGCATATAATTATCGGTCTCGTTTGTCGCGTAGCCAAACATCATGCCTTGATCGCCAGCTCCCTGGTCTTCTTTCTTCTTACGTTCAACACCTTGATTGATATCCGGTGATTGCTCGTGAATAGCCGAAAGAATACCACATGAATCAGCTTCAAACATATATTCACTTTTTGTGTATCCGATTTTACGGATCACTTCGCGCGCAATGTCCTGAACATCTAAATACGCTTCTGATTTTACCTCACCAGCCAACACTACTTGTCCGGTTGTTACCAGGGTTTCGCACGCCACTTTAGAAGTAGGATCGTAGGCTAAAAAGTAATCGATAAGTGCATCAGAAATTTGATCAGCCACTTTGTCTGGGTGACCTTCCGAAACGGACTCAGATGTAAATAAATAAGGCATGTTTTCTTGTCTTTGTTTATGGTATGATTAAAACTCAAGGGCGCAAATTTAGAGTGAATTGTTTAAAACAAAAATGTTTCGTTGTATTCAGGAAGCCAAGAACAAAAAAACAGTAGGTACTTTCTTCCATTCGGGCGGACTCTCCTTCCATTTTTTGATGGATTGTGTTTTAATGAACTCATTTACCCCCGTAATATCCGATGCAATACATAAAAGCGTGTTGTCTCCCAGATTGGTTTTAAGTGCACCGAAAATATTGTTATTGCGGTAAGGCGTCTCAATAAAAATTTGCGTTTGATTTTTTTGTTTTGATTCTCTTTCAAATTCTTTTATAGCCTTTCCACTTTCTTTTGTTTCAATTGGTAAATACCCATGAAATGCGAAGTGTTGGCCATTCAATCCGGATGCCATAAGAGCAAGCAAAATGGAAGATGGCCCAACTAAAGGAACAACCTCTATTTGATGCTGATGTGCAAACCGAACAGCCAATGCACCAGGATCAGCAACACCAGGACAACCCGATTCAGAAAGGATGCCAACATTTTGACCATTCAACACAGGCATAAACAAGGCCCCCAGTTGACTGAATTGGGTATCCTTATCTAAAATTTCAATTTGGAGACTCTCAATTGAATCGTAAAGTTTTAAGCTACTCAAATACCTTCTTGCTGTGCGCACATCTTCCGCGAAGAAATATTGAAGGCCAATTAAGGCATCACGAACCTGTGCAGGAATTACCTGACCCTGTGTATCGTCTGCAATAATGGTTGGAATAAGGTATAATTTGCCTTTAATCATCAAATGAAAGTTCATGTTTCAATGCTGGAAATCTCGTTAGAATTTTCGGAGCGCAGAAATAAATAAATCTTAAAGGAAAGATAACTTTCGATTGAAAAAACTTCGCTAAAAAAACAGTAATAGACGTTCACTATCGTTTAAGAAAGGTAGCATTTAGCTTATTTACGCATTATTTACGAATTTCAAGGTTTTAGATTTTGTGAAGCAAACAACAGCCATTTTTTTCATCGTTTCTTTCTTCTGTACTACAACTATTGTAGCACAGAAGAAACCGGATGTTACAACCCTCCTTAGTTTCCCTGACAGTGTGCGCATTGTATTGGAGAATACCCGCAATGTAGATGCCTCTGCCATTGGTGCATCATTCGTAACGATTTGGAACAATCAAGGCATTGGTATCAACAATCAAAACACCATTCAAAAACAGGTGCGTCTGATGCGCAAGAAAAAATATGGTACCAAACCCTCTCTTGTAAATTACTTCGGTGCCATCACAAATGCGATAACAATTGAAAAGGCAGACGATACAAAGGTAACAGCATTTCTTCGTGTTGCCGGTCTGGTCATTGAAAACGAGAGCAGCACCAAAGCAAATGCATTTTTTCAGAACTGTCGTTCTTTTTTTGAACATCACGCCCTTCATTATGAAAAAACATTCCGTCTCTATGCCAGTGATGATGACTACACCTTCGATTACATTGCTCCTCCTGTGGCTGTTGATTACGTTGATACCACCGCTCAGGCAACTGAAGAGCCTATAGAAGATAATAGTTCCTGGGATGAACCGGCTCCGGTCGATTCTATTTATGTTGATGCTCCGCTCTGGGCCAATCCTCCTCCTCAACCAGAATTAAATGGTCCTGTAATTCGATTCAATCGAGTAAGCTTAACGTTTGTTACGCGTTATGATTCAGCAACACTAAAAAATTCGAAGGGAAGTATGTCATTGCGCGATAACATTTTCGTTGGCGATGATGGCCGATTCGACTGGACTTCTGCCGGACTAAATCCTGACAGCGTCTATTGCACATTTGGAGCGTATCACTTCAACGCAAGTAAGTCCGAATTAAAATCTGATTTAGTAAAGCTTACCTATGTAGGTAAAACGCCTGGCTTTGTTCCAGGTACATTTGAATTTAAATCGGAAGCACGAAAAGATTCTGCTGTCTCCTCTTATCCGCGCTTCAAATCATTTCAGAGCAGCTTGTTACTTCAGGGCATTGGAGATGAGAATGTTTCTTTTCGCGGTGGATTTTCATTGACAGGAAATAAAATTTCTAGTGCGAACGTATCTGGTGACGTATCAACGATGGAAGTGTCACATAATGGTGAGAAAAAATTTACAGCACAGTCAGCCGATTTTCAATTTAGTGACTCAACAATAGCTGCTAATAAAGCAAGGATCAACATTGTTCAGGGAAATGATTCGATTGTCCATCCTTCCGTTAGAGTGAAATATTTTTTTGGATCGGATAGTACACAACGTCTCTATATTCAGAAAGACAAAGGCGTGATGAAGCATGCTCCTTATTCATCTACCTTTTTCAACATTGATTTTGCTGCCGATGTAGTACGGTGGGATTTGTTCTCTGATAGCCTTGATATTACCATTGACGGAAACAGAAATACAGTTCCTCTTATTATTGAATCTGTTGATTATTATGATCCCGAAGATTTTCGTTTATTGAAAGGTGAGGGATTTAGTTTTCATCCACTTGCTCTTGTTGCACGCTATTGCCTGAAAAATAAAACGCGCGATTTATATGCTGGTGACTTAACTCAGTTTTCGGGCAAAGATTATCGCGAAATAAAAGCAGCCATGGAGTTTTTGAGTGAGAAGGGGATGATTACCTACAATCGCAAAACCGATGTTATTCATGTAAAAGAAAAAGCCATCACAGTTTATAAAGCAAGCCTTGGCCAGATGGATTACGATAACCTTAAAATACATTCGGTTATTGATAGTTTCCCAAATGCAACGCTAAACTTTAAAAAACAAACCTTAACGGTTCGCGGAATTGATGAATTTCATGTGAGCGATTCGTTGAATGTGCGCATTGAACCTGACAGTAGCGTAATTACCATCTTACAAAATCGTGATATTAAATTTGATGGCACCATCAATGCCGGAAATTTTGAGATTAGTGGAAAAGGTTTTACACTGAAATACGATAGTTTTTTTATCGACCTTACCCACATAGATTCCATCAATTTTTATGTAAATGAAATTAATTCAAAGGGACAGAAAGTAAGGCGAAAAGTAAGCAACTCAATGGTTGGTGCCGATTCTACTGCTGCTGCTGCTGGCCAGTTGGGCGATGTGTCAAAGTCTTCTGGAACCCTCTTTATCAGCAAAGGAAATAATAAATCGGGGAAACGAAAAATTCCGAACTATCCAAGGCTTGATGCCACGACAGGTGGTGCTATTTATTTTGATCGCGAAGAAGTTTTGGGGGGGGCCTACGATCGGTCCATGTTCTTTGTTGTGCCTCCGTTTAAGCTAGACAGTTTAAATGATGCTGATCCAATGTCGATCAACTTTGATGGCACTTTTGCCTCAAGTGGTATGTTCCCAACCTTTAAGGAAAAGTTGCATACAATGCCCGACAAATCACTTGGCTTTGATCACATCATACCAAGAACAGGCTATCAATTGTATAACGGTGATGCTAAAATGCGTGGAGATCTTACAATGAATAATCGAGGTCTGCGAGGTAGTGGTTCGTTGGAGTACCTTGCTGCCACTGTTAATTCATCTGACTTTATATATTATCCGGATTCTGTTTTAGCAAAAGGGTCGAATGCCAAAATTTCACCTAAACAATTTGGAGCTGTTAATTTCCCTCAAGCCTCGCTATCGGACTTTGAGATGAAGTGGTATCCGAAAAAAGATCAAATGAGATTGAAAAATCTGAAAGCTCCTTTTCACTTCTATGACTCTACTGCCCAAATGCAAGGCACGGTTACTGTTTCAAAAGAAGGTGTTGCCGGAGCCGGTAAATTAGAAACGCGCGGCACAGAATTGATTTCGCGAAACATGAATTTTACCGAAAAATCTTTTGGCGCAAGACATGCACGATTTAAAGTAAAATCCGATGACCCTACAAAGCCACTTGTTTCTGGCAATGATATTCGGTTGACGTTTAATCTGGAACAAAACTATGCAGACATAAGTCCGGAAGTGGAAGGAACCGCTGCTATTGATTTTCCATTTGCCCAGTTTAAAACTTCTATTCCTAAAATGCGATGGGATTTGAATTCTCAAAAAATTTCAATGAGTAAAGATCCCGATGTGCCCATTGAAAGTTCCTATTTCTATACCACACGCAAAGAACTTGACTCCCTTCGCTTCAATGCCGAAAGTGCTGAGTATGATTTAAAGACGCAAGAATTAAAAGTAAGCGGCATTCCTTACATTATTGTTGCTGATGCTAAGATTACTCCGGAAAATAACGAAGTATTGATTTTAGAAAACGCAAAAATCGGAACACTAAAAAACACAACCATTGTCCTGGATACCTTGAATGGATATCACCGACTGACCGAAGGTGTTGTGGATATTATTTCGCGAAAAGAATTTTCAGGCTATGCTACCTATCAGTATGTAAACTTGCTCCGAGATACATTTGCCCTCAAGATGACGGATTTTCATTTGGAACCTATCACGGATGTAGAGAAGACAAGAAAATCATCGCGGAAAAATTCTTCTATGGCAACCATGCAAACCGTAGGAACAGGATCAGTTGTTGAGAGTGTAAATCTTGTGCTTGGAGCCGGTATGTTTTACAAAGGTGACATGACAATGTATGCTACGCGACCTGCATTACAGCTATCCGGTTACGTCAAACTCGACATTAAGAAAATAAAAAACTATAATACCTGGATTAAGTTCGCTCAAAGTGGTGATGAAACAGACGTACTAATCGATTTTGATAATGCCATTACCGAAGAAGGTAAACATGTGAGTGCAGGTCTTCACTTTGGTGCGAATGATAATGACCTCTATATTACGTTTGTCAATGACAAAAAGAATGAAGACGATGAGAATTTCTACGAACCAAGTGGTACTCTTTTTTACGATACATCTTCCTTAGAATTTAAAATCGAAGACCGTGAAAAATCTGCGGGTAATAAACTCTCCGGAAAAGTATTTGCATACAAAGACGAAACCATGCAGGTGCGCTTCGAAGGACCCGTTAATCTCTTCAAGGGTTCAAAAGATTTTAATGTAACAGCATCGGCCATTGGTCAAGGCAACATGGAAACCAATGAAATCAAAATGAATTCGTTCGTAATGATTGGTAGCAACGTTCCGGTTCAGGCTTTTGATTTGATGGCAAAGCAGATTCAGGATGTGATCAAGAACGAAGGTGCCGATGAAGGCTTGGGTGATCAAACTGAATTGCTTTATAAAATTGCTGACATCGTTGGCGAGCGTACCGTAAAAGATTATGAACAAAAAAGTTTACAAGGTTATGTTTCGCTTGGTACTATTCCTCAACTCGCTAAACCACTTGTTTTCTCCAATGTAAACCTGAAGTGGTCGCCCAAGCAAAAGGCATTTTACAGCGAAGGCACATTAGGTATGTCGAATATTGGAAGCAACGATATTAATGGAGCTTTCGAAGGTTTCATGGAAGTCCGGAAAAATGAAGATGGTGCACCAGTCCTTCATGTATTCATAAAAGCTTCACCCGAAGCATGGTATTATTTCGGCTTTGAAGACAACCGCCTTATGGTTCAGTCGTCAAACACTGAGTTGAATGGTATCATCTCCAAGAAAACAAATTCGGGTAAGGCGAAGGTAGGAGAGGTAGCCTTTATTCCTGGCAGCGATGATGAAACGCTCGCTTTTATTAATCGCTTCCGCAAGACCTATTATGGCATTGACGTTCCTTACGATTTGAACGAAGGCTCTACAGCCGAGAAGAAGAAGGATACTGAAGAAGAGAAAAAGAAAGAAGACGATGGATTCTAAAGCTCGCCTTCGATAGTTTTTCATACCTGTTGTCCGCTAAATCCTCTTCCATTAATTTGCGCACCTTATCTCATTTACCTATGGTTAAAAATTACATTACCTCAAACAAAGATCGTTTCCTTTCCGAACTTTTCGATTGGCTTCGCATTCCTTCTATCAGTGCAGACAGCCGCCACAAAGGTGATGTGCGCAAAGCTGCTGAATATTTAAATGAAAAATTTACCGCTGCCGGAGTAAGTAGTGTTGAGATTTGTGAAACAAAAGGACATCCAATTGTTTATGCTGAAAAAATAATCGATCCTTCTTTACCTACCATTTTGGTTTATGGACATTATGACGTTCAACCTGCTGATCCTTTAAACTTATGGGACTCACCTCCATTTGAACCGGTGGTGAAAGACGACAAGATTTATGCTCGCGGAGCATGTGATGACAAAGGCCAGGTGTACATGCACGTAAAAGCATTCGAAGCGATGATGAAATTAAATCTTCTTCCTTGCAATGTAAAGTTCATGGTAGAAGGTGAAGAGGAAGTTGGATCGGAACATCTCGGAGAATTTGTAAAAGAAAACAAAGCAAAGCTGAAGGCTGACATCATTCTTATTTCAGATACTTCTATTATTTCGTTAGATCATCCTTCTATTACAACAGGCTTACGCGGCTTGAGTTATATGGAAGTAGAAGTAACTGGTCCGAACCGCGATTTACATTCGGGCGTTTATGGTGGGGCTGTTGCGAATCCGATTAATGCATTGTGCGATATGATTGATTCTTTGCATGATGAAAATGGACGTGTCACTATTCCCGGGTTTTATGATAAAGTTGCTGAGTTAACAGCAGCACAACGTGAAGCAATCAACAAAGCTCCATTCGATTTGGATCACTACAAAAAGGATTTGAATATTGATGACATCAAAGGTGAGAAAGGTTATACAACTGTAGAGCGTACTGGCATCAGACCTACGTTAGATGTAAATGGAATTTGGGGAGGATATACAGGTGAAGGTGCGAAGACTGTTCTTCCATCAAAAGCATATGCTAAAATTTCCATGCGTTTGGTTCCGAATCAAATCAGTTCTGAAATCACAGCGTTGTTCACCAAACATTTTGAATCGCTTGCACCGAAATCAGTAAAGGTAAAGGTAATCGCACACCATGGAGGCGAACCTGCCGTTACACCAACCGATTCTCCATCATACAAAGCAGCGAGTAGTGCCTTTGAAGAAGTATGGGGCAAAACACCCATACCAACACGCGATGGTGGAAGCATTCCTATTGTAGCACTCTTCAAAAAAGAACTTGGACTTGATACTGTATTAATGGGCTTTGGTCTGGATAGTGATGCCATACATTCACCGAATGAACATTACGGAATTAAAAATTTCTTACTGGGTATTGAAACGATTGTGGCATTTTATAAACACTATGCGAAAAAGTAATCTCGTATTGATTGTTTGCTTTCTAAGTTTAAGCTCATGTGATTTTTTAAAGAAATCGAAAGAGCTTGCTTTTAATCGTTATAAGATTCCTACCCCCTCCATGTCACCAACGCTAAAGGTTGGAGAGACCTATGCTACATTCACCTCTGATTCTTTTCAAATAAATCAAGCTGTAGTTTATTCGCCCATTAAAAGGCTGCGACAAGACAATGATAACGTAGTATATGTTCACAGACTGGTGGGTAAGGCTGGTGATTATCTTGAAATGAAGAAGGGAGAATTATTTTTGAACAATAGACCTTATCCTTTTGTAATCAACCTCAAACATTCCTACAGAGTAAGTACTACTATGCCTCTCAATGAAAAGTTTATTGAGTCTTTTGAATATTACCCTTTAGAATATAACGTGTATTCATTCAACTTAACAAATAGTGAAATAGAACAGCTCAAAAAAAATGGAGCATTGACAGAAATTAAATCAGAAATCTATGATCTCGAAACGTTACAGGATAATGAGCTTGCAGTAATCGGAAATAACCGTGACAATTGGGGCCCTATCAAAATTCCCAAGAAGGGAGATCACATTGTTATTACGGAAGAGAATCAAAAGCAGTATCAAACAATTTTTAGCGAACACGAGGGAAATACAACTCCATTGTTTGGAGATGAAATCACTCTTTCAAAAGATTACTATTTCGTTTTGGGAGATAACCGGCACAATGCATTGGACTCTCGATACCACGGTTTCATTCCACAGGACAGGATGAAATCTTATATGGTTCTAGATCAGAATTGATACTAAAACAAACTCAAATTACCTCCCCTCCTGAATTTTGTTAAATCATAAGCAGGCATGGTTCTACCTTGAAAATATTTCTTCTTTGATGCTCTATACAGTTGATGAATAGAATCTGCAAAATTCCCTTCTCCATGCATGCGTCTTCCAAACTGTGAATCATTTACATTGCCTCCGTGCATGTCGCAGATTTGATTCCATACCTTTTCAAATCGGTCGGGAAAATTTTTACGTAGCCAATCTTCAAAAATACTTCCGATTGACCCATTTAATCGGACGATAGTCATTCCAACATTTTGTGCGCCATGATCAGCCGCTGCTTTTAATATGTTTGGTATCTCATGATGATTTAATCCAGGAATGATGGGAGCATTCATTACCCCCACAGGTATTCCGGCTTTTGCCAATGCTTCAACCGTTTGAAGTCTTTTAACGGCACTCGCTGTTCGTGGCTCCATTTTTCTGCGCAAGTCTTCATCTAATGTAGTGATGGAAATATAAACATGTACAAGATTT
>JANMRZ010000047.1:0-24118 GCA_031388805.1 Chryseolinea sp.
TTTTTTAGGTAACGATCGAATTAAATTCAAAACAAATGAGAACAAAAAAATATAATATACACCCAGCTCTTATTATCGTCACGCTGTGCATGGTATTCTTTTATGCCTGCAAGGAAGATGGAGGATTCCCCGAAACACGCCTTTTTAGGCCCGTATTGAACGAAGATTTACAGGCTGTCGGAAATACGATCATTGTAAACATGGGCAATCTGAAAAAGGCAATTTCGTATACGGTGGAAATTAGTCGTGATACTTTTAAAACCATTGACTATACAATTCAAACAGATACAAGCTACTTTATAGTCAACGATGAGTTGCTGAACGGTGATCCTCTTTATTGGGGTACACTATATCAGGTGCAAGCTGTGGCACATGCTGAAGATCCTCAGTTCGACAGTAAAGTCGCTGATCTTGGTAATGTTAGAACAGAACGGTTTCCAACTATTTTAAACACACCAAAATCTTATGATGTTACAGATGTAGCTGCTCGCGTTACATGGACGGTGGCTGGAACTCCGGTAACGGATATTGTTGTATTTGCCGGCAGTGATCTTAAACTCACTACACCCTTACTGGAGTTTGATGTTCCCGAAGTAGACCAGGCATCGGGCGAGACATTTGCAGTTCAGGGATTAAGCCCCGTAACAAAATATCAAATTGCTATTTACAGCGGAGATGAACTTCGCGGCTGGGTAGATTACGAAACACTGGTTGCTGATATTGATCCAACAGCTCCAGGTGTAATTGATATTCGCGAGAATAATGATCCGCAAGCGGTGGCCACTGCGGTAGCTGCAGCAGCTGATGGTGAGACGATATTAGTTAAACGAGGATCAGTTCATGACATGCCAACCGTTGCGTTAAACAAATCCATTACTATTCGTGCGGCCTATGGCTTTGGTCCTAAAAAGGCACGTCTATATAATACCAATGGAAACTGGAATATAGCGGGCGGCTCTACCATTGATCACATTCGTTTCATTGATCTTGAATTGCGTGGCGGAAATTTTGGAGGCACATATGTTTTTAATCCGAATAGCGCAGGTATATCGGTGAACGAACTATTGTTTGAAAACTGTATTATCAATACAATGCGGGGTGTGATGCGTCTTAGAAATAATAATGTCGTTATTGATAATTATAAATTCATCAATTGCCAACTGGATAGTATTGGAAGTTATGGCCTTGTTACCTGCGATCAGGCTGTTGCCGGAACCCCTTCAACAACGGCAAGGGTAAACAACATTGTACTCCAAAATAGTACATTCAACCACTTCCAGCTTTTTATATCCACCTACAATAATATGCAGTCCATTACTATCGAGAGCAGTACATTTAGCAACATTGTAACGACAGAGAGCACAAATTATGTTTTCCGTTTTCGCGGTGGCGATGGTAACAATAATGTGATCAATGGCATTTCGATTAAGAACTCCATTTTTGGTCCGGGATGGAACAGTGGGGGTACAGTAACCAATAACATCAGGGGAAAAGAAGGATTGCCAACTACTACAATTGAAGTTGTCAATACATATGGCACTTCAGACTGGTCGTTTATTGCTACTTATGAAATCACGGGTCTTCCTTCCTCTACCTATAATGGAGGGCAAAATACGTTGTGGGTTGATCCTGCTAAAAACAACTTTAATTTTAAGGATATTAGTTTTGCAGGAAGGTATAGTACAGGTGATTCGCGCTGGAGATTAAAACTTTAACAATAAGAGTGTGACCGGTTCATGGTCACACTTTTTATTTATTCATTTTATTGAGCTAATAAATTGTCTTACCAAATGAAGGCTACTGTGAATGTTATTTTACTTGTAACACTATTTTTTGTAAGCAGTTGCAAAAGCAGTGATGATCCTACTCCACCGAAAGGAGATGATAAACCTATTGTCGTTGTAGAAAATGCTTTAGCTTTTTCTGGAGCGGAAGGTTTTGGCAGGGATGCTACAGGTGGTCGTGGGGGTAAGATCATTTATGTCACCAATCTAAATGATGCCGGTACAGGAAGTTTACGCGCAGCAATACAGTCAACAGAGGCACGCTATATACTTTTCAAAGTATCAGGAACGATTACATTAAAGTCAAGTCTAAATATTAGCAATGGTAACGTTACCATTGCTGGTCAAACGGCTCCTGGTGATGGTATTACCCTTCGTGATTATCCCGTTAATGTAAGTGCTGACAATGTGATTATTCGCTTCATGCGTTTTCGTATGGGCGATGCAGCAAAGCAGGAGGGTGATGCAATAGGTGGAAGGTTTCATAAAAATATTATGGTTGATCATTGCTCTATGAGCTGGTCAACTGATGAATGCGTTTCTTTTTATGCGAATGAAAATACTACGGTGCAATGGTGCATCATAGGAGAGAGTCTTCGTAATTCTGTACACGGCAAAGGTGCTCATGGTTATGGTGGAATCTGGGGTGGTAAGAATGCATCGTTTCATCACAACTTAGTAGCACATCATGATAGTCGAAATGCACGACTGGGAGAAGAAGCAGGAAAAGCATTTGCATTTACTGATCTTGTTGATCTTCGAAATAATGTTATTTATAACTGGGGAAGTAACAGTACCTATGGTGGTGAAGGGATGAATGTAAACATCGTGAACTGCTATTTTAAACCAGGCCCGGCTACAATCGCTAACAACGGAACATCAAAGCAAGCTCGAATTGTTTCTATAGATAAGAACAAGATCAAAGGGACTGAAGTGTACGACACCTGGGGTAAATTCTATGTTGATGGAAATTACATTGATGGAAATGCAACTGCAACATCTGATAATTGGGCAAGTGGTGTGTTCAACCAGTTTCATGGAAGTTATACTACTTATCCGGCTTCTTGCACAGATGTAAATGGGAACACTATTGCTTGTGAGTATACCATACCCATTTCAGAGAGTGATAAGACTTCGTTAAAATTATCGTCACCGCATCCAATCAATAATAATGTAACAACACACACGGCTCAGGTAGCGTATGATCGGGTACTTGATTTCTGTGGTGCATCCTTGTTCAGAGATGCTGTTGATACGCGTATTGTTAGTGACGTACGCAACAAAACATTTCAATTTGAAGGTTCGAATGGAAGCACGAACGGAATTATTGATACCCAAGCCGATGTTGGTGGATGGCCAGTGTTAAATAGCACCACAGCTCCAGTTGATACGGATACTGATGGTATGCCCGATGCGTGGGAGGTTACTATGAAACTGGATCCTGCGATACCGAATGCAAACGGAAAAAACCTGAGTACAGGATATGATAATATTGAAGTTTACCTGAATAGCCTTGTCGGCACGATTGTAGCTGATCAGGTAAAATAATTGAAGAAGGATGATTTTTAAGCAACCGATATACCGCACTATACTATTTCTATTGTTATCAACGAGTGCAGGTCTGCCTGATGGAGTAGCACAAACAACTGGTGAAAATCTCTCCATACCAAAGGATACAACGTATACCGTTAAGAGTACCTATAGAAAACTTATAAAGGATTACGCTTACATCAAACCTGTTGAACCTTTCTTACTTGAAAGTATAATTCAAAAAAATGATGTTGTTTATCTAACGCTTCCGGAAACTCCTTTTGGAAAGCGTGACCTGCATGTTGATATTTTTATACCGAAACAAAAAGGTAAAGTATTTCCAACACTTTTATTGGTACATGGTGGTGGCTGGCGAGCGGGAGATAAAACATTAAATACTCCGATGGCGCAGCAATTGGCGAGTCGTGGCTTTGTGGTAGTATCAGTTGAGTACAGACTTTCTCTTGAAGCCAAATATCCCGCAGCAGTGCATGATATTAAAGCAGCTATTCGATGGATGCGTGCGAATGCTAAAGAATATCAAATCGATACAAAACATATTGCCATTGGTGGAAGTTCTGCAGGCGGTCAGCTGGCATCACTGATTGGAACAACGAATAGCAATAAGAGATTTGAAGGTACATTAGGTAATCAGGATTTCTCGAGTGATGTGCAGGCTGTGATCGATATGGATGGTTTGTTAGATTTTACTAATACTGATAATCTTGCGGTAAAGCGAAATGAAAAAAGTGCGGACGTATTTTGGTTAGAAGGATTTTACGAGCAGAATCCTGAGAAGTGGAAAGAAGCATCAGCATTGAATTGGGTAAATAGAACTTCACCTCCTTTTCTTTTTATTAATAGTTCACAAACAAGATTTCACGCGGGCTGTTCGGAAATGGTAACGAAGTTGAGGGAGTATGGAATTTATTCTGAAGTACACAAACTTGAAGGTTCGCCACATTCATATTGGCTCTTTCATCCCTGGTTTGATCCAACAACAGAGTATATAGCCAATTTTCTAAAAAAGGTATTTAAGGTTTAATAGTTATATAAAAATGAATACTGCATCAAAATATTTTTTGTCGCTTTTGCTATTGATGATGATGGCTTTTACATCTCCATCAGATAAAATTACAGTCTACCTTATCGGTGATTCAACAATAGCAGATAAAGTAACAACAGCATTTCCGGAAACCGGATGGGGAATGCCATTCGCTATCTTTTTTGACTCTACAGTTGTAGTTGAAAATCATGCTAAGAATGGAAGAAGTACGCGCACGTTTATTTCTGAAAATCGTTGGCAACCCATCGTGGATAAATTGAAGTCCGGTGATTATGTGTTCATGCAGTTTGGTCACAATGACGAGTCCAAAGAAAAAGTGGATCGATATACCTCTCCGGAAGACTACAAGAAAAATTTGAGCCGTTTTATAAGTGAATCAAGAAATAAAAAAGCGATACCTGTTTTGATCACACCGGTAACAAGAAGAAGATTTGATAAGGAAGGTAAGATTCAGGAAACTCATGTTGAGTATTCCAAACTTGTGCATGAAGTTGCTAAGGAACAGAATACTCCCATCATTGATCTGGATGAAAAGAGCCGTGCATTGTTGCAACAATTCGGAGAAGAACAATCGAAGTTATTATTTCTTCAACTTGAAGCAGGTGAACATCCCAATTATCCCGAAGGAAAAAATGACAACACGCATTTCAGTGAATTGGGAGCGCGTAAAATTGCTCAAATTGTTCTGGCTGAAATAAAGAATTTGAAATTGGATTTGGCAAATCATATTGTAAAACCGCCAGTCAAAAAGTAGAGTGCACATAATAAGAATTGAATGAAAAACATTTTTGTATTTTTTTTAATAGTCGGAGGTTTTAGTCTTTATGCCCAGGAAAAGTCACTGGCCTTTCCAGGAGCGGATGGTTTTGGCAAGTATGCTACGGGAGGGAGAGGTGGTACAGTATACATCGTTTCTAATCTCAATGATGAAGGTGCGGGGAGTTTACGTGAGGCAGTGAAAAAGAAAGGACCAAGAACCATTCTGTTTTCCGTGTCCGGAACGATTCAATTAAAATCTCCCCTTACCATCAGCAGTGACGATGTTACCATTGCAGGGCATTCAGCACCAGGGGATGGAATTTGCTTGCGTGACTATCCGGTCGGTATTAATGCCGATAATGTCATTATTCGCTTCATGCGTTTCAGACTAGGAGATGTTACAAAAATTCAAGAAGATGCTTTCGGTGGCGCGAAATCAAAATCAAGAATTATAATCGATCATTGTTCTATCAGCTGGGCAACGGATGAATGCGCCTCATTTTATCGCAACAAAGAATTTACATTACAATGGTGTATCATTTCTGAAAGTCTGAATCAATCTGTTCATGAAAAAGGTGAGCATGGTTATGGTGGCATCTGGGGAGGAGAAGGCGCATCATTTCATCATAATTTATTAGCACATCATGTTAGTCGATTGCCACGCTTCAGCGGTTCATCCACAACCCCCAATTCTCCAAATGAACTGGTAGACTTTCGGAACAACGTGATCTATAACTGGCAGAGCAATAATACCTATGGTGGTGAACGTGGCCGATATAATGTTGTGAATAACTACTACAAACCAGGACCGTCTACAAGATCGAATAAACCTTGGATCTTAAATCCTTCATCTCCGTATGGAAAATTTTTTGTGGATGGGAATTGCTTGTATAACAATGAAGGAATTTCAAAAGATAATTGGAAGGGTGGTGTAAAGGCCGATCATCCGGATTCAGCCCGTGTAAATATTCCATTCACTGTTGAAACTATTGAAATGCAATCGGCAGAAAAAGCATTTGAATTAATTGTAAAAAATGCTGGGGCAAGCTTGCATCGCGATGCCATTGATTTACGAATTGCAGAAGAAGTGCGTAGCGGTACGGCTCCTTCAGGAAAAAATAAAAATGGAATCATTGATTCGCAGCAAGATGTTGGCGGATGGCCCGAACTAAAATCTTTACCATCACCAAAAGATTCAGATAGCGATGGAATGTCAGATGATTGGGAAACAAAAAATAAACTCAATCCTTCCGATGCTTCTGATTCTGACACATACACCATTGAAAAATCATATAGTAACCTTGAGGTGTACATCAACAGTCTTGTTAATCATATTGTGACAAAATCGAATTGATAAAAGATGAGATATTCGTTTGGTTTTATCAGTATCATTATTTTTTCTTGCTCAGCTTCATTGCTTGCGCAGGACGTTTCAAAAGTATGGATAGCTGATCTCGGCAATGGCTCTTATAAAAATCCCATTCTTCACGCAGACTATTCCGATCCGGATGCTTGTCGCGTTGGTGATGACTATTATTTGGTAGCTTCGAGTTTCGATGCCATTCCGGGTTTGCCAATTCTGCATTCAAAAGATTTAGTAAACTGGACCATCATTGCCCATGCATTAAAACGTCAACCACCTTTTGAACACTTCGAGAAAACTCAACATGGCAATGGTGTGTGGGCTCCGGCTATTCGATATCACAACAATGAATTTTATATATACTATCCCGATCCTGATTTTGGTATTTACATGACCCAAGCAAAAAATGCTGAAGGTCCATGGAGTGAACCTATACTGGTTGAAGGTGGTAAAGGATTAATCGACCCATGTCCTTTGTGGGATGACGATGGTAAAGTATATCTCGCCTATGCGTATGCCGGAAGCCGTGCAGGAATCAAAAGTGTCCTTGCAGTAAAACAACTGAACAAAGATGGTGACCGAACAATAGATGAAGGAAGAATTGTTTACGATGGTCATGAACTTGATCCTACAATAGAAGGTCCTAAGTTTTACAAACGAAATGGATACTACTACATTTTTGCACCCGCGGGTGGAGTTGCTACCGGTTGGCAGCTTGTGTTGCGTTCAAAAAATATTTATGGACCCTACGAAAGAAAAGTAGTATTGGATCAGGGTTCCACAAAAATCAATGGTCCGCACCAGGGAGCTTGGGTTGATACATCGACTGGTGAAGATTGGTTTTTACATTTTCAGGATAAAGAGGCTTATGGTAGAATCGTTCACTTACAACCAATGAAGTGGATTAACGACTGGCCTGTAATTGGTGTTGATAAGGATGGTGATGGTAAAGGCGAGCCAGTACTTACGCATAAGAAACCAAATGTTGGAAAAAGTTATCCGATTGTCACGCCATCTGAAAGCGATGAGTTCAACGGAAATAAAATAGGATTGCAGTGGCAGTGGCAAGCCAATCCAAAGGCAACATGGTCGTTCATGAATACATCAGTGGGTTCACTCAGATTGTATTCTGATAAAATCCCCGAGGATGCAAAAAACTATTGGGATGTTCCAAATGTATTGATGCAGAAATTTCCTGCAGAAGAATTTATGGCGACTGCGAAGTTTACATTCAGGCCAAACACAAAAAATGAAAATGAAAAAACGGGACTCATCATCATGGGAATGAGTTACGCAAACATCGGATTAAAAAATACAAAGGATGGTATAAACCTGATGTACACCGTATGTAAAGATGCGGTGAAGGGAAATAGCGAAACAGAGAAGATCATAACAAAGGTAAATGATGGTTTAATTTATCTTCGCGTTGTTGTGAATAAGGGTGCCTTATGCAGATTTAGTTATAGTGTTGATGGAAAGAAATTCACCGATGTTGGTGAAGATTTTCAAGCGGAGATGGGACGATGGATCGGTGCGAAGATTGGAATCTTTTGCACTCGCATTATACAGATTAATGATTCAGGTTATACTGATGTAGATTGGTTTAGAGTTGAACCAGTTAAGTAAAAAAATAATGAAGAGAGAGAGAGTAGCATATTTGAGTGGATGGATCAGGCTTGCATTGCCTCCTTTGCTATTCCTTTTTACAATCACTCTCTCGAAAGGTCAGGATTACAAAACTTCGTATACAATTGCACAAGATGGAAGTGGCGATTATAAAACCTTACAAGAGGCACTGGATGTTTGCAAAGCTTTTCCCGACAAACGAATAGTGATTAAGCTTAAGGCGGGAATTTATAGAGAGAAAATTGAAGTTCATTCATGGACAACCAACATATCGTTAATTGGCGAACGAGCAGATAATACCATTATTTCGTTTGATGATTATTCTGGCAAAGGTAGTATCAATACCTTCACTTCTTACACGGCCAAGATACTCGGAAATGATTTTTATGCTGAGAACATTACGTTTGAAAACACAGCTGGCCCCGTAGGACAGGCTGTTGCTTTACATGTTGAAAGCGACCGAACCGTTTTTAAAAATTGCAGATTTCTGGGAAACCAGGATACTATTTATACCGGCAGTGAGAGCAGACAATATTTTATTGATTGCTACATAGAAGGTACCACTGATTTTATTTTTGGTGCCGCCACGGTTGTATTTGAGAGCTGCACTATTCAGAGTAAGAAAAATTCGTATATAACAGCAGCCTCAACACCCAATGGCAAAAAGTATGGGTATGTATTTCTGAACTGCACATTGACGGCCGTACCCGATGCTACTCAAGTTTACCTTGGTCGTCCATGGCGAAATTTTGCAAAGACTATTTTTGTAAATTGTGAACTAGGTTCTCACATTCTGCCGGAAGGCTGGCACAATTGGAACAAGCCAGAAGCAGAGGCAACTGCATTTTATGCAGAGTATAACTCAAAAGGAAATGGAGCCAATCCATTGAAGCGTGTTCAGTGGTCGCATCAATTAA
This sequence comes from Chryseolinea sp., assembly GCA_031388805.1. Classification (GTDB taxonomy): domain Bacteria; phylum Bacteroidota; class Bacteroidia; order Cytophagales; family Cyclobacteriaceae; genus Chryseolinea. The sequence continues at coordinate 9,046 of JANMRZ010000047.1, forward strand.
CTGAAAGCACAGGCTATTCACTACAGGAAATTCTAAACGGTAATGACGGATGGAATCCACAGGTAAGATGAAAAACAGTCTGTTTGTTATTTTATTCATTATAACAAGCGCAGTCAATGCGCAATCATCCTACCATTTTATGGTGGCACAGGATGGATCCGGAAATTTCAAAACGATTCAGGAAGCGTTAAATGCCGTTCCCGATTTCCGAAAGAATATCACTTCTATATTTATCAAGAACGGAATATATAAAGAGAAACTAATTCTGGCGGGATCAAAAACCAACGTAAAGATTGTTGGTGAAGATGTGATGAAGACCATTGTTACGTATGATGATTATGCCACAAAAAAGAATCGCTTTGGTGAAGAGATGGGTACAACCGGATCAACTGGTTTTTATGTTTTTGGAGATGGATTTTCAGCCGAGAACATCACGTTCGAAAATTCTTCGGGTCCAATTGGTCAGGCCGTGGCAGTACGGGTTGATGGCGATATGGTGATGTTTTCGAATTGTCGGTTTCTTGGTTTTCAAGACACACTTTACCCACATGGTGAGAAGAGCAGACAGTACTACAAGAATTGTTATATCGAAGGTACAGTTGATTTTATATTTGGCTGGTCAACTGCTGTCTTTGATAGCTGCACGATCTTCTGTAAGCAGGCAGGTTATGTAACAGCTGCTTCAACTCTGGAAACAACACCACATGGTTTTGTTTTTATGAATTGCAAAATAATAGGGAATGCACCTGAGAATTCATTCTACCTGGGCCGTCCATGGAGACCGTATGCCAAAACAGTTTTTATTAATTGTTTTCTTGATAAACATATCAAAGCTGAAGGTTGGCACAACTGGAATAAACTAGAAGCAGAAAAGACTTCTTATTATGCTGAGTACAAATCAACCGGACCCGGAGCAAATCATTCGGCACGTATTGGATGGTCGCATCAATTGACAGATGAAGAAGTCAAGCATTATACAATTGAGAAAATACTTGGTGATTGGAAAATAAATTGATACGATATGCCTGTTTTAAAAGTAAATGAAACTCCATCACAACGCATAAGAGAAGGCGTGACAAGAAGATTAGTTCACGGAAAAAATCTTATGCTGGTTGTTATCGACTTTGACAATGGCCCATGGTCAGAACCGGAGCCGTTTCATTTCCATGTTCATGAACAAGCTACCTATGTGGCCGAAGGTGAATTTATTTTTTTCTGTGAAGGCGAACCCGATCAGCGATTATCTGAGGGTGATATGTTTTTTGTGCATTCCAATAAGAAGCATACCATTCAATTGTTGAGCAAGAGTGTCAGGTTGATTGATAGTTTCAACCCTGTTCGCGAAGATTTTTTAGATAAGATTAAATAATGTAGCAATGAGAAAATTAATGAAATGTAGTTGGAGTGCTTTAGCATTTGTCTTTTTGATGGTGTCATCAAGTGCTTTCGCTCAATACGATGCACTGTATAAGAACCTTGAATTTTCAATGCTGAAGATAGTAGAGCCATCTTTTGCGAATAATAGTGTATCCATAAAGGATTTTGGCGCTGTTGCTGATGGTGTCACTTTAAATACAAAAGCATTCGCAGATGCGATTGATGCTGTGGTGAAGAAGGGTGGCGGGAAAGTAATTATACCTCGCGGCATCTGGCTTACGGGTCCAATAGTATTAAAGAGTAATATCAATCTTTATACAGAAGCAGGTGCACTCATCATCTTCAGTAAAAATTTTGATGACTACCCTTTATTGGAAACAAGTTTTGAAGGTTTGAATACAGTGCGTTGCATTTCACCAATTTATGGCAAAGGTCTTGAGAATGTTGCGATCACTGGTGAAGGTGTGTTCGATGGCTCAGGCGAAGCATGGCGTCAGGTAAAGAAGTCAAAACTCACAAGCGATCAATGGAAGACTTTGGTTGCATCGGGAGGAATTTTAAATGAAGCAGGTAATACATGGTATCCTTCACAAAAATCATTTGATGGTGCAAAGGCTACTGATAACTTCAATGTTCCAAATTTCAAAACAAGAGAAGAGCTTGAGAAAATTAAAGATTTCTTACGCCCAGTGATGGTAAGCCTTGTGAATTGCAAGAAGGTGTTGCTTGATGGACCTACCTTTCAAAATTCTCCGGCCTGGTGTTTACATCCGTTGATGAGTGAAAATGTTACACTACGCAATCTTACCGTTCGAAATCCATGGTTCTCACAGAATGGTGACGGACTTGATCTTGAGTCGTGCAAAAATGTTATGATTTACAATTGCAGTTTTGATGTCGGTGATGATGCCATCTGTTTCAAATCCGGAAAAGATAAAGACGGTCGTGATAGAGGAATGCCAACCGAGAATGTAATTGTAAGTAATTGCACAGTCTATCACGGGCATGGCGGTTTTGTAGTGGGAAGTGAAATGTCAGGGGGTGTGAGGAACGTTCATGTTTCCAATTGCACGTTTATTGGTACTGATGTAGGACTTCGTTTTAAAAGTACGCGAGGAAGGGGAGGAGTTGTTCAAAACATTTACATATCCAATATCGATATGATCAACATTCCAGCAGAAGCATTGTTATTCGATTTGTACTACAGTGGAAATTCGCCTGTACCAACCGCGGAAGAAAAATTAATGGATAAGGAAAAACTGGCGGCTATGTTGCCTCCGGTTACAGAGGAGACACCTTCCTTCAAAGATATTTATGTGAAGAACGTTACGTGTAAAGGCGCAGGTCGTGCCGCTTTTATGCAAGGACTTCCGGAGATGAATCTGAAGAATATTCAGTTGAGCAATATTACCATCTCATCAACCAAAGGTATCGAAATGGTTGATGCTGATGGAATCGTATTGAATAATGTAAACATTACAACAGAGAAAGGATACGCACTTCAAATGAAGAACTCAAAGAGTGTAACGATAAGTAAATTGAAGTATCAGGTGCCACAAGAAATAGCGATAAAACTTGAAGGCCGCTTGATGGAGAACATTCAATTCACAAAATCGGATTTTAAGGATGCTGCCAGGCAAATTATGATGGCCGAAGAAGTAGATAAAAAGGAAGTTCGAATTAAATAAGTTTGTATGTTCAAAAAAAAACAGGTCAGGGTTTAAGCCCTGACCTGTTTTTTTTGATTTCGATTCATATTCTTTGAATTATAACAAACCCAAATGTTCGATAGAACGTCCACTATGATTATCGAAAGTTATTGAAGCAGAAAATCAAGACGCTATAAAGGCGAATGTTTGTGTGATACGGGAGATTTGATTTTAAATCTAATTGAGGTTCGTCTTTAGTTTATTTTATTCAGATAAAACTTAATTAATAATTGTTATATTCGGTGAAACATTACCGTTATGAGAAAGACTACACTTACTCTCCTTTTCTTGTTTTTTATTTCTTCAACAGCACAATGTCAACGAATACTAGAAATAGTGTCGCCTCCTATGACAAATCTCTTCACGGAAATTGCTCAGGATGACTTTGTTTATTTTAGTGAGCGTGGTGGTCTGACACTACAGCGATATGATGGTACAACATGGACCGCATTCGATTATCCTGTTCGTGATGATATTCAATTAGAATTTCAGGATTACTCTGAAAATCTGTTTGTCTTTGGCGCCAATGTGTATGTTGTTTTGGTTAAAGGTGGTACTTCTGTAAAGTATCTTTATCAGTTTAATGGTGCTTCGTTCAGTCCACTTGCTTTTCCAGGCAATGTTGTTTCCAATGCCGTTATTTTTCGTGGTAAGATACATGTATTGATAGAGACCACATTAGGTGTTAAGCTTTTTTCATACAATGGCAGTGTTGTTAGCGAGGTGCCTTCATCCCTCATGACAACAACCCAGTCGTATAGTTTGCGAGGTGGTGGTCGGTATTTATATATCAGAGGGAATGGAGGATACTCAACTTTACCGGACTATCTCAAGCGATATGATGGATCAACATTTAGGAATCTGCCTGCTGTTCACGGCTCGGTCCACGAACTTAACCAAACCTTTCAGATCTTTGGATCAGAGAAAGTGTATTTGGTGTTTGACGACCGAGCTATTTATTATTATGATGGTATTTCAATGACAGAGATCTATCGGGTAGATGGCGTACCTGTTTACTCTCCGTTATTGTGGCGGGGTGATCTCTATTTTGAAGCGGGTGCCGGTACTCATCCGGTGACACTCTATAAATGTATAGAAGGTTCCAGAAGTGAAATCACGGTGCCAGGCGCAACGCTTGTGCGTATCTATAGGTTTGCTTTATATCGTGATAATTTGTATCTGCCTGTACAGAATTCCAGCGGTTACTTCATTTACAGCTACGATGGAACTGCGTTTACCTCATTTTTATCTCTCCCTGGTGTAGCGGGGGAAGGTACATCCATCGAAGTCAGACAAGGTAATCTGGTGATCTTGCCGCGTGTAGGAAGTGACAGTTCTGCCTATGAATACAGTGGAACCGGATTTACTGAGATACAGGTACCTGGTGATGAGTGGCTCTTTGAAATCCAGGAAAGCGCACGGTGTTATCATGCCTGGATGATTGGCTATTTCGATCGAGATGATTATGAATATAAATTTGTTCTTGCCGTGGAAAGACCAGATGCAAGCTGTCCGCCTCTTGACGAAAGTGAGACAACTGTTATCCCCACACGATTACAGGTTTACGAGCGCATTGTAATCAGTCCCTATGGCAGGGAGCGCGACTGGTGTTGGACAGGAATTGAAGTTGATTGGGAAATTATTCCGACCTGTCCGTTCCCTTGTACAGATCCAAAAATCATTTCAACAATGAAAGACAAGAATGGAAAGATCAGCTGGCAGAAAACATTTAGCGAACCGTTTAATGCATCTATATCTTTGACAGATACGCAGCCTTATACTTTATCATTGGGTGTTGAAACGAATCAAATTGTTGAAGATGTTCTGGTATTTAACAATGATCTTGTCAATAAGGGGTTTGAAAGTTTTAAACTCGATATGTATCCGAAACAGGATTATTTCTACCTGACGGTAACAACCGATAAAGATATTGAAGTTCCTTTTACGATGACATTGAGAAATATGCAAGGACAATCACTCTGGCAAGAAAAGTACACGGCACCAATGGATGAGTTGATTCGTGCGTACGTTCCAAAAGCCGGTGATTATCTTCAATTTTCATTGCAACCCAATCCAACCTCCAGTGTAACATACTATCCCAATCCTACAGAGGGAAAACTGACCATTAGTGTTAGCGACGACAACCAATCGGTTTGGGTTAGTGTGAGTGACTTCAATGGCAAGGTGATTTCCCGAAAGGATAATATAGGTTCTGGTGAGCACACACTTGATATATCGAATCAAAAACCGGGACTTTATATTCTAACAATTGTTGAAGGAAAATCAACAAGAAGAGAATTAATTGGGGTGAAATAGAAAGGTGATAAGGTTTTAGTGTATTCATATTGAATTACTTTGTTTCTTCTTGGCAACAATCGTTGACGTCACAATATTCCATTTTGATACTAATACCTTACCACCTTATTACGATTATAACGAAACCCCTCTCTTCCAAGGAATGAAATCATCCTGTTGAAGATCAACAGCTTTAGCCGTAATCCTTCCACTGGCGATTTCAATAATGAAATCAAGAATATCTTCACCTTCCTGCTCGATTGTTTTTTCACCTGAGATGATTGCTCCCGTATTGTAGTCAATAATATCAGGCATTTTTTGTGCAAGCTTTGTATTCGTAGAAACTTTAATTACTTGTGATACCGGATTACCGGTTGGTGTTCCTAAACCTGTGGTGAATAAAATAATCTGTGCTCCTGATCCAGTTGTACCGGTTGTACTCTCAACATCATTGCCCGGAGTGCATAATAAATTGAGTCCCGGTTTTTTAATGTATTCAGCATATTGCAATACGTCTGCAACTGGAGCAGTACCGCCCTTCTTTGCTGCACCAGCAGATTTAATCGCATCTGTAATCAATCCATCTTTAATGTTACCGGGTGAGGGATTCATATCAAAACCTGAACCTACAGCTTCCGCAGCCGATGAATAGGTGCGCATCAGCTTAATAAAGAGTTCACCCGCTTCATCCTCTACGCAACGATTAATTAATTCTTGCTCAACACCGCACAACTCAGGAAATTCAGAAAGGATTGTACTTCCGCCAAGTCCAACCAAAAGATCGGAAGTATGACCGATGGCGGGATTTGCAGAAATACCAGAGAAGCCATCTGATCCACCACACTTTAAACCAACAACAAGTTTACTCAAGGGTGCAGGCTTACGTTCTATTTTATTGGCTTCGATTAGTGCTAAGAAAGTTTTTTGAATGGCGCGTGTTAGCAATTCCTGTTCTGTTCCGGTTTGCTGTTGATCCAGAATAATAACAGGTTTTGAACCGGATGGATCAAGTGCCTTCAGTCTTTCCTCAAGTGTTTTGATTTCGGCATTTTGACAGCCCAAACTGAGTACAGTTGCACCAGCAACATTTGGATTGTGAATGTAACCGGCCAAAAGCTTACACAACGTTTGTGAATCTTGTCTTGTGCCGCCACAACCACCTTGATGGGTAAGAAATTTTATGCCATCAATATTTTTGAATATTCGTGAGCTGCTTTTTTCCGTGCTCGGTTGAAAAGAAACCGATTCTATCTGATCTGCTTTACCCTCCTGGTAGTGTTTCACTAAATTGTGAACATAGCTTTTGAACGCATCGGGTTTACTAAAACCCAGCTCCGTTATAAACGCCTGACTAATCACTTCCACATTTCTGTTTTCGCAAAACACCAAAGGTATTACCAGCCAATAGTTTGCTGTTCCCACTTGTCCATCGGCACGATGATAGCCTTGAAAAGTTTTGTTCTTGAATTTAGAAACATCCGGAGGCGTCCATTGATACGACTTTGTTCTTCCAGAAAACGGAGCAGCTTTGTGTTTCAGATTGTGAGTACCAATTACTCCGCCAGCCTTGATGGGTAAAATGGCTTTGCCCACCAATGTTCCGTACATCAGTACTTCGTCATCGGGCTGAAGCGCCTCTTCTGTGAATTTATGTTTGGCAGGTATGTCATCGACAAGTGTAATCGATGAACCTCCATTTAAAGTCAGACGCTCGCCTGCCTTGAGATCAGTTAATGCAACATAAACATTGTCTGATGGATGAATTTTTAAAAATTGGTTTGACATATTAATAAATCAGCTATATTGCGCAATCGATTGCGCAATATATTTAAAATTATTTTGATATTGTTTATAGGTAGACACTTTTCGTGTTTGAAATTGTAAAAACAAAAAGTGATCAACCATCATGCAATAATAGGAAGCTTATATGAAATGGCCATCGAAAATTCATCCATTAAAGGATATTATGACAGGAACATTCCATGTAACCATTAGAAAAATTATCAAAACATGAAAAGTATCGTAACGTTTGGAGAAATCATGATGCGGTTATCAGGACCGGGCTTTGCCCGACTTGTCCAAACCGATCAATTTAATGCACTCTATGCGGGCTCAGAGGCAAATGTTGCCGTTTCGCTTAGCAGTTTTGGGTTGAAGGCTGTTCATGTTACGCGCTTTCCGGATAATGATCTCGGCAAGGCTGCTACACAAAGTTTGAAACGCTATGGAGTAAATACATCTCATATTCTTTTCGGAGAAGAACGTATTGGGATTTACTTCCTTGAAAATGGTGCTATGCAACGTGCATCTAAAATAATTTACGATCGTTTTGATTCCGCCTTTGCAAACATCAAACCGGGTATGATTGATTGGGACACTGTCATGAAAGATGTTTCGTGGTTTCATTGGACTGGCATCACTCCTGCTATTTCGCAAGGTGCTGCTGATGTTTGCATGGAAGCCATTGTCGCTGCACGAAAACAAGGTGCTACTATTTCGGGTGACATTAATTACAGAAGAAACTTGTGGCAGTATGGGAAATCTGCCCGCGACATAATGCCTAATCTTATCGAACTAACGGATAAAATTGTAGGAGGAGTAACTGATTTTGAAAATTGTTTAGGCATGGGTGGAGATTCTTACGAGTCGGCATGCAAGCAAGTAATGAAGGCATTGCCTAATATTAAATCAATTGCTTCTACTCATCGTGAATCGATCAGTTCATCACACAATCAAATCTCTGCAATGCTATGGAATGGAAAAGAACTTTTACATTCTGTTGAATATGAACTCACACATATTGTAGACAGAGTAGGCTCTGGCGATGCGTTTATGGCCGGATTAATTTACGGATGGCTTAATCAAAAGAAAGATATTGATACACTTCAATTTGCTACAGCCGCTTGTGCTTTGAAGCACAGCACAGAGGGCGATGTAAACCTTGCCACCGTAAGCGAAGTAGAAGCATTGGTGCGGGGAGAAAATGTTGGAAAACTTTTACGATAATAACAATGACATTCACGAAGCAACACATTATAGACACCATGAGCAGCACAGGGCTTGTGCCGCTTTTCACACATGATGACCTAACCGCAGCAACACAAGTTTTAGAAGCTGCTTATCGGGGCGGAATTCGTGTATTTGAATTTACGAATCGTAAAAAGAATTCGTTTGAAATTTTTAGTGCATTAGTAGAGGTAACCAAAAAATATCCTGATCTCATGTTGGGTATTGGAACCATTATGGATGGCGCTACGACAAAGAAATTTATTGATGCCGGAGCGCACTTTATTATATCACCGATTTTAAAATTAGAGATGGCTGAAGTTTGTCATGCACATGATAAACTCTGGATTCCGGGCTGTGCTACCTTAACGGAAATAGTCACAGCAAAAGAACATGGTGCCGGAGTAATAAAAGTATTTCCAGGTTCCGTACTTGGCCCTGGTTTTATTTCGTCAATCATGCCGGTTGTGCCAGACCTCAAACTTATGATAACAGGAGGTGTTGAGCCAAACGAAAAAAATCTTTCATCCTGGTTTAGTGCAGGTGCGTTCTGTGTGGGTTTGGGTTCTCAGTTGTTTACAAAGGAAATAATTGAACAAAACAATTGGACATTACTTCAGCAACGGGTAACTGAATCTTTATCGATTATCAAACAAGTGCGAAAGTAAGGCTCTCGAATAAAAGAATTGATCAACTTAAACCAACCAGACACCAGTGGAAAATCTTAATCAACGCATCGGAAAATATCGATGGACAATCTGCTCCTTGATTTTTTTCGCCACTACCATCAACTACCTTGACCGAACGGTTATCGCTTTTCTTAGACCGTATCTCGCCACGGCATTTGAGTGGACGCCTGTAGAAGAGGTTGCAAACTATGCCGATATTGAAATGGCTTTCAAGGTGTCTTACGCGTTTGGTTTTATTTTTGCCGGCAGAATAATTGATAAGCTCGGAACAAAAATAGGATATGCATTAGCGACAACTCTGTGGAGTTTAGCAGCTGTCGCCCATGCATTTGCCACCAATACATTGGGCTTTGGGATTGCGCGTGTTTTCCTGGGGATTTCTGAGGCAGGTAATTTCCCCGCAGCGATCAAAGCAACAGCAGAGTGGTTTCCGAAAAAAGAAAGAGCACTGGCTACAGGTATTTTTAACTCAGGTTCTAACATTGGCGCCATTGCAGTTCCCTTTACAATACCATACCTCGCTGAAAATTATGGCTGGAAGATGGCCTTTATTCTCACCGGGGCCATCGGTTTTATATGGCTTATATTCTGGTTTATATTTTATGAGATTCCTACCAAACAGAAGAAATTATCGAAGGAAGAATTGGAATACATTACCAGCGATAAAGATGAAGAACCAGTAGAGGCAGGACAACCCAGAGTTACTTGGGCAAAATTGTTAACCTTCCGTCAAACGTGGGCCTTTGCTCTTGGTAAATTCATTACTGATCCAATCTGGTGGTTTTATATTTTCTGGCTCCCTGATTTTTTGCGCAAACAATATAACCTTGATTCATACGCCATCATCTGGCCATCGGCTGTACCGCTTATCATTGCAAGTTTTGGTAGTGTGGGTGGAGGTTGGCTACCTATGAAATTTATTAATGGTGGCTGGCCGGTTTTTAGATCGAGAAAAACAAGTATGTTGATTTATGCCGTATCTGTGTTGCCAATTCTTTTTGTTCAATATTTGGGAACATTCAATATGTGGATCGCGGTATCCATCGTTGGTTTGGCCATGGCAGCGCATCAGGCGTGGAGCGCCAATATTTTTACAACGGTGTCCGATATGTTTCCTAAAAATGCAACAGCGTCCGTAACCGGAATAGGGGGTCTCTTTGGCGGGGTTGGCGGACTTTTACTTACGGCCCTCATTCAGAAAAGAATGTTCGTCTATTATGAAAGCATCCATGATATTCAAACGGGCTATTTCATCATGTTCCTTATTTGTGGGTCAGCTTATCTGCTGGCATGGTCAGTCATGCATTTTCTTGTGCCACGTATGGAACGCATTAAATTATAGCAATTAAAATAAATGAGTTGACCCAAGAGATTCTCATTGCCAGGGCACGGCTTTCGGTTGGCAAATTAGGTAGGCAATAATTTTTGTTTTCGTTAGCATAGGATTATCCTTGTAGATCAATCGATGCTTGTTCATGCCCAATAAAATCTTTTTGTGGATCCTGATTTCTTTTGCGCTGGGGCAGGCGCATGCACAAGGCGTGCAATACAAGTTTTTAAGATTAGATGTCAATAATGGGCTTTCACATAATCAACCCAACTGTTTTTTAAAAGACAGGAAAGGTTTTATCTGGATTGGTACCAATTCAGGCTTAAACCGATTCGATGGTTACTCGGTAAAAGTCTTTATCAATGATCAGCGCGACACATCCAGCATCAGTATCAGCCATGTTAGTTCTTTGATGGAAGATCCGGACGGACGCGTTTGGGCAGGCACAACCAATGGTGGGATTTTTACCAATGTATATAATCCGGAAACGGAAACATTTGCACACGGCACAAGAGATATTTTGAAGCACTATGGTATTCCCGATGGAACCATTACCGATATCGTAAAAGATTCAAAAGGTTTCTTTTGGTTTATACATGGCACTCAAGGTCTTTTTCGATACAATCCGTCAGAGAAGAAAAGTGTTTCTGTCCCCTATGTATCCGTAGATAGCACTTCGATTCCTGCTTGTCAGGTTACTTCTCTTGTTGAAGATCGCGATGGAAATCTCTGGGTGATTCTTAAAAATGGTATGCTAAAAAAGCTTGATGGTAAGACACTCGCTGTTACGCATCAAGATGATTTTCTGAACGATTGGTTCGAGGATGAATTGTTGGAATACAAACTCACCACAGATCGTGATGGTGATATCTGGGTATGCCCTACAAACACCAACTACGGAATTTTTTATTTTGATATTGCACGCCACACCACACACCATATACATGAAAAATCAGAGGGGTGGCGACTCAACAAAAATATTGTAAGGGGTATTGTAGAAGACAACCAAGGTATGATTTGGGTAGGCACCGATCATGGAGGATTAAATATTATCGATAAAAAGAAAAGATCCGTTACCTACATTTTAAGCCGTTCCGAAGATAATAGAAGTCTAAGTCAGAATAGCATGACATCATTATATAAAGATTATGAAGGTATAATCTGGATTGGCACATACAAGAAAGGCGCATGTTACTATCATGAAAACATTGTACGCTTCCCGCTCTTTCGTCATGAAGAAGGTTCAGGTAATACAGGTCTTCATTTTGACGACATGAATAAGTTTGCTGAAGATGACAAAGGAAATCTTTGGCTCGGAACGAATGGAGGGGGGCTTGTTTATTTTGACCGACAACAAAATACCTACAAACAATATCGCCATGATCCTTCTAATCCGAATTCATTGAGCAATGATGTGATTGTGAGTTTATGCATTGATCGTGAAAAAGTGTTGTGGATAGGAACATATTATGGAGGATTAAATTCTTTTGATGGCAAAAAATTCACACGGTATAAACACAATCCATCAGACACAACCAGTATAGCAGATGATAATATTTGGGAGATTTTTGAAGACTCTCAAGGTCGGATATGGATCGGGACACTTTATAAGGGGGTAGATGTATTTGACAGAAAAACAAAAAGGTTTAAACACTTTCCATTTGGAAAATCAAACTCTGTTCATTCTAATTACATATCCGAAATCAGGGAGGATGCCAAAGGAAGCATCTGGATCGGCACAGGTTATGGCATTGATGTGTTGGAAAAAGGAACAAACGAATTTGTTCTATATCTCAATCAAAATAATGATTTGCATGGTTTGAGTAACAACAGTATTCTTAGCATTCTTCAAGATAGCCGTGGACGAATGTGGGTTGGTACATTTGAAGGACTGAATTTATTTGATCCGGAAAAGAAAACCTTTACTAGTTTTTATGAGAAAGACGGACTTCCTCATAATACTATTCTCACCTTACTAGAAGACAACAATGGTAATTTATGGATGAGTACACCGAATGGGATATCGAATCTACTCATCACAAAAAAAGAAACCGATGGTGGGTATACCTTTCAATTTAAAAACTATGATGAATTGGATGGCTTACAAAGCAGACAGTTTAATGAGAATGCGGCGCTGAAAACAAAGAGTGGTGAATTAGTTTTTGGTGGAGCTTCCGGCTTTAACATTTTCAGGCCCGAGAAAATTGTAGCCAGTAAAAACATTCCGCAAACCGTGCTTTCCGATTTTCAGGTGTTTAATAAAAGTATAGGCATTGGAGAAGAAATTGATAGACAAATCATATTGACGAAATCCATTACCGCTACAAAGGAAGTTGTACTGCCGCATTCGGCCAATGTTATTTCAATTGAATTTGCATCGCTTAATTTTTTCCATCCCGATAAAAGTACATATCTGTATATGCTTGAAGGGTTCAGTCCATACTGGTCAGCAGCCGATGGAAAGTCACGTAAAGTCACCTATACCAACCTTGATCCGGGAGAATATACGTTTCGTGTAAAATCTTCAAACAGTGATGGGGTGTGGAGTAAAGAGGAAGTTTCCTTGAAAATCACAATACAGCCACCATTCTGGAAGACAAAAATTGCTTTTGTGATTTACATCATTTTAATTCTTGGAGCATTATTACTTTCACGAAGAGTGTTGGTAGCACGCGAACGTTTAAAGTATAAGATAGCGCACGAGAGACAGGAGGCACAACGGATGCATGAACTGGATATAATGAAGATGCGTTTCTTTACCAATGTAAGTCATGAATTCAGAACACCACTCACATTGATTTTGACTCCGTTGGAAAAAATGTTGAAGAGCAATGCAGAGCCACCACAACCGGGCCAGTTACAATTGATTCATCGCAATGCGCGAAGACTCCTCAATCTTGTAAATCAGTTACTTGATTTTAGAAAATTAGAAGTACAGGAAATAAAGCTGAACGTATCAGAAGGAGATATCATTGCCTTTATTCGCGATACGGTTTATTCTTTTTCTGATTTGAGCGAGAAGAAAAATATTCGTCTCGACTTTACCTCGTCTCTTACACTACTGGAAACTACATTCGATCAGGACAAGGTGGAGAAGATCATGTTCAATTTGTTATCGAATGCATTTAAGTTTACACCTGAGCAAGGATCGGTAAGTGTATCGATAAAGGAAATTGGAACAGAGAATGAAAAAGCGCTTGAAATTCAGGTTGCGGATACAGGCATCGGAATACCACAAAATAAGCAGGAGAAAATTTTCGAACGATTTTTTCAAAACGATTTGCCATCCAGTGTTATTAATCAAGGCAGCGGCATCGGACTTTCTATAACGAAAGAATTTGTGAGACTTCAGGAAGGTACAATTACGGTTGAAAGCGAAATAGGAAAGGGTAGTTGTTTTACTGTTGTATTGCCAATTAAACATGTATTAAATATAGAGAGCAAAGCTTCGGAAGATTTGGCGGTAAGTACAGATGCCTCACTGCATGATATTCAGTCTGATGAAAGCGTCAAGCCAAAACTGCCAACCTTGCTATTGGTAGAGGATAATGAAGATTTTCGTTTTTACCTGAAAGACAACTTGCGTTTTCAATACCATATTATTGAAGCAAAGGATGGTGAAGAGGGTTGGATCAAAGTGCTTTCAGCATTACCTGATCTGATGGTGAGTGATGTAATGATGCCTCGAATGAACGGTCTTGAATTATGTAAGAAGGTAAAGAATGACCAACGTGTTTCTCACATCCCGATAATATTGCTAACTGCACGTACAGCCGAAGAACAAAAGTTGGAAGGTTTTGAAAGTGGGGCGGACGATTATGTAACCAAACCATTCAATTTTGAAATTCTTCAATCGCGGATTAAGAACCTGATTCAGAAGCGTGAATTATTTCAAAAAGATTTTCGTAAGCAGATCGAAATAAAAGGAAGCGACATTGCTATTACATCGTTGGATGAGAAACTTATTCAGAAAGCGATTCAGTATGTAGAAGAAAAAATTGGTGATGCTGATTTTTCGGTTGAAGACCTAAGCCACGAACTGGGCATGAGCCGTGTGCATTTATATAAGAAGCTATTGGCACTTACTGGTAAATCGCCATTAGAATTTATCCGATCGTTGCGCCTTCAACGTGCTGCACAATTGCTTTCCGGTAGTCAACTCACCGTGGCTGAAGTTGCTTACCAGGTTGGCTTCAATAACCCAAAATACTTTGCTAAGTATTTCAAAGAAGAATTTGGAATACTTCCTTCAGCTTATATCGCGCAGCATAAAAAGCAATCAGGATAAGCCACACTTAAATGTTGGATCTCAATCAATCATAATCAGAGTAACTAGCTTTTGTTGCCACGAATGCACGAATTAAAATGCACACTGATCTGCGGGGATTTAATCTGCGTAATCTGCGGGAAAGTGTATTTGAATTCCTTCTATAGACTATATGCGAACTGAACGATGAAATGAATTGTAAATATGCGTGCGTCTGTGTGATTCAGAAAAAATAAACATTTCACTACACTATTGTAATGATTTTACTACCCTCATCGGATTCATTCAGTTGTAGTTTTGAAAATACATTCACTAAAACTGAATCATGCCAGTTAAGGATAAGAAAAGAGCAACACGTGTTCTGCTCATCGTTGAGGTTATCATTTATTTTATGGTTGCA
>JANMRZ010000013.1:0-13558 GCA_031388805.1 Chryseolinea sp.
AACCTTATGTATATTGCTAAAGCAAGACGGAAGCCCAGCCCTTGCAAGTCACATTCTGGGCATTTAAAAAATATGAGACTCACTCCCGCGGGAGTGACGCATAGCAACAAGATTTCTCTTTTCTTAAACTGACGGCTATGGGGTCTTCCTTGCTCTAGAGTGTAGTTACTAGTTTTTTTTAAAACAAGGTATGGAGCTGCGTTCTTAATTAAGCGAAACCTTTCGGTACTGATTTGGACTCAGGCCAACTTCTTTCTTAAACAATCTTGAAAAGTAAGGAAGGTTTTCAAAACCCAATGCGTAGGCTACTTCCGAAACATTTTGATCGTGTACTTTTAGCAAATTCTTTGCTTCTGATATAAGAAAGATATGAATCAGATCCATCGCAGTCTTGCCCGTTTCCTGTTTCAACATATCGCTGAGATACCTCGGAGAGAGATTTAACTGCGATGCCATGTCAGTAACGGAAGGGAGACCTTTATCTCTCAGATTTTGTTTTTCAAAATAGTCTCTTAGAAGATCATTGAACTTCGAAACGGTTTTGCCCGACAACTCATTTCGGTTAATGAACTGACGTCTGTAAAAACGTTGAGAATATTTAAGAAATGAATCAACGTGACCGAGTATTATTTCCCGGCTGTACTCATCCTGGTTATTTTGTATTTCTAATTTAATCTTGTCCGTTATATCCCTGATTATTTCCTCTTCTTTTGGCGAAAGAAACAACGCTTCAGAAATTTCATATTCAAAATACCCATACTTCTTTATTTCAGCATGCAGAGAATGACCGTTTAGAAAATCTTCATGAACGAACAGAAGAAATCCTTCTGTTTCCAGTAGCACATCTCTTATCTCTATTACTTGTCTCGGTTTTGCAAAAGATAAGCTGCCATGGTCATGATCGTATTTTGTACGGCCATACAACACGACACCTGATTTCATTTTCTTGAAACCGAACATATAGAAATCAGTTGTAAACTCTCCGTTTCCAAGGGAACATGCACTTGAATGATTGCAATTAATGATACTGATCTGTGGATTCTCAGGTGCCGGAAATCCATTTGCCTGATGCAATTCGCTGATGGTTTTGTAGTGATTCATATTGTGAAAGTAGTACAGCCTCTAACTCAACATGAGAACCAAAGGCTGTACGATTAACCTATTTCGTTTAAAATAAGTTTGTTTTATTTTCCATGTGCTTTGTCAGCCACTTCCTGCCAGCTATCCCATGTCTCAAGACGGGCCGCGATCACTTGCTTAGTCCATGGAAGTGCCATTTTTCCAAGAAACAGACGAAGCGGAGGATTAGGAGAATCGACCAGTTTTAAAATCGCTTCGGGTGTTGCTTCGGGATTTCCGAAGATATCATCCGTCAGCCCTGCCTGAAAATCTGATCTTACCTTTTCGTATTCTTTCATGGGTGTTGTTGCCACCGCGGATGCACCTGCCCAGTCCGTTGAAAATCCGTTTGGTTCAACAAGTGTAACCTTAATTCCAAAAGCCGCTACTTCTGATGCCAGTGTTTCGCTTAGTCCTTCCACGGCAAACTTCGATGCATTGTAAATGCCCAGAACAGGTAACGTAACAATACCGAGTACACTTGATACTTGCACGATATGACCATGACCTTGTGCTCTCATGAAGGGTAGAACTGCTTGCGAAGCCCATAACAATCCAAACACATTAGTTTCGATTTGATCACGTGCTTCTTTTTCAGTTGTTTCTTCAATCGTGCCGAACAGACCGTAGCCAGCATTGTTGATGAGTACATCGATCACGCCAAAGTGATCCTTCGCTTTCTTTACGGCAGCGAATACTTCCTGGCGATTGTTCACATCCAGCTTGATTGGAAGGATTGAATCTCCGAACTCTTCCACCAGATCAGTAAGCGTTTCAATGTTACGTGCAGTTGCGGCTACTTTGTCGCCACGTTTCAAAAATGCTTTAGCCCAGATCTTTCCGAACCCCTGGAGGCTCCGGTAATAAAAATTGTCTTTCCCATAGTGTGTTGTCTTTTTTATTTGTTGACGACACAAAACTATGTTCGACCTATGCCTATGGATTTATCCTAAACACCAGACTTTTGACACATTTCTACGTGCCAGGCATCAAACCGTTTTTAACGGGATCAAAACCAAGTAGTGCGATTGTTTCCCACTGTTCCCGAGTCTTCCAACCATTAAGTGCTGGCGCAGGTACTGTCATAAAACGTGAGCGGGAGTTTGTTCGACTTGTGCCTTTCATACCGTAAGTTTTCAAACTTACGAAACTATATTCTCAATGAGCAATGTATCGAGCCTTCCATGGCATGAACGCAATGCTATCATGAATTCACTGCATCCTGAGTTTGATTACATCTTTTTCTTTTGGAAAGAAGAGTGAGAAGACTACGTTCACCAATTAATCATTAACGCTTAACCCTTACTATTCTAATCTTACTCCAATCTTAAATTGTTCACCAAATTCATCAAGGCTATATTACAACAGTGTCTCCGCCCTTTTAATCTTTAATAAATTTCAAAACCTGTTTTTTGTTTGCGCTGTTCATAACCGTTAATACATATAATCCACTTGGGAGTGTGCTAACATCAATGTAATTATGTTGCAGGATGGGTTGGAGCACTTTTTGTCCAACACTATTTATAATAATGCAGGACTTTATTTTTTCGTGATCCCGTATAAACAGTTTGTCTTGAGCTGGAATAGGGAATGCTTCAAAAGTTTTGTTCTCCATTTCACCAATCGATGTAACAAGCGACCCTTTGGCCACTTTTAGTATTCTCATATTTTTACCGTCTTCCGCTATGATTTTTATTTTGTCGTGTTTCTGAATGTTATTAGTGGATTTGACTCTACCGGATTCAGTGCCATTCGATTTTTCTATTTCAACGGAAGTGCCATAACTCAGCGTAACATTCGACTTAAAATCTTCCACTGTTGTATTCGGATCGATGTTATAAATAAGACTGTCATGGATTGTGTACACTTCGGAATTGATATCGATCATTGAAAGGAAAGGCCTGCGCCAGATACTTTTTCCATAGGTTCCTGCATAAAAGGCACTGTCTCCTTCTGTTATGCAGGTAAGGATATCAGGCATGCCCGTCTCATAAAAATAATCCCATGTCGTTCCTCCATCTGAGGAATAGAAAATTTTATTGTAGTCTGCGGCATAAATGTTATCTCCTCTCTTAATCATTTGTACCCTCGCGGTTGTCGATATACTAACATTATTCCATGTTCTGCCATAATCGAATGATCGATAGATGATTCCAGAATTCATGGACGATGCATAGATAACACTGTCAATGATATTGAGTGAAAAGATTTCTTCGCTCTCGAAAAAGTTTATCTTTTCCCAGTCACTAGAATCGGGAAGGATTCTATAAAGTCCTGATGTATTTCCTGCCACTAACATGGAGTCATTAACACCCAAATGAATCATCTGTTTATAGGGTGAGTGTGAGTTGGGAAGTGACTTCCAGCTATCGCCATCATTTTTAGAAAGGTAAACACCCTCATCTGACGCCACAAAAATTTTATTACCATTAACCTCAATATCCCAAATGCCTACAGACGGGAAGTTTTCAAATTTACTCCACGATGTACTGGTTGCCGAGGTTACGTAAAGACCCTCGCTGGTACCGGCAAATAAATTCGATCCGGATTTTTTAATGGTCTTGACGTAAGCATCCCTAAGTTCCGGTACAATGTTCCAATCATCGCCATCGGTTGATGTAAAGTGTACACCACGTTCCGTTGCCGAGTAGATCTTCCCGTTAAATAATTCGATTTCGTTTACGCGTGAGGTATTGATACCGATGTTGGAAAGTACAAAGACTTTATCTTCATCGCTCCAACGGTATAATCCACCGGGATCAGATGCTAAAAGGGTTTCACCATTGTAGTTCATATCCGTAAATTCCCGTTCTGTAATCCTGATCCATTCCATTGCTCCATCTTTCAGTTCATATGTTCCACTAAAGATTGAAACGGTTATCAGACGATCATCAAGTGCAATCAATCTCCAAAGAGCGCCACTGCCAGACAGATTGTATTTTATATCGTTCCATGTTGCTCCCTTGTTCGTTGAAACAAATAAAAAATCGTTTATAACACAGATTAGCGAGTCACCGCGTGTAGTCATGTGATGAAAATCATGATTATATCCATTGACATCTACTTTTTCCCAATACTCACCCTCATCGGTACTTTTATAAAGACCGAAGGAAAGGGCATTACAGAATAAAACATTATCCAGACTAGCCATGTCTCTCATCCAGTAAATTCCCTCTGGTGTTGCAGGTAATCCATTTAATTTCAATACCAGTTCGTTTGAGGACGGTTCATATTTATAAAGGCCAGGACCAGTGGTTACAAACAATTCACCGTTATGCGTTTGCATATAGGATACTACTCCTTGCACCGCTTGTCCCACCTGAATCAAACCGGACGGACTATACTTGTACAGTTTGTCAGACCCGATGAATAGTGCATTGTTATGGATGTACAAACTATAAGCATACATTATTTCAGGAAATGTGTGAGTCCATGTTTTGCCTTTGTCGATGGATTTGAATACCCCAGTCATGTTTGAACCAACAAAGATGGTATCGCCATAGGTAGCGAATGAAGTAATCTCTCCGGAGAATGGACCGCTGTATTGTTTCCAAACGGCCTGGGCTAAAACAGAAGTTGTAAAAAGATAGAGAAGAATTCCGCCAATTAAGCCTGCTAACTTTATTTTCATAGTGTAACGTATTGAATCTAGTTTAAAAACCACTAAGGAGAGTGTTAATAATACCGGAACAAAATTAATGTAACCGTTTTTTATTTGGCAAATGATTAAACCTTGACAAAAAGAAAAGCCCCTTAAAATCTGGAGATTATAAGGGGCTTTTTTAATTAGTGGTGATCCCGCTGGAGTTAAAATTTTTTGCCGGGGATTGCTTCAGGTTTCCTCAACCCTGCATTAAACCTTGGATTTTATTGCCACTTCTTCCTGAGAATGCCTCACTACTTTGCCTCCATTTTGCCATGTTTTTTGATGTATTTTTTTTCTTTGCCACCAAATTGCCACCACTTTTGCCACTAAAATTTCATTCAAATATTGACTTCCCTTTTATTTTGATCCACGAAAAAATTTTGTCGCGAAGGAGATTTCGCATGCCTATGGTGATATCGTTTTTGAATATGGGAATATTGCTTTTATCGGCTCTCGCTTGTTATTATACTCGAAGTAAATCTTTTCTTCTTTTCCTTCAACGAAAAAAGTACTGTCGGTCATTGGATAGAGGTTGAAGTTTCCGATGTACCGGTCATTTACAACAAGTTGACCATCCTTCTCTCTAAAGATAGTTACCCCGCCGTCGTTGTCGTAATATTTTTCGAAGCGTGTTGTTTTCGATGGATTGTCGGCTATCAACGCAGGCCAGTGTTTGCGATCGGGTTTGTACGCGATCAGTTTGGATTCGTCGATGGTTGTTTTTATTTCTGTTCTTGCAGCAAGAATTTCTTTCACAACCTTTTTAATCTCTGGCCAGTCGACGGCAACCCATGGTTCGATATAGGTGTTTGCGCGGTGAACGATGATCATGTCACTGTCGGGAAACAACATCAATGCATGCCCTCCCATGCCTTCTGCCGTGTAGCATCTCTGGTTGAATGTTTTGTCGGGATAGATATTCCATGCGTAGCCGAAACCAATGTATTCTGTTTTTGGGGTGTATGCCGTCAGGCTTTCTTTGACCCATTGGGCCGGAATAATTTGTTCATTACCCCATCGACCACTATTCATATACAGTATTCCGAATCGTGCCATGTCGCGCGACGACATTTTGATATGATAGACAGGATGCAGCGAGATTTTTTCGTAGTTGTACCACGCATCGTGTGGAACAAAATCTTCCATACCGATAGGCCTGGCGATGTGATCAACAAATGCATCGGTGAGTTTCACATGCGTTTGCTGTTCGAACACGGTATTCAAGGCATTGTAGTTCCAGTTGTTGTAATACCAGTGTTCGCCAGGTTGATGAATACCGCGTTTGGGCGTGTCGCCGTCATGTGCCACAGATGGAAGGTATATGCCTGAGTAGCCGGTCATGAGTTGTTTTACCGTGGCTGTTTTCTCGATGTCGGTGAGTGGCGTTACCTCATCGATACCGTATTCACCGATTGATTTATTGATGTCGATCGCGCCTTTCGATGCATAAATGCCGATTAGTGCCGATTGTGTTGCTTTTCTTGAAGAATGCATACGAAATCGGCGGCTGGCGTCGCCCCACGATTGCACGATCGCTCCTTTATATATAATGAGTACGCTGGCAGACTTGTATTGGTCTGCGACTTTATGCGCTTTTTGAAGTTTTTGTGATGAAAATCCTGCGTCTTCGGGGGTTTTGTATTGAAGCCATTGTTTTTCGGGCAATCGGTTTGGCGCTAAGGGAGGCGTGAATGCAAAAAGTACAAACACGAGCGAGAGATATTTTTTCATTGTTGGCTTGATTCAAGTTAACGCTATAATTCCACACTTCTCAAAGGTTCCTTTAGTGCGTCCTTTTGGGTTGTGATTTAACGATTTCTGTTACAAGAGCTCCCTTTTGCTTGATGGCCCAAATATGAACATTTTCGTGAAATGCTAAGAAAAATATTTCATTGAACGTCGTTTCGGCAAATCGCTTGACTATTGCTTCAACAATTGCGTCACGATCAAATAATTCATAATCATTGGCCCAAAGAATCAATGTTTCTGAAAGGCCTTCATTTTTTCGGTTGTACATTTTGTCTAAAGTTTTTTTCACATCAGCATCGTTGTATCCTGAATTCGAAAAGGCATACTCTACGTGAATGCTTTTATAGTTGGGATGATGTGAGTAGAACCCTTTCGGTACAATCTGAATAGTAATAGAGCTAAAATACTTTTTTAGTTCAGTTTCCTTGATCCAGTATTGTTGATGTTCGTAGGGAGGTTGCTGGAGCAATGGAATACTTTTTTTTACAAATTCAATTGCTACTTGAAGGAGTTTTTTCTCGATTTTGTTTCTCTGACTTGCTTGTAGGTTCTTTAGAGGTTCTGAATATGAGTCTTGCGGCATAATTTGAATATGCACAATGAAAGGGACCGGAATTTCATTGTAAATCAATTCCGCAAAGACTCTTCCTTTGTTCTCTGCTATTTTCTTTCTTCGAGCAAAATAATTGAATGTCAACCGACTTATTTGAACTGGTATCTCTTTCCCGTCCTCGAAAACAAAAACATCAGCTCCTTTATTTGCATCGTTTTCATTTAGTCTGAAGCCAGTAACATTACGATATGGCAGTATTGTTGACACAAAAGCGAGAGCAACAGCCACTTCTCCCTTTTTAGTATCATCCGGTATGAACTCAGGAGGCGTGTAACGGCCTCTTGAAAATGGAAATCCAAATTTCCCTTTCCGTCCAGACTTTTTGTCGAATGTTCCTAGGTTAACTAACATAATCTTGAAACTTTAGGACTTTTTCGCTACCTCAGATTTGAAATCAAAATTGTCCAGCCTAAAACCTCTCAATACCTCGACATCATCAAAACCGCTTACCAATATTGAAGTTACAGCACCTTGGGGATCTATTATAGGGGAGCCACTTGCTCCTTGATAGTACTCATGACCCTGAAAATTTCGACAAGTTTTAAAGTAGTTGAAGCTATCATCCTGATCAACTAACTCTAATCCGATTTCGTAGCATAGATATACTGGAAGAATGAAACCATTTCCACTTTTGACAAATTCATAATTGTTAATCACAGCAAAACTATAGGCCTCTCCAGGGGTAGCTTTTACGAATTCTCTGAAGTACTGAAAAAGTTCGACCCCTTCGTATTGCGCTATTTCCTTTTCATAGAGATCAATTGGAAGTTCACTAAAAGCCACATCAATTTTATCCCTATTGTAGAAGACTTGAAACTTTCCCGCATTTATTTGAAGCATTTCACCAATATCATTTTTTATCCTTGTCTCAATAAACGATCCTTCATCTGGCATGTTATGACCGGCTGTAATGACGATTGGGCTATCATGGTTGGGGGACTTATATAGAAATCCTGAACTACGTCCTTTTAGACTTCCTTCATCCCAAGTGGCAATCCTCACAGTTATCTTTGTCAAATCATCCACCAAGGATTGAATGTTTCCATGAATTTCTTCTTCTTCTTCTGGTGTCATATCTTAAAGAATAACTTAATATACTGTTAAAAACAAAAGGAGCCCTGCTTTCGCACGACTCCTTTTCGGGCTCCTCCATCAATATTTTGGGCAAAAATAATGGCCTTTCCTAAATCACCGTCATTAATCCGCGAATAAATCCTACCTCAGTCAGGTATTCGACCTGGGGATCGCTTAGACCTTTTTTGTCAGTCGTGGATACGATTTCAAAAGGAACAATCAACTCGCTATCCATGAACTTTTTAAGTTCCTTAGAGAGCGCCCTTTGGTTGTCCTTGGTAAAAATGTACTGGCCTCTCGGATCACGGATGATATTGCCCTTGTCATCCGTGCTACAATAGTCGATGTTGAGGTCTTCCAGTTTGTCGTTATAAGCCTCAACAAAAACCGATGCATTTTTTAACGTTTGGTTTCTGGCATGTTCTAACTTGGTGCCGGCAGGCGCCGGAGTATCCATTAAGGCCGTGATAAGTTTGTATGCTTCCTTGTTTGTCATGTGTGATAGTGATTTAATATTTTCCTTCTGCGTTTCCTTTTAAGATTGATTGCTCGATCAGCCAATAGACCAAATCCGAAATTTTAATATCCTTCAAGGCTTCTCTAATTTCATTTGGCATTGAACTAATACCTGGGAAAGAAGTCAGCCCTATGTTTTGCCAGTATTCAAGTTCTGTAATGGCATTTGGTGTTTCTGGACTTGCTTCAATTCCCGTTAGTGGATTAGTAAATTTTCCATCCGTTTCCTTGGTGATTTGTTTAGGAAGGAACAGTTGTCTTTGAAGTTCATTGGTAGGTACTATTGCACTACCGTTGCCTTCAGTGAACTCCAGTATTATTCCATGCCTCATCTCCAGATTACTCTTAATGATGAGGTAATCATGAATAACCTTTTTCCTTTTGCTTGTTGTCAAATCTAATTCCGGAAGATTCACAACGATTGAATTTCTATTCATAAATATTCTATGTTTAAAATTTTACTGTTCTAACTACTCCTGATGGGGTAACAAACTTGAGATCTTCGCCAACGAAGTATAATCTCCCTACGCCAGCGATACTTGCGGGATCGACTGTCACCTGACCAATCGAAACAACACCATCTTTGTTAACCGAGAATTTCAACTTCAATGAATTACTAACCGTATCATACTTATAAGCCTCGACAAATGGTCCGGTAGAGCCAATGGTTTCTTCCAATCGAATAAATGCTCCAGTGTGATCAAATCCATTCAATACGGCATTGTGCTTTCGTATGTAGAGCATGGGCTTTGTAGTTCCTCCCAGTATATTATTTCCAGTAGTACTGTATTGCAGCCACATTAAGTATCCATCATAGTTGTAAGAACCGAGAGATTGTTGTGGGCTAATGAATAGACCATTGGCTTGGGCTTGTCCAGGAGAAATAATTATTCCTGTTCTTTCTGAGCCTTTCGGAATGATGTAAAGCGCTGCACTAATGACATAACTTCCATTGAGTAAAAATGCATTTGCCCCTGCTTGAGTTGAACCATCGGTACTCATGCTCACAACGGGTAGTCCGAATGTCATTCCTGTTCCGTCAAAGTTTATCCGGCTTCCGAGTGAATGATATGCAAAGACTTGTGCGTTAGGGTCAGTACCTCGTACATCAGCATAAAAGCCATCAACATAATGATTTGTGACAGAGGCTTGCGCCACGAAAAGTTGTGCCCTATTGGAGTTTGCAAAGGCATCGTCCACGGGAAGATTCAATTGAGCATGAAATGCCGAAATGAACCTGCTTTGTTGACCTGTATTCGTTCCTTGCAGAATATATCTGTAGCCGTAAGCTGTATTATATCCATCATTCGGCCTTATCAATATTCCAGTATTGGCATAGCCTGCCGGTGAAAGCCTGAGCATTTCATTTTTAGTACCACCAAAGAGATAGTCTGTTATTTCAACGGAAGCATTTACATTGTTTGCGCTTAATGCAAATTCAAAACCTCCAAGTCCTGCTACATAACTATTGATTCTGAAAGTGTTCTTGATTGAACCGCTACCATCTTCTCCGAGGTTGATTCCGAAATTTCCATCTCGGAAGAAAGAAGAACCAGAGACCCCAAGACCTGAAGCCCCCGAAGCAATTACCTGAAGACGGCATCCTGAAAAACCAAAATTAAATGAAGCTCCTGGAAGTTGATGGTTACTACGCTCTGCGCCAATCACAACTTGATCCGTTATTGATCTGCCAAGAACAATCGTACCTGGTGTACGCACTACAGCACCCGCTCCAATGGCAGTCATATAACTCTGACCACCACCATTGGTTATGAGGTCTCCAAGACTATTGTAGGCTCTTGTGCCAGAGCCTAACAAAGTATTGAATGTATTCGATCTTGCGTTTTGTGAATCATATCCGACCAACGTATGATCATTGCCACCTTGCGGTGCTGTTGCTCCGGCTAACGAACCAATCATTGTGTTACGTTGACCAGAAGTAACTCCGATTAACCATCCTGAGCGATAGCCGATGTATACACTGTCAACATAATTTGATCCATTGTTATCTGATGATCCAGCTTCATTGCCAATGATCACATTTCGAGCAAGACCTCTCGCTGGATTGCTTCCAGTACTAGATGCAGGGTTGTACCCTAGTATGATATTATCACTTCCTGTGTCAACCATCTTTCCGCCCAACGAACCAGAAGTGAGTATCAGATTTCTAAACCCCGTCATGCCTGACCATCCTCCATTAATCAGAAGATTGGGGCGATCTTTATTCATCGAGAACTTACCGGAATTAGTTACACCGAATAGAGTATTCAAAATGGGATCTTCGATATAGGCTGCGTAGTTGGTCTCTAATGAGTCACTTGTTCTCAAATGAATTTTACCAACAGCTAACCCACTAAATCCGATCAAGAAATTTCCACTAACATCAAATCTTCCTCTCTCAACATTCGCTGTTATGAAAGGCAGAGGAAAATTGTCCTTCGTGCCGATGGGTTTTGTAGCGCCAACATTATTGCCACCCTGCACCCATGCAAAAAGAATTGGTTGAATGAGATTGAAAAGCTTCTCTAGTGTATCGCCAGCTAAAGGAGCATTACCTTTTAAACTACTGATAGCACTCTGTAGGTCTTCTGTTTTAATCAAATCTGCGTCTGAGAGAATTGCATTTAGTTCCGCCAGTGTATCAATGTCTTCTGTTTTAAGAAAAGTAAGACCCTGAATGATGTTGAATAATTTTTCCAGCGTATTACCAGCCACAGGAACATTTCCCTTCAGTACATTGATAGCAGATACAATATCCTCTGCCTTCATGAGGTCTGCATCTGTTAGAATAGCATTCAACTTGGCAAGTGTGTTAATATCACTTTCCTTCAAAGAATTCATATCCTGTACTTTTAAGTAGATGTTGTAAAGCAGTTCTTCTGATGCAGAATGAAAAGGAGGTTTAGGTACACTCATACGATCTTGACATTTGGTTTGAGTGCCCACCCAAGTGCAATGGCCGCAAAAATTGTTGTGGCTGTTATGACTCTCTTCAGAGTTATGCGTCTCAGCGACCTGAAATCAATCAGCGTATAGCTGAAGGAATTTCCATACAGTTTAGCATGATATTTACAGAGCTGTATAAATGCGTAAAAATCATCTACGTCTTTGAACACCTGACACCCGGCAGAATATCTATCAATAGATTTTGTAGAGCCTGAACTTTCAGCTCTATGAATATTAATACCAAAATTTCCGGTTTGTTTTACACCGTTGTCAAAATCTAGAATGGCATCTCGGTCATAATCTCGTATGACAGTTACCGGTTTTACCTGCACAAGTGCTTCATATAAACCCCGATGCTTACCAATAGAATAAGCATCGAGGTTTTGACCCTGAGCAAGAATTGCTGTGCCCTGTGGGTATGTCGGATTATTCAGCCAATACGTTCCTGGATCGGTGGTAGCAGGAAAAATGTGATAGTTCCACTTTCCATCCGGCTTAGTATAAAACACATGAATCTCATCGTCAAAGGCATTCGATTGAACGCTTTTACTGCGCAGTCCTACGATGTTAAGTTCATACGGTCTTGTGTAGAGAACAAAACCATACTCTTTCAAAATTTCCTTTATACGTGACAGCATGTGTTTTTACTTTGAACTGTTGACTGATAATTATGCAGCTTGCTTGAAGTGAAATGAATTCACCCGATTCATCCATCCATCATAAAAGACAATCTGGTCTGGCCTTCTTTTGATGATGCTATTGAGAAAAACCTTTCGCTCAATTTTTAGCGCATTAAAAAACATCTCCTGATCAGCACAATTGATTGCAGTTAGGGTCTGCACACCAACTACTCCATCTGCTTCTACCTTCAATAATCGTTGAACGATCTTTGCCACAGTCTTTCTCCCTGAATTATATCCCCAATCCACAATGAACTCCGCCACCGATTCATTGAGAATGAAATCTGCCAAAAAGTAATCCCAGAATATTTTCTTGGCGATGTACCGGGCGTCATCTTCACTCAGCTTCTTGATGTCTTCTGCATCAATATCTCCGTCACCATCTTTATCGTGGCCGTGCTCTTTCCATACAGAAAGAATAACTCCAAACTTGGTCGGCCCTCCTTTGTCCAATGGATGATTCACATACCCTCCCTCTAATCGCAGGAGCTTGCCCGCGAAGTTTTCAAACTTTGCCATTGTTGTTAATTGTTTTGTTTCGATTTTCCCTTAGGTGTACTTGACGTCCTGTGTTGGGACTTTCAGAATGCTATTGTCAATTGACTTGAACCATGTC
Organism: Chryseolinea sp.; assembly: GCA_031388805.1. Taxonomy (GTDB): domain Bacteria; phylum Bacteroidota; class Bacteroidia; order Cytophagales; family Cyclobacteriaceae; genus Chryseolinea. The sequence goes on from JANMRZ010000013.1 coordinate 12,960, forward strand.
ATTCCATTTGCTACTTCCAATTCATCTCCGAGTATTGTATTCCTGCGCACAGGTATCCGGTTATTTTGGGCATCCGTTACCACTGTTTCGCGGATAGTGATGAGGTCTTTGTAGAGTCGGATTCCTTGAAGGCTCCACGTTCCCGTGCTACTCACTTTTAAACCTATGCGCAAGAATTCATTTCGTATTTGCTCTTTTGCAGCTTCACTACTCTTGAAAGCATATTCCAGCAAGTCTGTGACAATCGTTTTTGATATAAAGCTTTGCTTCTTATAGTAGTCATTCACTGCTGAGTAATCCGTTACAGATTTCAACTGTTTCAAAACACTCATCACCTGATTGAGATTATTCGACTGCGCACCTGTGTAAAGGCTCAAGGCCAATGCAGCAGGATTGAAAACGATCTGTACCGTACCTTTGCTCGCACCTATTATTTTGTTGAAGAGTACTTCGTCAACAATTTCAGGATGACCCGCAGTCTTTAATGCTCCGGCAGTTTGTGATCCGAACTGTCCATCAATCAGAATGGATGGAGTAGTATTCGATAAAGCTTGCTGAAGCATTGTTACCCTTGATCCCCGGCTTCCTCTTTTCAATGG
>JANMRZ010000014.1:0-59385 GCA_031388805.1 Chryseolinea sp.
AGTTGTCAAAGATCGTTTGTTGAAAGCAAATCACAACCAGCTCCCGTTATCCATGCACGCCCCCTAAAGTTGTCAAAGATCGTTTGTTGAAAGCAAATCACAACATTAGAGCCGCTTGTTATTGTAGCATCATTGTTGTCAAAGATCGTTTGTTGAAAGCAAATCACAACATAACAAACAAGTACGATAAAAGAGAATTAGTTGTCAAAGATCGTTTGTTGAAAGCAAATCACAACTCTAGTCTATCCTTATTAAATAAAACTATTGTTGTCAAAGATCGTTTGTTGAAAGCAAATCACAACACTATTATGACAAGAGAATTAAGCAGGGGGGTTGTCAAAGATCGTTTGTTGAAAGCAAATCACAACAGTCCATCGTTTGCCCTCACTTGTAAAAGTGTTGTCAAAGATCGTTTGTTGAAAGCAAATCACAACATTACGAATAAGTACGATAAAAGGGAAGTAGTTGTCAAAGATCGTTTGTTGAAAGCAAATCACAACTCAAGTATTACACGGTTATGATCGTTACTGTTGTCAAAGATCGTTTGTTGAAAGCAAATCACAACACTACTATGGATATTAAAGCAGGATTAATGTTGTCAAAGATCGTTTGTTGAAAGCAAATCACAACTATAAAATCCAATACATATAATGGTTTCTCGTTGTCAAAGATCGTTTGTTGAAAGCAAATCACAACATGATAGTTTATACTATGAATTGGCAAAAAGTTGTCAAAGATCGTTTGTTGAAAGCAAATCACAACTATCTATGATACATGCAGGAACTGGATTTAGTTGTCAAAGATCGTTTGTTTGTTTGTTTCATTATATAACTATTGATATTACTATTAGATGAGTTCATAAATAATTAATTAGGCTTTTATAATAGTTTAATCCTTCTTTTCTCGTCTAAATATTTCCTAAAGTATCCAAAGTAGATACTTACGGTTTTCTCATGCCATACCTTTCTCTCAATAGAAAGAAATAACATGATCACGATAAATAATTACCTCGATGAAGTAGGCCGTGTTGGAATAAACAACCTTCCCGAAACACTCCGCAAAAGCCATGACTTTGTTTTAAAAAGTACCAGGAATGGAAGTAATTGGGATACTTATAACAACAATGAAACGGTACGGAAAGTAACTGATCTTTATCTCACCAAGTTGAATGAGTTTGTATCATCGCGAACAGAAAACAAAACTCAGCCCGAACCCGAAAAGAAATTACCTAAACCTTATTCTCAAGTAAAAAAAGCAGAGGCGAAGGTTAAAAAATCAAAAGAAGAAAGGAAAGCTGGTAAAAGAGTTGAGCATATCGGTGAAGAAATAAAATTCATCAAACGGTACGTTGGCCTTCATAATAAAGTGAAGTCGCCAAATGCTATTCTCTCATTTCTAAAAGCTTTACAACGATCCATCGTTCAAAAGCTGATACGCAAAACCTCTCCTCTTTCAAAAGAAATTGAAATGATCCAGGATAAGCTCGTGAATGCCTACAATAAGATGAAAGGCGATGAGCGGTTTGAAATCAACGAAAAGGATTTAGGAAAACTGGTAGCCATTGCCGGAGGTGAACAAGTTTATCCTTCGATTAAATTCATCAAGAGGATCATTGGAATGCAGGAAAAAGAAATGGATGGAAGGCAACTTGAGTCATTCTTTAAACAATTAGAAAATGCAGTAAGAAAAAAGAAGGTATTGCAAGACGATCCATATGCGGATAAACTTAATGCCATCTATACAAAATTAAAACGCGAGTCTGGCAATACGATTTCTCTCACCAAAACAGAGCTAAATGGTTTGGAAGGAATTGTTAAGGCTTGTGGATGCGACAAAAACTTAGGAAAGATTTATGACACGAATGGAAAGCTACTAAGGCAATGTAGGAAAAGGACTTATTCCGATGCCAGAAAAGGAGCTTGCTCACACCATCATGGATTAAATGGCGTGTTGACCGCAGAAGAAATGGCCAACAGGAAATTTGACATGCTCAATTTCAGTGAGCCTTGGCTTTCTCTAATCGGAAAACCTGCCAGCAACTTCACCATCATGTTTCATGGTGAGCCGGGTGCAGGCAAGACAACACTCCTATTAAAGTTTGCACAGTACTTAGCACTTAATCTTGGAAAGGTTCTCTATATATCTTCCGAAGAATTTGCTGCATCAACACTTACCGAGAAGATCAACGAACTTCTTAATCCTCTCCCTCCAAATCTTTCATTCACAGAGAACCTGAAAGAGGCTGATCTTTCTGATTATGAATTCGTCATCCTTGATTCAATAAATGACTTAGGGCTAAACCTGCAAGAGTATAAAGCTTTAAGAAAAGAACATCCGAATGTTGCCTTCATTTTAATATTACAGCATACCAAAGATGGTCGATACAGAGGTGGAAAAGATTGGGAGCACGAAGTAGAGATTGCCGGTAAAGTAGAAAACGGCACAGTAACTATCTATCGGAACAGGTATGGCGTAAAAGGAACGATGGATTTCTTCAATCAAACAAGTAACCATCCTACGCCTCGGCCTTACTCATTAAGCAGCAATGCAACATATTAAGTCAAACAAAAAAAACAAAAGGTTATGGAGACAAGTGAAGTTGGAAAGGGATCAAATTTATTCGGAGGGTTTTTATCGAAAATTCTTGGCACTGGCGCAAAAGAAACAGTGGATGCAATTGGCAATGCTATCGATAAGATCGACAAGTCGGATGAGAAGCTTGAAATGCAGCTAAAGTATAAACAGCTTCTCATGGAAATTGAAGGTTCTTATTTGAACTACGAGAACAAACTTCTCGACAGTCAAACAAAAATAATAGAATCAGAAGCTAAGGGTGAAAGCTGGTTGCAACGAAACTGGCGACCACTGCTCATGTGTATTTGTATGTTCATCATCTTTTCAAATTACGTACTTGTACCCTTCTTCAACATCACTCCAGCTATTCTTGACGATCATATCTGGAAGCTGATGGAACTCGGTGTGGGCGGTTATGTGGCTGGAAGGTCCCTTGAAAAGATCTCGGAGAATTTGGGGCCTGTGCTTTACAATGTCAAAAAGAAAAAGAATAGTTGATTTTTGACAGGAGGCATTGTTTTCAATCTGACAGGCTACGAATTGGCACATATTATGATAAATAGAAACGGTCAAAACGCATGAAGAATGTAATATTCTTTCCATTTTATAATATTCATTCTGACTTAGTGAGGACTGCAATCGGATTGAAGGATAGCCGTTCGGTGGAGCAATTTTTTCGTGAGGCTGGAATAAAGGTGCGCGAGATAGGCAAAAAGAAATGTGTTACATGCGAAGACCTGCTTAATGTTTCTAAAAACAAACCGGTTTTTATGAAGTATGAAGCCCAAAGTGAACTCAGTAAGCAAATAGATAAGCTCGAATGAAACGCCTGTATATCCCCTTAAAATACCGTAATCACGGTCTTCACATCTGGTGCATTAGCTGCAAAAAGACGGTGTCCACTGAACCATGCAAACATTCGGAACAGCAGCGTTTTCAGAGCAGGGTTTATAACCCGCTAACCAAAAAACAGGATTGCATTAACTCCTATGCTACCCGCGATCCGAACGAGGCTTTCTCCAAGCACCTGGAATACAAGACGTATCTCCAGCAAAACAACTATGAGGTTGCCACGCTTCCGGACAAAGACCTGGACACACCTCCTCCAATCGTTTTCCTCAAGGAAGGAGCTAAAAAATACCTGGATCATTTGCAGGACATAGGAGTAGCTGAATACGAAAAGAAGAATCTTACCAAAGCCTACATCAAGGATCAGAAGCGGTACGTATGGAGGTTTCTTGAAGCCGTACAAAAACTGGAAAAGAAAGTCAGCAACTTTCCAGCCGCATCTATTTCACAACAGCATGTCGCTGCCTTTGATAAGTATGTCAGAAGTTTAGTGCTGTCACAAACCTCCTACAACAGTCATATAAAGGCTGCAAAGTATTTCGTTGACTATCTTATTAAGGAACTTAGTGTTGACATTAAAAATCCTCTTGACAGGGTGAAACTTCGTGTCATACACTATGATCCTGAAATTGTACCCGTAGAAGAATTTGAACACCTGCTCTCGGTGATCTCTCCGGAGAATGGAATTGGAACAAAAGGAAGAAAGAAAAAAGAAAATGTAAATTATTATCGTGATTGGCTCAGGAAGGTCTTTATTTTTTCCTTGCTTACAGGTGAACGTTTAGACGGAATCGTATTGCTTCAATGGAAACACGTTGAGGGCAATTTCCTTCGCATCCCGAACTTTAAGGTCAACCGGATTCAAAAGGCAGATCATTACTATTCCTATACACCCATCACGGCAGACCTAGCTGAACTCCTTGTAGAATTTACAATGACTGACCCGGAGGATTATATTATTATACCGGAAGCCAAAAACCGCAGGACGCTAAAGCTATTCATTTCAAAAGCATTCACTCACTTCTGGAAAGTGACCGGACTCAAGAGGGAGGTCACATTTAAGAACCTAAGGAAGACCTATGTGACGAGGCTGACGAGCATCATTGGAGAACAAGCATTATTTGTCAAACACAGCGGAGATCAGACCGCAATCAAACATTATTTGAATAAAAAAGAGCTTTTGGATAAGACCAAAAATGTGAAACTGTATGAGATTTCCGGATGGCTACATAACACCACTCCATAACACTAAAACAAAAAAGCAGTTACATCATTTTGTAACTGCTTGATTATCAAAGAGCCCCCTGCCGGAATCGAACCAGCGACCTACTGATTACAAGTCAGTTGCTCTACCAGCTGAGCTAAGGAGGCCTTTCCACTTTACATGAGGCGATATCAATTGATCAATGCGCTCTAAGCAAAATCGAGGTGCAAAAATAGAGGAAGAAAGCTTTTTAGCAAATGGTTATGCAAAATTACTTTAGAAACTATTGAAAAGCCTCAAATCATGTACTCTATCAATGTAGTATCTCTCCTAAAATCTTGAAATGCTAAATATCTCCCAGTTGAGGGCGAATCACTATTTCTTCTACCACACTTCTTCCTGAAAGAGCGTAGGCAGAAAAAACAGTTTCGGCAATATCTCTTGCTGGCATAAAGCGATCATCAGGCAGATCAACACCATCCCAACTCCTGGTTTTGGTAGCACCTGGCATTACGGCCGTTACTCGAATGTTGTACTTCTTCAATTCTTCGCGCAAACATTTTGAAAAGCCCAGCAGAGCGAACTTTGAAATAGCATAGGAACCACCATTTGCATAAGCCGTGAAACTGGCAATGGAACATATATTAAAAATGTACCCTGACTTTTTTTCCTTCATCTCGCCTACCAATCTGCGTGTTAGATTATAGGCGCTATATAAGTTCGCATTGATCATACTTTCCAATGTACCTTCAGGCTCGGTCGAAATTTCTCCAGGAGTAAAAAACCCGGCATTGTTCACCAGTACATCCACCGAACGATCAAGGGCAAGAACAAATTCAGCGAAAGCTTTTACCTGTATTTTATCACCCATATCCGTTGGCTTCGTGAATACCTTTACCGAATATTTTTTTTCAGTTGATTCTTTAAGAGCCTCCAACTCTTTCGCGTTTCGGGCACACGCTACAACATCAAAACCCTGAGAAGCAAATTTTTCAATCACCGCCAGACCAATTCCTTTTGTTCCTCCGGTTACAACAATTACCTTATTCATAGCAGATCCAATATTCTTCAAAAGATCGGGAATTAAAATCGAAAGTCATGAAGAATTCAATCAACCCAAACGGGATTAAAAATTTGCGTGCTTAGTACAAGTTTGTTTTTTTGATACCTTTATCGGAGCTGGAAATGAACGATTTTTGATTTATGAATTACGTTTTAGATACGCTCCTAAATCGTAAATCGTAGTTGCACTTCGAAAATTTCCTTACCTACAATTGATGTTTTACTAATCAAGGAACAGATTTGTTTGTTTATTGCAGCTATGATTAAAGAGATTGGGAAGTACTTCATTTTTCTCGGGCAAATGCTCGTAAACCGGGAAACTTTCAAAACCTATTATAAACTCGTGCTTGAAGAATGCATTGCCATTGGGATCGGCTCTGTATTTCTGGTTGCTCTTGTGGCTACCTTTATGGGTGCTGTAACTACGGTGCAAACAGCCTATAATATGGTGAGCCCGCTTGTACCCGATTATGTAATTTCACAAGTGGTGCGTGAAATGGTGATCCTTGAATTAGCACCTACCATTATGGCGTTGATTTTTGCCGGTAAAATTGGTTCATCCATGGCCAGTGGTTTAGGTACTATGCGCATCACCGAGCAAATCGATGCACTTGAAGTGATGGGTATCAATTCAATATCTTATCTGGTGATGCCTAAAATTATAGCATCTGTATTAATGTATCCTCTCCTGGTTATCGTTGCCGGAGTATGCGCACTTGGAGGTGGATATATTGTTGGAGCCTTAGTCGGTTTTATTACGCCCGAAGACTACATCTATGGCATTCGTGCTTCGTTCAATGAATTCACCATTACCTTTGCGTTGATCAAAGCCGCTGTGTTTGCATTTTTAGTTTCTTCTATTTCTTCTTATAAGGGATATTACACACAAGGAGGTTCGCTCGAAGTTGGTATTGCCAGCACACAAGCCGTAACCACCAGTGTAATTGCCATTTTGTTGGCCGATTATTCATTAGCACAAATCTTACTTACAAATGATTAAGATACAGAGCATAACCAAATCATTTGACGACAAGCTGGTATTGAATGATATCAGTGGTGTATTCGAAAAGGGAAAACCTAATCTGATTATTGGTGCCAGTGGTACGGGCAAAAGTGTATTGTTAAAGTGCATTGTAGGACTGGTAAAGCCAGACATCGGACAAGTTTTTTATGATGGTCGTGATTTCTACGCAGGCGACAATGAATTAAAGACCGAAATACGCAGGGAGATGGGTATGCTCTTTCAAGGCGGTGCTCTTTTCGATTCGAAGAATGTACTTGACAATGTAAAGTTTCCGCTTGATGTACTCACCTCTATGAAGCCAGATGAAAAACTGGATCGTGTTAATTTTTGTCTGCAACGTGTTGGTTTGGAAAATGTAAATCATAAAATGCCATCGGAGATTAGTGGTGGTATGAAAAAACGCGTAGGTATTGCGCGTGCCATTGTAAACAATCCAAATTATCTTTTTTGTGATGAGCCCAACTCTGGTCTCGATCCTCAGACGTCTATGTTAATTGATGAATTGATCCAGGACATCTCCGAAGATTTCGATATCACCACAATTGTTGTTACGCACGACATGAACTCTGTAATGGGTATTGGTGAAAAAATTATGTTCATCTACAAAGGCGAAAGGCTTTGGGAAGGAACGAAGAATGACATCACGCACTCAGGCGTGAAAGAACTTGACGATTTTGTTTTTGCAAATAAAGTGATGAATAGTTTGAGGGGGAAGTGAGAATCGTTGATTGTTGTTAGGAATAAGCATTTAGCTAGCATATTTTAGATTCAAATCGAACAACCAAAACGAACATCGATCAACGTATAAATTTATTCCCTACTCATACCTCAAACTCTTCACCGGATCGGTAGTTGCCACACGAACAGAGTGATAAGCAATGGTAAGCATCGAGACTATCAAACAGATTAAAGTTGCCGCTACAAGGGTAGTTATCCCTACTTCGACATGGAAAGGATAGTCCTTTAACCATTGATCCATCATCCACCAACCAACAGGGCAACCAATACACGCTGCTATAATAACGAGCACCGAAAATTCTTTACTCATCAATGTAACGAGTCCAGGAACAGAAGCTCCCAATGCTTTTCTTATGCCCAGTTCCTTTGTTCTGCGTTCAGCAGAAAATGCAGACAACCCAAACAAACCAAGGCAACTGATAAAGATAGAGAGTACTGCGAGTGTATTGAATACTTTTCCGCGCTGCGCCTCCGCCTTATAAAATTCTTCCCAGTCCTGATTTAGGAAAGAATATTTGAACGGATACGCAGGTGCATATTCTTTACACAGTTTCTCTACGGCACGTAACGCTGCTTCTGTATTATTTTCTTTTGCACGAACGAGCAAACAATTCATCCAATCCGGATCAACACGCATAACGAGTGGTTCTATTTCACTGTGCAGCGAACCGAAATTAAAATCTTTCACTACACCGATAATCTTTCCTTTTTCTTCCCACATGGTGAGGTCTTGTCCTGCGGTGCCATTTTTAAACCCAAATTTTTCAGCAGCTTTCTCATTCACAATATAATTACTACTATCCGTGATTAAGCTTCGATCAAACGGTCGACCTTCGTCCATGGTCATCTTCATGGTTTGAATGAAATCAAAATCAACATTCATATTCGAAAACAAAATGCGAGCGTTTGGATCTTTACCTTCCCATTGCAAACCGGATGTAGAGTTTCCTATTTCAATCGGCAACTGACTTGAAGCAGTTACACTTTCAATACCAGGTTCCGCAAGCAAGCGTGTTCGAAAAGTCTCAAAGTTTTTTGATACGTCTCCTTCCATCCATACGGAGAATAAATTATTGCGGTCAAATCCAATATCTCTATTGGTCATGTAACTCATTTGACGGAAGACTACCGTGGTACTGATGATTAAGAAAATAGAAAAAGTGAATTGCACGACTACAAGACCTTTTCTGAAAATTGCCGCACGGCTCCCACTTTTCAATTGTCCTTTTAAAACCTGGGCTGGTTTAAAATCGGCCATAAACAAGGCTGGGTAACTTCCTGCTACAAATGCAGTGAACAATACAATACCTAGGAATATGAGTATGATATTTTTGTCCAGTAGGAGAAGACTAAGTTCCTTGCCGGCAATTTCATTGAACATCGGTATAATTAAGAAAGCAAACAGCACAGCTAATACAGCCGAGATACATACCATCAAAAATGATTCACCCATAAACTGACGAAAGAGTTGCATTGGTACTGCACCAATTACTTTCCGTAACCCAACTTCTTTAGCACGCTTCGTAGCTTGCGCAGTGGAAAGATTCATAAAATTGATACAGGCAATAACTAAAACAAAAATCGCTACAATGAAAAATATCTTTACATATTCAATGCGTCCGCCTGACTGCACACCATTTTCATATTCGCCATAGAGGTAAGTGTCACCAAAAGGTTGAATGAATAATTCTACATTCGTTTCTTTATCATGTTCTTTAATTTCATGTTTCAGTTTTGCTGAAAAGCCCTCTGCATTGGCACCTTCTCTCAACATTAAAAATGTCCGGATATTATTATTCCCCCATTGATCCATCCACTCTTTATTTTCTTCCATAAAAGGAGCGAATGGCAATAGGTATTCAAATTGCAGAGATGAATTCTTGCGGATATCTTTTACTACTCCTGTTACCGTGAGTGCTTTTTTTGTGTTCATGGTAAATAACTTTCCGATTGGATCATCCTCTCCAAAAAATCGTTTCGCCATTTTTTCACTGATCACGATGGAGTTATTTTCTTTCAGGGCCGTCTTTACATCGCCTGCCACAAATGGAAATGAAAACATCTCAATAAAATCCTGGTCGACATAAAATCCATCTTGCTGAAAGGATTTTTCACCCACCTGGAATAAGTTTGTTACCTGCCACGACCAGCGTGAGGCCAATTCAATCTCTGGAAATTTTTCTTTAATGAACGGTGCCATCGGTCCGGGTGTAGATTGAAAAGTAAAGAGCCTGCCATCAGTATATTGTTGATTTTCCATCACCCGATACAGACGATCAATCTTCGTGTGAAACCGATTTACACTGAGTTCATCGTTCACCCACAAAAAAATGAGAAGCGCACTGCCCATACCAAAGGCAAGGCCGAGAATATTCACCAATGAGAAAAGTTTATTCCGGAAAATATTCCGAAAAGCCACGAGCAAGTAACTTTTAATCATATAAAAATATTTTTTGGTAAAAGACATCTGCACCCAAAACGGGTTGCATGAAGGATACCAGAAGAATGAAGAAAGGTTACTGTGCCTTCTTTTTAAATTCCAATTTAATCCTTCTCAAAATCCATTCGCGGCATCATCTCCTCTTGGATCAGCGCCTCCTTCCAGTTTTCCATCGGGCATAACGAGGATGGCATCTACCCTACCGATCTCATCTCTGAATTGAAATCGATGTCCCATGCTTTCCAGTTTTTTTATTGTGACACTATCCATTGTTCCGTTTTCCGGAAACACTTCATCGGGTAACCACTGACTATGAAAACGTTTTGCAGATACTGCTTCCTGCATCGTCATCTTAAATTCAACCACATTTAATATCGTTTGAAATACTGACGTGATGATGGTTGTTCCACCGGGCGTACCTACAACCATAAACAGTTTGTCATTTTTCTCCACAATGGTTGGTGTCATTGAACTCAGCATTCGTTTGGTAGCCTCAATTTTATTTGCCTCACCTCCTACTGCTCCGTACATATTCGGTACACCTGGTTTCACACTAAAGTCATCCATCTCATCATTCAAAATAAAACCAGACCCAGCTACTACTACTTTCGATCCGTAGCTATCGTTTAATGTTGTAGTAACGGAAACGGCATTACCTTCTGCATCGACAACTGATAAATGTGTTGTCTGGTCGGACTCTTTCGGCACAAACACCCCTTCCTTTATTGCACTGCTTGGTGTTGCCTTGTTCGCATCGAATGTGTTCATGCGCTCGTCAATGTATTTTTTGTCTGTAAGTTGTTGAACAGGCACATCATAAAAATCAGGGTCGCCTAAATAAACCGATCGATCAGCATACGCTCTTCGTTCAGCTTCAACAATAAGGTGAATGGTCTTTGTATTGTTGTGTCCCCAATTTTTTATTGGATAATTTTCCACCGATCTCAAAAGCTGTGTTAATGCAATGCCTCCGCTTGATGGGGGTGGCATCGAGATAATCTTATACTCTTTATATGGCGCAACGATCGGAGCACGCCAAACGGGTTTATAATTCTTGAGGTCTTCGTGTGTAATTAATCCTTTGCCTCTTTGCATTTCAGCAACGATATCATCTGCTGTTTTACCTTCATAAAATCCGGCAAGACCATTATCGCGGATGCGTTCCAAGGCATGGCCCAGGTCAATGTATCGAATGCTATCACCTGCTTCCCACTTTTCGTTAATCAAAAACTGTGGAGGTACCGAATTATATTTTTTAAGATCATTCTGAATGTAGTTCAATCCGCTCGCTTCTTTCTGAGTCAACAGAAAACCGTTTAAGGCTAGATCGATTGCAGGTTGAACTAATTCCTTCCATGACAGTCGTCCGTATTTCGCATGCGATTCTACTAACCCGGCAACTGTACCTGGAACTCCGGCAGAAAGTTGACCGCTCTCGCTTAACCCTGGAATCACATCACCATTTTCATTTAAATACATTGTACTGGTTGCTGCCGCTGGCGCTTTCTCACGATAGTCTAATGTATTAAGTGCTCCGTTACTTTGTCGGATAACCATAAAGCCACCACCACCAATGTTACCTGCAGATGGATGAACAACAGCCAACGCAAGTTGTGTAGCAATGGCGGCATCAATAGCGTTGCCACCTCTGCGCATCACATCAGCACCAGCTTTAGAGGCGAGAGGATGTGCAGAGACCACCATAGCCGAATTAGAAATCAAACCGGTTTGTCTTTCTGTATTTTTTGTTGGCACAGATTGGCAAGCGACTACTAATCCGACAAGTAAAAGTGGAATTGTGCGATTTATCATTTGGCTTTTGGTTAAGTCCATATAAAAGTATTAATTCCATCATGGATTGGAAAACTGTCCATACTCTACTTTCACCACTTACATGAATCGATTAACCATTAACCATTACCTGTAACATGAGCCTGAGAAAAGAAAAGGCCGCACGACTCAAAATACAAGTGCTTGATCATACACTGAAACTGATAGGTAAAAAATCATTCGAAGATTTATATGTAGATGATATTTGTGAGAAGGTGAAAATCTCGAAGGTTACACTCTTTAAATACTTCCCACAGAAGGAAGATATTTTACTTTACTACTTCAGAATCTGGTGCTTTTCGCGATCGGTTGACTTAAATCAAAAACCAAAGGAAGGTATGCAGGGTATTTATTACCTCTTCGATAAAGCCAGCGAGGAATGCGAAGACCATCCAGGATTGATGTTGAGTTTAGTGAGTTATTTATCGGATTTAAAGCGGACACCAAAACCCTTTCCTGTTAAAGTAGAAGAAAAACGACTAATCTATCCGGATATTGAAAATGTAGGATCGATGAACATTTTCTCTCTCGATCAGATGTTAGAGAAATTTACCCTTGAGGCAATCTTTAAAAAAGAGGTAACCAAGACCATCAATACACGCGATATTACCAATCTGTTGCTCACGATTTTTTATGGTGGAATTATTACAGCCCATCTCAATCAGCAGAGTCCGATAAAGCAGTACTTCAGAAGAAATCTTGATTTACTTTTTAAGGGACTGCAATAGTAACACGGTTTGTACAATTACTTTATCTCGGTTTCTTCTCCCTGAAAAAGGGGATTTAATTCAATTTAAGGTTACCCGCAATTAGCATCAATCATTAACCCTAGCGAATTATCTTGACGGATTTCGTCCGCTTCGTTCTTTTGTCTTCTTTACGGTCGTACCATCGGTGGTGATACTTAGGTTTTACCATTCTGTAGCCCGGGCTGGAGCTTTTGCTGCACGAAGGCAGAAGAACCAGGAGCAGCAAAAAAAGTAGAATGTTCTTTCTCATGAATTGAAATCGCCTAAAAATAGCACTTTTTGCAATATGCCTTCCATAACTCTTTCTCAAAACGATTCTTTAATTTTTGCCGTATACCTATCTTTGTTTGTACTAATTTCAAATTAACATGAAACATGTATTGCTTAGTTTTCTCGTTCTCTTTGTTGTCTCAACCCTGACAATAGCCCAGGACGCAAAGGAGTATGATGAGGGAGTTGCCAAGTTTAGAGCGAAAGATTACAATGGTGTAATCGAACTCTACTCAAAAATTCTGGAAAACCCAGCCCATAATAAACGTTATGACGAAGACCTTTATTCCTACAGAGGACAATCTTATTTTCATAAAGCCGAATACGAAAAATCACTGAGTGATCTTGATCAGAGCCTTACATTAAATCACTACAATAAAGGAGTAGTTACCTGGTATAAGGCGCGTTGCTATGATAAATTAGGAAAAACATCAGAGGCTAAATCGGCCTACAAAGAAGCCGTTGATTTTGCCGCCAAGAATAAAAAAACACTTGCGTTGATATTGGCTGATCGTGCTCAATTCTACTCCCGCTTAGGCGATACTGAGGCCGCCAATAAAGATCTGGCAGAAGCAAAAGCACTTGATCCTGCGAACGCAGAGATTGCCAAAGCAACAACCGGAAAACCAACGACTACGCCCAGTCGTGGTGGCGATGAAAGCAAGAAGACACAAGTTATTGTAAAGTCAAATCAAAGCCAGACAAAACCAACTCAACAACCACAACAGCAGCAGCAACAACAGGCGACACCTACTACGTCAGTAACTTCTATGTTGCCTGCATTGGGCGAAATGTATAAGGATGAAAAGCGGTATGCTTTGGTTATTGGGAACAGCAATTATTCGCAAGGAATCGGTATATTGAAAAACCCGGTAAACGATGCAACTGATGTTGCCACTGAACTGCGCAAGTCAAATTTCGAAGTTCAACTTCTTACCAATGCTACTTATGTGCAGCTTCGCGAGGCCATGCGTAAATTTCATGCTAACCTTACTAATGGTCCGATCGACCAAACGGTTGGATTGTTTTATTATGCCGGGCATGGCGTGCAATATCAGGATGAAAATTATTTGGTACCTGTCGATGCTGATGTAAAGTATGAAGATGATATTGTACGCATGTGTTTCCCTGTGCAGAATATGGTACTGGCCAATATGGAACGATCAAACTCACGAATGAACATAATTATTTTAGACGCCTGTCGCAACAACCCGTTCCCTGCCACATCGCGATCAATGGGTTCTGGTCTCGGAGAAATGAAAAAGGCAAAAGGATCTTTTATTGCGTATGCTACATCCCCAGGCTCCGTTGCATCTGATGGCAGCGGACGAAACGGATTATATACACAAGAATTTTTAAAAGCCCTTCGTAAACCCGGACTTACTATTGAACAGGTATTTAAAGATGTGCGCATGAATGTACTCCGTCTTTCAGGCGAAAAACAATACACATGGGACAGTTCAAATATCATCGGAGAATTTTATTTTAAATTTCAATAAGCTTTAAGGCTACCTCCAATTCTTTCACAAAAAAAATAAACCTCCTCCATGAAGAAAAACATTTACCTCACTGGCTTAATCTTATTTACAGCATTATTTACTTTTGCACAAGATGAGGGAAACATTGTGAAGCGTGATCGTATACAACGCGATAATGGGATTTTTATCGACTTTGGACCATCTTTTACATTGGGCAAAAACATTGGAGACTATAGCACAGGTTTTAGTATTGAAACTGGCTATGCAAAAAGGCTAAATCGAATTATTTCAATAGGCCCATCACTTTCCTATTTAAAATTTAACTATGATCCAGAAGCTGCTAATGATTTAAGTGGTGCATTTATTGATTATATTGAAGATCAGAATAACCCAAACTATTACGAAGGCTATGTGATCGAATTAGACGGTGGAGACGTTTCGCTTTTATCATTGGCCGTTAACTTAAAATTGAATTTTGTTCCCATAAGGGATAATTCAGTATTTTCAGTTTATTTTTTTGCTAAACCTTTTGTTAGTCTTGCATCCCGGACGGATGTAAACGGAAACTCGACTTTCCTTGGAACAACTGACCCAGATGGCCAAACCGATTGGGAGGTTATAGAAGATGATATCATATGGGGAGCCGATGACTATCCCGCCCTTGCAGCCGACACAGAAGTCACTGGTGGAATATTTCTAGGACCTGGAGTGGAGTTATTCCCTGCCAAGAAAATGTCTTTTTTTGTACAAGCCTCATTTGGTTACACTGCTCCAATAACATTTGTCAGTACAGAATCATATGACTCAACATATGATTCTTATTTTAATGAAGAATTCCCAATGGTAAAAGAAGGCTTCCCATCTGTTAATATTCAGTTTGGTGCCTCCTTTAATTTCTAAATTATAAGGTGATCAATGAAGTTTCGATTCAACATATGGTTTACAATTCTATTCGTACTCTCTGGCGAGTTGGCATTTGCTCAATTTAAACTTTATCAGAAAGGACACGATAGTTACAAAGCTGGAAAATATGTTGATGCAGCAGCTCTCTTTTCGGAATACCTTACCAAACCATTGCGTGATAAAGCAATGGACAATGAGGTTTATTATTTGCGTGCACTCTCCTATTACAAGTCAGGAAATTATTCAAATGCCATTGATGACTTTCAGGAAACTATACTCCTTAATCACCCCAACAAAGGCAACATCTATTGGTTCATGGCGAAGAGCTATGATCAGTTAAAGCAATATCCTGACGCCACTTCTTCCTATACGAACGCTATCCGTGAATTGGGAGCTGACAAAGAAACAAAAGCTAAACTCTTGTATGAACGAAGTCTGATTTATACCAAGACCGCAAATCAAACACTGGCCATAGAAGATTTGAAAAGTGGCTTTGTTTTAAATCCTAACAACAGTGAAATAAAACTAGAGATTGATAAGTTAGAAAAACAAGGTTTAGTGTCAAGAAGCGCATTACTCGAAAATAAGACTGCACAAAAAAATACATCCGAAAAGAAACCGGATGAAAAGAAATCAACTGAAAAGAAAACAGAACCGGTTGTAACAACCATAGAAAAGCCCGCTGAGAAACAACCTGAAGTAGTAAAGAAACCTGTGGAGACCGCTCCAACTCCAGCAGCACCTACCTTAGCGGACATTTATAAAGATGAAAAAAGGTATGCGTTGGTCATTGGCAATTCTAATTATCCAAAAAATATTGGTGTACTTAAGAATCCAGTAAACGATGCTACCGATATGGCACAGGAATTACGAAACTCAAATTTTATCGTCGACTTGTTAACCAATGCTACCTATGGCCAAATGCGTGCTGCGATGCTTCGGTTTAAAGAAAAGGTAGATGCTTCAAATCCTGAAAATACGGTCGCATTATTTTATTACGCAGGTCATGGACTTCGAAATGAAGAAGAGAATTTTCTAGTACCCATTGATGCATCGATTGAATTTGAAGATGATATTGCCCGTTACTGTTTTCCTGTTCAGCGCATGGTATTATCAAATATGGAGCGATCAAATTCCAGAATGAACATTGTTATTTTGGATGCATGTCGTAATAATCCATTTCCGTCTCTTACGCGTTCCCTGGGTGAACAAGGTTTAGGTGAAATGAAACGGGCAAGAGGTTCTTTCATTGCCTATGCCACTGCCCCTGGCTCTGTGGCTGCGGATGGTTCTGGTCGTAACGGTCTGTACACGCAAGAACTTCTAAGAGCAATGAAAAAGCCAGGCTTAACGATTGAAAGAGTATTCAAAGAAGTGCGTGCAAATGTACTACGCCTTTCAGGCGACCAACAAAACACATGGGACAGTTCGAATATTACAGGTGAGTTTTATTTTAAACTAAACTAGTAAGTCTGGCATTTCAATGCTGGATTGTTCCTGCATCAAATCAGAAAACTAAAAACCTCCCGTCAATCCTTCCTTTAATGCACGATCGTATTTGCGTTTATCGAAACGATATAGGTAGGGTGCTTTGTGGGCTCCGCCTGTTTTTCTTTCTTCCAATCGAACAAGAATATCCAGGCTCAATATCTTCTTTTGAAAATTTCTTCTGTCGATTTCTTTATCCAGAATGGTTTCGTACAATCGCTGAAGCTCAGGCATTGTAAATTTTTCCGGCAATAAATTATAACCAATCGGATGATCGTTCAAACTGAATCGAAGAACCTCCAGTGCCTTGTCCAGAATCGCATTGTGATCATACACGAGGGAAGGAATGGAATGAATGTCCCACCATTCGCATTCATCCGAAAGCCAATCGGGTTCCGGATTTACTTTTGAATATTCTACTAATGCATAATATCCCACTGTAACAAAGCGATCCATAATCCAACTTCCCTTCAGTTTTGAATTAAAATCTTTCTTATTCTTTTCCCGATGTGGATCTCCAAAGATGTGAAACTGTTGAAGGAAAATATCATCGAGACCTGTACGCTCTTCAAGTATTCGTGAGGCTGATGTATCAATCGATTCTTCTTTTTTTACAAAGCCACCAGGCAAGCACCACGGCCCATCTTTCCATCGTATCAAAAGTACTTTCAATTCATTTTCATGAAAACCAAAAATCACACAATCCACCGAAAGGTGCCGTAAATAGGTATTTTGACCCTTCTCTATAAAATCTCTGTCTAATTCAGGAATCCTTTTGCTCATGCCGCTAATGTAAAAAATTAGTTGTGTATAGTTTACACAATGGAATTTATTGTATTCTTGTTAGGTATCTATTCAATTCTCCACCTAAAAATGCAATAATATGCTTAATAGAAGAAACTTTTTGAAGAACTCCGGAGCATTGGCTTTAGGAGGAATGGCGCTTTCCCAAGTCTCCTGGTCAAATGTGCTCCCTGCCAGCCGGCCGATAGGCATACAGCTATTCACCTTCTTTGGTCAAATTGATAACGACCTTACTGGAATCCTGAAACAAATCGCTGATCTCGGATACAAAGATTTGGAATCGGCCTTCAGCATGAAAGGTGGATATTATGGTTTAAAGCCAAAAGAGTTTGCTCAAACGGCCAAAGATCTGGGGTTAGGATGGCGATCACATCATGTACTAGGAACTCCATTCGTTCCACCTCCCGATGTCAAGATTCCTGAAGGGTTTTCGAAGATAAAAACACTGAAAGACAATTATCAGGAATTGGTTGACGAAGCAGCAGAGGGTGGCGTTAAATATCTTGTCTGCGCCACCATCGATATCCAAACAGGCGATGCGGTAAAAAGCTCCATTGAAATTCTGAGCAAGGCTGGTGAAGCGTGTAAGAAAGCCGGACTTACATTAGCGTATCATAATCATGATGCAGAATTTAAAATAGTGGATGGTATTGTTCCGTATGATCTCTTCCTGTCTCAACTCCATAAAGACATTAAAATGGAACTTGATCTCGCCTGGGTTTCGAAAGCCGGATTGGATCCTGTTGAACTTTTCAAAAAGAACCCAGGGCGTTTTCCGTTATGGCATGTAAAAGACTTCGACAAAGAATATAAAACACTTATGCCTGTGGGCAGTGGTGTAATCGACTTCAAGAGAATATTTGACAATGCAAAGCTCGCCGGTCTAGTGCATCCATTTGTTGAACATGACATGCCCCCAAATGCAATGGAGAGCATTACATCAAGCATTAAATATCTGAATGGAATCCTTAAATAATTGAAGCGTATTATGACTAGAATTATTTCAATACTGTACACACCTAGCGCTCTGATATTAATCAGCTGCGGACCAAAGTGGACAGAGACAGAATCGAATGGAATCAATATCGTAAAAAATGATGGCGGCAAAACATTAGGCTATGCTGCTTCTTCGGGTGTTAAACTTCTTACCATTGATCGACTTGCATTTAAAGATTTAAACAAGAATGGTACACTGGATAAATATGAGGACTGGCGTCTGCCGGCAGATGAACGTGCAAAAGACCTCGCATCAAAAATGTCGGTTGAACAGATTGCAGGTTTGATGTTATACAGCCGTCATCAATCTCTTCCTGGTGGAAGTCGCGGTTTCATGTCGAGTACCTACGACGGAAAAACTTTCGAAGAAAGTGGTTTAAAAGCATCAGACCTGTCTGATCAACAAAAGAAATTTTTAACAGACGACAACCTTCGACATGTATTAATCACCATGGTTGAAAGTCCTGAGGTAGCGGCACAATGGAACAACAACATGCAGGCGCTAGTTGAAGGTCTTGGATTAGGTATTCCAGCCAACACCAGTTCTGATCCTCGTCATGGCACTATTGCAAATGCCGAATTCAATGCAGGTGCTGGTGGAAGAATTTCCATGTGGCCCAGTTCCTTGGGTATGTCGGCAACATTTGATGCTGAGCTTACGAAAAACTTCGGACATATTGCTGCGCAAGAATATCGCGCGCTGGGAATTACAACCGCATTGTCTCCTCAAGTGGACCTTGCTACCGATCCACGATGGAATCGGTTCAGTGGAACATTTGGAGAAGATCCATTACTTGCCACGGAAATGGCACGCGCCTACATTGATGGATTCCAAACTTCAACAGGAGCAAAAGAAATTGCCGATGGCTGGGGATATGAAAGCGTTAACGCTATGGTGAAACACTGGCCGGGCGGTGGATCAGGAGAAGCGGGCCGTGATGCGCATTATGGATTTGGAAAATATGCTGTCTATCCAGGTAATAATTTTGAAACACATCTTCGTCCTTTTATAGAGGGTGCGTTCAAGCTTCAGGGAAAAACCGGAATGGCATCGGCTGTCATGCCCTATTACACCATCTCTTACGATCAAGACACAAAGAATCATGAGAATGTAGGTAACAGTTATAATAAATATATTATCAACGATCTGCTTCGTACGCAATACAATTATGATGGAGTGGCCTGCACCGATTGGTTGATCACGGGAGATGAAACTGCTGTGGATGTATTCATCACCGGAAAACCGTGGGGAGTAGAAAATTTGTCGATTGATGAACGGCATTATAAAATTTTAATGGCAGGCGTAGATCAGTTTGGAGGAAACAACGAGATAGGTCCTGTTATCGAAGCATATAACATGGGCGTAAAAGAACATGGTGAAGAATTTATGCGTGCTCGCTTTGAACAATCGGCTGTGCGTTTGCTTAAAAATATTTTTCGCCCTGGACTTTTTGAAAATCCATACCTCAATGTTGATGAATCCAAATCAGTTGTGGGAAATGCTGAGTTTATGAAAGCAGGTTATGATGCGCAGTTGAAATCCATCGTGATGGTGAAGAACAAAGGAAATGTATTGCCGCTTCAAAAAAATAAGACGGTTTACATACCAAAGAAATTTACTCCCGCTGGAAGAAATTTTCTCGGCATGCCAACACCAGAAAGTCTGGATTACCCGGTAAGCTTAGACATCATAAAAAAATATTTTAAAGTTACCGATAATCCAGATGAAGCAGATTTTGCTTTAGTGTTTATTGATGGTGCAAGCTCCGGCAATGGTTACAATAGTGAAGAAGCAAAGAAAGGTGGAACGGGTTATGTACCCATCAGTTTACAATACAATGAGTATGTAGCAAAGAACGCGCGCGATACGAGTATTGCCGGCGGAGATCCATTAGAGAAGTTTACAAATCGAACTTATAAGAATAAAAAATCGAAAGCCATCAACACTACTGATTTAGCTATGGTGACTGATACCTATAAAAAGATGAAAGGCAAACCGGTTATTGTTTCAATTCACTTAGCCAATCCATCGGTGTATGCCGAATTTGAAAAACATGCAAATGCTATTCTCACTACGTTTGGTGTTCAGGATCAGGCCGTGTTGGATATTCTAACAGGCATTGTTGAACCCACTGCATTGCTCCCACTTCAAATTCCAGCCACCATGGAAACGGTTGAGAAACAACGTGAAGACGTACCTCATGATATGGAATGTCATATTGATTCAGAAGGAAACAAATATGATTTTAGCTTTGGTTTGAATTGGAAAGGGGTGATTCAGGATCAACGCACTGAGAAATACAAAAAGAAGTAGTTCTTTTTTTTCATACAAGGTTTATTAAATTCAAATGTGTGGTTCGGGATGGGGAAGAATTATTCTAACCATTTCGGGTCACACTTTTTTTTATTACTTTCAATCGTTGTATTAATCCATCGCTGCAATTCAATTCGCTCATCCGAACCTTACAAAAGAAATTATCTATGCTTTCAAAAACAGAAATAACAAATGCTTCTCCGGATTGTGAAATCATTTCAAAAAGAATAATTGCTGCCCCGAGAGAAAGAGTATTTGAAGCCTGGACGAATCCGGATCAACTCAAATTATGGTGGGGACCAAAAGGGTTTAAAAACACATTTCGAACATTCGATTTAAAACCTGGAGGGTGCTGGAGTTTGGTTATGCATGGACCCGATGGAACAGATTATGAAAATGAAAGCATCTTTATCGAAGTAAAAAGTCCTGAAAGACTCGTATGGAATCATATCTCAGGGCACGAATTTCAAGTTGTAGCAACCTTTGAAAAAATATTGAGTAAAACACTTGTTACCTTTAAGATGATTTTCCCCTCGATCGAAGAATGTGATAAATATAGCACGTTTGTGGTGGATGCCAATGAGCAAAACTTTGATCGACTTGAAGCGCTTCTTGCCAATTAACTTCGGAAATTATTTTTCGAAATCATCAAAAGAGGTACTCGGCTTTTTACGGGGTTGTGATAAGAGGATTAACTATAATTCTCCAGCAGCATCATTGTATAATTCCTCCCCATGTATTGATTGAGAATAAGAATTCTTCTTATAGATGACGGCGCATCTTTTGCGTTGGACTTCACTGATTCTGGTATTTTTTGATTTTTCAGAATGGATATACCTAACCAAAAAGCAAAAGATGATGCTGTACAAAACTCACCACTAAGATGTTTAAATCGAACTTTAGGTATTGCATTCAACTTTTGACATACTGCATTGATCAGCTTATCATGCACAACATCTCCGCTTTCTCCCGAAATAATAACATCAATATCATCAATGAGAAAATCGTTAGCTGAAAGTAATTCTGTGATCGAAGCATTCAACTCATCTTCACTTTCAGGTTTAAATAACATTCTTAAATCCACCAAACTACAACGTGTTGTTTCTGTTGGAGTAGCTGAAAAAGAAAAGAAAGCAGAACCTTCACCTTGTATTGTTCCTTCGGTTGTGCTTTCGAATAAATTCAGATTGCTAATGAATTCTTTTTTATAATGCTTCGCACGACTATTGATTACATATTGAATCGTATCCGATTCATCAAACGTTCCTATTAAAAAGTTTAATGCATCATTTTCATTCAGCTGCATCATGGCATCATGCAAGGCGGTTTCAAAAGCAAACCCTCTATTGACATGTGTATTGTTATACCCCATACACTTTATGGAAAGTGCTACTAATCCTGCTAAAGCATTGTAAGTGCTCTGCATAAAATGAGTAGGTGCAACATGTTTTTCATCTTGTCCTAAAACCTCTTCAAGAAACTTTGCAGTATCAACCAGAAAGCCATAACCCGTTCCAACAATAACGCCATCGATCTTTGGCGTGTTGGCATTGCGCATACAAATGGTAGCGGCAGATAAACCAATGCGCAACATGCGACTAAGCCTTCTTAACTGAATTGGATTAATGTATGTTTTGAAATCAGGCGTAATGCAGGTAAGAACATTGGTATTATACTCCTGTACGGTTTCCAAAAACTGCTGATCATCGAAAGTACGCTGAGGCGAGATGATACCCGATCCGTTCACATAATATCGTCTTATCTTTTTCATGACTACACAGCACCAAATAAAAGTGAGGATGTATTGCCACCAAAACCAAATGAATTGGAGAGTACATATTTTAAATTCTTGCCCTTTTGCAATGTTACCTCTGGTTGAATACTCAACTCTTCCATAGGTATTTTAAAATTCAGATTCGGAAATATGAATCCATGCTTCATGCTCATTAAACAATATGCAGCCTCCACGCTTCCTGCAGCAGCTAAGGTATGTCCGGTATACGACTTCGTGGAACTGAATGCTGGTACCCTTCCATCAAATAACTTTTGCATGGCAAGTCCTTCAGAAAGATCGTTGTTCTCCGTTGCTGTTCCGTGCGCATTAATGTAATCGATCTGATTTGGATTGATACCTCCCGATTTAATTGCACCATACATGGCCTGGTAAGCGCCCATTCCATCGGGCGATGAAGCCGTTTGATGAAAGGCATCATTGGCATTGGCATACCCTAATAATTCAGCAAATGGTTTTCTGCCAGCACGAATTGCTGTTTCCTCTGATTCAAGCACTACATACGCTGCTCCTTCGCCAAGGTTCAATCCCTTTCGTGTGGCATCAAATGGCCGGCAATGTTGCGTATCTAAAATCATCAATGCATTAAAACCATTGATGGTAAACTTCGACAATGCTTCTGCTCCACCACAGATTACGCGATCAACAATTTTATTTTTGATTAATTGTGCTCCCAACATAATCGCGTTAGCGGATGATGAGCAAGCCGTGCTGATTGTACCTATGTATTTTTTGATATTGAGATATTCCGCCATGCGTTCGGTATGTTCACCCGGATTTCCGGTGTCCACAAACTCTTCAAACACTCCATGCTGATTCAAATCTTTCAATTCAGAATAATATCGTTCCAATTCGCGAATGCCTCCCGCTGATGTTGCTGAGATCAAACCGGAATTTTGAATTTCCTGATCGGTCAGTCCGGCTGATTGAATAGCTTCTTTAGCAGCAAGCAAACCTAATGTTGTTGCGCGTGTAAATCCAAACCCTGATTTTATTCCTGCTAATGAAAACAGTTCATTATCCTGTAATTTAATTTCACAGGCAGGCAAGGTATGATGATGAGCTGTTTGGAGAATTTCGAGCGCACCAAAACCGCTACGCTCATGTATTAATGAATCAAAATTTTCTGATGCGTTTTTACCAACGGATGTAATGACACCAAACCCCGTAATAAAAATCCGATTACTCATTTTCGGTTCTCCTGAATGTATTCCACCATGGTTCGTACATTCTCAAACACTTTACGCGCAGCTTTCGGATCCTGAATTTTGATGCCGTAATTTTTGTCCAGCAATACAACCAGTTCAAGGGCATCGATCGAATCCAATCCCAAACCCTCGCCAAAGAGAGGTGTATTTTCATCAAACGATTCAGGGGCAACTTCTTCAAGGTTAAGTTGCTTGATGATGAGTGCTTTTAGCTCGGTTATTAGTTCTTCTTTGGTCTGCATAATATTGCAATTACGAAATTATTCTTGATTTATGAATGAGAAAGCTCGCGATTAATGTAACAAACGAAAAAGCGATCAACTTAAAGGTATTAGGCAAAATTGCTACCGTATTCGCGTTTCGTAAAAATAAATCAGTAAAGGACTCAAGTCCCCATTGAAGTGGTGAAAATGTACTGATGGTCTGGAGTACCTCAGGCATTACATAAACCGGAACCCAAACCCCGCCCAAGGCCGAGAGAATGACAACCGAAATAGAACCAAATGAAAGTGCTTGCTGAGGTGTCTTGAAAAATACAGCGATCAATAATCCATATCCCGTTGCTGCCATTGCGACCGAACATGCTGTGAGTAGTATACCCAAAACATTGCTTCCTAATACCAATTTATTGAGTCCAAGCAAAGGCATTACAAAAATGCCAACGGCAATCATCAACACGAACTGAAGCATACACACAAAAAAGTAAAACGAAAATTTACCCGCAATTACTGGAAATTGTGAACCTGAAATTAATCGCAGACGCAGCATACTTCCCTCCTCACGTTCTTTAATAAAATTACTGGCGAGTGGAAACAAAATGAAAAACATAGCAAACATAGTCCACGCTGGTACATTGTGTTGAACAGAATTAAGTGCCAGTCTTTCTTTCGGTTTATCTGAAGCATATTGTTGATTCACCACCATCATATCACCTGGATTGAATTTTACCTTTGGATATTTGTTTTCACCCGCGCTCAGCTGACTTTGCAATTCCATAATGATCCATTCACTTTGCACTTGCGCTACAATCTTCTCAATACCTTCCCCCAGCGCTTGTTTATAATTTACTTTGATAGCAGGATCAAAATACAAGTCCAATTGAACAGCGGGAGTTTCAATCGAATCGATTGATGGAGTTTCCACTCCCATGTTTCGAACAATCTTGCCTATGAGTTGTTCCGTTTTCTTTTTTAATGCTTGAGTCGTTCCTTTCTGCAAAACGATGGACGCTTTAAAATCACCAGCCTGAACCAATTTCTTTGCCCGCTCTAAATCATCTTCTTTCACTACTGTGATGTTGCCAGAAGTTTCAAGAGCGCGTTTGATTTTATAACTCAACGAATCATTGTCCTGATCAACCAGCAATACCTCTAATTTAATTTCCTGGTAATCCCGAAAGGGTGCATCCTGAATCAATGCCATCACAATAACAAGCGCCAATGGCATTACGAAAATTAAAGCCATACCTCCCGGATCGCGAACCAGCAGCAGAAACTCTTTAAATATGGTAGCCTTGATTTTCAATCGCGCATCGTTTTACCAGTACGTTTCAAAAATAAATCTTCAAGGTTTTTACAGTCTGGATTTTCACCCAACAAAATTTGAGGCGTACCAGTAACCAGTAATTTGCCTTCATCCACAATAGCAATGTGTGTGCATATCCGTTCTGCCTCTTCCAGAAAATGAGACGAATATAATATCGTTACTCCTTTTGATTTCAAACTCAACAAAAATTCAAGAATCATATTGCGCGATTGAACATCGACACCAGCAGTAGGTTCATCTAAAATAATTAAGAAAGGATCGTGAAGCAGAGCGGCAATCAAATTGAGTCTGCGCTTCATACCTCCTGAAAAGGTCTGTACGCGTTTGTGCATCTTATCCTGAAGTCCAAATGTAGTTACGTATTCATCAATTCTTTTCTTCAATACATCAGTCTGCAATCCATACATTCGACCAAAGTAAAAAAGATTTTCGTGTGCGGTGAGTGTTGGGAATAAGGCAATCTCTTGTGGCGCTACGCCTATCTTTTCTCTGATGGCTGCGCTGCTTTCTCCTACTTTCAAATCCATTACTTGTATGGAGCCTTCATCTGGTTTCAACAAACCACAGAGCAACATCACTAATGTTGATTTACCTGCACCATTGGGGCCGAGTAAACCAAATACAGAACCTTTCGGAATTTCTAAATTGAGATGAGAAACTGCAGGTAATTGCGCGCCTTTGTATTGCTTGCTTACATTATCGATTTGAACAATGGCTCCGCTCATTTCGACTTGCTAACCTGGTAAAGTTGAGTGAATGTTTTTTGCTCTTGTTGAGAACATGCTTCTAACATATCTGCCAATTCCGAAAACGTTTTGGTATCGGACGTGCGGTTTTTACAAACACGACCAGCATAGTATGCGAAGTCACGAAGCAAATCGCCATTGGTTGTCATCTGTTTGGAGATGTCGAACAACTCATCATTCTTTAATAATGCGCTCGACTGATCAAGAAACGCGGCATATAAAAAACGGAAACCGGCACCACCTGTTCCGATTTCTTCCTGCATGCGAATAAGATTTCCCAACCATAAAATAGATTTTCGATTTCCTAAACGCTCAGGCCAATGACGTAAACGTTTCGACAGATAAAGCATTCCCTTTGCACCGAACAAGGGAATTGGTATAGTCGTCATGCGATCACTCGTTTCCTTAATGCCGGTCCAGATGGCTTTCTCAAGCGGATATTCACCCGGTAGTTGTACAGGATAATACATTCTTCCACTTGGTTCGGGCATACCTTTTGCAAAACGTGCGCGCACTAAATCTTCATACGAAATATCGGTGGTGGTTTCCATCACCGGATCGCTCACTAAGTAGCGACCATTCTCTTTTCCAAAAACAATAATGTTGTGCGCATTGAAGTGGAAGCGATAGGCTGCCGGAAGGTAATCAAGATAGAACACAGAAGTAAGCATACCCACAGGCTGCCCTTTATCCAACATCTTATCCAATTCAGTCATCGCTGTGGTAGTCGAAGAGAATTTTCTGCGTTCAATCTTAATACCTAAACGATTTGAAAACTTTTTAAATATAAACCCAGGCCAGATGCGATAAGTCACGACCGGAATTCCATTCAACTTCACAAAGGGCATGTAGGAAAAGAAAAGACCAGAGCCAATACCAAATGCCATGGGCTCATCGAAATCGAGACCATGAAAACGCATTAAGTTTGAGATGACTCCGCTTTCGCAGTGAGCAGATTGTTTATGTGTAAAATTAACCTGCATGCTTTTGTTTTAATCGTTCAATGTCGGTAAACTCCTCTACACTAATGCGGAATGTATACGCGTATTTCTCTAATGTTTTTTTACTCAATTTGCTGAAGAAGTATGGAATGGTGTGCAGACGCACGATGACACCCAAAGTACCCACATAACTTGCCACCATCGAAACATCCATGATGTTTTTTTTAAGGTAATATAAAACCGGACTGGCCTTTCCATCAATCACTTTCAAGCGAGCTTCTTCCACTTCATTGTTCACTACATCCCAGGCTTGCTGCATGGCAACGGTTTCAGGCTCCCAACCTACGCTGTTTACTTTTTTATAATGCCCCTTTTCATCAGTAGCATAATAAAGCTTCGCCAGCTTACCTTCATTCAGATTTTCTTTATCCTGTGGAACTTGGTCTTCTTTCATGACTAAGCAACTTATTAAATTCAGAAGAGGTTTGTTGAATAACTCTTCGCAAAACTTATACGCAATTGAACTCAAGCGGCTAACAGTATTATTTTTTAAACCCTAACTTAGCAGCATTCTTTTTGAAATACTCAATCTCTTGTTGAGGTGTCATTCCTTCAATTTCTTTTGAAATCTCCTCTCGCCTCTTTCTCATAAACGCTACTGCGTCAAAAGTCTTTTGGGTTTTCAAATCTGTTTTCATAATTCTATAATTTCTCTTGGTGTTCTAATCTCTAAAATCCGATGACCATACTTTGTATTCACAGCATTGTATCCTCTGATTCTGGTGATATTTACAATGTGTTTAAAATTCCAGCTAACTAAGATATCCGCATTGATCAGTGTTGCTAAAGCAATGTGTCGACAATCTGCTCGGCTGGTTTTCCCAACAACTCTCTCGGTTAAGTACATCTCCCCTAGTTGAATAGAATCTTCATTCTGTTCTACATATTCTATTTGAGTTTTTGGAATGGACTGATAAAATCTTAAAACATTTTCAGGCGCACCTATTAATTCGGTCGAAAGTATGTCTGAAAGTATTACTTTAAATTTACCTTGCTTAACCTTTTCAAAAAACAATTTTGTGTAAAATTCAAATTCCTCATCAAAATATCCGCCAATCACAGACGTATCAATATATATTCGTTGAGTCATTTCGAAATTTACATTTTTTTGATGACTCTCCGGTCGTCATTTAGTCACGTTTCCTATGAATACAGATTCCAAATCCAGCTCAAACCACCGTCATCAAAACATACGCATAATTAAAGCGAGCACTTTCAGGAACCATCATCAACATCTTGTCGCCCTTCTTTAGTTTTCCGGAATGAAAAAATTCTTCAAGCATAAGAAAAGGTGAACCAGCTCCGACATTACCTACCTTCGAAAGATTCGTAAACCATTTCGAACCCGGAATACTGATTCCAAGAATCTCAAGCTCACGTTCAATTTTTGAGGCAAAGTATTGAGATGATAGGTGGGGAAGAAAATGGTCGATAGTAGAAATATCCAACTTCTTCTTCGCGGCAATGGTCTTTAACATTTCTCCACCTTTCTTTACGATGAAATCGCCTAACAATTTTGTGTCTTGCTTCATTGCGAATACAGATTGTGCGGTCCATTGATCTTGATCTAGTTCAGCCCAACCTGTTAATGTTCCATCATCATTTTTAATTGCACCTGCATACATACAAGCCGGCATTTCGTTCGCGAAAGATTGCTGTTCAATCCATTCAACCTTCAACGATAACCCCGTTTTATTCGGCTCCTTTTGTAACAACAATGCTCCCGCACCATCGGACAACATGAAGCGAAGAAAATCTTTTTCAAATGCGATAATCGGATTACCTTCTAATGCGGTGATCTTACTTGCTTCTTCTTTAAAATATTTCGCCAGCATCCACACCGACAATTTTTCTGAACCGGTACATACTGCATTCTCTGCATTGCCGGCCATCAATGAAAGATATCCGAACTTCAATGCCTGAATACCTGCACTGCATGCTCCGGTTGTTGAGTTAATTTCGACAGGCTTGCCTCCTAGTTCGCCATGCACCATGGCTGCGTGCGATGGAAGAAGTTGATCGGGTGATGTAGTGCCGCACGAGATAATTTGAACGTCATCAAGGCCAAAGTCCTTATCAAACAAGTTCTCTATTGCCAACTTGGTTAGCTGTGCATTGGTATGAGTAGAGCGACCACTTTTATCAATCGCGTAATACCGTGTTTTAATTTGGTTGTTGCGCAAGATTAAGGGTCGTGCCTTCGACTGTGCATCATTAATCAACCCCAGAACATTTTCTATTTCATCATTCGAAATGGGATCATTAGGCAAATACTTTGATAACCGTGTGATATAAACACTCATGCGCGCGATGTTCCAAGTTTAAAAAACAATAATATTGATTTTGCCATAAATATCGATCAAACCTTGTGCTTTTTATGCGATTTGACCACAAACCGCCATCTCATTTCTCCGAAGTTGCACAAATATTTCAATCTGTAATACGGATCGGATCAATCTGTTTATGCAAAAGCTGGGCCTCCATTTTCCTGAGCCATTGCTTATAAGCATCCTCGGGAATTATAGCGTATGGAGGTTCTTCAGCGATGGTTCTTGCTTGCAATACAGAAAGATTGCACCATATGCTGCACGTCATCTCAGAATCTTTGGTAACCGAATCAGTTTGAATTCGGGACTTAGCTACTATTGCAGCACCCAAAGCAAGTTGCAAGCTATGGTCGGAGGCTGAAAAAAAAAGTGCGTTAAGAGTCGACTCAGAACATCCTCCAACAAATGAACAGGCAATGCCAACTCCTCTCCAGAGATCAGCATGACGAGACGGGGAAAAGTCTTGAATCAGGTTACTAATCTTCTCATGGTCTCCTTTGCAAACGGACCATAAGCTTCGTCCAATACCTTGATCATAGGCATTAACGTTTTTTTCTTCAATAAACTCTGGTCTTACTTTATTTTGGATCGTCTGGATTTGCTTAAATATTCCATCGTAACATCCGCAACCATCTAAAACACGATATAGCATGAGCGGATTTATGGTATCCAGAAAGAACAAAGATGGAAGTTTACATTTTGCAATGGCCCAGCCCAATCCAACATGAACATGGGGTACATAACCCTGATCGGAGGCTCGCATGAACGATCGCCATCGCTGTAGATTTCCATCTGCGAAATCTTTCAAGGCTAGTCCCATGGCCACTCCCTCAAATGCAACAGCTCTAAACTCCTGATCAATGTTTTTCAAATGCTCCTGAATAACCAAGTCACCTTTTTCTGTTGAGATGTAGAGTGCTTGCTGAAAAACATTTTGTATTTTCTCCAACTTTTGTTCTACGGAAGGATGGTTCTTCATTAGGCGTATTGCTTTTTCTTGTAAAACCACATCTTCATCACATCCTTGCGGATATCCATATCAACATCGATGCCTTCTGTTTCTGGCATTTTATCTGATTTCTTTTCGAGACAAATAGCGTAGGGGTCAACCTTCAGATCCATTGGAGTGTTGTGTACCTGGGCGCTTACATGACGGAATATCTCGGCTGCCACTTTTTCCAATATGATCATGTTCTGCCTGATCTTCTCTATTAAATCTTTAGTCTCATATTGTGTTGTAATTCCATGTTGAAAATCTTTTAGATAATCGAGGTCTAGCGGATCAATATATCGATTGGAAAATATTTCAGTGTCGTAGGGCTGCCATGCACTGAAAAGATCCTGCATGCGCTTACTCAATTCTCCAAATTTTCTGCCTAACCCTGTGGGTGTTGAGAAAAGCTCTTTTAGAATTTTAATGTCTGTAAAACCATGATTCGTGAAGAGCAATGCCGGAACGGACCAATACGTAGCCCAATCCCAGAATATTTTAATCACCATAATCTGGGTATTGCCCATCAATAAATATTTGTCCTGATACACCGGTATCCAGTTTTCAAGCAAGGCTAAGTGCGATTGCTCAAACACGGTCGCGCGAACACTGATATCCTCTCCATTCAACTCGCGCAAGATGAGATCAGAGAGCCATGAATTATTCAGTCCGATAAAATCCGTTCCCGGAGAATAAAGCGGATCGAGAAATGCACCTGCTTCACCTGTTACTCCCCAGCGTTCATCTGAGTACAATCGGCCTGTATCATGCGCATAATGTTTCAGGAAAAGAAAATCGATCAGGTCTTTACTTTTCGGTTCTAACATTTTATGACACAGTGGCTCATGCTTCGCCATCCAAGTTAAAGCCTTCTCATAGGTATTGATCTCATCGAAAGAATGAACAGCAGGATCGGCAACAATACCTATACTTGTATTGCCCGATCCCAATGGAATGACCCAAAGCCAATATCCTTTATCCATAAAATGGACTGTACTTAAATAGCGCAATCCGGGTTTAAGAAACGTACGCCATTTTTGATCTTCTGACCAATCGTCAATATCAATTACACCTTTCAGTCGATACCACACAGCGTTGACATGGTGCTCCATCGGTTTTTGAAATCCAAGCTTCTTCTTTAAGATGCTTCCACGGCTCGATGCATCTACCACCCATCGCGCTTGCACTGTTTTCTCCATTCCTTGATTCATGTACAGAACCGTGTGCCCATCATCTGAAAGTGTCACGCCTTTAACGCGCGCGCCTAACGTCATCACTGTTCCCTGCTCCTGTGTTTTTTGAGACAGAAAATTCTCGAACGTACCGCGATCAATCTGATGACTTGGTGTGAGCAAACGTTCTCTTGGACCGAGCTCAACACGACTCGTAATATCTTCTTTGTTGTGTGATTTAAAAAAGAACCTCAAGCCATGTTTCGGCAATTGAAATTCTTCGAGATGTTCTTTCAGATTAAGAACTTCACGCAAATAATGCGATCCTAACTCAACCGTTGATTCACCTACTTTATGTCCCGCGACTGTCGCAGGATGATTGCGCATTTCTAAAATTAAAATTGAAATTTCTGGTCTCGATTTTCTAAGCTGGAGCGAAAGCGTTAACCCAGCAAGGCCTCCACCTAAAATAACAACATCATATTTACTTTCAGAATTTCCATTTACGTGGTTCATGCATGATCGGTTTATGGATTAAAGATAGGCTTTACGGTTCAAGGTTCAAAGTTTCACGTCCACGCTGCGGACAAAATCCAAAGTGCAGTATCTGAAGTCTGTCGTTTAATTATTTGGTTCAATATGTATCAATACATTTCCTAACTCAGGAATCTTATGCTTCAAAGTATCCTTCAATTTATGCGCAATATCATGGCCTTGCTTTACAGTAATTTGAGCATCTACAATGGCATGAAGATCTACGTGATATTTCATTCCTGCTTTACGAATAAAACATTTCTCCGTGTCCATTACACCCTCAACCGTTCGAGATACTTTTCGAATGGATTCAATCAAATCATCATATAAATGTTCATCCATTATTTCGCCAAGGGCAGGCCTGAAAATCAAATAACAGTTATACAGAATAAAGCCAGACGAGAAAAGAGCGGCCCAATCATCTGCTGACTCGTAGCCTTTTCCAAAAAAAAGTGCGATTGAAATTCCCACAAAGGCAGCGATTGAAGTAATGGCATCGCTCCGGTGATGCCAGGCATCTGCCTTTAGGGAAGAACTATTGGTCTCCCTACTTTTTTGAATAACGATGCGGTATGAAATCTCTTTCCAGATGATGATGGCACCAAGAATAAAAAGTGTAAAGGGCTTTGGCAGCTCATGAGGTGTTCGGATATTTAAGACACTTTTATAAGCAATGATGGCAGATGATGTAATTAGAAATCCTACGATTAAGAAGGTGATCAACGGTTCTGCACGACCATGTCCATACGGATGATTTTTATCGGCCGGACGATTGGAATATTTTAATCCGAACAACACCAGGAAGGAAGAAAAAATATCAGTGGTTGATTCGATGGCATCGGCAATCAACGCATACGAATTTCCAAAATAGCCCGTCAACCATTTTATAACCGACAAGCAAGTATTGCCAACGATGCTAAAGTAGGTAGCCTTAATTGCTTTCTGCTCGTTTGTCATTGCAGGTTTCTATCGCAGCAAGTTAATAAGGAACTTCTTCAATCAACCTTTAGGAAACCTATTTTTTGTGATCATTTACCATTTTTACGGTTTGTTATTTCGATGCAGCAACCAGACCAGACTACCACCCAGATTTAATTCAGTAATGGCATTGTTATAATGAAATGTTTGACTTTTAACTTTATGGGTATAGATATCCTCCGCTACCTCATAAAATTCAAAGCTACCAATGCTGTGCATTATCATAATATCAAAGCTCACCGCTATTCTATTTGTAAAACGATACGCGATTGATGCAGATGGATTAACACAAAAAAAATCACGGTCGTGATCCATCTGACTATATTTCCAATCGAGTGTAACAATGGTATTCGTGTTTTTCTCTTTTAAATAAGCTTCGTTTGACCACGTATGAAATCGGTTAACACCTATTTGAAGTTTATAAATAAATGTTAACTTTTTCTTTTCTGCTTTGTATGAAAGTCCAAAGAGAACTTTTGTGACAGGATTAGTTAAGGAATAATTATGGTCGTAGTCATCGATATTTACATAATACCTATCCGAATAATATTGGCGTACGTCATCTACAAAATTCTGCGGATTGTTTGAAGCATTAAAGACAACTGATCCTCCCAATCCCCAATGCTTCCAAAAATAAGATGCTGAAAGTTGGGAATAGAAAGATGGTGTATCCATATTACTAATGAGGTTGTCGGTGATTGCGCCATTCTGAATTGAACTCAATGGGATCGAAATACCCACGGAAGGTTGAAGTACAAATCCAATAGGCTTCATTGCATCCTGAGAATGTGCCTGGAGGAACACTAATGTACCAATGAGTAGGATTACTAATTTCATATCAATTCAATACGATGGGGTTAGTAATCGCAGAAAGGATACGTCCGTCTGAAAATTCAATATCTATTTTAAAATTGTAGGTGCCATTGGATTCTGGTGGTGTTAAAAGAAAAACATCAATCACTTTTGTATCCTCTGAAAAGTTGAAATAAAGGAATCGGTCAGAATCGTCAACAAATTTGGAAATGGGTTCGTACGTGGTTTCATACGATCTTAAACGAAAATAATCGGAGACATCAGAGTCGCTGTCATGTGTTGCATCAAACTTGGTTAAAGTATAAACACGAAAAGATACAATTGTATCAATGGATGTGGTTTCAAAATCGGGGCCACACTCATCAGCATACGTCACTGAAAAAAGTGATGGCAGTGCGTCATCACTAACAGCTAATTCTTCCAGCAAAAAAGTCAGGCGAATTCCAAAGGCTTTTTTTGGAACATTGTCTTGTGCTAGTACAGGTTCACTACCACTGTTATTTAATCCATCAACGTGTAATGACGAGTGTCGATAGGCGTAACCTAATTTTTCAGGACAAGGCGAAATGCAAGAGACAATCAACTTGAAAGCAAACGCACAACAGAAAATAACAACAACCCTTTTGATTTTCATGCAACCAAGAATTTGATAAAGTGGAATTGAATATGAATGATCGTGTAATCTATCTAAAGTCGCATATTCTTACGTCCTGCAAGGTTTAACAGATTGTTATGCAAAAGTTACCTTTACGATCCACGAGAAACATCAAATCCAGTAGCCTGAATCTAACGGCTAGTGTTCAAAACTACAATTTAAAGATCCGATCTATTAGCATCCACTTCTCTCCCGGTTTGGCACCCGGTAAAGCTTGCTGATATTTCCACATCAGCTTTTCCCACTCCTGAACTTTGGTATCTGCCTGATCTGCCTTTGCTTTCTCCTCAAATGAAAATGATTCATTGACCTCCATGATCATAAACAAGCGATTAGCAATACGATAAATCTCCATGTTATCAATACCTGAATCGCGAATGCTTTTCAAAATTTCAGGCCAGACATTTTGATGATAGGCTTCATACTCTTTAATGAGTTTGGGATCATCCTTCAAATCGAGCGCCAGGCAATGTCGCGTCATGATTTCTGCACTTTATAGCCGCGCAACCCAAAAAATAAAATCACGGCAAAACCAATAATCGGAATAATTAATGAGTTTTGAACTCCGCTCAGCGATAACCAACCTGTGATGGGTGGCAACACCGCTCCACCTACAATGGCCATGATCACCAAACCCGATCCTAATTTTACCTGTTCTCCTAAATCTTTTATCGACAAAACAAAAATGGTCGGAAACATAATCGACATAAAAAAATATGTTAGGCTGACTGCAATGACGGCTGATATTCCAGAACCAAAGTAAGCGTAGGTAAGAAGCACGACACACGCTACTGCATAGAACGACAATAATTTATTGGCCGTAAACTTTGAGAGAAGCCATGTTCCAACAAACCTGCCCAACATAAAAAGAGCTGCGGCAAATGATGCGTGGAAACCGGCAGCTTGAGTAAAAGTTGTCGTTTCTGAGAATGGATAAAACCATTTAACAGCTTGAAGATGTTCTTCTTTTGCAAAATATAATTTCAAATCAACAAAATATCCCCATATACAAGATTGTGCTCCTACATAAAAAAATTGCGCCAACACACCAAACATTAAATGTTTATGTCGTGTGATGCCTTTAAAGGAAGCATGTTTCTCAGAAGGTGAAGAGATCTCTGGCATTTTCGTAATCGCAAATAAAATAGCTACGAATAACACCATACCCGCAATAATCAAATAGGGCATCTGCACCGACTGTGCTTCAGCAATACGAATTACTTCTGCTTCTGCCACTGGCATCGCATCCAGCATTTCATTGGTATACTCCTTATCAGAAAAAATAACAAGGCTTCCGATTGCAGGACCGAGAATAATACTGAGTCCATTAAACGATTGAGAAAAATTGATGCGTCTCTCGGCCGTGGCCGGATCACCTAACACGGTTACATATGGATTCGCAGCCGTTTCTAAAAAAGCAAGTCCACATGCAATCACAAAAAGAGCAAAAAGAAATATGCCATACACACGCATCTCAGACGCGGGAAAGAAAAGCAAGGCTCCTACAATGTACAATCCAAGGCCAATGAGAATACCTTTTTTATACCCAATGCGATTCATTAAGAATGCAGCGGGTAAGGCCATTACAAAATAGCCAATATAAAATGCCGAATCGACAATACCCGCCTGTGCGCGATTGAGATTGAGTGCTGTTTGAAAATGTTTAATCAAGGTTCCATTTAAACTGTTGGCAATGCCCCACAGAAAAAACAAACTCGTTACTAAAATAAATGGAAGTAAATACTTTTTTCCCGCTACATATTCTGAAGAAGTAGTGGTGCTGGTGTTGATGATGGGCATGGTTTGGTTTCGAGGTTGATTTTGTGATGAGTGACTTGTGATTATTGATTTACGATGTATCGTTGATTTCTTTTAAATAGCTCTGTCCAAATGTACATATCCCCCATCTACATGAATTAATTGCCCTGTAGTATGGCTTGATTTTTCGGATAGCAGAAATGCCGTCATGTTTGCAATCTCTTCACTGGTGGTCATTCTTTTTTCAAAAGGTATTTTATTGGTAATGGCTTTTAATTTTTCTTCCGGGTTTGGCAGTGTCTTGATCCACTTGTCGTAAAGGGGGGTGTAGCATTCTGCAACGATTATTGCATTTACCCGAATCCCGTAAGGCAATAACTCAACAGCCCACTCGCGTGTCAATGCATTTCTTCCTCCGTTAGAAGCCGCATATGCAGAGGTATTTCCTTGTCCGGTTTCTGCTGTCTTTGATCCAATGTTCACTATCACACCTCTCGATTTGATGAGCATGGGCAATGCGTGATGAGCCATCAAATAATAATGCACTAAGTTTTTATGTAACGATTCCATGAAACGAGCATAATCACCGTGCTCCAATCCTACTCCATCATTTACACCCGCATTGTTTACCAACCCATCGATCTTACCAAATTGCTTTGCTACTTTTTCAACGGCAAGCTTGCACTCATCCGCATTAGAAAGCTCCGCTACTACCTGAAAACACATGCCCCCGGCTTTTATAACTTTTGATGTCGTTAGATTGTTATCTGTTTCACTCCTGCCTACGATCACGGGTATTGCACCTTCCTTAGCCAGTACCTCTACAATACCTTCACCAATACCTTTGGCCCCTCCGGTAACAATGATCACTTTATCTTGAAGTTGTAAGTTCATGAACTAAAGATTATAAAATCTTCTGGCATTTTCACCCATCACCAAAAGCTTTTCATTATTTGTTAATCGTGATATGTACTGTGTAACGATTCCAAGCTGCTGTTCATACGTGGCAGAGAGCAGACACACAGGCCAATCAGAACCGTACATTAACCGTTTCGCCCCAAAACTTTCGAAGAGCTCATCAAGGTAAGGAAAGAAATCATCAGCCTTCCATGAAGACCAGTGAGCTTCAGTCACCATACCCGATATTTTACATTGTACATTTTCAAATGTTGCCAGCGCGGCCATGTTCAATTCCCACTGTGTTTTTTCCTTCGTTTTGATAGAGGGTTTTGCTATGTGATCGACCACAATTTTGAGGTTAGGAAATTGCTGGACAAAGAGCAATGCTTCTTCCAGCTGATGATTATAAATCAGCAAGTCATAGGTAAGATTGTACTCCTGCAATATTTTTATGCCCCGAATAAATTCAGGCTCCAACATAAAGCCCGAGGGTTCAGACTGAACAATGTGCCGCATACCTTTCAGCTTTTCGAATTGTGAAAAATAATCCAATCGCTCGCGAAGATCTGGCGACATCAGATCTACCCAACCCACAACACCTTTAATAAAATCATGGTGATCTGAATGGAAAAGCAGAGCGTGCGTTTCATGTTCTGACTGATCAACCTGCACCGCAACACATCCATCAAAATTGTGTTTTTTCAATATCGGCTCCAGATCAGCAGGCTGAAAATCACGTTTAATCACTTTCATCGCATCTGTAATCCATGAATCTTTAACCGGCTCATAACGCCAAAAATGTTGGTGAGCATCTATATACATAAGCTGCCTCCTGGGTTTGATGATCGATAAAGCTAATTCATTTTTATGGATTTGATGGCAGGTAAAAATCTTCGATATTTCGAGATTCATTAACCACTCCATGCTTAAAATAGACAGCCATACACACATCATTCCTAAAAAGTTACCCAACTGGAGTGAGAAATTTGGCTATGGCGATTTCATTTATCTGCAACATCATAAAAAAGGTGTAGCGAAGATGATGCGGGGGAACCAATTCTTTCGCGAAATAAAGGAGAACGCCTGGAATGCGGAGTTGCGGATAAAGGAGTATGAAAAGTTTAATACACAAGTTCAGGTTGTTTGCACTATCCCGGTAATGTTTTCGTATTGGGCCAAGCCATACGATTGCCTCGAGCTGTCAAAATTTCTGAACGACCATATTGCCGAATTAATTGTGAAGCATCCGAAGAACTATTTGGGCTTAGGAACCATCCCCATGCAGGATACTGAACTGGCAATACAAGAATTGGAACGATGTAAAGAAATTGGACTGCAAGGCATTCAAATCGGGTCGAACATTGAAGACCTCAATCTGAATGAAGAGCGTTTCTTCCCTGTTTTCGAAGCCTGTGAAAAGTTAGGCATGGCGTTGCTTGTACACCCCTGGAATATGATGGGCCAGAAGAACATGCAACGATATTGGCTGCCCTGGCTTGTCGGAATGCCCGCTGAAACTTCGCGTGCAATATGCTCCATGATCTTTGGCGGAATTTTTGAAAGGCTACCTGACCTGAGGGTAAACTTTGCCCATGCGGGCGGTTCTTTCTTTCCCACGATTGGGAGAATAAAACATGGTTTTGATTGTCGCCCCGACTTAGTGGCCATTGACAACCCGGTTGACCCTCGAAAATATTTAGGTAAGTTTTGGGTGGACAGTGTTACGCACGATGAGTTGATGTTGGAATATGTATTGAAACTTCAAGGCTCATCAAAAATAACATTGGGTTCTGATTATCCCTTTCCATTAGGTGATTTGGAGATTGGAAAGTTTATTGAAGACATGGATCTGGATATAAAGATTAAAGAAGATATTTTTCATCATTCTACCCTGGCGTGGCTTGATGTTACGAAAGAACGATTTATATAATATGAAGATGAAGAAGAATGTAGCGTGGATAGTTTTTAGTTTTATTTTATGTGCATCCGCTGGCATCGCACAAGACCGATCGAAAACAGAAGAATACCTTCAGCAAGGCGAGCAGTATAAGAAAGCCATGCTGATGCGTGTGCTGGATTCTGGTGTACAGTCTATGGAAGCAGGTAATTATGCTTTGGCGGATGAAAAATTTCAATATGTTTTAAAGAACATGAAGAGTGTTCCGTCTGATTTAACCTTCTACTTCGGGAAAAATTCCTACCATTTAGAAAGATATAAGCAGAGTATAGACTGGCTGAATAAATACATTCAGTTAAAAGGCACCAACGGACAGTTCTCAGAAGAAGCCTCACAACTTTTAAAGAAATCAGAAAATGAATTTCTAAAAGAGAAATCAAAAGAAGTAACGAAAGCTGCAGAAGTACTTTCCACTGATTTTGATATTGATTGCGGCCCCGATGGAAAAGTAGTTTGTCCGGTATGTAAAGGCGATCATGTTATTACAAAGAAAGGAGCCTTCGGCATTGTGTATCAAACCTGTGGATATTGTAATCAGCATGGATTGCTTACCTGTGAAGAATATAATTTGTTACTAAGAGGACAGCTCAAAGCAAAGTTGTAAGCTATATCATTCTATAATTTTTATTCTAAATGCAGGCTAACAAAACACTAGGTGTAAATCAAATTGGTTTCTTTCTTGGCCCAGTGCTTTTTGTTTTGATTCTTCTCTTCACTTCAAATGAATTTATTGCTCCGGGCGCAAATAAAGTAATTGCATTAGCCGCCTGGATGATTACGTGGTGGATTATGGAGTCGGCCCCTGTTGCTGTTACAGCGTTGCTACCTCTTGCTATTTTTCCTGCATTGGGTACATTATCCATGAGTGAAGCATCTGCTCCCTATGCAAACCCGGCTGTTTTTCTTTTCATGGGTGGGTTTATGATTGCACTGGCACTTGAAAAACATAAACTTCATGAACGCATTGCTATCAATCTTATTCGCATAACGGGCACCTCAGGCAATGGTATCATCCTGGGTTTTACATTAGCCACCGGCCTAATCAGTATGTGGATCAGTAATACTGCTACAGCTTTAATGATGCTGCCAATCGCTATTTCCGTAATTGAACTGCTTCGAAGTCCTTCCAGTGAAAGTGGAGAGACGATGAGCAAAGGAGAACGGAATTTTGCGTTGGGTTTAATGTTGAGCATTGCTTATGCATCAAGTCTTGGTGGCATTGGCACCATTATCGGTACACCACCCAATGTTGTTTTTGTGGGCTATGCCAAACAGGTTTACGGTCACGATATTTCATTTTTTAAATGGATGTTGTTCGGAGTACCGATGGCGCTTACATTATTATTTATATGCTACTTTATTATCACACGTGTTCTTTTTCCAAATCACATAAAAAGCGTTGAAGGATCTCAACAACTCGTAACTGACAAACTTCTTAGTTTGGGGAAAATCAAATTGGAGGAAAAGCTTGTGCTTATTGTTTTCAGTATAACGTCCTTCTTTTGGATATTTCAACAAGGATTAAACACCGCTTTCGGGAATGCGATTTTTAATGATACGAACATCGCCATCACAGGTGGACTGATGATGTATCTGATGCCTGTCAATTTTAAGGAGAATATCTTTTTGCTGGAATGGAAAGATACAAACAAACTTCCCTGGGGGATTTTAATTCTTTTTGGCGGAGGTCTTTGCCTGGCGAAGGGCATGGAGACCACCGGTATTATAAAAGCCATTGGTGATGTTATTGCGAGTCAAAACAATCTTCCGCTATGGCAATTACTTTTGATTCTGATTGCCGTCACTATTATCTTATCTGAATTTCTAAGCAATGTAGCGTTAGTAACGATTATCATTCCCGTTGTTTTCGGGATTGCTGACGGACTTCACTACGATCCGTATGTATTGGCACTGCCCGTAACCTTTGCTGCCAGTTGTGGTTTTATGTTTCCCATCGCTACACCACCCAACGCCATCGTCTTTGCCAGCGGACATATTAAAATGAAAGACATGATGCGCGCGGGTATTCTTCTGGATATTGTATCTATCCTGATTATCCTTTTGTTTTCACTATTGTACTTAAAGAATTTGAATATCTAACGGAATGATGTGCGTTCCATTCACAAAGAACATATAACCATTGCAGAGAAAGAAGCCTACAAAAGCTATTTTGAATATGTTCCTGCCATCATCAGTTTCACTTTGTATTCGTTCAGGTATTTTTCAAATAAATCCGGATTACTATAC
Organism: Chryseolinea sp.; assembly: GCA_031388805.1. Taxonomy (GTDB): domain Bacteria; phylum Bacteroidota; class Bacteroidia; order Cytophagales; family Cyclobacteriaceae; genus Chryseolinea. The sequence goes on from JANMRZ010000014.1 coordinate 41,348, forward strand.
TTGTTAAATCGGTCGTGCGACTTCAATAACAACATCAGTTCAATAATTTCGTCATCGGTCATGGAAGCAATTCGATCGCGCGAAATATCCGGATAGAGGTTGTGATCCAGTTTCGTTACCAGTTTCCGGATGTGCTCATTCATAAAATAGGTAAAACACTTATCAGGGGTGGTGTACTTTTCAAGTCCAAAACCATATTCCAGATCCACTATCCTTGTACCTGTCCAATCAATGTTGCGGAGCGTTTCATTTTTGTTTACCTGAATATCATAGATCAAATCGCAAAAGCAATGTGGCTTCGATTCATAGCTATGATCGCGCGATAAAAGCCGGACAACGTAATTTAAAAAAATCATTTCTGTTAACGAGGTGTCAATGTGCTTCGGAGAAATAGTTCTGTAAACACGCAGGAAGTTTTCCGGCAGCGGTTCTGAATTGGTCAGCTCCGCTGCAAATTCTTTCATCTGTTGCTTGCTTATAAAAAGTTGCCAACGCGTTTTTAATAACCAATATCCTACGCCTAATTCCATCACTGTTAAAATGATGCTACAAATCACAAACACCTTGAGTGCGTTGAGTATCTTTTTTCCGATGGCCTTTGCTTTAGTGCGATCCATGATTGCTGTTCAAGATGTTAATTTGCAATAATTAATTGAATGTTAACCCACTATCCACTGCTTTGTCAGCAGAATTAAATATAAATATTACTTTTTCTTCTCCTTAAAAATAGCCTTTAGTATCAGGATGAATGCAATACCCCCAATGCACATCACCAGCAGTACTTCGGGGGTAATTAGTTTTGTAGCGTGCATGAATTTTTATTTGCTCTAAAGTCGGGCTAAACTTTCTTCCAACGCCTTGATCTTCGTCTCTGCATCGGCTTTCTTCTTTCGCTCGATTTCAATTACCTGTGGTGGCGCGCTGCTCACAAATTTTTCGTTCGATAATTTCTTATCGACTGATACCATAAACCCGCGTTGATACTCCAAATCTTTCAAAATCGTTTCACGCTCTTTTGCAGCATCTATCTTACCCTCCATCGGAATGAAGAATTCCGTTGACTTGATGACGAAGCTTGTAGCATTTGATACCGAAACAGTGCCAAAGGCGACCTCACTTAGGTTTGATAACTTTTTAACAACACCTCCAAATGATTTTAATAAGGATGAATCATTGGAGTTAACAAGAAGGCGCAAAGCTTCTTTTGGCGAAAGACCTTTTGCATTCCGTGTATTCCTTATTTCAGTAATCAACTCAAAAGCAAAATTACCCTGATCAAGAATGGACGTATTGAAAGCCTTTGGTGTTGGCCAACTTGCAACCAGAATACAATCCTTCTCTTTTCTATCGGCTAACTCATGCCAGAGTTCTTCCGTGATGAAGGGCATAAACGGATGGAGCACTTTTAACACGCTTTCAAAAAATCCGATGGTTTTGTTATACGTATCGGCATCAATTGGTTTTCCAAATTCAGGTTTGATCATCTCCAAATACAAGGCGCAGAAATCATCCCAGATCAATTTGTAGGTAACCAAGTTCAAGGCATCCGATATTCTGAACTTTGCAAAATGATCCTCAAGCTCAGCCAATGACTGATTCAATTTTGACTCGAACCATTCAATGGCAATCTTACTTTCTTCTGGTTGAGTGAGGGGTTCTACAGCCCAGCCTTTTACCAACCTGAAGGCATTCCATATTTTATTGGTAAAGTTTCTACCGCGCTCAATGAGATCTTCATCATATGGCAAATCATTTCCCGCTGGCGAACTGTATAACATACCAGCACGAACTGCATCGGCACCAAAGTTAGAAATCAGATCAAGCGGATCAGGTGAATTACCTAACGACTTTGACATTTTTCTACCTTGCTTGTCGCGAACGATTCCCGTGAGGTAAACATTTTTAAAGGGCATCTCACTTCGATACTCATAACCTGCAATGATCATACGGGCTACCCAGAAGAATAAAATCTCAGGAGCCGTAACTAAATCGTTGGTAGGATAAAAATAATTGAGATCAGCATTGCCTTTATTTCCATCCTTAAAAACAGATGTATCAAACACAGCGATCGGCCACAGCCAGCTGGAGAACCACGTGTCCATTACATCCTGATCCTGCTTCAGGTTACTGAACTTTGAACCTTGAACCTTGAACTGTTGAACTGCCTCCGCTTCCGTTTTAGCAACAGCAATTTCTCCATCCTCATTATACCATGCCGGAATACGATGCCCCCACCACAACTGACGCGAGATACACCAATCGCGCACGTTCGACATCCAATGGTTATAGGTATTCTTGAACTTTGGTGGTATGATTTGAATGTCATCATTCATCACATGCTCCAGTGCAGGCTTTGTAATGGTTTCCATTTTCAAAAACCATTGCAATGAAAGTCGTGGTTCAATTACCGCATCGGTGCGTTCAGAGAAACCTACATTACTTTTATATTCTTCTACTTTGCTTAAGCAATTTTTCTCCTCAAGTTCTTTCGCGATTTTCTTGCGCGCAATGAAACGGTCCTCTCCTATTAAAATCTGAGCTTTAGCATTGAGTGTTCCGTCTTCATTTAAAATATCAATTACTTCGAGTTTGTGTTTTCTGCCCAACTCATAATCATTCATATCGTGAGCAGGTGTTACTTTCAAACAACCTGTTCCGAAATCCATGGTTACATAATCATCTTCAATAATCGGGATGGCGCGATTGATCAACGGAATGATTGCCTTCTTCCCATTCAGATGTTTGTAGCGTTCATCATTTGGATTAATACATATTGCGGCATCGGCCATAATGGTTTCGGGCCGAACTGTAGCAATGGTTATAAACTCATCTTTGCTACCTTCAATGGCATACTTGATATAATACAATTTCGATTGAACATCTTTATGGATTACCTCATCATCAGACAATGCTGTTTTGCCAACGGGGTCCCAGTTCACCATGCGCATGCCACGATAGATGTATCCTTTTTTATGCAGGTCGATGAAGACATCAATTACCGCTTCGTAATAATCCGGATCCATGGTAAACTTCGTGCGATTCCAATCGCATGACGCACCGAGTTTTTTTAATTGTTCGAGAATGATGCCGCCATACTTTTCTTTCCACTCCCAGGCGTACTTCAAGAATTCTTCGCGTGATAAATCCGATTTCTTAATTCCTCTTTCGCGAAGCATGGATACTACCTTTGATTCAGTTGCAATAGAAGCATGGTCTGTTCCCGGAACCCAGCACGCTTCCTTGCCTTGCATGCGCGCCCTTCGCACGAGAATATCCTGAATAGTATTATTGAGCATGTGCCCCATGTGCAGTACACCCGTGACATTGGGTGGTGGGATAACGATGGTGTAAGCTTCCTTTTCAGGATTCGGTTTAGCATTAAAGAAACCATTCTCCACCCAATAGGAGTACCACTTATTTTCTACTTCAGAAGGATTGTATTTGGTCGACAGCATTTTTACTTTGTTGGTTGTTCGTTGATGGTTGTTCAGTTGTGAGAAGGTAGCCTTTGCGACCAACGGACAGCAATCAACCAAAAAAGAGGGTCAAAAATAAGGAAATTGGCCCGAAAACCGAATTGTTGAAAATCTGAAATGGTCTATAGATCTGTCGAAAACCTTACTGGCAAGCTTTGTCCATTCCGTGTGCGTTTCGACAAAAAGTATTAACACCTAAAATCCGATTGATCCGGCTACTTCGTAGATGATTTTGTAAACCAAAAATTATCGTCTATGGGAACTTTAGCATTACCAATTGAAAAGAACTCCATACAATGGAAACAGTTATGGAGTCTTGCTGCACTTTACGGATCGGTCGTCATCGGATGGATTGCATATCAGAACTACCAGCCCAAGCTGTTAGAGAAATTTAATTTTACTGATTTTGCCTTTATCCTCATGGTTTTTCAGGGGATTATACTGGTTATTACCCCTCCCATTGCCGGGCGATTAGGTGACCGCTACCGATTCAAAGCAGGACATCGCATTCCCATTATTACCACGGGTATCAGTTTTGCCGCCATGGTATTTATGGCTGTTGCTTTTACATTGCTTGGCAACCCGGGAGAAATCTTCAAATGGCTGCTCCCACTCCTCATTGTTTTCTGGCTTATCGCGATGAGTATTTTCACCAGTCCTGCATTATCAACATTAGAGCTTTTTACACCCGTTGATAAATTACCAAGAGCCATGGCCATCTTAACGATTGTAGCCAATTTGATTTATTCTTTGGAGCCGGTCATCATCGATATTATCGATTACCTCGGTGCACCGATTACCTTCATGGCGGGAGGATCTGTTGTATTTCTTTCCGGATATGCGTTGAAGAAAAATTCATTGAGTCTTTTTCAGATGAGTGACGATAAAGAAGCAAGACCAATCGCGTCCATTACCTTAGATACAACCCACTCGAACAAACCTTACATATTCTTTCTGGGACTTGCATTAGGAATACCCACCGCTATTCTTTTTAAAATATTTCCAGCATTGCTGGGTGAAAAGCTCAGTGTGTTGCTCAATGGAATTGATGGTAAAATTATGCTGGTGGATTTATTGGTTATCTCTGCTATCCTTTCATTGCCCATAAGTAATATCGTGAACAAACTTGGCCTGCAAAAATCATTTTGGTGGAGTCTTGCCATCATTGTCATCAGCACCGTATTTATTTTCACGGCTCAGTCACCGGTATTGGTTTTAGGTATGACTTTATTGTTCGCTGCCATGTTCACTTCCCTTTCGGTGAGTTCATTGCCGTTGGCCATTAACAAATCGAATTATTATGAAAAAGTATTTTGTGTCGGAATATTCTTTAGCGGAGTAGCACTACCAAACGGAATTATAGAGGCAATACAAGCCTTTTAAGATTTCATCGAAAGATGAATTTGGTTTACACGTTAAAGCTGGTTGATTCATTTCAATCAGCTTTTTTTTTGCGATGTATTGTCGTATAAAGATACAGGCTTAGTTCACTTAGCAACTTGGGTCAAAAGAATTTTTTCTATTTATTGCATCAAGATTCTTTTCGAAATAAGGAACTATTCAAAGACGTAAGAATTTCGATATAGCAGGAAGAATACTTAGCCACAATAAAACTTATAAGAGCATGAAAAAAATAACGTTTGTTGCAATCATTCTAATTTCTATCCTTTCTTCATGCAATGATGGGAGCTGTCCTGATGATATGGAAGAATGTACTTTAAAGGATGGAACGAAGATATGTGTTCCAAAAGGTAAGTGCTAAGCATAAGCATTTTAGTACGGTAGCTTCGATCTGCGTTTAGTTGTGCGAAGGGGTAATCGTGTTTCGTATGAAGAGTGTGCGCGCTTTTAAATCAGCCCTGTATAAAATGCTTAGCGCATTTTATACAGGGCTGATTTGTTGTGACCCATTCCGCAACATCCTGCGAGTTGCAAGATGTGCTTTTCGGTTTACCTTCTCGCTCTTCTAATAAACTGCACAATACAATCGCAGGGTATGTGCTAAATAATCGAAATCACGGTTGGTGACTTTAACCCGTAGTCGATTCTTATCAATGTCTAAGTCATCATTGACAATGACCCTATCCATCTCTCCCAAGGGTTGGATATCGATCACTTCATCTTTAGCAGGTTGGTATCCAAATTCCGTGAACGTATCGGATGCGTTCAGTAATTTCTTAGTTGAGCCGTTGACATTCAGCATGACAACGATTTTTAATTTTTCCATTTTCATAAATTAATTATCCTTGTTAGTGTTCAAACTCTCCTCATCAACGATGACTAATTTACTTAAATAAGTGCATCGATAAAAGACTGAATTCATGTGTACACATTCTTAATGATCGACTTTAATACTCTGGATATGCCTATAGAATGACTAAAATTATGTTTCGGTTGATTACAATCGGATGCATTACCTTCATAACAGAACGTAATGATTTTGCAAAATATTTTCATGAAGAGAAAATTCTAATTTACTTTTAATGTCTGTTCACCTTTAATTGGCGTTCCTCTCCCCTTGTTGGTGTTGAATGTCTTGTCACCCTTACAGATCTGCGGAATCTGCGTGCCTTTTAATCTGCGAAATCTGCGGGAAAAAAATTCAATGCAATCTCGGGCAGACCGGCATGAGTTTTCATTCGTGCATTCGTGGCAACAAAAAAAAGCGTCCCGCTAGTTGGCAGGACGCTAAGTCATATTGACCCATTGTAGTAGAATTTAGTTATATATTTTTTCCTTACTCTAGTGTTTCATAGGCTATTCAGTTTATGTATTCAACTCCTTTACTACTGCGGCCTGATGCATGGCCGTCATCACAATTATTACCGATCAACTCGTTAAGTGCGGCACGATCGCTTCTACAACACCCGCTCAAGGTCGGTTTCATTGCCAGGGCGATCGATCGCAGTGACTACAATCTTCACCCCTGTTAATGATGGAAGCGTTTGCTTGGTAGTGTAATTCCATTCTACATCTCCAAGCTTATAGGAAGCTTCACCCGACTCAATGATAGCACCATTAGCACCTAAGATGGAAACTTTCATTCTGATGGTTTTCACGTTGTCGGACACTTTGATGGGAATGATACTTCCTGCAGCACCAGTGAATTCATTTACTTTTACATCCAGCACTTTTGGAGGCACCATGAAATCACGAAGAGCCGCTGAGAATGCGGTGGCAAAAGCTTTGTCACCGGCCATCTCTTTGTACTCAGCTTTCGCAACAGGGTCCTGCATTTTTGCTTTTGTATATTGCGCTGCCCGCTGAAAGCGTTCGCGATGTGCAATTTGCTTTTCGGACGATACTCTTTCGAGCGTTGATCTTCTGGTTGCCAGGGTTACACCTTTCACAACACGGAAGACGATCTTCTTTCCAAACTTACCGCTCATTCCTTCGGTTAAGTCGTTCTCTTTAATTAAAGCCATAATTGATAAAATTTAAAGTTTAACATTTTTTTTAATATCGCTTCTCCGATAAGGGCGCCTCTTGCCGTTGAATTGATATTTCAAAAGTAGAACAGCAGCCCGCTGCCTATCAGCGGGCTACTTTTTTTTAAAAAATATTTTTACTTTTTTTTACTGACAGTATGACCGATTGCGGGTAAAAATCTGACTCTAGCTATAACGTAACTGTATCGTAGCTGTATGCTTGCTGTATCGGCTGTATGCTTTGTGTGTTGCGAGTCTCACCCCTTCGCCTCTCCCAAGAGAAGAAGCGAAGTAGCGATCAAATTTTTTAAATCATACTGATACTATTTGACCTGTGTTTATATTAGATTCGTTTTCGAAAATATTATAACTAGTCATTAGCACTATGCCATTAAGTAAAAATGCCTTAACACGTTATCAACTCATTAATGAATGTTTTACCAATCCAAGAAAGCGTTACTGGACCATTGAAGAAATTATAGAGAAGGCCGAATCTCGCGATATTCTCATAGCCCGGAGAACTTTGGAGCAGGATCTTCATGACATGCGGCATGATGAGCGGTTGAATTATCATGCTCCTATTGTATACAGCAAGAAAAACAATGGCCACCATTATAAAGATGCGGATTATTCGATTGAGAAATTGCCGCTATCAGAGGATGAGATTGAAACGTTTGAGTTAATGGTAGAATCGTTCAAGCGTTTTAAAGGTGCAGAAGTACTGAACCAGGTAGAAGGTATGTTCGACAAGCTCGAGAAAGTAGCGGGACAACTGAAGCAGAAAAAGACGAAGCTTAACTATTCCCCGGTTTTGTTCGAACGTATTCCTTACAACAAAGGCATTGAACATTTTGATGTGCTCTATCAGGCGATCATCAAACAGAAGCCTTTGCTAATACATTATAAAAAGTTTGATGATGAAAAAGCGAAGGAGCATATCTTTCATCCGTATTTGTTAAAAGAATATAAGTTTCGATGGTATTTGCTGGGCTACAACCAGAAAAGCAAAAACAAACTGATATTGGCGCTCGACCGCATGGAGAGCGTTGCGACTGTTAAGACTCCGTTTATTCCGTATAAAGGAAAGGATCTTGAAAAATATTTTGACAACACGATTGGTGTTACCATTAAAGACAGTGGCGTAAAGGAAATACGCCTTTGGTTCTCGCACTCTCAGGGCAATTATATTAAAACACAGCAGTTGCATGAAACGCAACAGATCATTAGCGATACAAGTGATGGTTTGATTGTTACCGTGCAACTGATCATCAACTACGAGTTGTTGCAAACCCTGCTTGCGTTTGGACCGCAGATGAAAGTATTAGAGCCAGCCTCGCTACAACAAGAAATAAAAGATATGATACGCAAAAGCATGGAGCTGTATAAGTCATGAGTGTAGCTTCGGGGTAGTTGGCCAGTATGCCGATCTATTGAACATCTGAACAACCCCTCTGATGCCAGAAGCCAGTTACACTGAAGCCTGACTGATGCATGAGTGATAAATGGTTATCTGTTAATCGGGGAAATCACCTAGAAGTCCACTTTAGAAATTAATGATACAATTTTGAGATGCCTGAGATTTCGTGGATATTGGGTGGCTCAACTGAATTGGCCACTAGCATTGCAAAGTCATGACGGACAAAAGGAATATAAACGACATTCGTTTATATTTCGGAATATATACGACATGCGGTTAGCCAATTGTTGCTGGCAATGCGGCCGGACAGAGTAGTCTAACGGTCGACACCTTTCTGATTAAGACTCATAACGGAGAAGTTAATTCCACAAAACACTTTGAACTTTGATGCTTTGGATGCGGACAAACTGCTTACCGCGTGTTGGTTAAAAGTCTTTAGTTTGCTCGAAATGTCGCAAATTCTAAGTTTTTGACGTATTTTGCTCAATCCATACATTTCAAGAGACAATGAGAATAAAAAAGATCGTTTTAAAGAATTTTAAGAGGTTTACCGACTTGACAATCAGTGAAATTCCAAACGAATCGAGATTAGTACTGATCATAGGTTCCAACGGGTCGGGAAAATCTTCTCTGTTTGACGCTTTCGATTGGCTATCAAAAGGGCCCTTTAAAGGAGTTCCTTATGGTGGTGATGATGGATTAAATTATTATAGAAAAGACTTAACATCAGACCCAACGGCATACTTAGAATTACATAATCAGGAACCGAGCATAATTGAAAAGAGCGGATGGAATCTTTCAAAAGGAAGAGAATTAGTTCAGAAATTCTTAGGTAGAAGTAGTATTAGAATAGTACCACGAATTAGCAACAATGCTAATCCTGCTAACGTGGCTTCAGACCAAGATAGCCCAACTTCATATATAGAGAATGACACAAGGTTTGTAAATGATGTATTCCTCTACATTCAACAGATTAACAATTCATTACGTGAACCTGTATTTAAAGGTAAGCAAGCAGATACTCTAAAAATTTTCAGGGACTTTATTGAACCTCTTAATAACTCATTAATAAAAATATTTGGTGGAGATGAGAATACCACAATTCAGATTGCTGAATTTCAAGATGCTACACCTAGTACTACGGCTAAGTTGATTTTCAAAAAAGGCCAATCTAAAATTAATTATGACTTACTAAGTCATGGTGAGAAACAAGTAATCATTTTGTTATTAAACTTTATTGTCCGTCAAGAATATTATAAAGACTCAATCATTTTTATAGATGAAATGGATTGTCACCTTAATACGGCTTTGCAATCAACTTTGATAGAAGAAATTGTCTCAAGATGGATTCCGGAAACCGCACAACTCTGGACAGCTTCACATGCTCTTGGGTTTATTGATTATGCACGTAATAGTATGATTGCATCCATTGTGGATTTCGATTTATATAATTTTGATGCTAAGAAAGAACTAGTACCACAACCTAAAGATAGATTAGATGTGTATGAAGTCGCTATCCCCAAATCCACGATTGCATCAATCCTTAAAGGGTACAAACTCGTAATAGTAGAGAACAAAAATGATGAACACTTCAACTTGGCCCTGGGTCAGGAAGGATACCTTTTTCTCCCGGCCAACAATAATAGAGAGGTATTTCTGACTGTAAAATCTGACAAAGATAAAGTAGGACTAAGGGACAGAGACTATTTGAGAGATGATGAAATAAAGAAGATACAAGCAATTCATCCTAATTTAAAAATTCTTCATTTTTCTACATTTGAGAACTATATCTATCATCCTGAAAATTTTTCAGAGCTAAATTTGAATGGATTTGACCCAAAGAATTATCAAGATGAGATAGTCAAGCAAAAGAATGAGGGACTTTTAGAAATTGTTGGAGAGATTGGTACATCAAGGACTCATTATATTGAATTCAAAGATTGCATAAAGAACGATGATAATATTCAACCAATTATTGACGCGCTTAAGAACAATAGTATGGAAACGTTCTATCCATACTTTAATATGAAGCGCCACTTTAGCAAAGCTTATCTGAACAAATTTGACTATAAGGTGACTGACTTGGCTAAAACAACATGGTTTAAAAAACATATTTTAGAAATAATCAAATAATCAATGTATACTTTTCCTTTGTATACTTAAACTATGATCCCTAACGAGTTAAGTTACGCGAATGGCCGCACAGCCAGCAACAAAATGTATGTGCCATTGTGGGGCTCGGTTGAAGTTTTTAGTTCTATCTTTCATGCAACGTTTGGTGCCATGGGACAATTTACTAATCTTAAACCCACAACGTCACATACATAAACGTTGTGGCTCATTATTCTTATGAAGTTTGAACTAACAAATAAACAAAGAGAGTACTTAGGACTTGACCCAATCCCGACAACCTGGGACAAGGAAATACTTAAAGCAGACACTTACCGACCCGACAGCATAATTTACTTTGACGGCAATACTCTAAAACGACATATTGTTTCGACAGACAATAACTACAAAGAGACTCAATACAACGAACTAACGAAAGACAGAAAGATACTTTTACCTAAGACTGAGAAGGGAAAGGAGAAGAAATTGACAGGTTCGGTTCTGGAATCCCGACAGCCTGTTGGTGTTTATTTCACGGCTGACAAATTCGGTGACATTTTTATCGGAAATCACACTACTCAGACAACCTTTTATTCCAGCAGATGGGAGAAAATGAAAGGAGAACAAGTAGAAATTGGAATCGGGGACTCAGTTGATATTTTTATCTCAGAGTCACCGGACAATCATTTGAAAGAAATAAATGAATTCAAAAATGCAAAACGTAAAAACGTAAAGTATAAAGCTGGAGACGTTTTTGCGTTTAAAGTAAGCCGGACGGAGTTTGGTTTCGGTCGCTTACTATTAAACATTGACTTAATAAGAAAGAAGAACATGATTCCAAAGAATCATGGGTTGTTCAGATTAATGGGGCCTCCTTTGTTAGTGACGATTTATACGTTGACATCAAAAACAAAGCAAATTGACATTGATGCTCTTTTAAAAACATCACAGCTTCCTAGTACCTTCATGATGGACAATATCGTCTTCTATGGCGAGTTTGAAATAATTGGACAAAGACCCTTAAAGGACGAGGAATTTAGTTTCCCAATTTCATATGGACGAAGGCTTGACAGGGAACCATACGTGTTTCTACAATGGGGACTAATTCATGTTGAGAAATCAATTAAGGACTTCGATAAATACTTGGTGGCAGAGAATCTGAATCTTCCAAAAGGAAACCCGTCAAGGCGAGTTGACAATCCTTATGGTTACTATTCAATTGGTTTCCGTCCTCATTATGACTCGATCGACATTAAGACCGCAATTGAAAATGGTGGACAGTTTCAATTTGACAAGAGCACTTACTACGGTTGCCAGTTTGACTTACGGAATCCCAACAATGATGAGATTAGGAAGGATATTTTCAAAACTTTCGGACTAAATCCAACTGGGAGTTATGAGGACAATCGAGAACTAACGAAGACTATTCGGACGACTGAACTATTAAAAAGTTTGGAGAAAGAATAACGAGCCCTTTTTGGAAAGATATGAGACGATATATACTGACAGTAATTTTTGCGATAATCGTAATTGGACTCTATCACTTTATTAACATTAGAATTTTTAATCTTGACCTGACAAGACAAACAAAGAACGCATTATTTGTGCTTAGAGCTATTCCGCAAATCGACCCGACCGTTGTAGTACTTAGTGTAGGAAAACTTCAGCCTGACGAGCTTCAAGAAAAAATTGACTCATTACTAATAGCGGAGCCAAGAAAAATCGGAGTTAACCTGTGTCATTTCCCTAGAATACCGAGAGACCTTATCAATAAATATAAGTCGGATGACAGAGTGATATTTGCAAATTGTGAGGATTTGAAATCTGGATCTGTCAGTCTAATTATAAATGACGAAAGTGCAGTTACCCATTTTAAAACAGACAAGTCAGACTATTTTGAACTAACCCTAACCGACTTCAAAGGAAGAGGAAATAGCATTGAGAGAATTAATTATGGCCCAAGATTAGACTACCCAATTAATAAAGGTGAACTGACAGACTCTTATTTTTGGTTTAATCCAGACCACTTAAAAGGTAAAACAATTCTCCTCGGATACATGGGAGACTATCTGACAGACAGCATTTACGATTACAAAAATTGTAGAGTGACTCCTTTGAATCGATATTACGGAGCGACTAATATTCCTCCTGACATGTATGATATAGAGATTTCAGCAAATATCATAAGGGCAATTAACGACAATGACTTTATTAACGAGGTAAACCAGATTTTTAGAATACTAATAATCCTTGCATTCACCTTGCTTAACGTATTCATTCTGACCTTTGCTAAAACCAAATGGACAATCGTCAATCTTATAATCGCGACTATTCTTTTTATTTTATTAACTGGACTTGGTGGCTTTCTCATGGTTATGACATTTGACAATGGGTACTTTTTAGAAATGGACGAGTTGCCACTGATATTAATAATAACAACAGTATTTACTGTAATATTGAATATCAGTGAAAAAAGGGCCAGCGCACAACAAAGTGCATAATCAATGGCGGGGTTCAGTGTAAATTTGTAGCTTAGTTTTTCAAAATACGTTTGGTTTCGTGGGACAGTGACGCGCTTCGAATTCCCGCCACTGCTTATGCACAAACGTTATGCACAATGCCGCGCGGACAGAGTAGTGGCCACCCGCATTGGCACATTTGCTTGCCACACATTCCCGCGCGACACCAAAGCAAACAAAAGAGCCAATTTTTTCAACGCGCTGCAGTTTAAAGTGATTTAGAGATGGACATAGACCAATACCTTTCATCATTAAGAGACAAACTTTTGCACAATGACAATTGGCAAGACGTTGTTATGAGCAGACAATGGACGAAGAAAATTCCTTCAGACGCTGGAGTTTATGTTCTTTCGGAAAATGGGAAAATAGTTTATGTCGGTGAAACAGGAAATTTGCAAGGAAGAATGAATGACTTGTTGGATTCACGACATCATACTGTTAGAAGGACAATTGGGGAAAGACTATTCTCAAAGCATGATGGATTCACCAAAGCAACTACTAAGGCTAAATTCCCCGATCACATAGAACATCTTGTTAACGATCACATTTGTTGTAATTTGAAAATGGCTTGTTTAGTCGTTCCACTCGGACGAAAGGAATTGGAAGAATTTATTGAATCGAGCATTTCAAAAGAACTACGTCTAAATAAGAGAGGAAAAAGGATTAAAAGATAAACATACTCCTATGGTATACTTCACAGATTTTTTCAGCATTGATGAGGAGACTCTGGAGGAGTATGGAGCGTTCAACATCTCTTTAATTAATGATCTGCCACTCTTTATTGATCCATTTTTATTGTTTGGTAGCAGTAAGGAGGAATACCAGCAACTACACGGAAGCATCTTGTCTTATTTATCATTTCTTAAATCGAAATCAGCGGAAGGCGGAATATCGGAAGCTCAGATTAAATCGTGGTATAAATTCTCAGAAGTCAAACAGACATGGCTAGGATTTAGTGTTCATGGAAATAAAGGGAGTGGGCTAGGTAATAACTTTGGCAATGTAATGTCAAGGAATATGCATATTGTGTTTGATGACCTGAACAAAGAGACCGTAACAGTTACATCACATCTTGAAAAAGCTGGATTATTTCAAATCGGTGTTGGAAAGGACAACATAAGCGATTTTACATGTAATCTCATAAAATCTTTTCTATTAGAATACACCGAGCGATTTGCAAAAGATAAACTTAAAGCAGATCAGGTTAAGAAGATTATGGTTGACAAGGTCTATTTTGACTACACCATGGAAAGATGGATGCCGAAGGAATTCATCTTGCCATTCTTTAACAAGGACTACGTAATACTAACTCCCAAGGACATTCTTACAAAAGATGACAATTGGATTAACAGCCATGATTTAAAGGGAGATTTTGAGAGTATCTGCAATGCGATTCCTAATGACCAACTGAGAGGCGAAATACAGAACTATTTCAGAAAGAAATTGCCTGCCCCAGTTATAATTGGAAAAGGTAAGAAGCAACGTGAAAAGAAGCCTTCTCAAAAGGACATCTCTAAAGCGATTAATGAAACGATTCAAATGTTTCCAAAGATCCTCAACTACTATATAAAAAGGAAGGAAGAAAATAAAGAGGGAGCTAAAAGTGTATCCCAGGAAAATGTTCAGGAAGTTGAAATTGTATTTCAAGAAAATGTAGTAAATCTGATTCGCCGGCTTGTTGAACAAACTAAATTTTATGACATAGATGAAGCGAATTCATTTGAGGCATCATTAAAAAGAGTTGAGTTTCTCAAGGATGTAATTGAAAACAAAGATGGTTATAGATTATTTTATTACAAGGGCAAACCATTAAAACGGGAAGCCGACTTACAGGTTATTTACAAACTGACATGGTACTCATCTCCTTATGATGTTAACAGAGAAGTGAATAATGGGCGGGGCCCAGTGGACTATGCTGTATCAAAAGGCTCTAAGGACAAGACTCTTATTGAATTTAAATTAGCATCAAATAAGAAACTAAAAATGAACCTACAGAATCAGGTAAAGGTATATGAAGCAGCGAGTGACACCAAGCAAAGCATTAAGGTAATCATGTATTTTGACCACTCTGAGTTGTTGACATTGAAGGCAATTCTAAAAGAATTAAACTTGGAGGAGGACAAAAGCATTATTCTTATTGACGCAGGTAACAATAAACCTTCGGCTTCAAACGTAAAGTAGTTGGACAAGGGACAAGGAGATAATTGATTAAGATGCTCTCTCCGAAAACCACACCAATGCCAGTGCCACACATGCTGACACACATCCAAAGCACTTGCATCCGTGTGGTTAAGAGTGTGCAAGCGCGGCACTGTGCATAACAAAATGTTTATGCCAGCTTGGGGTTCAGTGTTGCTATCAAGTTTTGTTTTCTTAATTTCGTTCAGCAACGTGGGACAATGACGCGCTTCGAAAACCCAAGCCGTCATAAACATTTTGTTATGCACAATGCCACTCGGACAGAGTGATCACCTAAAATCTCGTAACTGTGATAAGATGGTTTAAGAAAAAAGTGACTATCAAAACTGCATGGATCGGAGCGATAACGGGACTTTTCACTTTAGTCGTTATTTTTTTTCAGACCTTGTTAATGAGTAGGCAGACAGATATTTTGCAAAATCAAAGTGTATTACAGTCCAATCAAACGCAAGCCTCAACTAGACCGAATTTAGATATAAGACTTCAGTTGTTTGAGAAAACAGATAGTCTGCTGATCAAGAACAAGGGAGCTTATAAAATAAATAATATCCGAATTCATCAACTCTATTTTGCTCTTGTTGATGGTCATGGTTGGTATGCTTCAATACCTTCAAACGCAGTTTATTCGAAAGATCTTAAGCCAAACGAAGACTTTAACCTTGACGTGGTACCTTTTTTAAACATGTATAAGTCTCGCCCACTGGCTGACAGTTTTACTGTTTCAAGCGGAATGGAGTTTTTAGTGTTGTTAGTTTTTTTTGAAAAGGAATTTGACGGTAAACCATATCTTTCAATTCATCCAGGAATGATAGTAAGGCAAAATGAATCGATAGAGTTATGGCCAAGTAGTGGTGATGTCGCCTATGCCGGCCCCTTGGCAAAAAGTTGTCATTACCCTGTCGAGCTGACGTTTGAGTACTTTAAACGTAGACCCTTTAAAACCGCCTATGAGATTTATAACTTCAATTACCCATTTGGATACCAATCTACAGGATGCTTAGGTGATATTGTGTGGATCAAGTGAACGTGGCACTGTGCATAACATCAGCTTCCATGAATACATATGCTGTTTTGTAGGTTCTTAAAGTGCGTGCTACTAAATTTCGGCAGCAACGTGGGACAAAGATGTAGGTATTTACACGCATACGTCTTACAGCTAGGCGTTGTAAGCCATAATTTCATGACAGAGTTTTCAAACATTATAGGAAAGAAATTAAAGGGAGTGTACTTCACGACAGGATTTGAAGGGTTTGAAGACTACTCGAAAGACACAAGAGCTGACTTTGATTACTTACCATTAGGCGGACTTAATTTATTGTTTGAAGATAACTCTACTTATGTCATAGCCGACTACTTTCATACTTCATTAGGGACGGACGGGGTTGGGATTAGGAGGATGGACGAATTTAAAGCATGGTCCAAAGATGAAGTCCTTCCTGAAAAATGGCATGACAAGATTGGTAGGGAGATAAGGCTGATAAGGATATATTGGAACAAAGAACAATGGAACGGAGGAATGGAGAATGAGTTCTATCCGGACAGTATTGAGCTTGTGTTTGAAACTGGATCTGTCTTTTATCTCTGTGGAGACGTGGATGATTTTAACGTCCCTGAGAATCGATATAATCTGCTACCAGGACGTGACTGTGGAATAATCCTTTACACCTTGGACTCATTCAAAAAATACAAACTAGACAACGGTAAAAAGGTGGAAGAAATTACGGCTTACAACAAAAAGTTTATGCCAGCTGCGGGTGACGTGTAGGTATGAAGTTTAGTTTTCTTAATTTCGTTCAACCACGCGGGACAAGAACGCGCTTCGAAAGCCGCAGCCGTCATAAACTCAAACGTTGTGGCCAATTGGGTTCGTGGACAGAGATGTAGAAGATGAAAAAGAAATCTGAAAAACTAAGCGGATTATTGACAGTGAGGGTGCTATCAGCTATAATTGTTTTGATAACTGTTGCTGGTTGTGGACTGAATAAAGACAGGCTTCAAGCAGAGGGATACCAAATTTTGGAAGAGTATTCAATAGCGATTAAAGCTCCTTGCCAATTTCAGATTGACAGTACATTAGCAATTGACTCGAGCTTTGGTAACTATGTTGTCATGGTTTGCCCGCAAATATTTAAAGATAGTTCAAGAAGATCTTTTCATTTACAGAGACTATTGGATTCACAGAATTCAATATATCATTTGAAAATTTTACAAAATGCTTCACATAAGACGACAGACTTCCTGATAGACCAACAAAAGCAGATCATTGAGCACTTCAACGCCTCTGACATTGAAGAAACTCAAGTAGATGGGAAGACGACATTGATATATGAGCTTAAAGAAAAAATGGTGAGTGAAGCATATATTCCAGACAACTCATTTTCATATTATATTGCTGTAAGTAGTGACTCGTCTAGGACAAGATTAAATGAAATATTAAAGAACGTAAAGTTTGGACAGTTTAGATAGTTTCGTATCTAACGACAATAGCAGACGAAACCCAACTGGCCACAACAAAAGTGACTGTTGCACGACTACTCCGTAGAAATTAATTTCTAAAAATGTTGATATCGTTGTGGATAAATATCTGTAGACTTTGAAATCCAGCTCTTAAATCAAAATTCCCATTTTTGGATACTCTTGTCGATAGAATTGGATTACGTTTTTATAAAAAGTAATGGCAGCAGATAGTTCATCTCTTATCCGATCTTGCTGTACTACCATTGCTATTGCTATCGGATTTTGTTTTGGAGGGAACTTGAGCATCTTCTTCAAGTTATAAGCAACCGCTGCCATGATCATACATCTATTAGCGAGTTTAATTCCTCTTGTGTTTACGCGCTTCATGGCCAGAAAATTAATTAACGTTCCAAGCACAGGTTCTACTGTGCTT
>JANMRZ010000023.1:0-2984 GCA_031388805.1 Chryseolinea sp.
CCTTTTTCCATCGGCAACATCGTTTCCTCGCTTTGACAGGTGGCTGACTGGCCGGTTCAGATCGTCGTACTGGTAATCTCGGTCTGCATGCCGGTGGCGTTGATGGTCTTGAGCAGATTGCCGACCAGATCATATTAGACGGTCTCTGTGGCATCGTCGGGCAGAGTCACTTTCTTCAGCCTGCCCTAGGCGTCGTACCCGTAGCCGACATAGCGGGTTAAAGAGTTCATTTGATTGCAGTTTTCTTCGCATAAAACTGTGACATTACCTATAGTTGGCTTGATAAAAGCCAAAAGCAGATCTGACCCCTATTTAACTGACACGCATTATCAAGTCGTCCTCTGTCAATGTATGACTCTTTGCGCAATTCTGGTGAAATGCCGAATACATCGCTCGTTTGCATATATTTTTCCTTTGGCTAACGTGAACATCTGCGGCTTGTCCGCAGAATGTTTTGGTTGGAATTAAGTATCATGTCCCCGGAGCTCCTCTATCCCGATATATTTCATTTATTATTCATGTATGCTAGCAACTTGTAATATTTAGTATCATTTTCGTCATCTAAATCTAATCTAAAATTAGCCTTCCTTCTCCCAGTAGGACCTGTGTAAACCTGCAGAAAATGTTGAATTCTATTTAAGGTCATTTCATGCATGCCGAATTCACGAGGATCTTGTGTTGCTGCCAGACAAATAGAGTGAACATCTATAATGTTTAACCAATTATCCTCGTCTGTGTCTAATACGAAGGAGCCTGAAAAGCATTTTTCCCATTCGACACCTGAACCAGGAGAAACTAATTTAACCACACCTCTTTTAATGGTAGCTTCATCTATTTTTTGAGCCCCATTTAAATAAAGTAGAAATGAAATTGGTAATTCATTTATCATAGATAAAAATAACATTGTTTTTACACGTTCACCAAACAGTACGTTTCTTGCGAGATCGTTTTTGGATGAATTAAACATAATTCTTTACTCCTTTGATACCACGATATGTTGAGAGATTCAGGCCATGGAACCTTCCCACCCAATGACTATTTTCATTTCCTCAAACCAAACACCTAACAAAAGAGCCATGACATGCCTATAACCTTTCCATTATCTTGATGGGCATTGACCTAATCCAAACCTGCCCACGCAGGGAGTTGCCCTCCAATTACTTCAGAAACTCTTTTATTGAAGTCATCACGCTCTTTTATCTTATCCTTGATTAATGAGACTGCCTCTTCTGGAGATAATATTTTTACTATATCTCTAAGCTTGTCGCGGTTACCGATTATTCCACCTGGCTGACTTTTCGATCCGCCGTCTCCTGTGACAAGGATCGCGGCACATTTCGCTGCTTCAAAAATAATTTTCACGTCATTCCGTTGGTTGTCATCTCGTGCGCCACCATGGAAGATAGCTGCTTCTATCGTTCTGTAAAGCGGATCAGAGGCATCTGCTGGCGGAGTTGTTGTATAAATCTGCTGATTCGATTTGCGAGTTCTCTGAATGTTGCCCCCGGCTTTTGCCTCGGTATAAGCTGTGCCGGACATGTTAATCAGGATAACTTCATCTTCAAACCACTTCTCAAGCTGATTTACTACAGGTAGCTTTTGCCGTGCATTAATTAAGTTTGCATCGATGTGTAACACAGGGATGTACAGCAATCGCCTATTCATCTGAATGCCCATGGCCGCCTTATTAAGCTAAAGGTCCGTGACAGTGCAGTTCTCAGAATCACCGTCAATTATTTGTTTTCCAAATTTTATACAATGATGGATTGCTTCTTCTCTCGTTTTGAATGTATTGCCAGCACTATATTTTCGTTCCGTAACGCTGTCGTCTCTGTGTTTTGAGATACAGATCTCTATTTTCCATTCATCCGAGTCTCTCAACTGAAGCGGTGTAGGATGAATCAAGTATCCTTTATATGGGATTGCACTCATTACATACTCCTTATCTCTTTGAAGCCCAACGAGAAATTCACCGGAAACTTTGGAGCGCAGCGGAAAAGGTTTCCAGTGAAATGTTTTGTTGGGAAAATATATTATTTCTTTTTCCTACATACATATTCGACCAGATCGTACTTACTGGAACCATTGACCAACGAAGTCCATTTAGATTTTTTTGACCAATCTTTAAGTTGCTCGGTTGGCTTATCTTTAGCTCCGTCTTCATCTCCACCTGCTAACTCAAAATATTGCTTTGTTTTGCAGTTTATTTTTAATTCCGTGAAATCTGTATAAGCATTACCTTTTCCTATTCGACTGCTCAAAACTTGCATAATACCATCACCTAATTCTTTGCTTTCCAAAATATAGTATGAGCCTTGATCCCCCGCAGATGAAGCGCGATATAGTTCTTTTGCTATTGAAATATTTGAAATGGATAATAATGCTATGGTCACAATTATTGCCTTAATCATCCAAAACCTCATTCTGTTTTTTCTTGGGCACGTGCTTCAAGCGTACGGACCATCATGCCCGCGCCTGTTAGTTGACTGAGAAGCAGCGAGATGTCCGAGCGAAATCTTTCCGCTACCGCGTCCCAGTCACTTGGATTGATGGCGGGGTCAAAGAGCAACGGCGCCAGCTCCCGACGTAAATTCAGAAATCTCATCACTTTGTCAATTAGCTTAGGGCTGTCCAGTTTATGCGCAAGGTTATTTCGCACCGCATTCAAGGCGTCAATTAACGGCCATAGCCCAGTCCAAACAATATGCCCCGCCAGTGCCTGGGCAAGCTTTGCCTTGACTTGAAATCGAATCTCGATCCGGTCCAGATGTTCCGGCTGCCTGCAATAGAAGCGGATCAGGTCCTCCAACGCCTCTTCGGCGAGAAGATGACCTTTAAGAGTGATTAGGCCAAGATCGTTTCCAGTAGGCAGGTGTTTCTTCACCCGCTCAATACGGATCTCAGCTTCGGAATCGGTTTTGAGTGTTATCTTCTCAGTCATGTGCCCTCAGGCCAACGTTCCGCCTCACCGGACCCGCGCTGTT
>JANMRZ010000048.1:0-3489 GCA_031388805.1 Chryseolinea sp.
CCGAAACTGTGACAGTATAAAATCCTCCCCAAGGCTCACTCTTGCACTGGCCTTTTTCCCAGCGGAACACTGGCCGCTTTCACAACGGAACGGTGGCCGCAATCACGTCAGTTCGACTGGCCGTTTTCATCGGAATAGGCAGTTAATCCTTCCTGTTGCAGGGATCGGATATCTTCTATTTATTCATTCTTCCTAATGGTAATTTTTTTATTGTAACAGGAAGGTAGCCGTTTTTTATATTCTTATTTTTGTTGAATGGTAGTAAAAAAACGAAAAAAACCAACATTAATGATTCAGTTCGGTAGAGCAACCGCAGCATGCAGCCATAAAATAATTTTAATAGCTCAAACTTACCGTCATTGCTGACTTGCCGACAGTAACAAGCTTAAGACCACATTCATTTCTGCCATGACATTTTTTAAGAACAATAGAGGTGGTTCTTCTGTTACAGGTCTCAATTTATCGGTATGAATTGTGGCGAATCAGCTGGGCAAACAATATTTCATTGTCATATCCATTTGATACCACGAAGAGACGGTGTGATACGCCAGCGTCAAGAGGAGGCGTAAGAGGGGTAATACCTGACAAGATGAGCTACTAGTAAATTCATAGCAACATTGCTTATTGTTTAACATACTTACGTTAAAGGATCAACCTGATGATATTTCGATTAAAAGATAGATGCATGAAGGTAGATCGACCAAACGCAATAGCAATGATCAATGGATTTAGAAAAGGCGAACAACTGCATCATCAATCTATTTGGCTTGCAGTAAAAGATTTTCAATTCCCAGCGCTTCTAACTATGCAGCGCTCTAACACACCCTACAAAGTCAATGAATTAGGCAAACAGTTAAATCTCAAAGAATTCACTTTACCTCTAAAGTACATAACTACATTGGCGGCAGAGTATTTTATTAAAAATGAAATAAGCCTTTGGGAAGCTCTTTGTTCAAACGGCTTATTCGATATTTGGAAGCCTGATCAGCCTTACCGGCGATTTGCACAATCAAAATCCAGTCCAACAAATTTCAGAATACAACTATTGAGAATATTTGAGATTGAACATGCATTTGATATTTCCGACATTAAATTCACGACTGATAGAATAGATACTCTCATCACTCAATCGAAACAGGTAAATTCAATTGCTCCAATTATCTCAAATTTCGATTTTGCTAAAATTCAGGATCTTCTTGAACTCTCAACCAAAGATTTTCTAACGAGAAAACCAGTCTTATATAGTCAAGAAAATTTCCAAGGAACTACTTGGTCAGAGATTGAAGAAGAAGCGGATAAAATTGAAAAACAGATCAATGAAGATCAAGGCCTCTCAGAAACTGAAAAGAAGACAATTATCAGCGCAAGAAGAGGTCAGGGAAAATTTAGAGAGGATGTAATCGCATTACATGGATCATGCCCCTTCACTGGAATATCAAACCCATTACTCTTAAGGGCAGGACATATAAAACCATGGGCGAAATGCGAGACCAACAAAGAAAGGACTGATCCTTTAAATGGTTTAGCGCTTTCACCTGCCGCAGATCACCTATTTGACAAAGGATACTTGGCCTTCAGCGATGAAGGTAAGGCACTGTTTTCTCAACATATCAATATTGATGAAATATTGAAACTAGGATTTTCAAGACAACCTGATGGATATCAGATTAGTATTTTAAACGAAACCCAGCTTAAATATATTCAGTTTCATCGCAATTCAGTATTTAAGACTAAATAAGGCGTATCAGTCGTGAGCAATAACAAAAAATCTCCAATCACAGAAAAAACCCTCCGGCATCCTGGGCAGTCTCTTGATGAGAAACTAGATAAACTCGTCTCTGAAGACATCATAAAATATTATTTCACAGCTGCTGCATTCCTCGGATGGGCAGGATACGATTGGTGGCATTTTTACCTCAATCGTCCACCAAATCCCTTGCTTGTTACAATGGTTGCAATAGTAATTGTCCCCTATTGTGTCTATAAGCTGCTGAAAATAATAGCAGAAGCTAAATTTGTCAAACTTGGCAGGGAAGGTGAAAGAGCTGTAGGACAGTTTCTTGAAACACTTCGTGCTGATGGATGTGTCGTGTTCCATGACATAATCGCAGAAAATTTCAATCTTGACCATGTGGTCGTATCCAAGAAAGGAATCTTTACCATAGAAACGAAGACCTACAGCAAGCCTGAGAAAGGAGAAGCAAAAATCCTTTTTGATGGTGAAAAATTGTCGATTCAGGGGTCTGGAACCTATGATAAACCTATTACTCAGGTAAGATCTGCTTCAAAGTGGTTGAAAAATACCCTTCTGGCAACAACAGGAAAATCCTTTACAGTTAAACCCGTTATCCTCTTCCCCGGCTGGTTTGTTGAATCTACAGAACAAGGCAAAAAATCAAATACTTGGGTGTTAAATCCGAAATCATTGCCAGCATTTATCAAGAACCAGCCTGATACGATCTCCCAGGATGATGCACAAATGGTTGTCTACCATCTTTGCAGATATATTCGGGTCAAGGAGAGTGAAAGAAAGTGATTATCGATATAGTGGAAATATGTGGACCCTGGGCCGAGTGAAATATGTTACGTATTTGCATCTATATGATCAGATCGTAATAGCTCACATAGTTATTTGAAAATTGACCGAGGCTGAAGTCAAAATAGCTCCTGATATAGTTGAGGTGGGAGCTTTTGCTCATTGCTATCTTGGTGGGAAAATTTATACCTCAAAGAACTCATACCACTAAAGCTTTCAAAAGAATTCTGGAGCGGGGCGCAATGGACTGGACATATCATGAAAAATTGATATGTTAGTAATGGAATAACTTTATCCAGATCTGAAATTATACCGGACTTCTTCACATCTCCTGATCGTCCCAATAATCGCAACAATTCCAAGAAAAAATCTAGGATTTATCAATGGCAATTTTTTTCATTCCCCTTAAGTACATAATCATTGATCGAGCCAACCCGATTGATTTGTCCACCCTTTCCGAGCAAGAAGCCATTAAGATTATAAAAGATTCGTATGGATTTCTTTCAGCCCACCTTGACGTATCGATAAGGGACAGTGTTGCCGTTGTCCAATTTAAAGATGAACTTGCTGGAAAAGCCAACAAATCACAAAAAATTTTCGAGAGAGCAGTTAAGGAAGCGCAATTAGGAGATTATCTGAAAGCTATCAATTCGTTTTCAATGGTTCTCAAAACAGAGCCCGGTAACGTCGATGCACGGCGCAATATGGCAATGGCTTACCTTGAATTGGGCAACGTTACTAAAGCAAAGGCTTATTTAGAAGAATGCTTGAAGCTCGACCCATCCAACGCTTGGACCTATGTGCTCCTTGGGAATATTTATGCAAAAAACGAGCAGAATCGGTCCGTTGCCGAGTTTTACTATGAGGCTGGGCTGGTGGCGTCTCCAGAGGATAATATCCTACTCAATAACTATGCTGCACTCCAAATGAAGCATGGAAATATTGAAAAGGCT
>JANMRZ010000076.1:0-52471 GCA_031388805.1 Chryseolinea sp.
ATGCAGAAAAAAGCTTATCTCCTCCTTGAAGACGGCCTTCTTATCGAAGGTATTGCCATTGGAAAAATAGGTACCTCGGGTGGTGAAATTTGTTTCAACACCGGGATGACGGGTTATCAGGAAATTTACACTGACCCTTCCTATTACGGACAAATCATTGTGAACACTACAGCACACATCGGAAACTATGGAGCTGTTGATGTTGAACAAGAATCGGCCAAGCCTTCTATTTCCGGTATTGTGGTAAATGAATTTGCAAGTGAGTTTAGCCGCAAGTCTGCGACAGAAAGTTTGCAACACTATTTGGAGACAACAGGTGTTGTGGGCATTACCAATATTGATACAAGAATGTTAGTGCGTTATATCCGCAGTAAAGGTGCGATGAATGCGATTATATCCTCTGAACTTTCACCAGAAGAGTTACGTGAGAAGATTAAGACTGTGCCATCAATGGAAGGTCTTGAACTTTCATCTATCGTAACAACAAAAGAAGCATACTATGTAGGTGATCCTTCGGCCCCAATTAAAGTGGCGGTGTTGGATGTTGGAATAAAGAAAAGCATTGCTGAAAATCTAGCTTCACGCGGATGTTATTGTAAAGTGTTTCCAGCTAAAACATCGTTCGATGAAATGGCGGCTTGGAAACCGGATGGATACTTCATCTCAAATGGTCCTGGCGATCCCTCGGTGATGGGCTATGCTATTGACACAGTAAAGAAATCCCTGGAGTCAAATAAACCTTTATTTGGAATTTGCCTTGGTCATCAGTTGCTTGCACTTGCCAGTGGAATCTCTACTTATAAAATGCACCATGGTCATCGTGGTTTAAATCATCCGGTTAAGAATCTTCTTAGTGGGAAGGGAGAAATGACATCACAAAACCACGGCTTCGCTGTGAGTGAAAAAGACATTGAAAAAAATCCGGATGTAGAAGTAACGCATATCCATCTGAATGACAATACCATCATGGGTATCCGGTTGAAAAATAAGAAAGCATTCTCCGTTCAATACCATCCGGAAGCATCTCCCGGCCCTCATGATTCACGTTATCTGTTTGATCAGTTTGTTGAAATGATCAAAGCTGATATTGCTGAGCCTGCGCTTGCATCCTAATTCGTTTTAAATCACAATCCTAAAATAAAATAACACCATGAGTTTAATCGAAAGCATTCACGCCCGCCAAATCCTTGACAGCCGTGGCAATCCAACAGTTGAAGTTGATGTCGTTACTGAGTCCGGTGCATTTGGTCGTGCCGCAGTTCCATCTGGCGCATCAACGGGTTCACACGAAGCCGTTGAACTTCGCGATAACGATAAGAAGGTATATGTAGGAAAGGGCGTATTGAAAGCAGTTGATAATGTTAACACAAAGATCGCTTCTGAAATTGTAGGCTTCGATGTGTTCGATCAAAACCTGCTCGATAAAATCATGATTGAACTTGACGGCACTGCGAACAAAGGTAATCTTGGTGCGAATGCTATCCTGGGTACTTCATTGGCAATTGCGAAAGCAGCAGCGATGGAGTCAGGCATGTCGTTGTATCGTTACATCGGTGGTGTAAGTGCAAATACTTTACCTGTTCCGATGATGAATATTTTGAATGGTGGAAGCCATGCAGATAACTCAATCGACTTCCAGGAATTTATGGTAATGCCTGTAGGAGCAAGTACATTCTCTGAATCGCTTCGCATGGGTACTGAAGTGTTCCATACTTTGAAGAAAGTACTTCACGATAAAGGATATTCTACAAACGTAGGTGATGAAGGTGGATTTGCACCAAACATCAAATCGAATGAAGAAGCAATTGAAATTGTGTTGAGTGCCATTGAGAAAGCAGGCTTCAAGCCAGGTGAAGACATCTTCATTGCGATGGATGCTGCGAGCTCTGAGTTTTATGATGCTAAAACAGGTATCTATACATTTAAGAAATCAGATGGCAAGAAAATGACATCTGCTGAGTTGGTTGAATATTGGGGTTCATGGGCCGCTAAATATCCAATCATTTCTATTGAAGATGGAATGGCTGAAGATGATTGGGCAGGATGGAAAGGTTTGACTGATAAGATCGGCAAGAAAGTACAAATTGTAGGTGACGATTTATTTGTGACAAACGTGACCCGTCTACAAGAAGGTATCGACAAAGGTATTGCAAACTCAATCCTTGTGAAGGTAAATCAAATCGGTTCATTGTCTGAAACCATCGCAGCGGTGAATTTGGCGAAACGCAATTCATACAAGGCCGTAATGTCGCACCGTTCGGGTGAGACAGAAGATAGCACCATCGCTGATCTAGCTGTAGCCTTGAACACAGGACAAATAAAAACCGGTTCTGCTTCACGTTCAGATAGAATGGCGAAGTACAACCAATTGATTAGAATCGAAGAAGAGTTGGGTGAAACAGCTTATTTCCCCGGAAAGAAGTTTTAAGGGATTGATTCGTTGATGAGTTAATTCGGTAATGAATAATACAAGAAGGTCAATGCTCAAGCGTTGACCTTCTTTGGTTTAGGGGTATGCTGTGGACTGTCGACTATTGACTGTGGACTTTTTTTTCTACCTTAGTATCACTTTTTAAACGCAATATGCTGAAGAAACTTCCCAAGCCGCTCCGTAACGGATACATTTTAGCGAGCCTCGCCTTTTTAGTTTGGATGCTCTTTTTAGACTCTAATAATTTGATTGCTCGTTTTCAATTGAGTGGAAAACTAAGTGATCTGGAAAATGAAAAGATATACTACGAAGAGAAAATAAAAGAAGTAGAGAAGGATCGCGATGAATTATTTGGCGATCGTGAATCATTAGAGAAGTTTGCCCGTGAAAAATATTTGATGAAGAAAGACAACGAAGACATTTTTATCGTTGAAGAGAAATAGTAATTACTCTTATGAGATTCTTGTTAAGCGTTTTATTGGTGTTGATTGTTGTCTTGAATGTTAAGGCACAACGTGATATTGATGAAGAAGCCAGCTGGTCCCCTAAGGATCGGGTTTATCTTGGAATTGGCTTGGGTGGATTGAGTCTTGGGAAAAGTAATGTTTACGGAAGTTATTTCAGCATTGGGATAATTGCTCAAGCAGGATACATGATAACAAAAAATCTTTCCGCAGGCATTGGAGGGGAGTATCAATACACTAACTACAGCGATTTGAAAATCACAGATCAGATGTTTGGAGGATATCCATTTATCCGATATAACGTGTTCAAAGGTTTTTTTATTCAGACTGACTACGACTTCTATAGTATCAGTGTTGATGCCCGTTATAACGATAGACGAGTGTACGAACGTTTTTTTGTTGGCGCAGGCTACTCTTCACCAGCAGGACGAAGAGGTCGCTTTAATATTTTGGTTTCCTATGACTTGTTATATACAAGTTCCAGCGTATTCAACTCCCCGCTCTCATTTCGTGCGTATTTTACTTTCTAGAATGCAATTCCAAACTTTGTAGATAGGATTTTTAAGTCTTCTACCACTTTCTGATTCAAGGGTACACCATCAATCAATCTTTTTGCACTGATCTCACGTTCTGGATCGCCTGGAATTAACACACGCTCTTGTCCTTCGATAGGTGTTGCCGATCGAAAGCGATTAATCCAATTGTCCATGTGAAATTTAAATTCTTCTGCAGGTCTGAAGGCATCGATGCGCATCGCACCAAAGAAATGACCGATACCATCTCCTACCGGATCGGTTGGTGGTGCTAAAAACGATACAAAGGGTGGAACCCAAGGACCATAATTTGCGCCCGATAAGACAGCAGAGAAAATATCCACCCATGCACCTAAGCAATAACCTTTATGACTTCCATGCTCACGATCACTGCCTAACGGAATAAGTGCGCCACCACTTTTTGTTTCGTCCGGATTGGTAGATGGTTTTCCGTCTTTTGTTTGGATCCACCCGAAGGGTGCTTGCTGATTTTTGCGTTGAAGTATTTCCAGTTTTCCATTCGCAGCAGTTGTCGTAGCAAAGTCAGCAACGAAGGGTGGTTGTTTATCAGCGGGTATGGCAACAGCAATTGGATTGGTTCCGAGTAATCGTTCTATTGAAAATGTTGGAGCTACCAACGGACTTGCGTTCGTCATCGCGATGCCAATCATATTATGTTCGAGCGCCATCATCGCGTGATGCCCCGCAATGCCAAAGTGATTTGAGTTTTTTACAGCTACCCAACCTGTTCCGGCAATGCGTGCTTTTTCAATCGCAATGCTCATCGCTTTTGGGGCCACCACTAAACCGAGGCCGCTATCACCATCGACAACCGCAGTGCTTGGCGACTCGTGTACAATACGCACATTCGGTGTAGCGTTAATGCGCTTGGCTTCCCACAACCGTACATAACCTGAGAGCCGCGCAATACCGTGCGAATCAATGCCACGCAAATCTGCGTTGAGCAAAACATCTGTTGCTGTTAAGGCTTCGTTGTCAGGGCAGCCGATTTTTTTGAATATGCTTAAGGCAAAGTCTTTTAATTGCGGATAGGAGTGAATTGAATCTGTCATGGCGCAAAGATAAGGTTGTGTTGGTTTTAACCGAATAAAAGCACTCTTGAAAGAAGCTATGGTTGATAGAGATGCTTTGCCCTAGAGGAGTCACTTGATAGCATCTCTCATTTTTTTTATAAATAAAGTGGAGCATTACTAATGTTTCCCTTTCATCTTGTTTTGGAAATCAATTCTGATGATGTGACGGAATAATATCGTAAGCAATACATCATTAACTATCAATTATATAATGCTACTCTGGATGACAGGTGGCTCCTCAGGAGCCGGTCTTCAACTTTCTTTTATTTCTTAAACAGGTTGCTCCTCTGGAGCAATATTTGCCTAAGGATTTGTCCTAGCCTTAACTACTTGAATGGTATTTGGAGCGAGGCTAAATTACCTATGCTTACCTTTATCAAATAAAAAAAATCAGTTTTAGGTATGGAAATTGAATCGTGTTAACATCTAATGGAAAAATAACGGAAGTATGAAGACCACAAAAAGATTGAATCTAATTATGCTCGCACTGGCTATTTCCTTTACGGGATTTGCTCAACAGGAAAAACCAGTCGACTCGAAGATCACAGATGTCACTGTGTTTTTGAATAAGGCACAAATAACACGAGAAGTAAAAACCCGCATTGACGCTGGGAAGACCACCTTAATTCTCACCGGACTTACCTCGCAACTTGATCAGCAAAGTATCCAGGTAGCGGGGAAAGGAAATTTTATTATCCTCGGAATTGCCAATCGTCAAAACTATTTGAGTGAATTGAATACACCGAAATCGCTTCGGTTGCTAAGAGATTCGCTGGAGTTAAGTCAGAAGCAAGTTCTTTTAGAGCAAGGACAGAAAGAAATTCTGAACAAAGAAGAGCAGATGCTGCTGAGTAATCAAAAGATTGGAGGCACCAATCAAAACCTTACCGTTGCTGAATTAAAAGCAATGGCTGATTTCTATCGTGCCCGCTTGAGCGATATCGTTACCTCACGTATGAAGCAAGACGACAAGGTTAAAAAATTGAATGAGCGAATTGCCAAAATTCAACGGCAGATTAACGAGCAGAATGAATTGTATTCGCGCAACACCAGTGAGATTGTTGTTAGCCTTTCGGCTGATGCTGCTACTGCTGTTGATCTTGATGTGCAATACATTGTTGCCAATGCAGGCTGGTACCCGGTGTACGATTTGCGTGCCATCAATACAAAGAGCCCGGTGCAGTTAAGCTATAAAGCGAATGTAACACAAGGCACAGGTGAGGAATGGAAGAATGTAAAATTGAAACTCTCTACAGCCAATCCGAACTTAGGTGGATTGAAGCCCGAACTGTATCCTTGGTATTTGAATGTAGATCAACCAATGTATAAAACATACGATAAAAGAGCGAGTGGGGTAGTGATGCGATCAGCACCAGCAATGGTGAATGAAGAAGCAAAGTTGGCAGAAGTTGAAATAGATCAAGATGCCACATCTACGGCTGATTATGTAAGCACCATTCAAACTTCATTGAACACCGAGTTTGATATTAGTTTACCCTACACAGTAAGCTCATCAAACAAACCTACACTAGTCGATATTCGAAATCATGAATTGAAAGCTGACTACCAATATGCTGTCGCACCTAAATTAGATGGAGATGCTTTTCTTTTGGCACGTGTTACCGGTTGGGAAGAATTCAGTTTGTTACCAGGTGAAGCGAATGTATTTTTCGAAGGTACGTTCGTAGCGAAATCGTTTATCGATCCGAACAATATCCGTGATACGCTTTCAGTTTCTCTTGGTCGCGACAAACGCATTGTGGTAAAGCGTGAGAAGTTGAAAGACTTAACTACGCGTAAATATATTGGTACCAACCAACGCGAGACATATGCTTATGAAATCTCGGTGCGCAACACGAAGACGGAAGCCATTAAGATTACAGTAGAAGATCAGCTTCCGGTTTCACAAAACAGTCAGATTGAAATAACAGCAACTGATGTGGCGGGGGCAAAGTACAACAAGGACACCGGAAAGTTGGTGTGGGAGGTGAGTCTTCAACCAAATGAAACCAAGAAGGTGGTCTATAAGTTTGAAGTGAAATATCCAAAGGATAAAATCATTTCGGGATTGTAAAGGTTAACCGCGGGGGCGCAGAGGAACGCAGAGTAAATTCTTGTAAATTTCATCTTAGTAATTCATTGAACGATTACTATTCTGAATCCTTCAATTGAATTCTCTGCGTATCTCAGCGCCCTCTGCGGTTTTATATTTCGTAACCTGTCCATTTAAAAAAAACCTCATAATTACCTTCCTCCGATTTTTCATATCTTGTTAGCTTTATTTAGTAAAGCTGCATATGACAAGAGATACCCCTCGCGAACTCCTTGAAAAAGGATTGATCACACAAGATCAGTTCACCAAAATAGACGTCATCACTTCCGGAAAAGTAGTGTCTGTGTTTTACGAACTCCGCTCTCTTTTATACCTGGGCGTGCTGCTATTCACTGCTGGTGTAGGTATTCTCATTTATCAAAACATTGGTGAGCTTGGTCATATTCTGAGCATCATTGCTTTAGTACTCCTCAATATGGGTTGCTTCTTCTATGTATTTAAGAATGCCCCTCCCTACTCCAACACTTCAGTAAAACCACCTACACCCTACTTTGATTATATAGTATTGTTGGGCGCTCTGCTTTTTATCTCTGTGCTGGGATACTTACAATTTCAATTCGCGATACTGGATGAAAATCTTGGACTGATTACACTCGTCACTTCCTTTTTCTTTTTTTACATCGCCTATCGGTTTGATCATCTCGCCATCTTATCGCTGGCCATTACTGCATTGGCTTCTTTTTGGAGCATCAGCATTTCACCACAGAAATGGTATAGTGGTGATTTTTTTGAAACAGCTAATCTTCACAACACGGCTATCATTTTCAGTATAGTGGTGGCTTGCATTTCTTTACTGCTGGATAAGAAGGCAATCAAAAAACATTTTACGTTTACCTATTTAAATTTTAGCGCCCTGATTTTCTTTGTGGGTGCCATCACCGGAATGTTCATTGGCGAGTGGTGGTTCGTCTACCTATTGTTGATTTATGGTGGATGTGCCTTCGCGTTTTATATGGCGAAGTGGAAGAAGTCATTTTTGTTTTTGCTGTACGCATTTATTTCGGCTTACATTGGCACTACCTATTTTCTTGCTGAAACGGTCTTACGCGATGCGATTGAGATCTGGTTTCTATATTCCATCGCTTCTTGTGGCGGGTTTATTTATTTTATCATAAAGTTTAAAAACTATTTCAGTCAGAAATCATGAAGAGTGCATATAATGAAACAGGCTTGTATAATCTGGCTGTAGTAAAAGAAGCAAAGCGATGGAGTAACCAGGACCTTATTGAAGAAACTCAATTGGCAACCATCAGAGAAACGTATACTTCTCCGTTCTATCATCCCAACTTCATCATTCGTGTTCTTCTTTTTGTGGCAACACTCCTGGCGCTGTCGGGTGTTTCCGGATTTCTGGGATTAATGATCAGCAACATGGGTGAGGATGTTTTTCCTTTTGCCTGCTTGTTATATGGACTAGTGTCTTTTATTTTCCTTGAGAAAATCTTTATTGGAAATAACCACCATTTTAAATCCGGTGTTACGGAGGGGATGTTATATCATGCTTGTGGGTTTACTATTGTTGGATTAGTTTGGATGGCTGACTTTGATACTCATTTTGTATTGCTTACCTGTTTTGTTGTGTTTTCCTTCACAGCCTTTCGTTACCTCGATCTGCTGACGACAATCGCAGCGATACTTTCCTTTGCCGGAATTTTATTTTACACATGCTATGATGCAGGTGGAATTTTTCAACAAATCATTCCTTTTGTTTTCATCATTGCTTTTGGTGTACTGTATGCCGTTGTAAAAAAGATGAAGGCGCGCAAAGCATTTCAATTCTGGTCGCTTAACTTATTGATTTTAGAAGGCCTTAGTTTGTTGTTCATCTATGTTGCTGGAAATTATTTAGTAGTGCGTGAATTGAGCGTAGAACTCATGGACTTGTACCTTGAAGAAGGACAAGACATTCCATTTGCGTTTATCTTCTACGGACTCACCGTGATCATCCCTGCTGCCTATCTATACTTCGGAATAAAAAATAAAGACATCGTGTTGCTGCGTGTAAGTTTGATTGTGATTGCGTTTTCTGTCTTCACCTTTAAATATTATTTCAGTCTCGGTCATCCTGAAATTACCTTGACGTTAGCAGGCGCGATCTTACTCGGAATTACCTTGTTGTTATTTAATTATTTAAAAACCATTCGCCACGGCTTCACCCGCGAAAATCATTTGGCAGAGAAGTGGGGCAATCTAAATCTTCAGGCGTTTATTGTTTCACAAACGCTGGGCGGAAATCAGGCAGTGGCGAGTGAGCAAGTTGAAACGGGAGGTGGTGGAACATTCGGTGGGGGTGGGTCTACGGATAGTTTTTGAGTTATTACAAGCTGATTGCAAGGAGCATTTGTCAAAAATACGATTCAATGGTCACGACAAACGTGAGCTTGAAATTATTTACGAAAGCATATTTAGTAATTAGCAGGTTATAAGTTAAAAAAATGAAAACGACTAACAATTAAAATTAACTATCTATGAGAAGTCTATTTGCGTTAATCTTTATAACCTTTGTCACAAATGTTGCCTTCGCGCAACCCGAAAAAGAAAGCTACAAAACCGTTGCAGCAGAGTTTGAGAAAAACTACAACGCTGAAAACTTCGATGCCATCTTCGCCATGTTTTCAAATGACATGCAAAAAGCATTGCCGATTGAAAAGACGAAAGGTTTTCTAACGGGGTTAAAAGCTCAGGCTGGAAAAATTACGAAGCGTGAATTTGTAATGTTTGAACAAACATATGCCTCGTACAAAACTAATTTTGAACGTGCATTATTTGCAGTCAACATTTCAATAGATGATGATTCTAAAATAAATGGATTGTTTGTAAAACCATTTGCAGAAAAGAACCTACCTAAGTTGGAAAGGAATGTAACCAAGCTTATACTTCCCTTTAAAGGCGAGTGGTTTGTTTTTTGGGGAGGTGATACCAAGGAACAAAATTATCATGTGGTAAGTCAGGCGCAGAAAAATGCGTTTGATATTATGATCAAAGATGAGACAGGTAATTCATACAAAACCAATGGAGGAACGAACGAGGATTACTATGCCTTCGGAAAAGAATTAATTGCACCTTGCGATGGAGAAGTTGTTTTAGTTGTGGATGGAGTGAAAGACAATAAGCCAGGAGAGTTAAATCCAATCTATGTTCCGGGGAATACCGTGATTATCAAAACAGCGAGCAATGAATATTTATTCTTTGCTCATTTCAAGCAACATTCCATACAAGTAAAGCAAGGACAAAAAGTAAAACAAGGACAGCTCTTAGGACTTTGCGGTAACTCAGGCAATTCTTCTGAACCTCATTTACACTTTCACATTCAAAATGTGGAAGACATGAATGTTGCAACAGGTGTTAAATGTTATTTTGAAAAGCTTGTGGTGAATGGACAAATCAAAACGGATTACTCACCCATTAAAGGGGAGAAAATCAAAAGTGAATAAGACGAACTTTTAATAGACTTGATGTGAATTTTAACGTTGAGCGAATAAACATTGGCTCTGCTTTATAGACAGGCTAAGTTCGAAGAGAATAATCTCTACCTTCAACCCATAAATAACCAACTATGAGATGCTTACTTTCCATCGCTCTTCTTGCGTTTTCTTTTAGCGCTTCAGCACAATCCCAATTACCTTTTCACTACGACAGTCTCTACAAAACCATTCATGCTAAAGAGTTTTGTAAACTGTTTTTAAATAATCCGAATCTGTTGTTGGTGGATGTTCGATCGGCAGGCGAGTATAGTGATACATCAAGGTATGCCAGTTTAAATCAAGGGCATTTGAAAGGCGCGATCAATCTGGAGATTGA
Source organism: Chryseolinea sp. (assembly GCA_031388805.1). Lineage (GTDB taxonomy): Bacteria > Bacteroidota > Bacteroidia > Cytophagales > Cyclobacteriaceae > Chryseolinea. The sequence continues at coordinate 10,437 of JANMRZ010000076.1, forward strand.
AGCGATTCGAAATAACATGGACACAATTGAACATTACAAAGACAAAACAATTGTGTTTTATTGTTCTCATAGTCAGAGAAGCCGCAGAGTGAGCAGGCTGTTGTCAGAAAAGGGATTTACTAATTTTTATAATCTGAATGGCGGCATGTCTGTTCTAAATCAACTAAGTGAAAAAGATTTTCCATGTAAAGAAGACTGGATTGTTTCGAGCCTGTCGTTTAAAAATCTTTCTTTTAATGATGCTTCTGTTTTAATAAAGAGTAAGAAAGCGATTGTTGTGGATATAAGACCTGCCAATCAATTTAATTCAACCGACAGCATTGCTGAATATAATATAGGCAGGGTAAAAGGCGCTATCAATATTCCATATGCTGAATTCAAGAATAGAATCAATGAGCTGTCAAAGTATAAGCAACAGCCCATTCTCATCTATTCGTCAAGCGGTGATGGCGATGGAGCAAGAGCTGCAAAGGAATTGCACAATAACGGGTTTACTTCTGTGTATCATTTGCTTGGAGGTATCAATAGTTTAATTGCCAGTCAAAAGGATATTTCTTTCATCGAAAACGCTACTCCTTTTATTTTGCTGGATGCGCCACGCACGCTGGCCTTGCTGAAAGAAACAAAAGATCTTGTTATTTATGATACCCGTGTAGCTGCACAATACAATAATACGGGAACGGAATCCTATCGAAACCTGGGACGCATTAAGAATGCAATACACGTAGAGGAGAGTGCATTCCAATCGCAATCATTACCAGCGAATAAGAATGCTTCTATATTAGTTTATGGAAATATAGAGTCGATTAAGTTCGCATCACTACTTTCTTCCAAAGGATATAAGAAAGTGTATCTGCTGGATGGTTTATATGATTTTGTGTGGTCGAGTTTTAATGTTGAAAGCTGCAAGGAGGGAAGAGAATTTATGGTGAACCATAAAGGTCTTTATTGATCTTTCAGGAACAAGACAAAAATATTAAGGCTGTGTACCCTGCTGTGTTTTAAAAATTTCCGTGTGACATTTGGTTGATCACCTCACCCCCATCGACTAGTATCGGTTCTTACTAATCGAGTGCCCCCTCTCCGGTTGGAGCTACTGTTAGGATACAAGTTTTGCTCCAGAGGAGCCACCTGAAAGCAACAACTCCTTAATTAGCCATTATAGCATAGAGGATTATTTTGGACTAAAATCGATTATCTCTTATTTGTGACAACCATTCGAAATACAAGGTGGCTTCTCCGGAGCCTGTTCATTAAACCTATTCCATTTCTATAAACACCTTGCTCCAGAGGAGCAAGGTTTATCAGTAAATGTGTCGTAGCGGTAGCCGGCCGGAGAGGGGAGTACAAATTTTCTACGAGCACAATTGCAGACGGGGTGAGGTGAAAACGAAAAGTAAAACTCTGCTTTACAAAGTAGCACTACTGTGCTTTCGATTTTTTTCTTCTCTTACCAGACAGGTTTGATTTCTTCTTAAGAAGATCGTTTTGTGTAAGAAACAAATCACGCTTCGCATCCATATCCTTGAAGGTATGTTCAATTTGATATTTTTTTTGCTTTAGAACGTATTCACTGATAAACCACAAAATGCTTTTTAAATTATCTTCCATCGGGCTCGCAGCTACTTCATGCCCCATCCCTTCGACTCGATAAAAATAGTATGGGTAGTTATGTTTTTTAAATACGGAAGAAATTGCATTTGAACCGTTCACGCTGCGGTTAAAAAAATACAGCCGATTATAGAATATCATCTTGTCACTGCTACCATGAAACATCATGGTAGGTGCGGGTTTGATTTTATATTTTAATTTACCGTTGGTCGTTACAATCGCTCCGGCAAAGGCAATTACACCGGCATACTGAAATTTCTCAGGCAACATCTTACCTAACTCCGTTTTATTTCTTTTTTCAAAATCACCCTGAAGAACGGTCATCGCACCCGCGCTTGATCCGGAAAGAATAATTTTTGTAGTATCAATATCCAACTTGTTTGCATTTTTCAACACCCACTTGGTAGCATCGAACAGATCTTCGACTGCAAGTTCAATGGCTGACTTTAGTGGCGTTGAGCTGAAGTTTGTAAAACGTTTTACACCTTTTAATCCTAAGCGATATGAAATGGAGATCACTACATATTTATTTCCTACTAACGTATTGAAGTAAGAATTGTAAAATTCTTCGTCCCGTTTGCCAGTGATGAAGCCACCACCAAAAACAAAAATAATGCAGGGACTATTCTTCGGAATGCTCGCATGAGTGTACACATCCAGTTTTAAGGACATCGTATCTCGCTTAATGAACTCGAACGTTTCTTTCTTTATTCCCTTAGCTATGGGAGTTTGAGCATATCCTGATTGCTGAGAAAGGATCAGTATAAAAATAGTGAATACAAAAAACCGAAGACCAATATTTTTCAAAGGATGAAGTTTAAGGGTATACTTAAATCCTAATTTAAGCAATCAGGAATCTAAAATACTAAACGATCAGGCCGTGATTTTTATTTCCTGAATGATGGAAGCAAGCACACCTTCTTTAAGCGCATAGGTAGAAACACGAACACGGTTGAAAGTATGTTGTTCTAATAAGTAACGAATGAGGCAGCAAGCGACAACAATCATATCTACGCGCATTTCAATCATGCCCGGTATTAACATGCGCTCTGCGCGATTCTTTGTTAATAATTTTGCATAGATGTCGTAGAAGCCTGCAAGACTTAAGGGAGTTTCAATTTCTTCAGACGATTTATGAATATCGTGTTGAATGCAGAAGATGTCGCTTAACGTGTCGAATGTTCCGGAAGAACCAATTAGAATATCGGTTGGATACTTTTCTAAGGCTTCGAATAAGGGAGTGAGAACTTTTGAAAAATGTTCGTCCAGATTTTTTATTTCCTCTGATGTGATCAGATCATTTTTTTGAAATTGCTCCAACAAACGCTGTGCACCAATTTCAAAACTTTGTTTCCAATACACGTTATCGTTATCGCCTAAAATAAACTCAACACTTCCACCACCGATATCAATGATCAATGACTTTTCACGCCCCATATCAAGCGCAGACTTCACACCCATGTAAATAAACTCTGCTTCTTTTTCTCCCGAGATAATGGAGACATCAATATTGGTGAGTGCTTTTATGCGTTCGGCCACATCTTTTCCATTGCGTGCATTGCGAAGTGCACTGGTGCCAAAGGCGTAAACCTTCTTTACAGCTTGTTCTTCAATGACGTTTTTAAAACTTTGCATGGCAAGAAGCGCCCGATGAATACCTTCTTCTGTAATGTAGCCTTGGTTTATTCCGCCCTGACCAATTTTCACCACCAGTCGATCACGATGGGTAACATGATATCCGCGCTCATCCGCTTCTGCAATCAGCAGATGGAAGGTATTGGTACCCATATCAATTATGGCAAACTTGTTCTTCATAGCGCTCAGGAAGGCGCGTAAAAATACAAATATATAGACCACGATCAACAGGGGAGTCCTTGATGGAAGATTGAACCGCAGAGGCGTTGAGACGCAAAGGTTGTTCAGAAAGGCATGGGTATTGACCCTGCATTTCTTAGTGCCTCTGCGTCTCCGCGGTTTAAAAATGTATTTTGAGCCGCACAAAGACGAGACATCATCGCCACCCATTATATTTACCCAAATTCTTCAACGCTATGTCGAAACGAAAAATTAAAGACCCTATACTGCAAGGAAAATTTGAAGCCTTAGAACGCAAAAATGAGGAGTCACTTTTGGGTGGAGGAGAAAAGCGCATAGAACAACAACACGCCAAAGGAAAATTAACGGCTCGCGAACGTGTTTTGCTTTTGCTGGATGAAGGATCGTTTGAAGAACTTGGCAAGTTTGTGATGCATCGTTGCAAAGACTTCGGTTTGGATAAAGAATATTATTTAGGTGATGGTGTGGTGACGGGTTATGGAACGGTTCAAGGCAGACTCGTCTATGTTTACTCTCAGGATTTTACCGTGTTTGGTGGCTCGCTTTCGGAAACGCACGCAGAGAAGATTGTAAAGATTATGGACCTTGCCATGAAGAATGGTGCGCCCGTTATTGGTTTGAATGATTCCGGCGGTGCGCGCATTCAGGAAGGTGTTGTTTCGCTTGGCGGATACGCCGATATTTTTTATCGCAATACCTTGGCCTCTGGAGTTATCCCACAAATATCGGCCATCATGGGTCCGTGTGCTGGTGGTGCTGTTTATTCTCCGGCCATTACTGATTTTATTTTGATGGTGGAGAATACCTCTTTCATGTTTGTTACCGGACCAAACGTTGTGAAGACTGTAACACATGAAAATGTTACGGCTGAAGAATTGGGAGGAGCAACAACACACAGCACTAAAAGTGGTGTGACGCATTTTGCCTGCGCCAACGAAGTGGAATGCATCAACTACATTAAGAAATTGTTGAGCTACGTTCCACAAAACTGCGAAGATGATGTACCGATGATTCCTTATACCATAGGTAATGAAACACGTGCATCTTTAAATGATATTATTCCAGCCAATCCCAATCAGCCGTATGATATGCGAGAAGTTATTCAAGGAATTGTGGATGATGCGAGCTTTTTTGAAGTACATAAAAACTTTGCAGAGAATATCGTTGTCGGCTTTGCGCGATTGGCGGGAAGAAGCATTGGAATTGTAGGTAATCAACCCGCGTCTCTTGCAGGTGTGTTGGATATTGATTCCAGTGTAAAGGGTGCACGGTTCGTGCGCTTCTGTGATTGTTTTAATATTCCATTGTTGGTGTTGGAAGATGTTCCTGGATTTTTGCCGGGTACAGATCAGGAATGGAATGCCATTATTACCAATGGAGCAAAGCTGCTTTATGCTTTTTCTGAAGCAACCGTTCCTCGTGTTACGGTTATTACACGCAAAGCATATGGTGGTGCATATGACGTAATGAATTCCAAACACATCGGTGCTGATTTAAATTACGCTTGGCCATCAGCCGAAATTGCTGTGATGGGAGCGAAGGGTGCAGCGGAAATTATTTTCAAGAAAGAAATTTCAGAAGCTGCAGATCCAAAAGCAAAACTAGATGAAAAGGTAGAAGAATACACTACTAAATTTGCCAACCCCTATCGCGCAGCGCATCGCGGATACATTGATGAAGTAATTTACCCGGATCAAACTCGCGAAAAACTGATCCGCGCATTTGATATGCTTAAAAATAAAGTAGCAACTTTACCCAGGAAGAAGCACGGAAATATCCCCCTTTAACATGGAGCATTAAAGCTAATGGAGAGAATAGAATATAGTCGATAGAAGAAACTCAACTGATTAAGACCATCAATAATTAACTTAAACTCCCAACCCGAAACTTTAAACTCGAAACTAAAGCAATGGATAAAAAAAGCAAACAATTTCTCTACACCTATCTCAACAATGCATCACCTACTGGCTTTGAATCTTCCGGGCAAAAAATCTGGCTGGATTACATTAAGCCTTACATCAACGAACATATTGTTGATACCTATGGAACCGTTGTTGGAGTAATCAATCCGAAGGCGACTTATAAAGTAGTAATCGAAGCCCATGCGGATGAGATTTCCTGGTTTGTAAACTACATCACGGAAGATGGATACATCTATGTAAGGAGGAATGGTGGATCGGATCATCAAATTGCGCCCTCCATGCGCGTTAATATTCACACAGAAAAAGGTATTGTTGAAGGAGTATTCGGCTGGCCTGCCATTCACGTTCGTGATGCTGCAAAAGAAGAGACCCCCAATCTCAAGAACATCTTTATTGACATTGGAGCAGAATCCAAAAAGGAAGTGGAAGCTCTTGGTGTACATGTAGGTTGCGTAATTACCTTCCAGGACGAGTTGATGGAAATGAACAAGAACTGGTTGGTTGGCCGTGCCCTTGATAATCGCATGGGTGGGTTTATGATTGCAGAGGTGGCTCGCAGGCTTTCTGAGAATAAAAAGAAACTTCCATTTGGCCTATATATAGTGAATGCAGTACAAGAGGAAATCGGTTTACGGGGTGCAGAAATGATTTCGCGTAGAATTAAACCGGATGTTGCCATTTGTACGGATGTAACACATGATACACAGTCTCCTATGTACAATAAAAAGGAGAGCGGCAACCTGAAAGCAGGCAACGGACCAGTAGTTTGTTATGGACCTGCTGTGCAAACGAATGTGCTGAAAATGGTCATTGAGACAGCCCAAAAGCGGAAAATTGCCTTCCAGCGTCAGGCGGTTTCGCGCTCAACGGGTACTGATACAGACTCCTTTGCATATTCTGCCGAAGGTGTTGCCTCTGCGCTCATTTCCTTACCTTTAAAATACATGCACACCACAGTAGAAATGGTTCATAAAGACGATGTGGAGAGTGTGATTAATCTGATTTATGAGTTTTTGCTGCAATTAAAATCGGGGCACGACTTCCGCTATTTAAAATAGAAGTTTAAATAATACATTAGAAAGATCGTAGTCTGAATAGGCTCTTCCGTGCAAATGGGGGAGCCTATTTTTGTATCACAAACGAACCAAAAAACAATTGATTATGAACAAAATTAAAGCCCTTTCAATTGCTGCCCTTTTGATGAGCGGAAGTGCATTTGCACAAGAAAGACCGATGCATGAAGTGTACTCGATGATGGTGTTTAACTTCGTGAAGTATGTACAGTGGCCTGATCACGCAGGTTCAGGAGAATTTGTAATTGGTGTTGTAGGTAACACCGAGATGTACAACACACTTAATTCATGGTATGGTGGTAAACCCCGTGGAGCAAAGACTATTGTGATAAAGAAGTTTAACTCTGCAGCTGACGTTACCGATTGCCAGGTAGTATACATTGACAAGGCAAAGAGCGGAGAGTTCGCAGCCGTGAATGATAAGGTGAAAGGTAAAGGCACATTAGTGATTACCGATAAGAACGGTTTAGGTGAAAAAGGTAGTGCGATTAACTTCAAGACCGTTGATAACAAAATGAAATTCGAATTGAACCAGAAGGTAATAGAAGCATCGAACCTCAAAGTTTCAGGTTCACTTACCTCCATGGCCATCCTGATATAGTGCATTAAGATTTAGGGTTGTTTGGAAGACCTCAGGGGTAACTCTCTGGGGTTTTTCCATTTATAGATACAATAAGGTAGCATCTGCAAGCAAGCCAGATATCCCAATGTTAGGACGCTGTTATACAAACGAATATGCTGAAAATGTTCAATAATAAGTCTAATAATAAAAACAGCTTCATCCTCAACGTATTTCATTTCCCATCAGTATCGATACCACCCTTTTGCATTTTATGTTGAAGGTCTTACTTCCCTACTCATTTCATTACTTTTAAAATACAGGCTTATCACTTTGATATGGTTCGTAAAGATGTTGAAGAGAGCATAATTAGCCTGATTTAGAAGTTTTTTTAAGACTCAAAACCCGCATACGATTTCAGCTACTTGAAATAAAGTGTAAATCTTACATTTGAAAGAAAGCATTCTGAATTGACCCTTCCGCGCATATGGGGTAGTCTATTTTTGTATTACAAACAAACCAAAAATAGTTGACCATGAACAAAATTAAGGCCCTTGCAATTGCAGCCCTCCTGATGAGCGGAAGTGCTTTTGCACAAGAAAGACCAATGCACGAAGTTTACTCGATGATGGTGTTTAACTTCATCCGTTATGTACAGTGGCCTGATCACGCAGCCTCTGGAGAATTTGTAATAGGTGTTGTGGGAAACACAGAAGTGTATAACACACTTAATTCATGGTATGGTGGAAAGCCCCGTGGAGCAAAGACCATTGTAATAAAGAAGTTTAACTCAGCAGCTGACGTTACTGATTGCCAGGTGGTATATATTGACAAATCAAAGAGTGGCGAATTCGTGGCCGTTAATGATAAGACGAAAGGTAAGGGTACTTTGGTGATTACCGATAAGAACGGCTTAGGCGAAAAAGGTAGTGCAATCAACTTTAAGACGGTTGATAACAAAATGAAATTTGAATTGAACCAGAAGGTTATTGAAGCATCGAATCTAAAAGTTTCGGGCTCCCTTACCTCTATGGCCATCTTGATATAGTAAGATTTAGGGTTGTTTGGAAAACCTCGGGGGTAATTCCTCGGGGTTTATTCATGAGAAATTCATAGATTCGCGTAGAGCCCTCAAACTGTAAACTATGAAAACTATTATTTTTTTATGCTTCTCAGTCTTATTTTTTACCAGTGCCCAGGCACAGGAACGACCAAATCATGAAATTCATGCAGCTATGTTGTACAACTTTATTAAGTATGTGCAGTGGCCAAATGAAGCAGAAGCCGGAGATTTTGTTGTTGGTGTGATTGGAGACGATAATGTATTTGCTACCCTAAAGCAATGGTACGATAACAAACCAAAAGGTGCCAAGAAGTACGTAATCAAAAAGCTTGCGTCAGCTGCCGAGGCAGGAGACTGTCAGGTTGTGTATATTGGAAAATCAAAAAATAAAGATTTTGATAACATTAAAGTAAGTATCGCTTCCAAATCGGTTCTTACTATTACGGATGGGAATGGTATGGGGCAGAAAGGTAGCTGCATAAATTTTAAAGTAGTTGATGGCAAATTGAAATTTGAACTGAACCAGGGCGTAGTAGGTGCTGCCAGTTTAAAAGTCTCTAGCCAATTGAGCAGTATGGCAATATTGATTTAGAAAAAGCAACAAACGTTTGTTTTTTTCGTTTTTGATTTAGAACCCAAGGGAGAAAGAGGATGATGAATGGTGGAGGGTATTTAAAAGGCAATGACGCCTTGTTTAGGGAGTTGGTAGAAAATGCAGTAGATGTTAGCATTGTGGTAGATGCTGCATTTCGAATTCGCTACCTATCTTCATCAACAACTCATGTGTTTGGTATTGATCCAGTCTCGTTGGTGGGCAGAAATCTCGTTGATTTCATTGATCAACAAACTCTAGACACCTGGAGAGGTGCTGTAGTAGCGAATGCTACCCAGGTATTCGCCGATGTTCCCTTTGCCGCCCAAAATGGAAAACAATTTTATTTTGATATTCAGATCTCTAATCTGTTGGAGAATTATAGCGTTCATGGGCTGGTATTAAAGCTGCATGACATTACCGCGAAGAAGCAAAAGGAGCAAACCCTGCTTCTTGCCAACCAGCAACTTGATCAAGTCATCTTTAAAACTACCCACGATCTTAAAGCGCCACTGCTTTCTGCATTGGGACTAGTAAATCTTGCTGAGCAGGCAACGGCCGAAGAAAAGGATACATTTCCATGATTAAAAAAAGCCTCGTAAAATTAAATTCGTTCATTGATGAGATGACGCATTTTTTCAGGCATGAAAAACTGGCACTGCAACGCCAGCAAATTGATCTGAAGCAATTGCTAACAGAAGAGGTAGAAACATTACAAAATCAGTTCCACACCCACCCGGTTGTAACGACTATTACCCTGTCTGGGAAGGCCGATTTCTATTCGGATTTAGTTCGGGTCCGGACGATCGTTACGAATATTCTGTCAAATGCAATGAAGTATTGCGATGTAAGAAAAACGAGATCGTTCGTTAAAATCGATGCCGTTGTTACCAAGGATTTTTGTGATATTTGCATCACTGATAACGGTATAGGTATTGAGCCAGAAGGGAAGGAGAAAATTTTCGATTTATTTTTCCGCAGTACGGACCAATCATACGGAACAGGTATCGGGTTGTTTATTGTTAAGGATACAATTCAGCGGGTTAACGGAACAATTGAAGTAGATTCAATTTATGGAGAAGGAACAACGTTCCGCATCCGGATCCCAAACCAGCTTCATCAGCCAATCGAGGCTGAATAAAGGTCTACGCACGGGGTCGCAAAGTTTTTATAGAGAGGGTCTTTTCTTTGCGTGCTCTGTGCGTTTTTTTATTGTCTCACTTAGCCTAAGGGGCACTTCGCCATCCCATTTCATTAATAAGTTTTACCATTCACTCCTTATCTTCTTTACCTTTGGAAGATGGTGCGCACATTTATAGACCAGCTCGGTCACTCCATTACAATTCGGTTTCCTCCTCAGCGAATTATTTCATTAGTCCCTTCTCAAACAGAACTGCTTGCTGATCTTGGCCTTCATGATGAAGTGATCGGGATCACAAAATTTTGTGTGCACCCTGAAAATTGGCTCCAAACCAAAACCACTATAGGAGGAACAAAGAATTTTCATTTTGATGAAATTGATAAGCTTAGACCCGATGTAATTTTTGGGAACAAAGAGGAGAATTTTGAAGAGGGCATCTCCCGATTAAAAGCGAAATATCCAGTTTGGATGAGTGATATTGTTTCAATTGAAGATTCTGTTTCCATGATTTTGTCTTTGGGAGAAATCACAGATAGAATTGTGGATTCCAAACGAATAGTGTTGGATATTCAGGGTGGATTTAAATCAACGATTACGTTTTCTGGTGAATTTGTTCTTTATCTGATTTGGAGAAAACCCTGGATGGGTGCCGCGGTGAATACATTTATTCATTCTCTTCTCAATCATCTTGGATTGAGAAATGCGTTAGAAGATGAAAAGCGTTATCCGGAATTGACCGTTGAACGTATACAATCCTTAAAACCAAATTATATTTTTCTTTCGTCCGAACCCTACCCGTTTCGCGAAAAGCACATTGAAGAACTCCAGGCAATCAGTCCTGCTTCTAAAATAATATTGGTGGATGGTGAAATGTTTTCGTGGTATGGGAGCCGGCTGATAAAAGCAGTTCCCTACTTTAATTCATTGATTGAGAAAGTAATGTAGAATTTGAGATTTATGAATTTCTGAAAACAAAGCTCATTACACAAGCCTCATATCTATCTACTCAGTCTTTTTACGTCACCTCGAATTCAAAAGATTTTACATCATTCCAATAATTTGGATAAGACTTCCGCACGACATCGGGATTTTCAATTTTAACATCCATTAGAGTTGCTAATGGAGCGAAGGCCATGGCCATGCGATGATCTTTGTAGGTTTTAAATTCAGCGGTTGAAGGTAAGCTTGTTGATGGCTTCAATGTCCAGTGGGCGATATCAATCTCAATGAGGTCGGCATTAATTTTTCGAAGTTCGTTTTGGAGAGCAGAAATGCGATCAGTTTCTTTTATGCGCAAACTTTCAAGACCTGTGAAGTGTCCTTCAATTCCTTTTGCTGCACACACAACGGCAACCGTCTGGGCAAGGTCTGGACAGTGTGTAAAATCCCATTCAATCGAAGTTTTATGTTGTTGCTTTGTTAAAACGAGAAGATCATTTTTCATTTCTGCTCTTACACCCAAGCTCTCCATGATTTTTACAACAGCACTATCCCCCTGAAGAGACTGTAAACTCAGTCGCGGTAATTGTATAGTAGCTTGCCCGGCTAGTGCAGCAAAAGCAAACCAATAACTGGCCGCCGACCAATCGGACTCGACTGTAAAAGAAGCCGATGTATATTTTTGTGATGGAACCGTTATGGTGCTTCCAATGAAAGAGGACCTTACTCCAAAATGCTTCATTAACGAAGCCGTCATTTCAATGTAGGGCCTGCTTCCTATCTTTCCTTCAAGTTCAAGAGTTAAACCATTGGGAAGCGTTGGAGCAATCATCATTAAGGCAGAAATGTATTGACTGCTTACGTCTCCGCGAATGCGAATAGTATTCACTTTTTGGCCTGCAAACTTTTTTATTTCGTGCGATGGGTATCCTTCTTTTTCAAGATAATCAACCTCAACTCCTAACAGACGTAAGGCGTCTACTAAAATACCAATAGGTCTTTCTTTCATACGATCTGTTCCCGTAAGGATTTTTTGCTGGTGGGTAACAGAAAAGTAAGCGGTTAAAAATCGCATTGTTGTCCCGGCATCTTCAACATCAATTACCTTATCAGCCGAGTTAACTAAACGCAACATCAGCTGCGTATCATTTGCATCAGAGAGATTATGCAATGCGGATTTTCCTCCGGCCAGTGCATTGATGATGAGCGCGCGGTTGCTTATACTTTTTGACGCTGGTAAAAGAGAAGCTGTTCCATTAAGAACAGACGTTCGTTTAATATGGATGGATGTATTCAAGGAGTCGTAAAATTTTTCGTTGGCAAATTACACGATGCAAAACATTTTTTTACGTGTGGTGAAACAATTACGAAAGAATTCAAGTTATTTTGTAGTATGAGTAACACCAGAAAAATCATGATCGGAGTGGGCCTTGCGTCAGGCGCCCTATTGGCAACCTGGTTGCTGACCGGTAGCAGAAAGCAAAAGACAAAAGAGTTCGTTTCAAAGAAAGCGGAAGACTTGAAGAAGGTATTTAAAACCGACAAAAATTCTTTCAATGACGATGAGACCCATTACGTTTAACGCGTTAGGTAGAATAGCAATGCATTCTCAACCTCTTCCAGCGTAATTACCACATCCCACGATGCCTTTCCAATCTCAGTTGGAAGGACACATAGAATCTTGTTGTCTTTATTCTTTTTGTCTTGCAGCGTTAAGTTCGCAATTGCTTTTACTTCTTTTGCTTCGAACTTCACCTTCCCAAAAACCTTAAGTACATAACCCGTTATTTCCTGAAAGGAGAGGTCATTAAGCATGTTGCGGTTCTTGGCGATAAAAAACTCTGTAATTAATCCGACAGCAATGGCTTCTCCATGAAGAATTTTTCTCCCTGAGCCCAACAAGTAACTTTCTAAAGCATGGCCAATAGTATGTCCGGCATTTAAAATTTTGCGAAGTCCTTTTTCTGTTGGATCTTCTTGAGTTACCCAGGCTTTAAATTCAACGGAGTGTTTTAAGATCTTATTCCAATCCTGTTCGGCCAATGACTGGGTTGAAATTTCATCCCACAAGGTCTTATCTGAAATTAAGGTATGCTTGATTACCTCTGCAAAGCCAGAACGCAATTCGGCAACCGGCAATGTTTTTAGAAAACCACTATGAAGTATGGTGAGCGCGGGTTGATTGAATACACCAATATGATTTTTGAAGTGATTAAAGTCAATACCTAATTTTCCGCCAATGCTGGCATCGACTTGGGCTAACAATGTTGTAGGGATGAGAATGAAATCAATACCTCTTTTATAAGTTGAAGCGCAGAATCCACCCATGTCGCCCAGCACTCCACCACCCAAAACCAACAGACACGCATGACGATCGAGAGCTTGATCGGTCATAGCTTGCCAGATAACTTGGCAGGTGTTCAGATTCTTCTGCTCCTCACCACTGCCCACCCTAATTACAAAATGATCCCTAATTGAAGATTGAACCAATGGGTAACAATGTTCAAGCGTATGTTCATCGGCCAACAATGCCAACTTGCTATATTTTTTGCGTTTCAAAAAAGCAATTAAATCTTCTGCGACTTGGTCAGAAAACAAAATGTTATCGGGGAGCATCAGCGTTTTTTAAATCTTTAATTCGAAAGTTATCAAAAAGTGAACAAACACAATTTTAGCCTGTTTTGAAACCGATTGCGAGGTGAAATTACCTCTATATTTGAGCGAATTTTTTTGATCATGGAAGCTGAACCCCGTATTTCATTCGAAGACACAAAAGTAGCGTTCTTGTATAAAGACGATGCTGCATTACGAAAGGCCAATTTCATTTTTTCACTTGTTAACCATCCGTGGATATCCTCCATTGCAACAGGGTCAGTAAAACTTGCACTCAAGCTTCACCTACCGGTTGAGTCGATTATTCGAAGCACGGTGTTCAATCACTTTTGCGCTGGTGAAAGCCTGGAAAAGTGCGATGATGAGATTGAGCAGCTCGGAAAATTTGGGGTAGGCACTATTCTCGATTATTCAGTAGAAGGCGAAAAATCAGAATCCGGTTTTGATGAGACGATGGAAGAGATCTTGCGGACTATTGAAAAGGCTAGCCGCTCCAATCATCTTCCTTTCTCTGTTTTTAAAGTAACAGGTTTGGGGTCGTCCGAGTTACTGGAAAAGATTCAATCAAAAGCACACGTTACGGAACAAGAAGAAAAAGCATATGGTCGAGTGCGTAATCGCGTTGACCGGATTTGTGCAATGGCGCATGCTCATAAAGTTCAAGTGCTGATCGATGCAGAAGAAACGTGGATTCAAGATCCAATCGATGCTTTAGCAAATGAAATGATGCATCGTTATAATTTAGAGAAAGCCATTGTGTTCAATACCTATCAGCTCTATCGCACGGCATCATTGAAAAATCTAAAAGATGCATTTGATATTGCATCGATTCACCAATATTTTCTTGGTGCTAAGTTGGTGCGGGGAGCCTACATGGAAAAAGAACGTGCGCGTGCAGAAGCGATGAAGTATCCAAGTCCGATTCACCCTACTAAAGATGCGACTGATCAGGCCTTCAATCAGGCACTGACATTTTGCATCGAGAATAAGCAACGCATTTCAATTATGTGTGGGTCGCATAATGAATACAGCAACCATTTCCTTACGGTGCTGATGGGAAAACACAGCATGAAAAATACAGATGAGCGCATCTGGTTTGCCCAACTCTATGGTATGAGCGATAATATCTCTTTCAACCTGGCCAATGCCGGTTATAAAGTTGCCAAGTATGTTCCTTATGGTCCGGTTCGTTCGGTTATGCCTTACTTACTTCGAAGGGCTTCAGAGAATACTTCTGTTGCGGGGCAAAGCAGTCGTGAGTTGGTGATGATCAAAAAAGAACTGGCAAGACGGAAATCAGAGAAAAAATAATCATTTTCTCTATAGGCCCGGATTTAAATCCGGGCCTATAGAGAACCAAGCTCCTTGTTTTAGTAAAAACATCGTTCTTGCCTGAACATCAAAATCAGGATCAATTTCATAAAAGGCAATAATCTTTTCTATTTTCGCGATCATGTTCGCATTATGAAAACGTGCCTACATACCAGACAGACAAATTTTACGAATTCGATATGCATTTAAGTGAACAGGAAGTCATCCGCAGACAAAGCAAAGCAGAGTTGGAAAAATTGGGTATCAATCCTTATCCGGCTCCTTTATTTGAGGTGAACGCATCGGCCAGCGAAATTCTTTTGAACTACGAACGCCATAAAAGCGATTATCGTCAGATTTCTATTGCTGGTCGTGTGATGGGTAGGAGAATTATGGGTAACGCTTCTTTTGCCGAACTTCAGGATGAAACCGGCCGCATACAGATTTACATTCGCAGAGACGACATCTGCCCGACAGAAGATAAAACACTTTACAATACCGTCTTCAAAAGACTCATAGACATTGGCGATATTATTGGCGTGAAAGGATACGGCTTCACTACGCAGACCGGTGAAATTTCAATCCACGTAACAGAGTTTACTATTCTTTCGAAAGCATTACGTCCTCTACCAGTAGTAAAGGAAACAACCGATGAACAAGGTAATGTTGTTCGTCATGATGCCTTCACTGATCCGGAACAACGCTACCGCATGCGCTATGTTGATTTAGTGGTGAATCCACAAGTGCGTGATGCTTTTATTAAGCGCACACAGTTGGTAAATTCCATGCGTCAATACTTAAATGAAAAAGCATATCTCGAAGTAGAGACACCAATTCTTCAACCCTTATATGGTGGTGCAGCGGCTCGTCCGTTTAAAACGCATCACAATACATTGGACATGACGCTTTACATGCGCATTGCCAATGAACTTTATTTGAAGCGTTTGATCGTAGGCGGCTTTCATGGTGTATATGAATTCTCAAAAGATTTTAGAAACGAAGGGATGTCGCGTTTTCACAATCCTGAGTTCACACAGATAGAATTGTATGTTGCTTACAAAGATTATTATTGGATGATGGAACTAGTGGAGGAGATGATCGAAAAAGTAGCGATTGATCTTCACGGTAGTACACAAGTTAAAGTAGGAGAGAACACCATCGACTTCCGCAGACCATGGCAACGGTATACGATGTTTGAAGCCATTCAGCATTTTACTGGTATTGATATTTCGAACATGAATGAGGAGGAGCTGCGCAAGACTTGCAAACAACTTCATGTGCCAATGGATGATACGATGGGTAAAGGAAAACTGATCGATCAGATTTTTGGTGAGAAGTGCGAACCGAATTTGATTCAGCCCACCTTCATTACCGATTACCCAATTGAGATGTCGCCATTGGCGAAGAAGCACCGCACGAAACCTGGTTTAGTTGAACGCTTCGAAGCGATATGTAACAGTAAAGAAATTGCAAATGCATTCTCTGAATTGAATGATCCGATTGATCAGCGCGAGCGTTTTGAAGAACAACTCGAACTCGGCAAGCGGGGTGATGAAGAAGCCATGACACTCGATGAAGATTTTCTTCGTGCATTGGAATTTGGTATGCCACCAACAGCAGGATTAGGAATTGGTATTGATCGTCTCTCTATGATTATGACCAACTCACCTTCTATTCAGGATGTACTCTTCTTCCCGCAAATGAAGCCAGAGAAACCAACTGCAGAAATTACAGAAAAGGACTACGAAGCTATTGGTGTGCGCAAAGAGTTGATTCCGATTTTCCAGAAGATGGGTATTATATCATTAGCTCAACTAAAAGAAATGAAAGCCTCTAAATTGTTTAATGATGTATGTGGCTTGCGCAAAAAGATGAAACTTGAGAATGTTCAGAACCCAACGATGGAAGAAGTGGAGGGGTGGTTGAAATAAGTTTCATCGACTTTCATGTTAATAGATGACCACAATACACTTGACAACAGAAATCAAAGCATATATTGAGACATGCTTTGATTTGTCAAGAGATGTTGATGCTCATAAACTTTCCGCGCTGAATACAAACGAGAAGGCAATTTCAGGAAGAACGTCTGGCCTTTGTGAACTGGGTGATACTGTAACCTGGGAAGCGAAACATTTTGGAATCAGACAGAATTTGACGGTAGAAATATCCCGATTTAACAGGCCATTTTTCTTTGAAGATAGAATGCTAAGCGGTGCCTTTAAAAGTATGAGGCATGGACATCATTTTGAAGTCAAGAATGGTGTGACCGTAATGAGTGATAAATTTGAATACGAAGTACCTTTTGGAGTTGCAGGTAAATTGTTTGATCGGTTTCTGTTGAGAAAATATATGACCAATTTTCTGTTGGCAAGAAATCAAGTGTTAAAGGAAATTGCAGAGAGGGGCGGTTGAACTTTGAGATAACCGATAAGAGAAATTACTAAATAGATCTTTTATGAAGAGAAGCAATAAAGCTAAGTCTACTTGGTGGAATAGGATATCCAGGCAGGAAAAAAATTACATTGATGAAGGGTTGGCCGATATTAAAGCTGGGAGAGTAAAGTCCCATGACGAGGCAAAGAAACTGTATGCGAATTGGTTATAAGTTGTTCTGAAAACATCCTTCCTTTCAAAGGAAATGAATAATTAGGAAGATGAAAGCAATTATAAATTTCGGGCTCTTTCTGTTTTTTGCTTTTACTGTTTTGTTGACTTTTGTTTATAGCGTTGGTCTTTATGAGAAAGTATTAAGACCTCAATTTAAGAATCTGTCAGCCCCCTATTTTTTTGTAATTGGTATAATTGTACTGGGAATGTGGGTAATCAATTATTTTATTTTCATGAGGTTTAAGAGAAAGAAAAATTAGCTCTTCAAGTAGTTAAATCTCTTTCCAATCCCCATTCGTATTCTGAAGTATCGTTGAAAAATCTGTGCGCATCGGAATATCTAAATATGGATAGGTAACTTTAGAAAGGTATAATCCTTGTGGATACGCAACATCGAAATCTCTTGGTGGTTCTTTGGTGATGAGATAGCTTTCAAATTCTTCAACACTCAACTCACCTTTTCCTACTTCCAATAATTTTCCAACAATCAGTCTGATCATTCTTCCAAGGAAACGGTTTGCTGAAATCTGGAAGCGCAGCTTGTCACCACTTGCATCGGAAAACAATCGAGCGGATGATACATTACAGATAGTATGTTTGTATACAGCGGGCGTTTTACAAAATGCACGAAAGTCGTTGTAACGGGTAAGCAGCAAGACGGCTTCTTGCATTTTATCGATGTTCAGATTTCTGATTGCGTAAAATGAACTGAGCGTACTTAAGAAGGGATCTTTATAGGTATGGATGAAATAATCATACGTTCGAAGTGTAGCATCGAAGCGGGCATGTTGGTGATCATCTACAGGAATAATTTCAAAAACAGCAATATCATCAGGCAAGGCTTTGTTTACACGGAACATTAAATCATAATCCCAGACGTTTTGTACATCGATGTGAAAGAAATATTGTGAAGCATGTACCTGGGCATCGGTTCTGCCACAACCCATAACAGAGGTTGGTGTTTTTAAAACATTGCTCAAGGTAGTTTCTAAAACCTGTTGCACATTGAGTGCCTTTGGTTGTCGTTGCCAACCCCGATAGAAATGTCCTTGGTAACCGATGTGAAAAAAGTAGCGCACGTGTTTGTAAACTTCAGGTGCGAAGGTAGGGGATATTTTAGTTTTCTTGATATGTGGAGACCGTCATCATATTGAAGTTGAAGACGAATAATTTCGCTGTTCACCAATTGATTTCGCATGCTATCGCTTAGGATTTTAAAATTCTTGAAAGCAGCGAGCGAAGCTTTGTGGTTCTCCAATGCTTCCTCCACATCTGATAAAGTAATGTACGCAAATTTTTGTGCTTCAAGTGAACCGATTTCTTTTCCAATTTTAATTGCCTCTTCCAATGCTTTGCGGGCTTCTGGAAAAAGCTTTTGCTGTAAGTAATACGCTGCAAGAATATTGTACGACTTTGCAATCTCTCCTTTGTCACCAGTTTCCAATACAGTAATTTATATCATCATCCCAATGAGCTGGTCAAGATTATAAATAAATGAAAAAGTTAAGAATGACCTTCTTCATTTTTCTCGCAAAATGAAATAGCGTCAAGTATGTGATTGGTAAAATTATTATAGCCTGTTTTCGGTGATACTCTATAGTTTATTTCAGTGTTGATTGAAAAGTCGTTTTTTCAGTAAAAACATTCCAGTCAGCCTAATTTCTATATCTTTGCAACCGTTTTCGAGGGCATTTTTTGTCATCTTCAAAAAAAGATGGTTGGCATTCAAAACCCTTGAAGTAACTTCAGAACACTAACTTCACTTTTCAATACCCAAAACCGTATGGCGTACATCGAACCGGCTCCATTAAAAGACAAAGAAAATCCATTCGAAGCAATGATGTCCAGATTCCACAAGGCATCACAAATTCTTGGGTTGGAAGAAGAAATTTACAATGTGTTGAAAAATCCGGCACGGCAGGTTATTGTATCCTTGCCTGTAACCATGGATGATGGTACTATCAGAGTATTCGAAGGCTACAGAGTTATTCACTCTACTATTCTCGGCCCATCAAAAGGAGGTATCCGTTTCGATCCACATGTTAACCTGGACGAAGTAAAAGCGCTTGCCGCGTGGATGACCTGGAAGTGTGCTGTGGTTGATATTCCCTATGGTGGTGCAAAAGGTGGTGTTACGTGTAACCCGCGCGAAATGTCAGCTGGTGAAATTGAACGCTTAATGCGCGCCTACACACAAGCGATGGCCGATGTATTTGGTCCCGATAAAGATATTCCTGCTCCTGACATGGGTACAGGTCCTCGTGAAATGGCGTGGTTGATGGATCAGTATTCCAGGAATCAAGGTATGACAACACATGCTGTTGTTACAGGTAAGCCTTTAGTAATGGGAGGATCACTCGGGCGTACCGAGGCAACAGGTCGTGGTGTTATGGTTTCAGCACTTGCGGCAATGGAGAAATTAAAGATTAATCCATACAAAGCGACTTGTGCTGTTCAGGGTTTCGGTAACGTAGGTTCATGGGCTGCACGTTTGTTGAGTGAGCGCGGTTTGATCATTCAATCCTTGAGCGATATTTCAGGTGCATACTTTAATGCAAATGGAATTGATATCGAGCAGGCTGGAAAATATCGCGAAAGCAATAAAGGATCATTGGAAGGTTTTGCAGGTGCAGAAAAAATCACCAACGAGGATTTATTGACTTTACCTGTTGATCTTTTGGTTCCTGCAGCAACTGAAGATGTGATCACAAGCACAAACGCTCCGAACATCAAAGCAAAACTAATTGTGGAGGGTGCGAATGGCCCTACTTCATCAAAGGCCGATAATATTATCAATGAAAAAGGTATTATGGTAGTGCCTGATATCTTGGCAAATGCCGGTGGTGTTACAGTATCCTATTTCGAATGGGTTCAAAACCGTCTGGGTTATAAGTGGACAGCGGATCGTGTAAACCGCAGATCAGACCGGATCATGAAAGACGCTTTTAATAACGTTTACAAAACTTCACAGGATTATAAAGTGCCAATGCGTATTGCTGCCTACATGGTGGCCATCGATAAGGTATCTAAAACCTATAAGTTCCGTGGAGGATACTAGTTGCATTGATCGCAAGGTTCGGCAATTCTAGTTTTATGATGTAATTTTATGCAGCCTTGCCGAGTGCAGGGCTGCTTTTTTATACACTTTAATTTCGACTACTTAATTCAATTTGAGCATGACTATTCATCGCGAAGGCAGAACATTACTTTTTGTTTTATTGATCGTTTTCTTTGCGCTCAATTGGGCCATTCAATATTTTTTTCCGGAGAACAATATTCTTCAAAATGTTGTCATTGGTGGTAGTGTCATTTTTTATTTGATCATTCTTCAGTTTTTCAGAATACCGATCTTCACAGTTCAAAAAAATTCAAAGCAGATCATAGCTCCAGCCGATGGTAAAGTGGTTGTGATTGAAGAGACGGAAGAGACTGAATATTTTAAAGGAAAAAGAAAGCAGATTTCAATATTCATGTCTCCGATTAATGTACATGTTAACCGCATGCCGGTGAAAGGTGTGATTCAGTTTTACAGATATCATGCAGGAAAATATTTAGTGGCATGGCATCCAAAATCGAGCACAGAAAATGAACGTACTACTGTGGTAGTTAAGATGGAAAACGGAACAGAGATTCTCTTCCGTCAAATTGCCGGTGCTTTAGCACGAAGAATAAAATGTTATGTAAAAGAAGGACAAGTGCTCGATCAAGGCGATGAGTTTGGCTTCATAAAATTCGGTTCGCGTGTTGATATTTACCTTCCATTAAATGCAAAAGTGGTTGCCAGTATAGACCAGGTAACAAAGGGCGGAAAAACAGTAATTGCCGAATTATAAGGATTTCTGACCAGTCGCTAAAGTTGGTATTTTGACTGAATTAAGGTGTTTAAAAACAATATGAACCGCTAACAATCGTTCTACCACCGTTCTTGCCTACCTTTGAGGGATTTTGTGATAGAACGGCTCGCAAAAAACAACTAATATCATGGCTCTTTACAGTACCTTAAAATTCCCCAACTCCCATCCTGATTTTTTTTCTACGTTGAATAAACGTGTGAATGAATATTTCAAATCAAATGGAATTACACGTCATGCGAATTCTGAGATGATTGTGAAAACGATTTTCATGTTCAGCTTGTATTTTATTCCATATGCTTTTATTGTGTCTGGATCTTTCCTTAGTCCTTGGCTTTTAATTGCCTTATATATGGTGATGGGTTTAGGTAAGGCGGGCATTGGACTCTCAATTATGCACGATGCAAACCATGGGTCGTATTCTACTAAAGGTTGGGTAAACGATTTGATTGGTTATTCTTTAAATCTTATTGGAGGTAACGCCTTCAACTGGAAAGTTCAGCATAATGTATTGCATCATACCTACACCAATGTACACGAAGCAGATGAAGATATTAGTCCACGCGGAGTATTGCGAATGAGCCCTCAATCGGAATGGAAACCATTACATCGTTTTCAGCATATTTATGCCTGGGTGCTTTATGGACTGTTAACTTTTGTGTGGATTACAGCGAAAGATTACGGAAGAATTTTGCGTTACAACAAAGATGGTTTGGTTGAAAAAATGAAGGCTAATATTTATAAAGAACTGGTCATTCTGTTTTTATCAAAGCTTGTTTACTTCGGCTATATTATGGTCATTCCGATATTGGTATTGCCGTTTGCCTGGTGGCAAGTATTTCTCGGCTTCTTCATGATGCATTATGTTTCCGGATTTATTCTAGCAGTTATTTTTCAACCTGCGCACGTAATTGACGGCACAGATTATCCAGAGCCGGATGAAAATGGCCGATTGGAAAATAGTTGGGCTGTGCATCAATTGCGCACCACTACTAACTTTGCACAACACAGTAAAATTTTTAGCTGGTATGTAGGTGGTTTAAACCTTCAGGTAGAGCATCATCTTTTCCCGAATATTTGTCACGTGCATTATCGTAAGATTGCAAACATCGTGAAGACAACAGCAGAAGAATTTAATCTTCCGTACAAATCATACGACACTTTTGCGCAAGCGATGGTTGGTCATGCTAAGTTGTTAAAAGAATTAGGACAACGACCTCTTCAGGTTTCCTAGCTAGCAATATTGTTTAAGGTTTTGTTGAAAATCCTTCTCTGAAAAGAGAAGGATTTTTTTTGATGAGCCAGCTGTAGAAACTAAAATCTCAATTAAGAAAATGGCTTCACTCCTTGGTAAATCAAACACATTTAAAACGGATTAGGGTTTTAAATACACTGCGCTTATCGTAGGGTGTTTGCCTCTGACTTCTTTCAGTTCAGAGGCGCGGAGGATCAAGAGTATTTTATATCAAACTCGTGCGCGCGCCTTTTAATACATGAATAATCCATCCGCTTCTGACGGATGGATTATTCACGTATTTGCTAACTCATCAATACCCTTCTGCGATTCGTAGAGGGGTATTGTTTTTTTGCGCGGCATGTTTACTAATTCAATGCTAAGATTTTTCACTCTGCGCACGAGCACACTTTATTTCTGTGCGCCAGTTTTCTCAAATAATCAAAATGAAATGATATTTATTATTACTTATAAAAATCGCAATCCAACTTTTGCCCCCCACCACATCTTCACGTTAATATTATCGCTTGATGTTTCATCGTAAATGATTTTGGGCTTGTAGGTGGTGAATAGATCGGTGTAGCCGTCATACGTTGTATCGGTTACATATGCATTTAAGGTAGCACCGAATGTGATTGCAAATTTAGGAAGAGGTTGAATCTCAAACCCCAGATATAACTTATTCAGGATGTTGATAGCAGGAGTGAAGTTTCCTTTGCTCACCTGGTTGGCTGTAACATCAAAATTGAGAGAAAGCCATTTTGCTAACTTTGGTGCGGTACCTATTCCGTAGCCGACTGTCCAGTAGGGATCTTCAAAATCATCGGGTTTAATACCGGCTGTAATGATGGTGTGCAGCAAGGGAACACCGGTGCGAAAGGCAAGGTTAGTATAAAATATTTCATCAGCGGAAACTTCTATTTTATGATAGCCATGTTTTACAATGTTGATCAAGCCGAGTGGTATTCCAGTAACACTATCAGCAATGTTGATTATTCCGATTTGGGTGCCGTGAACATGCTTAGCATAATTTATAAATCCTGAGATTTGGGTCCCTTTTATTTTACCTCCTGTAAAATTCATAAAGGCTGCCATTTGAGAGCCACGATAATCTTTCATTTGAAGATTCATGAGTCCCGCAAACTGCGCACCTTGTGATGCCTGACCATTAAAATTAAAAGCACCTGCCACTTGTACAGCTTCAGCATTTCCGCGATTAATATTAAAGGATCCCGCTGCCTGAAAGCCTTTCATCGAAGCCATATTTAAATTGAACGTACCTGCAAGTTGTGCGTGCTCCACGTTGCCACGGTTCATGTTGAAGTATCCGCCCAATTCTAATTTTTTTACACCTAACCCATATCCACCCACAATATTGAGAGAATAGTCATTGATCACATTTCCACTCAAAGTATGATTGGTTCCGACAAATGGGAAAAGAGATATTTGCCACCTGCGATAAAGAGTGTCTTTAATATTCTCCATGTTTAACACGCGCTCTAGTTTTGGTTGGGATGGGTTTAGATCATCATCCGATAAAAGAGGTGGAAGTATTAATGCCTCGCTGCTGTCCTTCTTTAAATCACTCTCATTGACAACTGGCACGATTAACCTTTGATCAGGCACTAAGGCAATTGTTAAAAACGAATTCGTGTTCGATGGAATGCTGATTACGGTATCGCGAAAACTGCGTTTGTTGATGGAAATTAAATTTAGAGCTTCTGGTTTTTCGATGGTTAACTTAAAATATCCATATGGATTCGTGATCGCAGCAGTAAGCGATTTTTTATCGTAGATACTTACTTCGCCAATTTTTTCGTTTGTATCAACATTTACTACATATCCACTGATGACCAGTGGAACGACACTACCTGTTTTGACAGGCTGCGAATTCGCTTTCGTTAAGATAATATAATTGCCTTTTTCTTTTAGTTGAATACTGGTGCCAATCATGTTGATAAGTACTTCACGCAAAGTCTTTTTTTGATATGAGATTTGCAGTACCGTGTTAATATTCAGAATGGCAGGACTATAGGAAAAATTTATTTTCTCCTGTCGTGCTAGTTTGGACAGCGCAGCATCAAGCTTTTCATTGGAAAAAGAAATCGACACCTCTCGTTCAAGGATTGGTTTTGATTGTGCGTTAACGCAGAAGGTCGCAACGAAAAAAAAAATAAAATGAAAGTAAAATATTTTCATGCGTTAATACTGGCAAACGTTACCGTCTAATATGATTTGCTTATCTAATTTAGTTACGGTCAGGTTAAGGGTTTCGGCAATAATCTCAACAATTGATTCAAGCGATTCACCTTTAAAGTCTACTGTTATACGACATCCCCGTAATTCTTCTTTGGCCACCGATAATTTTGCGTTGTACACTTCATTTATCTCATCAATGATCACTCCCAGATCTGTATTATTGAAATGGAATATGTGATTTTGATACGCTAGAACATTCGTATCGGTTGCCACAAGGCGGGCGAATGTTTTACTTATCTTGTTATACATACCAGTCTCTCCTTCTTTAAGATGAAGGCCCTTGTTGTCATTCGAATAAAAGTGCACTTCACCGGTCTCTACAAAAACTTCAATGGTGTTGCTTTGTGGATAAGCCTTTACATTAAACGTAGTACCAATATCTTCAATGATTACCTCTTGCGTTTCAATAATGAACGGTTTAGTTTCTTGGTGCTTTACATTAAAGTAAGCTTCTCCAACCAGCTTTAATTTCCGTGTTTCCTTGATTCGGTCGTATTCGTATGCCAACGATGATTTTTTATTGAGCACCGTCAGGCTTCCATCAGGAAGTGTATCTTTTAAAACAGTGGTGGTTGTCTGCTGTGCATATACATCTGCAGGTTTTGTTGCATACTGGGCAATGTAAAATCCAATACCCAATACCACAACAATAGAAGCCGCAATACGAAGCCATGTTGGGAAGCTTGAAGATTGAGGTTTGAATTCGATCGTGCGTGTTTCGTGTTTACTTAATTTCGATCTCACTTTCTCCCACGCAGCATCAGTATCGAAATGCTGTGCGTCTTTGATGGCTGTAGCCTGATTGAAAATAAGATTCAACTGATCCAGGTGTTTTGCATTCGCAGGGCCTTCCGTTAGCCATGATTCAACAATGGCCTTTTCGTCAGCTGTTGCTTCATTCGCAACATACTTTGCTAAGAGTTCGTCAATATGGTCTTCGCTGTTTCTCAATCTTTTAGTTTAAAAATTCTTTCATCAACACCAGCAAGAGCGGCAAATAATCCTTGAGCTGCTCACGCATTATCTTCAACGCCTTTCCCATTTGATTCTCTACCGTCTTCACCGAAAGGTTCAATTGTGAAGCGATCTCCGCATACTTCAATTCTTCAAACCGACTCAACTTAAAGATGATGCGACATTGTTCCGGAAGTTTTTCCAGAGCTTTTTGAATTCGCTCGTCAAGTTCAGTTGCCAATACTGTATTGGTTACAGATTCAATGCTTGGTTCACCCAGCACCATCTCCGACTTTACATGTTTCTGTTTTATTTTCTCGTGTTTAATGATATTAAGACACGAATTGCGCACCATGGCGTAGAGATACGGCTTCATGGCGGTATGGATCTCCAAGGTCTTATATTTCTCCCAAATCGACAGGAAAGTGGATTGCACCACTTCTTCCGCCTCGTCCCGATCTTGCGTGAAGGTGTAGGCGTAATTACATAGAGGTTGGTAAAATGTTCTGAAAAGCATCTCAAAAGCAGTTAGGTCGCCAGTTTGCAGCGTAGTTTGTTGCTGATGCTCGTGTAATTCCAATGCTTTTCTATTCTTAACATCGAAATTTACGGCTTTGTGGCTTCGAGGTTATGACAATTGAAAAAAGATTTACCCCTATGAATGAAGTGTAAACATTTAATAATACTTCCTAAACCTTCAAAGTGCTGTCAATCAGACTTATTCAGACAATTCACCTACCCAAAAGAATTGATCAGACTGAATTGTTACCATCCCGTCTTTTTCAGCCTCCCAATATTCTTGTCGATACACTAAGCCGACGCATTCAATGCTTTGTTTTTCAACTACCCGGATTTTCAATTGACTTTTTACCGGAAACCATTTGTCGTATTTACCAGATGAAATACATAACCAGTTGATGTGTCGATCGAATAGATCAACTTGAATTTTTTGTGTGAACAGATTGATGGTATCAAACAGCAAATCAGAAGTCTCAGTCATTACGTTTACTGCTTTTTGCTTTCTATCAATCAGAAAATCCAAAGCAATTAAGAGAAGATCAGTTTGATTACGATAGGTAATGATGTCGACCGGAAACTGATCGATCAGCTCCTCTTTCATTTTTTCTACTCGATCAATGTGAACCAAAACAACATCTATTTTAATTCCCCATCGCAACACTGTGGGCAACACCACATCAGTCACAACCACCAAAGGTGCCCATTCCAATAAAGGCTCTGCTAGTTCAAGCGATAGTGCATCGAGAATTAGCAACGCTGGCTCCTGTCCTTCTTTTACAAAATGATGAGATGACATTTTTTAAGTTGTTCGTTGATGTTTAGTCGTTGTTCGCTCAGAGCCAGATATATTCCTTTCTATATGCAATCTAAACCCACACCTCACTACCTGAAGCGTGAGGCTTGAAGCTTATGGCAAGATTTAGGGAGGTATGGCAAATTAATTAAATTGCATCTTCAATCTATAACTATGCTAAAGGCAGAAGAGTGCTATTCGGTTTTCCAACGCAGTATTGAGGATTATCACATCAATGATAATGTTGATTTTCCAATTAATAACCCTTTTAAAGAAGGAAGTTTTGAGCACCTTCTCTATACAAAGAATTGGATCGACACGGTACAATGGCATTTCGAAGACATTATTCGCCTTCCGGAAATAAATCCAACAGAAGCCGTACAGCTCAAAAGAAGAATTGACAAATCGAACCAGGATCGCACTGATCGTGTTGAAAAAATTGACGATGTGTTTCTGGAAGAATTTAAAGGCGTTACTCCCAAACCTGGAACACGCATAAACTCTGAAACTCCTGCATGGTTGCTGGACCGTATGAGCATTTTATTGCTCAAGATTTTCCACATGAAAGAGCAAACCGAACGCAAAGATGCTGACGAAGAACATGTGGCAAAATGTCAACTCAAATTGAATATTTTAATGGAGCAACGTGTTGATATGAAAACGGCTTTTGATGAATTGATTGAAGATATCAGCTCGGGCAACCGCAGGTTTAAGGTATATCGACAAATGAAAATGTATAACGATGCTTCGTTAAACCCGATGTTGTACGGGCAAAAGAAATAGAGCATGAGGAAAATTTTAATCTTTCGGTTTTCAGCAATGGGCGATGTTGCACTGCTTGTGCCTGTAGTAAAATCTTTTGTTGCCGCCAATCCTGATGTTGAAGTTACAGTAGTGACACGACCGAAATTCGGACCGTTGTTTTTTGATATGGAACGTGTCATCGTTTTTCCGGCTGATGTGGATTATACCTATACCGGAATTTTCGGGATGCGTGATTTGTGCAAAAAACTTTTGCGTAAAGGTCCTTACGAAGTGGTTTTCGATATGCACGATCATATTCGTACAAAAATTCTAAGAGGCTTCTTTAAACTTTTTTCATCGCGGGTAGTTGTTTTCGAAAAAGGAAAAAAGGAAAAGAATTTATTTACCAGGAAAGAAAATAAAATTACCACGCCACTCATTCACACGGTGGAGCGTTACCGTTTGGCATTCGAAAAGGCTGGGTATTCTTTCCCGATAATAGAACCGCCCTACATGGCATTGGGTGAATCCATTCAAACTGCGTCAGGTTGGTTTGGTTACAAAAAATCAATTGAGAAAAGTAAATGGATTGGCGTTGCACCTTTCGCGATGCACAAATCGAAAATATGGCCAGTAGAAAATTATAAACCGTTATTTGAATTACTGATTGCAAAAGAGCCTATCAAATTCTTTTTGTTTGGTGGTGGCGAAAAAGAAGTTCAGTTTTTCGAATCATTGAAGCAGCAGTTTCCACAAAACGTTGAAGTCATAGCCGGACAATTAAAGCTTCGCCAGGAGATTGCGTTGATGCAACATTTGGATGTAATGCTTTGTGTTGATTCATCAAACATGCACATGGCAGCACTCGCCAATGTACCGTTGCTTTCCATTTGGGGAGGTACGCATACTGATGTTGGTTTTGGTCCCTATGGAAAAGGCAAAGAAAGCATCATTGAGATTAGCCGCGAAGAACTTCCTTGCAGACCATGCTCCGTATATGGGAAAGAAAAATGTTATATCGGAGACTTTCCGTGCCTCAGACAAATTGCACCGGCCACAGTTTATGAACGTGTGATAAATTCTATTCAGGAAAAAACCATTTGAGGTGGTTTTCTGTCGAATTAAATATTTCCTACCCTAAGTGTTAACAATTGATGCCGTTGATTTGATTGTACGCGCAGTACTTTAGCAATCGATTTCGAAAGCTTATTATATACACCATGCGCTCATTCACACTTATTTTTTTACTTGCAGTTTCATCATTGGTCTATGGACAGGTTACCGTTACCATTGATTTATCAAAAGAAACACATCCGGTTTCAAAATACCTTTACGGAAGAAATAATTCACTGTCAGGTAATCCAGGAAGTAGTTTTACACCTGAGTGGACACGGCTTAAAGATGCAGGCGTAAGATTTTTTAGAGAAAGTGGAGGAAATAATTCCACAAAATATAATTGGAGACTTAAAATTTCCAGTCACCCGGACTGGTACAACAATGTCTACGCTAATGATTGGAGTTATGCCGCTCAAATGTTGCAGCAAAATATTCCAGATGCGCAAGGTATGTGGGCTTTTCAATTATTAGGAAAAGCAGCCATGACCAACGCCAACAATTTTAATGACTGGGGATACAATGGTTCGCAATGGTGGGAGGGGGTCAATCAAAATCTTGCTGGAGGAGGAACAGTCAAAACAACAGGGGGAAATAAGGCTTTAGTTGAAGGAGATATTAATCTCTACTTGCAAAACTGGACAGCCGACTCCACTACTCTTATACTTGATCACTGGTTCAATAATTTAGCGCTTAATAAAAATAAGTTACAATACTGGAACATGGATAACGAAGCTGAAATCTGGAACGGTACGCATGATGATGTAATGCCGGTACAGATTACAGCTGAACAATTCATGCAACGTTATTTTGAAGTGGCAAAAAAAGCGAGAGAACGGTATCCGGAAATCAAACTCGTAGGTCCTGTCACGGCTAATGAATGGCAATGGTATAATTGGCCCAGCACCATAAGTTCTGGTGGTAGAAATTATCCATGGCTTGAATACTTTATAAAACGCGTTGCTGAAGAAGAGGCAGCCAGCGGTGTCCGCCTGCTGGATGTTTTGGACATTCATTTTTATCCAGGCAGCACTGACGCTTCACAGATCGTCCAGTATCACCGTGTATTCTTTGATAAGACGTATGTATTTCCGGAAGCAAATGGTGTGAAGAATGTCAACGGATCATGGGATGGCAGTCAAACGAAGGAATACATATTTGAAAGATGTAAAGCCTGGCTTGAACAATACATTGGTCCCAATCATGGTGTTACCTTTGGCGTAACGGAAACCGGTATATCTAATATTAATGCAAGCACTACGGCTGTTTGGTATGCAAGTACATTGGGAGAATTTATGAAGCATAAAGAGATGGAGATCTTTACACCCTGGACCTGGCAGACTGGAATGTGGGAAGTTCTACACTTGTTCAGCCGTTATAATAAAGACGAGTCTGTTTCTGCTACATCTTCAGAAGAGGAGTTTGTTTCGGCCTATCCTACTCTTAATGAAGCAGGGGATTCACTTAGTGTTGTATTGGTGAATAGATCAGTAAGCGCTACGAAATCTGTACAACTAAAATTTGTAGGTTATGATTTAGTTGAAGCTCCTTTTGCTTTATTGAAGTTGAGTAATCTTCCGTCCTCTGAAACGTTCACATCTCATACCACAAACGCATTGCAAAAATCAACTATCAGTCAAGTATCGAATTCAATCAACCTCTCACTATCACCATTGTCAATAACAACCATTCAATTGAAAGGACAGAAGGGTGACGTTATTACAGGCACTGAAAGTGAAACGAATAGTGAAAGATTATTTAAAGTTTATCCAAATCCTGTAGCAACTAATTCTAAAGTTACGATCGAGGTAAATAAAACCGGTTATGCTATTCTTGACTTGATTGATTTAAATGGGAAGATTTTAAAAACTATTTACAATGGGAAAATCACTTCTGCCTCTTTTAAAAAAGAAATAGATATGTCGGGTATTTCAAAGGGTACTTATATTATTCGTTTGAATTTAGACGGAAAAATGGCACATCAGAAAGTTTCTGCTTTTTAGAGGTTGAATTTTTTCTTTTGACAAGTTACCAGGAGCGGACTTCATCTGCTTTCTTTGTTCCTTTGAATATTTCCATGAAACCAACTATCAACACGATTATATTTGATCTCGGTGGTGTGCTTATCGATTGGAGTCCGCGCTACCTTTATCGGAAAATTTTTAAAACTGAAGAAGAGATCACCTGGTTTCTGGAAAATATTTGCACTAGTGAATGGAACGATATGCAAGATGCGGGCCGTTCGTTTGAAGATGCAACAGAAGAATTGGTTGCAAAACATCCAGAGTGGGAACTACCTATTCGTGCATGGTACGGTCGCTGGCAGGAAACCATGAATGGTTCAATGCCGGGTACGGTTGAATTACTCACCGCCATCAAAGAAAAATCAGAACATCGTTTATACGCCCTTACCAATTGGTCGGCCGAAACATTTCCCTGGGCGCTTGATACTTTTGAGTTTCTACATTGGTTTGAAGGTATTGTTGTTTCAGGCATAGAGAAGACCCGAAAGCCACACCCTGAGTTTTACCAGATTCTTTTCGATCGCTATAAAATCGACCCGACAACTGCTTTGTTCATTGATGATAATGCTCACAACATTATTGGCGCGAAGGCAGTAGGAATGCATACTATTCATTTTCAAAATCCAGAGCAGACCAAGCAAGAGTTGAAAAAGTTAGGTGTACTATAATCGTCATTGTGAGGAAGTGTCCAGCGTTTCGCGGGACATACTGACGAAGCAATCCCCTGTCTATGAAATGCGCATGTTGTAGTCGGGGGATTGCTTCTCCCGAGACGGGATCGCAATGACGGAACTTCTCTATAGGTATATCAAAAATTTAATTTCACCCCTCCCAAATTAGTTTCTACTTTTGCAGTTCATTAACTGAAATGACTGTGCAAAAACTGGTGAATGTGGGTATTGTGCAAATGACTTGCAGTAGTAACCCGGCAGAAAATCTGAGTAAGGCCATTGTGAAAATCCGCGAAGCTGCTTCAAAGGGCGCGCAGGTGGTTTGTCTTCAGGAGCTTTTTACATCGCTTTATTTCTGCGATGTAGAAGACTACGAAAACTTCAAATTGGCTGAGCCCATTCCAGGACCTTCAACCGAAACTTTATCATCGGTGGCAAAGGAATTGAATGTTGTAATCATTGCGTCACTTTTCGAGAAACGCACCAGCGGAATATACCATAACACGACAGCTGTGTTGGATGCAGATGGAGCCTACCTTGGCAAATACCGGAAGATGCACATTCCAGATGATCCAGCTTACTACGAGAAATTTTACTTCACTCCGGGTGATTTAGGATATAAAGTTTTCAAAACAAAGTTTGCGACTATTGGTGTGTTGATCTGTTGGGATCAATGGTATCCAGAGGCCTCACGCATCACTTCATTAATGGGTGCAGAGATTTTATTTTATCCCACCGCCATTGGCTGGGCAACATCACAGGATGAAGCCACTAACAGCGAACAATATAATGCGTGGCAAACCATTCAACGCAGTCACTCTGTAGCCAACGGATTGCATGTTGTGAGTGTAAACCGCGTAGGTTTTGAACAAAATGGTGCAATGAAATTTTGGGGAGGATCTTTTATCACCAATCCGTTCGGAAAAATACTTTACCTCGCATCACACGACAAAGAAGAAGTGCATGTTGAAAAAATTGATTTGGCGAAAACCGATTCATACAGAACACACTGGCCTTTTATGCGCGATCGCAGAATTGATTCCTACCAGCCGATTACAAAACGATTTATTGACGAAGACTAAATCCAGTTACCGGTAACCGGAAACCGGTAACTCATTACAGCATGACTCCAAAACAAGAAGGTTTTTATTTCCCTGCAGAATTTGCAAAGCACACAGCAACATGGCTGAGTTGGCCACACAAGGAAGCTTCATGGCCGGGAAAAATTGAATTGATTTTTCCGATATACGCTCAGTTTATAAAATACCTGGCGGAAGGAGAGAAGGTAAACATCAATGTGTTGGATGAGGCGATGAAACAGAAAGCATTTCGTTTCATCAGCGAAGCAGGAGCGGATATGAATAATGTTCAGTTCTTTTTTCATCCTACCAATGATGCCTGGTGCCGTGATCATGGTCCTGCTTTTTTGATTAATCCAAAAATCAAAAAGAAAATGATTGTGGATTGGGGTTACAATGCCTGGGGTGATAAATATCCTCCGTTTGATTTAGATGATAATATTCCAACGTTGGTAGCACAACATTATAATATTCCGGTCGTTTATCCGGGGATTGTGATGGAAGGAGGCTCTGTTGATTTTAATGGAAAGGGAACGGTGTTGACAACAACATCGTGTTTGCTGAATCCCAATCGGAATCCACATCTCAATCAAAAACAGATCGAAGAATACCTTCATAACTACTACGGAGTAGAAAATATCCTCTGGCTTGGTGATGGCATTGTTGGTGATGATACCGATGGGCATATTGATGACCTTACACGATTTGTAAATGAAGATACTGTTGTTACGATTGTAGAGGAGAATAAAAACGATGTGAACTACAGCATACTGCAAGAGAATTTACACGCATTAAAAACACTTCGGTTAGAGAATGGGAAGCAACTTAATATAGTTGAATTGCCAATGCCGTCTGCAGTGGAATATGATGGTATGCGTTTGCCGGCATCATATGCTAACTTTTACATTGGCAACAAATATGTAATTGTACCTACTTTTCGGGATAAGCATGACGACAGGGCTTTGGATATTCTTCAACAGCAATTCAATACTCGAAAAGTAATTGGTTTAGATTCAACCGATATTATCTGGGGATTGGGATCGTTTCATTGCTTAAGTCAGCAGGAACCGGAAGTTTGATTTTGGAATCGTTTTTCGTTGATGGTTGTTTGTTGTTCGTGCTAAAATCATAAATCAATAATCGCGAATCACTCATCACAAATCTATTTCTGATAAATACCTTGAGAGTAATGTTTAAAATTCAAAGTTCCAGGTTTTTGAAGGAGTAATGCACGCATGAAGTCTGCCGTCATGCGGATTGATGTCATCAATTTTTACAATTGGTTCCAAAAGTGATAATCCGATGCGCTTGCAATCTGATTTGCACTTGCTGAGAAGCTTATCGTAAAATCCTTTTCCATACCCAACGCGGTGACCTTCTTCATCAAAGACTAACAATGGAATAAGAACCATATCAATTTCTTGTGATTCAATTTGCTTACCCTCTTTGGGTTCGAGGATATTCCATTTATTTTTTTCTAATTGATGGAATCCTTCGAAAAGGAAGTTCTCCATTTCTTCCGTAACATGATTTATACGAGGAACAACTAAATTGATGTGAGCGAAATTCTTTTGTATCCTTTCGATAATGAAGACCGTATTTGGTTCATGATTTTTTTCAATTGGAATAAAAATATGGAGCGTCTTGATAAAAGATAGATCAACCTGATTAAAAAAGTTTTCGCAGAGTTGTATGCTCAACCGCTCATAATCGACATCTGATAGTGAGCGTCTTTTTTGAAGATAGACTTTACGAAGTTCTTCCTTGGTCATGTTTCAAAGATAGAAGGGGAAAGAGTGGATCACAAATTCAGCTTGGATCTTATGCAGATACATTGCAACTAAATTACCATTGGTTGTGTCTAGCTTAATAACGAAGTTAAACCTGCAACTCATGAAGTTTTTTGCGACCTTACTTTTACCACTTCTCATTGTAAGTTGCAATGACGACAAAAAATCAAATACCAACGCCTGTAATTCAACAGAATCAATTGACAAAGTTCAATGGCTTGAGGAACTGAAGGAGTCAATGACGGACTGTTCTTGTGAGCGATCAATAATCCAGGGAACATATCAATCCCAAACTGTTTTTTTTATTGCCCTTACCGATCCGTTATGCAATGGTATTGATACGCCTACACTGTATAATTGTGAAGGAATAGAGGTAAGAGCTTTTACAACTTCGCAATCTGATCAAGAAGATCTTTCAGAAAATGTAGCAAGAGACACTGTACTTTATCAGTGCAAGGATTGATTGAGAAAGAAGCAAAATTGGGAAGAGTTATTATTCATTGTATTGCAAGATATTCATCTGAAAATCAAATGGCTCAAAGGCATCGATTATCTTTTGAATGAAATTGGAATCTTGTTGATAGAAATTTAAAAAATTATCCGTTCGCTCTTGTAAACTCCCATTTGGAAACAGCGCATCTTTAACCGATTCAATCTGGCGAAGTTTATCGCTGTGAAGTCTTTTTTCTGCCCGCAGTAATTTACGTTCTATTTTTTCCAAACTGTTTAGAGCACGTTTGCCTTCAGCCCCAACAAATGGATCTAACGTTTTATCAACTGTTGCGGCTCGTTCACGAAGAATCTCAAAAAGTTTTAAAATACCTTCTCGTTCTATACCTACAGTCAGGTTACGAGGTGAATGTTTCAGTACCCAATGGTTAAACAGGTAGTTCTTCTCTTCAAACAAATCTTTTAATTCGAGATTGGTCTTTGCGAATTTGCGGGCTACTTCATGGTCCATTACCAAACCAAAGTTACGCGGCATCAACATTGGAAAGGATGTATTGAAATGTTGAAACACACTTTTTAGTTGAAGCCAGTAAATTACTTCTGCCGGTCCGCCAACATAAGCAAGATTCGGAAGTATCATTTCTTGATAGAGCGGACGAAGAATAACATTCGGACTAAATTTTTCTGGTTCCTCGTTGATTAGTTTTTCGATCTGTGCCTGAGTGAAGCTGATGTCACTATCCAGAACTTGATAGGTATTCTCTTTTTTTTCAATCCTGCTTCGTAAGCCATCGATCAAATAGAAGAAATTAATGTCTCGACAATAAATCTGCGTTTTGTAATCAAGCTCTTCAAGTCCAGTGGTAGTTTGGTCGACATGTCTTTTCGCTACATGTTCAAGAATATCTTGTTTCATCACTGATGTAAACAACGATTTGAGCGATCGATCATCTCCATCGATAGCCACAAGTCCTTCGTTGCTAAACAGTGCATGTACATATGCACGAACAGCATCACTTAACTTTTTATGCTTGGAGTAAGCCTCACGGAAAATCTTTGTTTCTCCCGGAATTTCATTTGCAAGCTTACTTAGACTTTTTGTATCAAATCTTCCAACGGCACCTTTCTGATCAGTCTCCCAGGTATATTTTTTCCCGTAGAGTTTAAAATATTTTATTTCATCATAGTCGTGATCTTCTGATGCCATCCAATATACCGGAACAAAATTGTAATTGGGATATTGAGCTTTCAGTTGTTTGCAGGCATTGATTACCGTTACAATTTTATAAATGAAATATAATGGCCCGGTGAAGATGTTGAGTTGATGACCAGTGGTAACGGTAAATGTATTTTCGTTTTGAAGTAGCGCTATATTCTTTTGAACGGCTTCTGAAATTGAATGACCTTCATATTGAAGCGTAAGCGCTTTGACTAAAACAGCTCTTGATGTTATTGGGAAGGACGAAGCTTTTTCTTTTATCTGATCGCCCACATTTTGTATTAAGGGGAAGCGATTGTAGTATGGTTTTAAGGTTTCTTTTTGCTGAATGTAATCAAGAAAAAACGGACTGAATGATCGCGTATCCGCGAAGGCGACTTTGTTAAGCTTCATGTTTAACAACAAAAGTTGGTGGGACTTTTAAAAACCATAGATCGAATAACGTCAATTTATGGATTAAGTTCACAAAATTACACGAGGTTATCGAACAACTTCCCCGGTTAAATCAAACTCTGTAGCAGACTTTACTTTTACATTCACAAAATCACCCATGCGCAGGTAATTGTCCTTGCTTTGAATGATCACTTCATTGTCTACTTCCGGTGAATCAAACTCAGTTCGGCCCACAAAATCGCCTCCTTCTTTGCGGTCGATCAAAACTTTAAAGGTCTTGCCTACCTTTGCTTGATTCAGCTCTAAAGAAATTCCCTGTTGAAGCTCCATCACTTCTTCCATACGTTCTTGCTTCACATCATCGGGCACATCATCGGGCATAGAATGAGAGTGTGTATTTTCTTCGTGCGAATATGTAAAAATTCCAAGGCGATCGAAGCGTGATTTCTCTACGAAATCTTTCATCTCTTCAAAGTCCTGTTCTGTTTCGCCTGGATGTCCTGAAATCATCGTTGTACGAATGGCAATGCCCGGAACTTTTTCACGGATGGTATGTATAAGTTGTTCAGTCTTCTCGCGTGTTGTACCTCTGCGCATCGACTGCAATAATTTAGTAGAAGCATGTTGCAAAGGCATGTCGATGTATTTGCAAATGTTGCTTCGCTCGGCCATCACATCCAGTGCATCCATTGGAAAGCCCGTTGGGAATGCATAATGTAAACGTATCCATTCAATACCTTCTACATCCGAAAGATTTTTAAGAAGGTCGGCCAGGTTTCTCTTTTTATACAAATCAAGTCCATAATAGGTAGAGTCCTGCGCAATGAGAAGCAATTCTTTTGTTCCTTGTTTCGCTAAGTTTTTAGCTTCGAGTACGAGTTCTTCAATCGGTCGGGAAATATGGCCGCCACGCATTAACGGAATGGCGCAGAAGGAGCAAGGTCTGTCGCAGCCTTCTGAAATTTTAAGGTAGGCATAGTGACTTGGATTGGTAAGAATCCGTTCACCCACCAGTTCATGTTTATAATCCGCTCTGAAAACTTTTAGAAGACGGGATAGATCGCGAGTTCCAAACCAAGCGTCAACTTGAGGGATTTCTTTTTCAAGGTCGTCTTTATAGCGCTCCGAAAGACATCCGGTAACGTAAACTTTGTCGACAATACCTTCTTCCTTGGCATCGACATAACGAAGAATGGTATCGATGGATTCCTGTTTTGCATTATCTATGAAGCCGCAGGTATTAATGACCACTACACTGGCATTGTCTTCTTTTGATTCG
Source organism: Chryseolinea sp. (assembly GCA_031388805.1). Classification (GTDB taxonomy): domain Bacteria; phylum Bacteroidota; class Bacteroidia; order Cytophagales; family Cyclobacteriaceae; genus Chryseolinea. Next base: position 48,076 of record JANMRZ010000076.1, read on the forward strand.
TGAACGGCATCAATGCCATTACCCCGCAATTGGGTTAATAATACCTCTGAATCAACCAGGTTTTTTGAACAGCCCAGCGTTACGATGTTTACCTTCGATTTTCGATTGCCTTTTGTCTTCACGTGCTTCCCTTAAAGCTGCAAAAGTACTAAAAATAGTGGGCACGAAATTTGGCTGTTTGCCACTAAAAAATACATCCTAAGCATAAACTTGATGCATACAAAATCTCCGTTTGTACCTCTTAAATCGTACTTCGTACATTATACATTTACCTTATCTTTACGGCCTTCATGTGGAAATTGAAAAAAAGTAGTTGGATTCTTTTCTTTGGCGTTATGGCCATCTCGTGCTTAGATCAACCTGATTGTTTTCGGTTAAATAGTGACGAGATTGGAATTTCGCTCAAGGTTTTAGGAACAAATAAGGCTGATGTCGTAACCCTTTCGGGGGTTGATATCGATGGAGTAGGCGATATTTTAGATGCTAATGTCAGTCTTAGCAGCTTCCTCATTCCTCTTAATTATTTGGCCAATGAAACTGGCGTTACGATTACGAGCGATAAAATTAGTGGAACGATGCTTCTAAAATATCTTTCGCAAGCTCAATTTGTTTCGGACGAATGCGGACCAAGGTATATTTTATCTGAATTATTGATTGATCAACATTCTGGTTTTGACTCGATACGATTGGTTACGAACCAAGTCAACAATCCTCCCAATATTAATATTGAAATCTATCGGTGTCCAACAACTAACCTGGTGAAGTTTGATTTTTATCAATTGTATATAGCAACCACTGGTAAAAAGTCGAGTCAACTTTTATCTGTAGAGGTTGATAATATTATTGCAGGATATTCAGGTGAAATGTTTTATCAGGATAGTACTACAAACACAGTTACGTTACCCGTTAATATTAATCTGGGTGTGGTCTCATCTGATTTTAATATGAGTATAGATGGAAAGTTAAATACACTTTCACTTACCTATACTTTAACTGAGGAGGAACGCTATAATGTTTGCCCACTAACCACTTACGTTTCTGGAATGAGTGCAAGCTCTCTTGACTTTGATTCAGTGAGTATTGTTGTTGATGATGAAAAGAAAGTTGATGCTCCCCAGGATCCAGCGACCACCAATGTTTTAATTTTTCAATGCCCTAAAACAAATTTGATGCGGGTGGCCTTTAAAACACCGAAAGGAGAAAGTTTCGTAGCGAAAAGTATTAAGTTTAATAAGATCACAAATAATTTTTCACCTACTGTCTATTACGAAGAATTGACAACTAGTTCTGTGGAACTTCCAATAGATGAATCTGCCACATCTATTGAATACTATTTTGATATGGAAGTAACAGAAGGAAATCCACCATTGATTGATACATTGAAAGTCAGTTATGACGCACTAAATAAAACTATTTTCAATGCATGTGGCGTTCAAAAAGTATATACCAATTTGAAAGTCGCACCATCGGATTTTACTTTTGCTTCTCCTGCTGTGCCAAAAGACTCCATCCAATTTCCATCGATTACCAACATTGAGATTCTTAAAAATTAACATATCGATTTTTTTATTTCTTCCGATCGTTCTGCTCGCCCAGGAAAAAGATTCGGTACGAAATAAATTTTTACCCACGGGTATTCGGATTGGCACCGATGCACTTGCTTTAGTTCGCAATACCTATGACGAAACATTTAACGGCTGGGAAGTAAACGCTGATGTGGATTTTTATCGCTACTACCTGACAGTTGATTATGGATCATGGGGGAGAACATACCTTCAGGATTCTTCTAACTACAGTAACAACGGAAACTATTTTCGCATTGGTGCCGATGTAAATTTCCTGACAAAAAATCCAGATAAGAATATGTTCTTCCTGGGATTGCGATACGCACACAGTTCTTTTTCGGAAGATTACACTGTTATTATTAATGATCCGCTGTGGGGAACTTCGGATGAAGTGTATGCCAACCGAAACGTGCCGGCTAATTGGTTTGAACTTACATCGGGCTTGCGGGTTCGTATTTGGAAAATATTCTGGATGGGTTACACCATCCGTTACAAGTTCGCTTTAAATATGGGAGATACTCCGGATTTGCTCCCGCATGATGTACCCGGTTATGGCCTCACGAACAAGAATGTTTATTGGGGATTTAATTATCAATTACTCTTTCGAATTCCGATTGCGAAAAAACAATCAGTTCCGCTTAAAAAGTGAGTCTACAAATTCAGTCTTGTTGAAAACCTGCAGGTCATCTACTTTTTCACCCACACCAATGTATTTAACCGGAATTTTAAATTGATCTGAAATTCCAATCACTACTCCACCTTTTGCTGTGCCATCAAGTTTGGTTATAGCAAGTGCTGTTACTTCTGTAGCCTTAGTAAATTCGGTTGCCTGAACAATAGCATTTTGACCAGTGCTTCCATCTAACACAAGCAGGACTTCATGTGGCGCATCCGGAATTACTTTTTGAATAACGCGTTTGATTTTCGTTAACTCTGCCATCAAATTCACTTTTGTGTGAAGTCTTCCGGCGGTATCAATAATGATGATATCGGATTGTTGATTCACACCTTCTACCACTGCATCATACGCAACAGCAGATGGATCAGTATTCATGCCTTTCGATACTACAGGAACACCAACGCGTTCACCCCAGAGTTTTAACTGTTCAACCGCTGCCGCGCGGAAGGTATCAGCCGCTCCCAACAATACTTTCTTGCCTTTGTTTTTAAATTGTGCAGAGAGTTTACCAATGGTTGTGGTTTTACCTACACCATTCACACCCACCACCATAATCACGTAAGGCTTAACACCGGCAGGAATTTCAAAATCAGAGAGGTCAGTAGAATTGCTTTCTGAAAGCAGACTGGCAATTTCTTCTTTCAGAATTCGGTCGAGCTCAGTAGTGCCCAAATATTTATCGCGCGCCACACGCTGTTCAATGCGTTCGATAATTTTTAACGTAGTGGAAACTCCAACATCCGATGAAATGAGAATTTCTTCCAGGTTGTCCAACACTTCTTCATCGACTGTAGATTTGCCAACCAGTACTTTTCCTAGTTTGTTGAAGAAGGTCTCCTTCGATTTCTCTAAACCTTTATCGAGTGATTCTTTTTTATCTTTTGAAAACAATCCAAACAATGCCATAGGTGGGATTTTTAAAGGATGAACACATCTCTCATTGAGAGGAGGATAAACAAAAAAAGTCCCACGCGGGGACTTTTCACTTTCTTCTATACCTGAATTACTTTTTAGCGAGTGTTTCTTTCACTAAATCAGAGGAAACAATTTCTTCTCTGAAAGTGTAAGCGCCAGTTTTTTCAGAACGCACAGCACGGATCACTTTTGCATAACTTTTTCCGTCTGTCTTTTTGAGGGATGCAACTACTTTCTTTGCCATGGTTATTTAATTTCTTTGTGAACAGTTACTTTCTTAAGAATACGGTTGTATTTCTTCAATTCTAACCGCTCTGTTGTGTTCTTGCGGTTTTTGGTAGTGATGTAGCGGCTCATGCCTGGCGCGCCTGTCGTCTTGTGCTCTGTGCACTCGAGTATCACTTGAATTCTGTTACCTCTCTTTGCCATTTTGTTGACTATTAAATGTTGTTAGGTAATTGTCGCTCGCTTTTGGCAGAACCATCAACGATCAACCCTTAACCTGATTTTGATTACAATACTAAGTGACCGTTAGCCTTTGCTTCCTTTAACACCGATGAAATACCATACTTGCTGATGGTTTTAATCGCCTTTGTTGTAAGCTTCAAAGTGATCCATTTATCCTCTTCAGGGATGAAAAAACGCTTTTTTTGAAGGTTCGGATAGAACTTTCTCTTTGTCTTGTTGTTAGCGTGCGAAACGTTATTACCTACCTGAGGTCTTTTTCCTGTTATTTGACAAACACGTGCCATAGCTGCTCAATTATTTAACCCGCCTTTGAAAACGGATTGCAAATATCGGCAAAACCACTTCAATAATCCAAAGGCACTTGAAAATAATCCGGGACGCATCATTAAAAAAGCCTTGAAATAAGCGATTGGGGCGTTAAGTCATTAAAATTATCTATAATAAAATCGGTTTTGTCAAGCTCTTCAGCGCTATGAGTAGTGGTTACACCCACAACTTTGCAACCTGCCGCCTTTCCGGCCTCAATCCCCGATAGAGAATCTTCAAAAACAATACAGTTGGCGGGATTAAAACCCAAGGCTTTTGCCGATTTAATGTAAATCTCAGGATCGGGCTTTCCCTTGCTGACAAATGATTCGTCCAATATAGTGTCAAAGAAACCGCCCATATCCGCGTATTGAATTGTAAAATCAACATTCTCACGGGGTGCCGATGTAGCAATCGCTCTTGGAATTTCTCCCTCTTTTAGCTTTGACAAGAATGGAATCAG
>JANMRZ010000022.1:0-94000 GCA_031388805.1 Chryseolinea sp.
CGTAAAGAATGTATCAACGACAAGTAGACGTTGATCAATCGCTGCTTTTTCTTTCAGCGGAAGAATCATCCACTTGCGCAATTGACGCGAACCCATCGGTGTTACCGTATGGTCGAGAATATCCAACAACGGAACCCCACCTTCATTTTGTGAACTAACAATTTCAAGATTGCGAATGGTGAACTTGTCAAGCCATACAAATTTGTCTTCATCAATCCTTGAGATAGATGTGATATGTGAAGTGTCTTTGTGTTCTGTGTCTTCGAGATAATACAAGATGCCTCCCGCTGCAATAATGGCTTCACCTAGTCCTTCAATACCAAAACCTTTTAACGAAGTGGTTTTAAAATGGGAGGTTAATTTTTCGTATGCATAATCAAAACCATATACCCATTCATCAAGAGTATAGGTATTATACTCATCACTGAACATTTTTTCAAAATGCGTACGTGAATTTTTGCTATAGATAATTTCAGAGGGAGAGAAACCTTGTATGAGTTTAGAGATATAATGCTCGTTGCCTTGTGCGGCATAAAACTCACCCGTAGAAACATCGAGAAAAGAAACGCCCACAACATTTTTGTTGATGTAGACTGAAGCAAGAAAATTATTTTGCTTGCGTTCTAATACATTGTCGTTGTAGGCCAAGCCGGGTGTAACCAGTTCAGTTACGCCACGCTTTACAATACCTTTTACAAAACGCGGATCCTCAAGTTGATCGCAGATGGCAACACGTTTACCAGCGCGCACAAGCTTGGGTAAATAGGTGTCAAGAGAATGATGAGGGAAGCCAGCGAGTTCAATTTCAGAAGAAGAACCAGCTCCGCGTTTGGTTAGCGTAATGTTAAGAATTTTACTGGCAATGATGGCGTCTTGGCCAAAAGTCTCATAAAAATCGCCCACACGAAAAAGCAACAGCGCACCCGGGTAGCGTGTTTTGATAGCATTGTATTGCTTCATCAACGGGGTTTCAACAGATGTTTTCGTTTCGGCCATGGTGAACAAAGATAGAAAAGTCCAGAGTGAGCGGGGGATTGGGAAATCTTTTTATACGCCTTTTTTTGGAATTTTTTAAGAGCCTGTAATAGTTCATAGCCTCATGCTACTTATTGGAAAAATGATGAAGCGATGAAGGTAGAATGGAAGAAAATGCTGATTCATATTATGAATAATGCAGAACTTTGCGCGCCAGGCATCTCTTTATCCGATACTCTTTAACTAAATACATTTGTAACCATGACGAAGAGTGATGGTTACATAGACTGGCCGAACTTTACCTAATCAATGGCACACAACCTGGAGAAAGAGTTTACAGAACAGATTGATCAGAACAGAGGAATAATCTATAAGGTAATTCGTCTTTATGTACATCATGAAGATGATGAGAAAGATCTTTTTCAAGAGATTTTATTTCAAGCCTGGAAATCGTATCCACGTTTTCTGGGACAGTCTAAATTCTCCACATGGTTATATCGCGTGGCACTTAATACGGTTCTCACGTTTAAGCGAAGAATAAAATTAGTAGAGCCGCATGATGACATGAGTCGATTTAATGCAGTCTCCACTGTGGGAAATAGAAACGAAGAAAGTGAAGCGCTTTACATTGCTATCCGTATGTTAAATGAAATTGATCGCATGATCGTGACCCTGCATCTGGATGGATATGAAAATGAAGAGATTGCTGACATCACGGGGATAACGAAAAACAACACAGCAGTTAAACTTCATCGCATCAAGGAAACATTAACAAAGAAACTCAACATTATTTAGTCATGGATTTACAAGAGACTTGGAAAAATCTGGATCGCGAAAAACTTTCCAAACCAGTGAAGGGTGAGATAGAGATACGTACAACATCGAAGCATCCAGTACAAAAACTCATTGCGTCTTTTCGTTATGCTTTAGGATTTATCGTACTGTTTGAAGTAGTGTTCATCTATTGTTTCAGCGTTGTTCCGCAACCCATAGTGAAGATTTTTCTTGCACTCATGATTATTATTTATGCGTTTGGTTTTTTGACAAACTACAGAACACTTCGAAAAATTGAAAGTCACTTTGTCATGGATTCAAATTTCAAAGATTCACTGCAGGTGATCTATGACAGCACGAAGACCTCACTAGCCCTTCAGCGTAGAGCATGGATTTTCATTTATCCTTTGGCTGGCACAACGGGTTTTCTGCTTGGTTTGTCTCTTAGTACAGATGTTGTTGAAGTAATGCAGAAGACGAAGAATATTGTAGCCTTGATCATTACGCTCGCCATTGTGACACCGCTGGGATATTACCTTGCAGTATGGATGGAGAATTTGAGTTATGGAAAGTACTTGATTCAATTGGAAACATTGATAGCGGAGTTGAACCAGGCTGAATAGATTAGAAAATCAAAATATTTAGATCAGGTTGGCAGTGTTGAATGTTTATTTTTGCGCATGCAAAAACTCAAACTGCAAGAACTAGGACGAATATCCCTTGATGAATTTAAGGAAGCGGAAAAAATTCCGGTCTGTATTGTGCTTGATAATGTGCGCAGTCTTCACAATGTTGGATCAGCCTTTCGAACAGCAGATGCTTTTCGTGTAGAAAAAATTTACCTAACGGGAATTACAGGTCAACCACCTCATCGTGAAATTCAAAAGACAGCATTGGGGGCAACTGAATCAGTAGCGTGGCAATATGTTGAACACACAAAAGATGCATTGACTGAATTAAAAACAAAGGGATATGCTATTGTCATTATAGAACAAACCACAAAGAGCAAACCGCTTCATGAATTTTTGCCAATAGAAAACGAAAAGTATTGCTTGGTTTTCGGTAATGAAGTGGATGGTGTAAGTGAAGAAGCGCTAACAGAAGCCGATGTGGCAATCGAAATTCCGCAACTTGGCACTAAGCATTCGTTGAATGTATCAGTGTGTGTTGGTATTGTGGTGTGGGAAGTTTTTAGGAAAATAAGGTTCTGAAATTGAATATTAAAATGCAATTGTTTCCTACATTTTAATATTCAATTTCAACAGTAGAGCTGCCTTTCTCAATGAGGTCTGCAGCTAATTTATTCATTGCATTAAATTCTTAATCCATCCAGCGCTGTTAATCAAGAAATCCCGGTCTGTAGCCTTGGGATATAGTCTAGGGATAAAACTTGCTTAAATATTAACTCAATTCTCCAACACCCTCAATACCACCCTTCGATTTAATCTGTGGGCTTCCGGTGTATCATCGCGTGACAACGGTGCGGTGCCTCCAAAGGCCTTTGTCTTTACACGGTTTTTTTGAGTTCCTTTTGATATCAGGTAATTGCGAACAGCATCAACACGGTTTTGAGAAAGTTTGATGTTCTGTTTTGGATCTCCTACATAATCAGTATGCCCTTCAAGCTGAATTACCATTTTCGGATTTTCTTTCATCATGTTCACCACAATGTCAAGTTCGGGATATGACTCAGCGTTGATCTTCGATTTGTTGACTTCAAAAATCAAGTTATCGAGGCGCATTACATTACCTACCTCATGTTTGTGACCGTTGCTCCCCATGGTGCCGACTGTCAACTCAATATCTTTTACTACGCGCTTGCCTGCATTTGCTTCAGCCGGATCGATCATGTACTTCACAGTGTTAAAGCCCTGGGCTTCAACAGTGATAGAATACTTTTCATTATCAAATAAGGGGAAGGAATAGGTGCTGTTGTTCAGTGAGCCCACACGGTTTCCATATGGCAAACTATGATAGGTAATGCGTGCGCTCACCAATTCTTTTGTGGTGGCGTTTAGCACTTTACCTTCGGCATAAATTAAACTGTCGGCCGGTTGTGCAACAGCGAACGAAACAATAAAACTAAAAGCGAAGAGGAGTTTAAAAAATGAGTTGGCCATAAGGATTAGGATTACATTTTCAAAATTTTGAATTCTACCCTGCGGTTCTTTCTCCTGCCTTCTTTGTTTTCGTTTGGTTCTAGTGGCTTGGTCTCTCCGAAGTACACAACACTCATGCGTTCTGCAGCAATACCTTTACCCGAGAAGTATTTCATTACGGATTTCGCTCTGCGCTCTGAAAGACCTAAGTTATAATCATCAGGTCCTGTTGCATCGGTATGTCCGGCAATTTCAATTTGCATAGTAGCTTTTTCATTCATGAGTTTTACTACGCGATCTAATTCAGGGAATGACTCCGGTTTCAACACTGCCTTATCAAAATCGAAGAACACATTGTTCAATACAATGGTTACGTTCTCTTGTACGGTTGCCACCTCGATTGGTTGAAGATTGAAGTCTTCATGTTCGATAACCTGATCCGCCTTTACATTTCGCAGATCTAAATTCTGACTTTCTGACATTTTACCATTCGCTTCGGCACGAATCCCATAAAGATAACCTCCAGGCAAACGTATTTCATATTCGCCTGTTTCCGGATTGGATTGGGCAATACCCATTTCTTTTCCGTCAGGCAGGCGCTCATAAATAATTTTAGCGCCAATTGGTTTGCCAGTGACTTTGTCAATAATTTTTCCACGCACAGTAACCCATGGTTCTGGGTTGCGAACAATCGGCAACTTCACACGGAAAATATCGGTATTGGTTTCACTTACACCTTTTGAGTAATACGCATATTCGCTTGACGCAGGAATGTTAAAGAACAAATCTTCCAATGGTGAGTTAATCTCTGGTCCAAGGTTCTCAGGCTCTGACCAGCTTGTCCAGGTATCATCTAATCTTCTGGATACATAGATGTCACTTCCTCCATAACCACTAAAACCTTTTGATGAAAAGTACATTGTCTTATCATCTGATGCGAGGAAAGGAGCAGATTCTTCACCGGCTGAGTTCACCACGTTTCCAAGGTTCACAGGTTCTGTCCACGTGCTGTCATCTTTCATGAAGCTCACATATAAATCGCGATCGCCTTCGGTGTCTTCGCGCTCAACAGCGAGAATCAACGTCTTGCGATTATTGGTTAAAAAATAATTTGCTTTGTCGTTGTAGTTATAATCGTTTGCAATATTTAGTGCCACTGGCCTTGACCATTCGCCACCCACATTCGAGCTGATGGAAACACCAGCCGTCATCTTTACTATAGTGCCTTCTTTATTTTTGTAATCATACTTATTTCCGAGCACCATAATAGCCGATTTTCCATCCGGTGTCACTGCCGAAATGGTGTTCACGAAGTTAGGTCCTGTGTTGTTAAATTTTGGCCCCATGTTTTGAGCAAGTTTCCAGTGTCCTGATGAATCCAACTCAGAATACCAGATGTCTTCTTTATCGCTTACACCCCCCATATTTTCCGGATGATTTTTTCTGCTGAAATACAACACTTTTCCGTCAGGTGATAACAAGGGGTTCAGTTCGCTGTAATCACTATTCACATTTTTATCCAATGCTTCAATTACAATTCCCGAAGCAAGAAGTTGAAGTTTGGGAATGTCTGCAATGATGGGATAATTCGAATCTGAAATAGCGACCGCGTCAATTCCAAAATAATCGGGTACTGCTGCACCATCAAATTCAATTTTAACAGCGGCAACTTTGTAAGGAGTAAGTTCCATGAAAAGACCAAGCATTCTTCCTTTTAGTGGAATTGCCATTGGGCTTAACGTATTAATAACATACTCACGACCAGTTTCATCATATGCCAGTACACGGTAAATCGCACTTGGATTATGTGATTCAGCAACGGCTATTTGGCGGATGGCAATAGGATTTGCAAACCCAAGTTTCAGCCATTCTTTGCGTTTTGGTTTGTCAGGCGCCCATGCATTTGGACTTTGCCCTCCTGCTGGCAATACATTTGGCTTGCCTAAAGCTTGCTGTGCGGAGTATTGAATGGGAGTTAATTCGGATGAGAACTCCATTACTTTCGAGGCCCACTGAACTACCTGGGCATTAGAAACGAGAGAAAAACAAACCAGAAATAGGGTGTAAAGTAGAAATCGCTTCATGCACAGCTTCGATTTAGAATTAGAGTTTAAACTTAGCTAAAAAAATTAAAACGGGCCGGAAACAGTACATCAAAACCAAAGAATTAGTATTGGCTGATGTATTGCTGCTTTTCTGATAAAAGACTATTCTAAAGAATGTTTGTTAAACAATAGGAATCCGAGGTGAAGCAAAACACCGAATTGATTTTCTCGATCATCATAGTAAATGGCGCTTAAGGATATCGGACCGATTACCGAATGATAAACCAGGTTAGTGGTTCCTGCAAAAAACACGGTCTTGAAATCACGATTAACTGATGCTTCCTGATTGGCTGCTTGCGTTATATAATCAATTGGTTTGAATGCATAAGCCTCAATTCGAATATCAAATTTTGGAAAAATGGTAAAGACATTGCGCATGCCTCCCGCTATGTAATTGAATGATCTGAAATTTTGAAGTATCAATGTCGGGCTGTCCTGCATGGCTGAAAAAGCCGGGGCATTGATAATTGTGCCGTAATAATTTTGAAAAGCTGACTGGTTTGAAAAGACAGCTTCTACATAATATCCAGGTTTATATATTCCGGTACCAAAATAATGTTCAGCACTGGCCCTCACCTTAAACCACTGGTGCACCATTTTAACAGGAGCTGTTCTGATGGATGTTGTTCCGGGTGTAAATCCTTCAGTCAGGTGAAAATAATCGCCTCCAATAGAAAAGGCTCTTCCAGAAGAAGCATACTGTTTTCTGTTCAATGTATTGGAAAGAAATGTGAATCCGGTTTTAAAACCATCAACCCGTAATTGATCAAGTTGATCGGTACTAATGAATACATCACCGTTAATGTATCGGTCAACGTTGTCAAATGTTTCGAAGCTCAAAACACTTCTAAAAAAATTGCCGGCAGGAAGACCAAGGTGAAGACCATATTTTCTGTTTATTCGCTTTAGAACAGTTGGCAAGGTTCCTGATGATACTTGATCGAGCACATCATCATTTTGCAAATAGTTCTTATTATCATACGATGCATACGGCTCAAGATAAAACTGATGCGGGAAGTCAATTCGGACTTTAGCCATAGCCATTTTATAAAAATTACCGGTTTGAAAACCAAGGTACGCGTGCGTCAATGTTCGGTTGAATCGAAAAAAATTAAGTCCGAGATAGAGATTGCTTACATCGCGTGTTGCCATTACGCCACCGAAATCAACCTGAAAATTTTGTTGGGGTCTTTTGGTAAGTTGAAGTGTAAAACGCTTTGTGTCCGGATTGAATAAAATATTTGGATAGGTATTGCTAAAGTATTCTTCTGAAACCAATTTAAAATATCCTTCTTTAATCTGACTATAAAAAAGCGTTCCGCCATTTAGCTTGTTAGTTTTAAACATTCGCCTGAGGTAGCCACGGTTATTGCTACTGAAATTTTTAAACCCTAATCCATCAAACAAAAGCGGGTAGCTTTTATTTGTAAATTCATTTCGTTCGTTTGTTACTTCATCACACGTTTTGCGCGCGGCAATTTTCTGTTTGATCTCAGGCATCTGACGCATGGTCTGAGCATAACCACTATCAACCATTGCTTTTGCTTTGGCAAAATCATATACACCAAGCGCAGACAGGTTAGGTTGAATGTAAATGCCATTGGATGGAATTCGTGATGGATCGGATTTGTCCAGCAACAACAGGATGAGCGAACGGGAAAGAAGTTTATCATCGTTCCCATATGGATATTCATTGTAAATCTTAGATGAAACATTCGACCCGATAATAATATCCGGATTGAATTCTTTCTGAATAACATCTACCGGAAAATTATTATACACACCACCATCAAAAAGATATTTTCCATCGATGCGAATAGGTTCGTAAAAGAGCGGAACACTTTGCGTTGCCCGCAAGGCATCGCTCAGTTGTCCTTTAGAAAGAATAACTTCATGTTGCGTGAAAATATCAGCGGTCACTACGCGGATCGGTATAAAGAGGCTGTCAAAATTATTGTTCGAAATGGCCGCTGCTTGCGCCATTTTTTCGGCTAATCCGAAGTTCAACGAAACGTCTCTTGCAAGGCTTGTGTTAAATTGAAAACTGAAAGTAGAATCCAATGCAAGGTTAAGTTTAATAAATTGTGGCGTGTCATCACTGCGATGATAAAAGGAATTGAAACCAGGCTCTGGCGTTCCGTTAATGATGCGAAGAAATTCAGCTGATACTACGAGTTGCTCAATTTGGTCGGGACTCATTCCCGCGGCGTAGCATCCCCCTACAATGCCGCCCATAGAAGTACCAACAATATAGTCGATGGGAATTTCATTTTCTTCCAGCGCTTTTAAAACACCAACGTGCGCAAGACCTTTGGCTGCACCACCGCTAAACACCAAGCCAACTTTTTGTGCTTGTGCTGCGAGGAAAATACCAGCAAATAGAAAAAGTGTAAAAACGTACTTCATGCGTTAGGATAACACTAACTGTCCTTTAACAGAAAAAGATAAAGAAAAGTGTGCGATCTTTCTATGAAGCAGAAATAAAAGATTTAAAGTGATGCGATAGGTAGCTGGATTGGAGCTGGGAATGAAATTTTATCGAGCTTCTGCATCAGCTCAACTTTTACCTTATCAAACGATTCCACATGGGTTTTCTTGATTGGTTGTGATGGAGGAAGTTCTACTTTCAAAGCGTCTACCTGTATGCCATTTCTCCAAAAACGATAACATAAATGAGGACCTGTTGCCAAGCCAGTGCTTCCAACGTAACCAATGGTTTGGCCTTGTCTAACGCGTGTGCCTGCACGAACCCCATCTGCAATACGTGACATGTGAAGGTACTGTGTGGTGTATGTGCCATTATGATGAATCTTCACATAATTACCGTTGTTCGATTTGTATTGAGCTTCTTCAACTAGTCCATCTCCTACAGCGCGAATAGGTGTGCCAGGCGCTGCTGCGAAGTCGGTACCTAAATGCGCTTTCCATCTTTTTTGTACTGGATGAAAACGATTCAAATTATAGCGCGAACTAATGCGAGTAAATTCGATTGGGTATTTTAACAAAGCTTTACGTAAACTTTTTCCTTCTTCATCAAAGTAGTCAATACCTTCTCCTTGATCATAAGGAAAAGCGTAATAAGGACTTGAGGCATGTTCAAAATAAATTCCATTGATTTGTCTGATACCAACCGATTGTCCTTCTACTTGTGCTTCTTCATAGATCAGTTTAAACTTATCTCCTTTTTGGAGACGTTGAAAATCAACCTGCCATCCGAAAATATCTACAAACTTATTGGTGAGTTCATGGGAGATACCCATCTCTTCAATGGTCTCTGATAAATTTGATTTAATCTCTCCGACAATATTTTTTTCAACTACAACAACATCACGTTTACAAACCTCCACCCAAAGTGAATCTTCAAAACGAAATACGATATAATCAATCTGGTTCGGTTCATACACCAATGCTTTGGCCGTTTGCAACGAATCCTGATCACAGATAAGTGTGTATTTTTTATTCGGAGCTATTTTGCGAACGTCAAAAACACTGCGCGAAAGTTGAGATACTTGATGAATAAGTTTAGCGGGTACATTATAGGCCTCCAGGATATCACCTAACACCTCATTGCGTTTGATCTTGTCTTCAATCACAGTGAAATCATCTACCACCATGCCGTACAATACCTGTGGCTCTTTTGGAATGAGGCTGATAGTTTGTGTAGAGTCCAGGGTAGCTTCCTGATACTCCATTGAGGTCAAAAAGAATTTATTGAATGCTATTATTCCGATGGCAATAATGGCGATACCGAGAAAACTAATCCAGCGTTTTTGCATGCTACAGGGTTCTTTATGCCTTCAGGCAAGTTTAAAAAATCAAGCGGCAAAGATAACAAGTTTAAAAAATCAGGCATCGCCTGTAAGGCCGCATTAACTCAAATATAGGCCATTCAACTTTAAATGCAATGATTTTAGGGGCGATTTAAGGGTATAAGACTTGAGTTTATACTACATCAGAGAACGTTACAGAGCTCTCAGCACTCAATTCAAACTTTTACTTGGTTATTATTCCCATTCCTTAAGGTCATTACGAAGGTGCTTTTTTAAGCAAATTATGCTTCGAACGCTTTCATAATTGCCGTTTTTTCGGCATTTTAGATATTATCCTTCTTCCTTATCGCACCTTGCGTATCCACGATCCTGGGGATATTGTAGGACGTGGCAGTAAGGCTACTCCCCTCGTTATGCTCTCGTCCATCCCCCTTCTTTCTCAACTCATTGTCCACTCTTCGTCCACTCTCTGTCCGCTATAGCTGTATCGTAGCTGTATGCTAGCTTTATCTATGTCCCTTCCAGGTAAGCTATTGCAAGAAGACAATTACTGGTAAACTTTGCTCCAGAGGAGCACCCTGTTTATAGAAAATAGAATAAGTTTAATACGCTCCTGAAGAGCTTTCGGGGAGAAAGGGTGCTGCTTTAATATTTTGGCAAAATAAATGTTTTCAAGGTGGGCTCCTCTGGAACCTGACGAAAACATAATGCTGATGCTATAGACAGGGTGCTCCTCTGGAGCACAGTCTAGCAGTCAGTTAAGCCAATCAATTATACACTGAAGGACAGAAAGTTTAAAGATGCAAGCTTTACAACTAACACATCTTATTTGTACAAGCTCTTATACTTTGCTTTTCCTTCATCCAGGAATTTCGCAAAAAACTTTGCATTTTTTTCATAACCGAAAGGAGAAATAAGCACGCGCTCATCTTCGCCTACCAATACATAAAAAGGTTGAGCGTTGTTGTTAAGATTGGTGATTTGTAAATCGGCATTTTGTTTACCAATTGTCTTCTTCACTTTGTTATCGTATTTCGAAGTATACCAATTCGCTTCTGGCAATTCAGTTTTGTCGTCTACATACAAGGCAACAACAACATAATCGTTCTGAAGTCTTTTCAATACTTCCGGATCAGACCATACCACGGCTTCCATCTCTCTGCAATTGGTACAACCATGACCGGTGAAGTCAATAAATAAAGGTTTGCCTTGTTGACGTGCGCAGGCAAGGGCTTGGTCATAATCAAAGTATCCATTCAAACCATGAGGTAAGTGAAGAAACTCAGCGTATTTAGGTTCATCACAAATGGCTGTAGAACTCGTTCCGTTTGCTGTTAAATTAAAATCATGTGTGTAGAGCGGAGGTAAATATCCAGCCAATGATTTCAGTGGTGCTCCCCACATACCCGGTATAAGATATACCACAAATGTAAAGGCAAGTGTTGCAAGCGACAATCGAACGATGCTTACGGTTTTATCATCAGCATCTTTACCGGTATCACCAGAGAGACGAAAGCCTTTCATTAAGTAAACACCAATCAACGTTGTGATCACAATCCAAATCGCAATGTTGACTTCGCGATCTAAAATTCCCCAATGGAAAGCCTGATCTGCAATGCTTAAGAATTTAAATGCAAGTGCGATTTCAATAAAGCCCAACACCACTTTAACTGCATTAAGCCATCCACCTGATTTCGGTAATGAATTTAACCAGCCCGGAAAGAAAGCAAACAATGTAAAAGGAATGGCAAAGGCGAGAGAAAATGCAAACATCCCAACGACTGGCTTAATAAATTCGCCTCCAGCGGATGAAACTAAAATACTTCCTACCAATGGACCCGTGCAGGAGAATGAAACCAACACCAAGGTGAAGGCCATGAAGAAAACACCTACTAGCCCACCCTTCTCACTTTGCTGATCTACTTTATTGATAAATGTTCCAGGCAATGTAATTTCAAACAAGCCAAGAAATGATAAACCAAAGACAATGAACACAGCGAAGAAAATAAGATTGGGCAACCATTCCGTTGAAAGATGATTTGCTGTTTCAGGTCCCATGAGCGGAGCGAGAGCAGCACCGATCAATGTATAAATGATGATGATGGAGAGACCATAAACCAATGCAAGTGATTTTGATTTTCCTTGTCCTGTAAAGAAACTTACCGTCATCGGCATCATCGGGAAAACGCAAGGGGTTAGCAATGCGGCAAGACCAGCAATGAAAGAGAGTAAAAAGAAGCCCAACAATGAGTTCTGTTTTGGATCTGCTTTTATAATGGAAGGATCTAAAATCGGTCCTTTGTTTTCGCCATACTCTTTATTCGCTGGCGATTGAATTTTGCTCGTTGCTGTGTCAACTGGGATAGGTTGTACTAATGAAGCCTGATCAATTTTTGGTTCAGTTATTTTACTCTCATTCTTTTTACCTCCATTGTCTACAACTTTAACGTCTTTGAAAATAAAATCGCCATCAATTTGAGTGCAGGTGCCACTTAAATCAGAACAGGTCTGACCTTCGTACGTACCCAACACAGTGAGATCAGCAGAGAGTACTTTTATTTTTTGTCTGAACTCACCAGTGTGATTAAAAATAAGAACATCACAATCGAAGGTTTCCTCGTGTTTTGCTTCTGGATTAATCGCTCTTAAATCACCGATTAACTCATAGCTTTTATGTTTTAAAAATGAAATGGTTAAGGGTATGGGCCCGCAATCATCACTGAAGCGACCGGCTTCTATAATCGAATATAGATGCCAGCTTTTGTCAATGGTCGCCATTATTGATAACTCAATTTCATCGCCAACCTTTATGGTTTGTGTTGGATTCTTTGCAACCAATTTTGCCGGTTGAAGTATTTGTGCCGAAGCAATCGAAGAAAAGACAATGACTACGAAAATAAAGGCAATACGCTTAAACATAGTATAAAATTTCAACGCTAAAGTAACGAACTCAAATTGAAAATGGTTAGTGGTTTATGTCGAAAGGTAACGAGGACGACAAAGGTTAATAGTTAATGGTTAATTGTGCCGGCGTTTGTACACCGCACTACTATCAGCTTTTAACCCTTAACAATTAACTGCTCCCAACTTCAGCATCATCCAATTGATTTTGCTTTTCATACAGATCTTTATAGAGTCCGTCATGCGCAATCAATTCTTCGTGACTTCCTTCTTCCTTCACTACACCATCCATCAATACAATAATTTTATTAGCGAGTTTGGCTGAAGAAACACGATGCGAAATAATAATGGTGGTTCGCCCTTCCATAATTCGCTTCATGCTGTTGAGGATATTGTTTTCGGTTTTTGTATCAACAGCTGAAAGTACATCATCAAGCATCAATATTTTCGGTTCGCGTACAATAGCGCGCGCAATAGAAACACGTTGTTTCTGTCCGCCCGAAAGCGTAATGCCTCGCTCGCCCACGCGCGTTTGAAAACCTTGAGGAAAGCTTTTTATATTTTCATACACATCAGCATCTTTTGCGGCCTGATGAATTTTATCTTCATCAATTTGTTTGATGCCAAAGCCGATGTTGTTTAAGATGGTATCACTAAAGAGAAAAACATCCTGAGGTACATAACCAATCTGACTTCGCAACGATGTTAAGTTGTAATGACTAATCGGAATATCGTCTATAAGAATTTCACCGTCACGCGCATCGTATAATCGAGAAACAAGGGCTGCTACAGTACTCTTACCAGAACCAGTTGTGCCAATAATAGCGAGAGATTCACCTTTCTGAATAGTGAAGGAAATATTTTTTAATGCTCTAATGCCTGTGTCAGGATAGGTAAAGCCTACATTCTTAAATTGAATTTTACCAATGATCTCGTGATCGAGATTTTTTTCGGAGATAATATTGGTTTGTGTTTTTAAGAATTCGTTTATACGTTTCTGTGAAGCCTCTGCGCGTTGCACCAAGCTGCTGGTCCAGCCGAGCGAAGCAACGGGCCAGGTAAGCAAGTTGACGTAAATGATAAACTCAGCAATGTTTCCAAAAGTGAGATTGCCATTTATTACCTCTGTGCTTCCGGCATATACAGTGAGAATGGTGCTGATACCAATCAGCGCCATGATGATTGGAAAAAACAACGACTGCACTTTGGTTAGTTTCAACGATTGCTTTTTGTATTGCTCCGTTTCGATATTGAATTTCGAGATAGACTCTTGTTCTCTATTAAATGATTTGATAACCCGTATTCCACTAAACGCTTCTTGCACGAATGTGGAAAGTTTCGATTGGCTTTTTTGAATTTCTTCTGAACGCCTTTCCATTTTATTGTTCACCAGAAAAATACTGATCGATAAAATCGGTAGCGGACTGATAGCATACCAAGTCAAGGTAGGGCTGATGCTAAACATGATGGGCACCAGTGTAATAAAAAGTGTGAAAAGAGTTAACCCATACATAATACTGGGGCCGAGGTACATGCGCACACGACTTACATCTTCCGAAATGCGGTTCATCAAATCGCCCGTGTTATTTCTTCTGTAAAAGCTGAGTGGCAATGTTTGATAGTGCTCGAAAATTTCATTTTTCAAATCGTACTCAATCAAACGCGACATCACAATCAGGGTCTGGCGCACGAAATACAAAAAAACACCTCGAAGTAAGGCCATCAATAGAATCAATCCGGCATAAATCAGGATGCCGTATGCAAAAACGCGGAAGAAATTATCCTGAAGATTGGTGCTTGAAAAGGACTGATAAATGCGAATATTATCGACTACTAAATCAATGGAATGCCGCACCAACTGGGCGGGTATAATTTGGAAGAAGTTGGAAATAATGACGAAGAGAGTTCCTAAAATTAAATGCCATTTGTACTTGAACAGGTATTTATTGAGGTATTTGAGTTCTTTCATGAATGAATATTGACCGACTTAGGCTAAAACGAAATATTATTCTAATCGTTCGCTGTTAGCTATTGTTTTTCGGCTTCAAATTACAGCAAACAAACTGAAGACATTGTGAATTTTTAAAAATCAATTTATATCCGGAATCGGTTAGCTAAACCAAAGCGGATATTTTACTTTTGTGCCCAATTATACGACCAGTAGTTCTTTATCATGCTCAACAGAAGAAGCCTTAGAGTGAAAGTAATGCAAAGCCTTTTTGCATTACAACAGTGCAAAGATGCCAATTACGAATTGTGCCTGGAGAAAATCAATGATTCCTTCCTACCCGATTTAAATTCGATGGAGGTGCAGGACAAAACTCAGCTTACCCTTGAGAAAAAACAAGCTACCAAACTGTTTGAGAAAGCGTTCCTCAATGCTGAAACGTCAGTAGACCACGAAAACATCAAAATAAAAAAGGTGGTGAATGAATGCTTCATTCAATATGCCAACCAATCCAAGAAGGACACGTCTTTTTTTGCCAAAAACCTGGTGAGCGAAGTTGAAAAAATCTACGATCAATACATTTCCATTTTAAGTCTTGTACCGGCTCTTGCCGAAGTTGCCGAAACGGATAAAAAGTTAGTTCACAAAAATTTTTCTGACAATGCCTGGGTTCAGGGCATCCGCGAAAGCGAACTCTTGAAAAAAGATGCAGTGAAGTTAGGTCGTCATTGGCAAGATAAGGCGGATCGTGTGAAGGCATGGTTCCGCGATGTATTGCGTCCGGATGCAGAGTATGTAGCCTACAATGAAAAGAAGAATCCTACCTTGGAGGAACAGAAGAAATTTATAAACCACCTTTTCAAAAAAATAATTTTAGGGAAGACGGTTATCAATGACTTCTTTGAAGAAGAAGTATTACGGTGGGCAGAAGACAAGGATATTGTAAAGGGCATGGTTGAAAAAACCGTTAAGTCTTATGACCCTGAATCAAAACAAGTTCTTACACTGCATATGCTTTCCATGAATTGGGATGACGATAAGAATTTTATCGAGCGTTTATTTCAAACAGGTTCTCATCTTGATCCAAAGTTCAAAGAATTAATTGCTAACAATACCCGTAATTGGGAGGTAGACCGGCTGCCATTGACCGACCGGATTATTTTGGAGATGGCCATCGCGGAACTATTAGAATTCCCGAACATTCCGGTAAAGGTTTCCATAAACGAATATATTGAACTGGCTAAAAATTACAGCACACCCAAAAGCCGTCAGTTTATTAATGGCATTTTGGATGTAATTGCGAAGGAATTGAAAGAAAACGGTTCCATGAAAAAGAGTGGAAGGGGATTAATTGACAATAAATAATTGAAATTCGATAAGCGGAACATTGGCAATTTCAACGATTTGTTAAAAATTGTTAAAATTTTGAATTTGCATCCCAACACACTTTAATTTGAAAGTTTATGAGCAAGAAAAGCGGTAACACACTCATGGCATTTTTGGCTGGCGCAGCAGCGGGAGCAATTTTGGGGATTTTATATGCCCCAGATAAAGGTTCAAACACACGCGAAAAGTTATCCTTTCAGCTCGATAAATACCGTAACATGCTACAAGAGCTGATCAACGATTTTGTTTCAGGAAAAGAGACTCCTCTCACTAGCGAAGCCAAGTCGCAAGGGCAAAAAGTGGTAGATGAAGCAAAAGGTAAAGCGGAACAATTGCTTTTTGATGTAGATGAATTACTGGAACAGATTCGGGGCAAAAAGGGTTAATAAATCTGTAAGTAAAATTTGTAATAGACACTCAACGTAATAACAACAATATATAATAAGAGCTATGAAGATGATGAAGGGAATTTTTTTAATGGCTACCGTAGTAATGTTAGTAGCGGTAGGCTGTAACAACCGCGATTCAGAAAAGAAAATCGCGCAATTAGAAAGTCGCTTGCAAGAGTTGGAGGGAAAGAAAACAACCCCCGCTATTCAAACAACACCCGCTGTGACCCCCGAGACACAGCCAGCGGAAGAAAAACCAACAGGCCCATTACCAGCAATGGAGTTTGAAACGGTAGATCACGATTTTGGAACAATAAAAGAAGGTGACGTAGTGGAATATACCTATAAATTTAAAAATACAGGTGAAGCCCCGTTAATCATTCAAGGTGCACAAGGTTCATGTGGATGCACCGTGCCTAACTGGACAAAAGAGGCTATCCCTGTTGGAGCAAGCGGTTTTGTAAAAGCAAAGTTTGACAGCAATGGTAAACAAAACACACAAAATAAAACCGTAACAGTAACAGCAAATACATGGCCTAAACAAACGGTATTGCGCTTCAAGGCAATGGTATTACCAAAAGCTACTGTGCCTGATAGTGGACCGGTGAAGAAGTAGTATTCTTTAACAAATTAATAACACAACATCCCAATCTGCTTCACGGTAGATTGGGATGTTTATTTTAATAACTTTGACCTCCTAAAAAATTATAAACGATTATGTATTCAATCTTAGCACAAGCACAAGCGTCCAATCCGATTTATCAATTCGTCATCTTTGGTGGTATCATCCTAGTATTTTATTTTTTTATGATCCGTCCGCAACAAAAGAAGGCAAAGGATGCAAAGAAATTTACAGAAGAGATTAAGAAAGGCGATGCTGTTGTTACCATTGGTGGTGCACACGGTTATGTAGCCGAACTGGAAGGCGATACTTTTATTCTAGAAGTAGAAAAAGGTGGTCGCATTCGTTTCAACAAATCAGCTATTTCACTTGAAGCGACAAAAGCAGCAGCTAAAAAATAGTTTGATTGCCTGAATTGTCGATGGTGAATTGATTCGTACATTTTACTTTTTGTGAATGGGATTTTTCAAATCGATATTCAACGTACTTCGTATCAACAAGAAAAACTGGAAGGCCGTTGTGCTGTGTGCATTCGCGGCCATGGTCTTCTGGTTTTTTAATGCCCTCAATAAAAACTATACCACCAACATTAGTTTTCCAATAGCATTTGATTACAATCAAACTTCGTATGTTCCTATTCGACCGTTGCCAACAGAAGTAAAGATTAATGTAACAGGGTTGGGCTGGAATCTTTTTCGAAGAAGCACAGGATTAAAAGTTCCGCCACTCGTTATTCCGCTAGAACACCCTAATCAAATACAAAAAATTGTTGGCAGCACATTGCCTGCATTTTTTGCCAACCAACTTGAAGGCTTTGAGATTAATTTTATTTTGACGGATACCTTGCACATTGCAATTGAACGTAAGTTTCAACGCACTGTCAAGCTTCATCTCGATACTCCTTCCATACTTTTCCGGAAGGGTTATGGCATGAGCAGCGAATCAACGGTATCGCCCGATTCTATTTTGATTGAAGGTCCCATCACATTAATAAAGGCAATATCAAATCCGGTACAGCTTAAACTTTCTCAACGCAACATCGATGAAGATTTTGCGGATGATGTGGAGGTAAAATTTTTAAATCAGGAATTGATTAAACGAAACCCGCCAACTGTTTCAGTACAATTCAAAGTAGATAGGCAGGTTGAAATAACAGATTCAGTCGATCTTAAAATTGTGAATGCCACGATGTCATCACGCCCCTATGTAGAGATGAAACAATGGGTTTGTGTTTATTCTATCCCTCAACGAATGATGAATCAATATCGACCAGATTCCATTTATGCTATTGTTAATTTAAAAGATTTCAAACGTGGAGAAATAAGAGTTCTTCCTGTTTTACAAGGTCTCCCACCTTTTACGCAGATCATCAAAGCAGACTCTGTGCTTGTAAAATTCTAGCCGATGAAAACTCCCTATCAAGTTGGTATTACCGGAGGGATAGGATCAGGTAAAAGCCTGGTGTGTAAGATTTTTCAATGTTTGGGTGTACCTATATATGATGCAGATAGCCATGCGAAAGCATTAATGACCACCGATGGAATACTCATCGCTAACATCCAAAAAGAATTCGGACTCTTGTCTTATAATACAGATGGTTCCGTTAATAGAAGCTACCTCGGTGAGACTGTTTTTAACGATCCGAAGAAGCTTAATACACTAAATAGTCTGGTTCATCCGAGAGTAAAGGAAGATTATTTGCAGTGGATACGGGAGAAAGGTCATCATCAGTATGTTTTAAAAGAAGCAGCGCTTTTGTTCGAAACGGGATCTAATAAAGAACTGGATAAAATAATTGTGGTGCATGCACCAGAAGCCCTTCGGATAAAGCGTGTGTTGTCGCGTGATGCGCACCGCTCAGAAGAATTGGTGAAGGAGATCATGAAGAATCAAATGGCGGAGGATGAAAAATTAAATCGTGCCGACTTTGTTCTCTATAATGACGAAAACCGATTGTTGATTCCGCAAATTCTGGAGTTACATCAGATGTTCATCGCGAACAAAGCCTGATTCCATCACGCGCTTTTATTCGCGCGACATCATCAAAAAAGTAGATTATTAGCTAGACATGAATAAAAAAGTCATTACCATTATTGCTGTAGTAGGCGTTGTTTTTTTGTTGGCCTTGCCAAAGTTGAATTTATTCAGCGATGATAAAAAATCGACTGTAACAACGGCAACACAAGCTGCGAGCAAATTACCTGTTGAAGTGTTACTCATTAAATCCGGTTCGCTCGATAACAAACTTATTGTTACAGGGTCAGTGCTGGCAAATGAATCTCTTGAATTGACGAGTGAAGAATCGGGCAAGATTACCGGACTCTATTTTAAGGAAGGTAAACGCGTGAAGAAGGGTGAGTTGTTATTGCAGATTAACGATGAAGAAATTCGCGCCCAGTTGGAGAAAGAGAAATACAATCAAAAGTTAAATCAGGATATTGAAAACAGACAACGCAAGTTGTTAGAGAAAGACGCCATTAGTCAGGAAGAATATGATAATGCATTGAATCGCCTGAATACCAACACTGCTGATCTTAAACTTCTTGAAGCTCAATTAGACAAAACACAAATCACCGCGCCTTTTGAGGGTGTCATAGGCTTGCGATACATCAGCGATGGAGCATACATTACACCGAATACGATAGTTGCCACGCTCTATAATATCAGTCCTGCTAAGATTGAGTTTGCTGTGCCGGGCCGTTACAGCACACAAGTAAGGCCAGGGCAAAAAATTCTTTTCACAATAGAAAATGATACTCAGGATTTTGAAGGAGAGGTATATGCTATCGAGCCTCGCATTGATCCCACCACACGAACATTAAAAATTCGTGCCCTTGCAGAAAACACAAAAGGACTTTTGCTGCCAGGTCAGTTTGTAAAGGTAGGTTTGATCTTGTCCTCGGTAAGCAATGCAATATTGGTTCCTACAGAAGCAGTAATTCCAGATCTTAACAATCATAAAGTTTTTGTTATGGAGGGCGGAAAAGCAAAAGAAGTGAAGGTAGAAACCGGCATGCGCACCGAGACGAAACTTGAAATTCTTTCCGGATTAAAACCAGGTGATTCACTTATTACTACAGGTATTCTACAGCTTCGTTCGGGCATGGCTGTTCAGGTAGCAAAAGTGAATAGTGACGATAAAGAGTAACAAGCAGCAAGCTTGTAAAGCATAGTGTAAAGAGAAGTAGCACAAATCATAATTCGTAAAATCTTAAATCGGTATGGCTAGTTTATCAACCATTAGTATTAACCGTCCGGTGCTGGCGATCGTTATGTCGCTGGTCATTATTCTATTTGGAATCATTGGTTTTTCGTTTCTAGGGGTTCGCGAATTTCCAAGCGTTGATCCACCCATCATTACTGTTTCAACAAATTATGTTGGTGCCAATGCCGATGTAATTGAATCTCAAATCACCGAGCCACTTGAAGAGGCAGTAAATGGTATTCCGGGTATTCGCGGAATTACCTCAACGAGTCGTGAAGGACGAAGCAACATCACAGTAGAATTTGAATTGGGTGTTGATTTGGAAACGGCAGCGAATGATGTGCGCGATAAAGTATCGGGTGCATTGAGTCGACTTCCACCAGATGTTGATCCACCGGTTGTAGAAAAAGCCGATGCTGATTCAAGCCCGATTATTTTTATGACCATTCAGAGTGATAAGCGAGATCCGCTTGAGCTCTCGAAGTTTGCAGAGAATGTTTTTAAAGAAAGAATTCAAACTATACCGGGTGTAAGTTCTGTTGGAATCTGGGGACAAAAGCGCTACTCGATGCGTTTGTGGATGGACCCGATTAAACTCGCATCACTAAAGCTCGCGCCATCCGATGTTTTGCAGGCGGTGAATCGTGAAAACGTAGAGCTTCCTTCAGGTCGTGTTGAAGGACGAAGTACGGAGCTTACCGTGCGTACCATGGGTAGGCTCACTACAGTTGAGGACTTTGATAACCTTATTGTAAAAGAAGATGGCGATCAGGTAGTACGTTTCAAAGACGTTGGTCATGCACAACTCTATCCTGAAAATGATCGCACCATATTACGAAGAGATGGCATGCCTGGTGTTGCTATTGCTGTTGTCGCTCAACCAGGAGCAAACAACATTGACATATCCGATCGACTTAATAAAAAAATAGAACAGATCAAACGCGATCTGCCGGAAGACATTCAATACACGATGAGCTATGACTCAACGGAATACATCCGTGCCTCTATTTTTGAAGTGGAGGAAACTATCATCATTGCCTTTGGTTTAGTGCTCTTCATCATCTTTATGTTTTTACGCGATTGGCGCACAACGATTATTCCAATTGCGACAATTCCTATTTCCCTTATCGGTGCATTCTTTGTTATGTACCTCTTGGGCTTTACTATTAATGTACTGACATTATTAGGTATTGTATTGGCCATTGGTCTTGTTGTGGATGATGCCATTGTGGTGTTGGAAAATATTTATGTAAAAATTGAAGAAGGTGAAGAACCAAAGGAAGCAGCGCGTAAAGGCTCAATCGAAATTTATTTTGCCGTTATTTCTACAACGGTAGCGGTTATTGCCGTGTTCCTTCCAGTGATTTTTCTTCAAGGACTTACCGGTCGATTGTTTCGGGAATTCGGATTGGTTGTGGCGAGTGCAGTAGGTATCAGTGCATTTGTGTCGCTTACGCTCACACCAATGATGAGCGCCACCATTTTGAAAAGACGCGAAAAACACAATTGGTTTTACAATAAAACAGAACCCTTCTTTGTAAAACTTACCCAAGGTTATTCAAAATCATTAGGAGGTTTTATGAAGATACGCTGGTTGGCATTTGTCATCATTGCAGCTTCCGTTGGATTGATTTATTTATTTGTTTTAATTGTTCCGTCTGAACTTACCCCTTTGGAAGATCGAAGTGAATTCAGATTGCAGGCACAAGCGCCAGAGGGTGCTACCTTTGAATACATGGATGGATATGTAAAGGAGCTAACCGATTTCATCAAAAGAGAGGTGCCTGAGCGGGCTGGTATGGTGAGTGTGACAGCTCCTGGTTTTGGTGGTTCAGCGACGAACTCTGGATTTGTGCGCGTTATCTTGAAAGATCCAACGGATCGTATACGAACTCAACAAGAGATTGTAGATGATGTGACTGGAAAAGTCCGTGAATACAGTGGTGTTAGAACGTTCATTACACAAGCGCAAACCATTGGTGATCGAAGGGGTGGATTCCCAGTTCAGTTTGTAATTCAAGCGCCTGAAATTGACAAACTGAAAGAGGTATTGCCTGAGTTTATGTTGAAGGCATCACAAAGTCCAAAGTTTGCTTTCGTTGATCTTGATTTGAAATTCAATAAACCTGAAATCAATATTTCTATTGACCGCGATAAGGCAAGGAACTTAGGTGTTAGTATTATTGATATTTCTCAAACCCTTCAACTTGGTTTGAGTGGCGCGCGCTTTGGATATTTTATTATGGATGGCAAACAATATCAAATCATCGGACAGGTTGAACGCGCTGACCGTGATGAACCGTTGGATTTGAAAACACTTTATGTAAAGAACAAGCGAGGTGAGTTAATTCAACTCGATAATCTTGTCACCATGGAAGAACAAAGCAGACCACCGCAACTGTATCGCTTCAACCGATACTCATCGGCAAAGGTAGGTGCACAGTTGGCGAAAGGTGTTGCGTTGGGTGAAGGGATAGAAGAAATGGAGCGCATCGCCAGTGAAGTCCTGGATGAAACCTACACCACCAGTTTAGATGGAGCTTCGCGTGAGTTTACAGAGAGTTCTTCGAGTATTTACCTCGCCTTTCTGATTGCCCTTGCTATTATTTATTTGGTGCTCGCAGGGCAGTTTGAAAGTTTCAAGGATCCACTCATCATTATGTTTACCGTGCCACTTGCTTTAGCAGGAGCATTATTGTCTCTGTGGTACTTCAGCCAGACGTTGAATATCTTTAGTCAGATTGGTATCATCATGTTGATTGGATTGGTAACAAAGAATGGAATTCTGATTGTGGAGTTTGCTAATCAGCGGAAGGAACAAGGACTGAAAGTAATGGATGCTGTAATTGGCGCTGCTGAGTCACGCTTCCGTCCGATTCTTATGACAAGCCTTGCAACAATGCTGGGTATTTTACCTATTGCGTTAGCCCTTGGAGCCGGATCTGAAAGCCGTGTGTCGATGGGTATTGGTGTAATCGGAGGAATGGCTTTTGCAACGGTGCTTACACTTTATGTAATCCCCGCCATCTACTCGTACTTCAGCGGAAAAGAAGGCAGAGCTCATATCGAATAAAACACACACTGCCAAATCTTGAACTCTGTTTGACAGATCAAATAATGGAATAATAAAATAATCAATACACGTTTTGATATAGGAAGTATGACAAGAGTTTTGGCCGTAGTTTTTTTTGCACTGTTATCGCAGTCTGTATTTTCACAAGAAGCATTGACGTTAACACGCGCCATTGAAATGGGATTGAAAAACAATTTCGACATACAGATCACTAAACAAAACATTGAAATAGCAAATAATAATAATAGCTGGGGCCAGGCAGGTCGATATCCAACTATTAACTTAATTCTAAATCAAAATAATAACATTGTTCAACGCAAGCCTGCAAATCCATTTGCTGTAGCCGGGCAAAACATAAACGACAATCTTGTTGGCCAACTCGACATTCAATTCACTTTGTTTCGCGGAATGGCAATCAATGTAACCAAAGATCAGCTTGCGCGATTGGAAGAGATTAGTCAAGGTAACTCTACGTTTGTTATGGAGGCCACGTTGGAAAGTATCATCCTTGCCTATTACCAGGCGCTGTTAGACAAAGAGAATTTAAATGTGTTGCGCATTAACCGCGCCTTTTCAAAAGAACGTTATGAATTTGTGCGCTTGCGAAAATCACTTGGAGGTGCTATCACCTTCGATGTGTTGCAAGAACAAAATAATTACCTCACCGATTCTGCTAATGTATTGCAACAGGAAATTAAATATGCCAATACTTTACGCAGTCTCAATTTATTATTGAGTGATAGTATTCGTCACTCATATACCCTTACAGACTCACTTCACTTTGTTGACGAAGCTTACGCATACGATGATTTAAGATCACGCATGGAGCGATCGAATACGAATCTTCACAACCAGTTTGTTAACCAGGAAATTTTAAGAAATACCACACGGTTACAACAATCTAATTTATATCCATCCCTTGTTTTAAATGCTGGGGCCAACGGAAGTATCGACCAATTAAACGCTGACTTTAGATCACTAACCAACTCATTAACGGATAGAGTTGGATATGTAGCGGGCGATGTAAATCAACCTGTATACGATTATCAACCCGTTCTTACCAATCAGACATTGACAGGGAACTCATACGGTGCTTATGCTAACCTCAGTCTTCGCTGGACATTGTTTAATGGAGGGCAAATAAGACGATCAATTGAGAATGCAAAAATTCAGGAGAAGGTAGGACTTCTTTCAATTGATCAATTGAAACTTTCTCTGGAGTATGATCTTCTTTCAACTTATGATTTATATAATCTTCGCAGACAACTTGTTGCTATTACAGTAGAAAAAATGAAAGCAGCTCAATTGAATTTAACGTTGGCGAATGAACGCTATAAGAATGGGGCACTCAGTGCCATCGACTTGCGCATCGTTCAGGAAAATTATAGAAATGCTGCACTGGAAAAATATTTAGCATTGTACAGTGTGCTTGCTGCACAGACCACGCTCATCCGTTTGACAGGTGGAATGTTAGAGAGGGTAATTGATTAAACTTTCTAGCAAAAATTCAATTTCACGCAAAGACACCAAGTCTTAAGACCAAGATCGCAAAGAAGAATCGAGAATAAGAAATCAATTTATTAGCAGAATTGCTCTGCGATCTTTGCGTAATTTCTTAGCGCCTTTGCGTGAACGTATTTCTCTTAAAACAATGTAATTCCATTACCATGACAGTAAAGCAATATCCTGATTACGCCTCATTATCGCGAGCAACAGCTGACCTAATTGTAGAATATATTAACGGGAAGAAGGATTCAATTGTCTGTCTTGCATCCGGACACACACCATGTGGTGTATTTAAATGTTTGGTTGATGATGTAAAATCAAATCGGCTTGATATAAGTCAATGTATTTTTGTTAGCCTTGATGAATGGGTAGGTATAGCAGCATCACAAAAAGGATCGTGTCGCGAAATGATGAATGAAGATTTTTTTAATCCGCTTAACGTATCATCATCACAAGTTAAATTCTTTGATGGCTTGGCAAATGATCTCGAGGCAGAAGTTAAGACCATGAACGCATTCGTTGAGTCATATGGCGGCTTGGACATTATGTTAGTAGGCATAGGCACCAATGGACATATTGCCATGAATGAACCCGGCACGTCATTTAATATTGATGCACACATCAGCACGTTAGCAGAAGAAACAAAAATCGTTGGGCAAAAATATTTTCAGGGATCTACTGTGCTTAACAAAGGCATCACGCTGGGATTAAAACACTTTCGTGAAGCGAAGTTACCCATCCTGATGGCGAATGGCGAAAAGAAAGCAGCCATTGTGAACCAAACCCTTTCATCATCTCCTGTTGAAAGTTTACCATCCAGTGTTGTTCATTTAATTCCGCAAGGCTTCATTATGATAGACGAGCTGGCAGGAATTAACACATTACATGGTACATAAGATCTTAATAGAAGAGATTAACCTTAAACAATGTGCTCACCCAAAAGATTGACAGGACAGAAAGTGAAATCCAAAGCAGATTAATAGGATCATGCAGGGATTGGCCGTTAAAGTATATCAAGAGTGAACAGGTAATTGTTAATCGGAGTGTTTCGGAAGAACATAGCCATTCCTTCGATTCCATAATACCACTCCAGTTGATGATCATATGCCATAGCAGAAAGCTTCCGATCCATCGTTCTGCAGTACTCCACGGAGATGAGGGACTAATAACCATCATCATTAACGCAACACCCAATATAATGTGAACGATGAGGTAGGGCTTTGCCCCTGTAAACATGCTAGTTGTAAAGCGAACTTGATTTTGCTCTGTCACTTCTTTCAATGGTGGCTTAGCTGGTAAACCTTGTGGTCTCCAACCTAATGGCATAAACCAGATTTTAAATTTATCACTCCAATATGGTGCGGCAACGGCATCCTTCCAAAGCAACAGGTAGTAATGAAAGTTTATAGTAATCGGGTTCCATGTTTTTGGTGGATTGTACATTCCATAAATTACCTTCTCTTCTTCTTCCGCATACGAACCAAACATACGGTCCCATATAATTAAAAATTCACCATAGTTTTTATCGAGGTAAGCGAAATTGATTCCATGATGAACACGATGATGAGAAGGCGTAGTAAATATGAATTCAATCCATCGCCAAAGTTTGGGAATAAACTCGGTGTGATGTAAAAAAGAAATGAAAAGGTGAAGCCCTGTCATCGTATAAATATCAATCGGTCTAAAACCAATGATGGTGAGTGGCCAGAAAAAGAGAAAGGAAAATAAGCGTTGCGTTACACTGGCGCGAAGAGCGACAAAAAAATTCATTTCCTCAGCCGAATGATGAGGAGAATGCGCTGCCCACATGATGTTGATTTGATGGCCCCAACGATGCACCCAATAGAAAATAAAATCGATACTCAGTAATAACAACAGAAATGAAATGACATTCATTTCAATGTTATCAATCAATCGATAGTTTTTCCAAAGCCAACCATACATAATGTAAACGCCAGCAGCCACAAGAACATTCATCGTTTGATTGCCGAGTGCTGTGCCAAAATTGGCCACCGCTTCCTGAAAACTGATGTACCTCTTTTTGTAGTACCAGCACAGGGCCATTTCAATTAGGATGAAGCCAAGTGCAATGGGTGTTAGCAGAGCGTAAATATTTGAGTTCATGGCAAATAATATTAACGTATTTTATGAAGCTGCAGATTTCAATTCAGGAGATTTCTTCACAGCAATGGTGAGGCAAATCTCAAAATGCGTGGTTATGATGGAAATGAATAAACTTGGAAGGATTTGCATTTTCATGTCTGTTGATTTTGCGATTCCTAAAACCAATTCAAACATAATTTTCTGAACACATTTCTTCATTTTAAACTTCAAAGTGACCAGAAGGGAGTATTGCAGAAAACGTGTGATGATGGAGCATCAAAAGATGACGTTCCGATAATTGCAAAAGCCATGACTTTGCTGTATTATTATTTGCATTTATTGAAACACCAGACCAATCGTAGATGACTAGTTCAGACAGTATACAAAGTGCTTTTTTGGAAGAGGTAAAAAGAAGATTGCCCCCGAATCTCTCTTTTGTGGATGAACTGGCAGAAATTCTCAGCATAAGCAGAGACAGTGCTTACAGAAGAATTCGTGGTGAAACCGTACTGTCGCTGGATGAGGCTAAAAAGTTGTGTGGACGTTATGGCGTTTCAATCGATTCGTTATTTACCCCGACTTCGAATATGGTTCCTTTTATGGACCGATCTCCTTCTGCGAACTACACACTAGATCAATGGCTAACCTCCATTTTTAAGAATGTAGAAATGCTGACTGAAATTACCTATGCTGCGAAAGACATTCCTATCTTTCATTACTTACGCCATCCGGAGTTAGCAGCTTTTAAAATGTTCTTTTGGCAGAAGACCATCATCGAAAATCCGGAATACCGAACGGTGGCTTTTGAGCAGGATTCCATCAGTAAAGAAATGATTCAACTGGGCAATAGAATCTGGATGCGTTATGCCTCAATTCCAAGCGTTGAAATCTGGGCGGTTGAAGCGATTAACAACACACTTAAGCAAATCGAATTTTATCAGGAGTGTAACTTCTTTGCAAATGCAAAACAGGCCAGTCAGTTGTGCGATTACCTTATTGAGTTGATACGAACGGTACAAGCTGAAGCTGCTGAAGCAAGAAAGGCAGGGGGTAATACTTTTAATTTATATCAGAATGAAATATTGATGTCTGACAATACCATTTCAGCCCGAGCGGGAGATAAACGATTGGCTTACATTAACTACAATACCATTAGTTTACTCATAACACAGCATGAAATGTTCTGCGAAAAAACAGAACAGTATCTATACAGCCTGATTAAACACTCTACATTGATTAGCGGGACGGCTGAAAAAGAACGGATTAAGTTCTTTGCCAAAATGACCAATAGGATTGAAGATTTTAAGAAGAAACTCTAATTGCGGCTAACGTATCTAATAACTTTTTAGGTGATCAGTACAGTAAGCAGTGAACGATAATCGGTTTGACTGAATACTGACTACCATTTACCGATAACCGCTTTAGACCGTCATAATCTCTACTTCTTTTTTCTTTAAGAGAGTATCGATGCGTGCCATGAAATCGTCTGTCATTTTTTGAACAGTGCCTTCAGCGTTTTTAATATCATCTTCGGAAGCGCCTTTAATTTTCTTTAACTGTTCGTTGGTTTCTTTGCGAATGTTACGAATGCTGATCCGGCCTTGTTCGCCCTCCTGATTCGCCTGCTTCACTAACTGCTTCCGTCTTTCTTCGGTTAACATTGGAATGTTAATGATGATTTGCTGTCCATCATTTTGTGGATTGAGTCCCAGGTTCGCATTAATGATGGTGCGCTCAATTTCACTAATAATATTTTTTTCCCAGGGTTTGATAAAGAGAGTTCGGGCATCAGGTGCTGTAATCGATGACACTTGTTGCAGTGGACTCATTGAGCCATAATAGGAAACGAGTAACCCATCCAGCATCGATGGATTTGCTTTTCCAGCCCTGATTTTTGTAAGCTCATGCCCTAGATGGTTGAGCCCTTTGGTCATTAATTCGTTGGCTTCGTCAAGGTATAATTCAATTTCTTCCATACGGTATTAGCGATTTGGATTTTAATGTATTCAAAAAAATATTTACAGAAAAATAATTAGCTGATCAATGTTCCGGCCTCTTCACCATTCGCAACTTTTAACAAATTACCTTTCTTGTTCATATCGAAAACAATAATCGGAAGTTTGTTTTCCTGGCAAAGAGTAAATGCCGTCATGTCCATGATGTTCAGATTTTTTTCATACGCTTCCTGAAATGAAAGTGTAGTATATCGAACAGCATCTGGAAATTTCTCGGGGTCTTTAGTATATACCCCGTCTACACGAGTTCCTTTTAATACGATATCGGCTTGCACTTCGATGGCGCGAAGACTGGCGGTTGAATCCGTAGTGAAGTAAGGATTACCAATACCGGCTCCAAAAATTACAATTCTTCCTTTTTCTAAGTGACGAATGGCCCTGCGTCTGATGAAAGGTTCACACACCTGTTCCATTTTAATACCGGCCATCAAGCGGGTGTAAACACCGTGTCGTTCAAGAGCACCCTGTAAAGCCATGGCATTGATTACAGTTGCCAGCATGCCCATATAATCGCCTTGAACCCGGTCAATGCCAAGAGCTTCGGCCTGTCCTCCGCGGAAAATATTTCCACCACCAATGACAATGGCGAGTTCAACACCTTGTTCTTTTACTGCTTTTATTTCCTCACAATATTGATCCAATACATTCGGGTCGATATTGGTAGTCTTTGATGCTCCTTGAAGCGACTCACCACTAAGCTTGAGAACAATGCGTTTGTATTTCATTCTATCAGATTAAAATCTTGCAAAGATGTTCACTATTTCGTCAGGATTCAAGGTTTTGATGAAGCAAAGATAATTATTAGCGGACACAGTTTGTTTTTCAGGCTCACGAAACGAGGCTTTGATAATACGTTAGATCAAACATTTAACTAAATTTCTTTCAAAACACTTTCATTTGTAACATCTCATTCCGGACAGGATAAATATAAATGGCTTGTGTTCAATTTTGTAGCCTTAGAATTTCACAAATCTCACAGATAAATTCTCTTAAAAAGTGAGCATGAATTGCTCAAACTTATTTCCTGACGTCAAAGAATTGGCTTGCGTCTAAATTGTAAATACTTAGCGCTGGAGGTCTAGTTTATTCTCAAGATGAATAATTTAGAATTCATTATTGGTTAACAAAGCTTCATATTCAGAATTCAATTGTTTAATTATCTTCGCGACCAATTTAAAATAAACGTAAAGTTGTTATAAAAAAATCTCTCATCGTTCCTGTCATTTTTCTTTTCCTAATCATCGGTTGTGAACAACAAGATTTAATTGTTAACCCTTCAACAGATGTAATTGAAGTAAAGGATTCACGACTACAATTCTCATCCAAAAACTACCTGACCACTTTTCTTGAAGAACACAAGAGTGGGAGTTTTGAGCAATTCAAAAAAGTGATTGCTGAAAAAGAGAAGAATGGATTCGCTTCTCTTTTGCCTGTATTTGATCAAAATGACAAACTAAAGACTGAAGCCTTTAGAACTTTCAAGATTGAACAGAATAACCAGCTACTCGAAAAAATAGAGCGAGACTATCCACAGTCATTAGCTCGTGTTGAAGACGATATTGATTTCGAGAATGATGAGCTTATTGCTGATGAATTTTTCGCAGCAGTGCTTAATCGCGATCGGGAAATAGAAGTCGAAGGCAATGTTTATAAATTTACAGAGAAAGGTATTTTTTATACTACAAAAGATAAGTATCAAGATCTATTAACTTCAGTTGCCAATTACTCAGGAAGTGCAGATAAAGACTTAACCACCCTAGACAATGGTGTAATGTTATTTGCTCCAAACAGAGCGGCTAATAAGAATTGTAATGATTGCAGAGAGGGAAGCAGTGGTGGGGATAATGCGTCAATATTAGCTGCTCCCCAAGCTGCAAAAAATGATTTAAAGATATGCTATTGGGATCCTAATATCTGGGATGACATATTTGGTCCTGCGGAAGATTGTTTAGATAATTTTGATTCAAAGAAGCGAATGAAAACTAAAGTATGGTCTCAGAACTACTTATTATTTTCATCAGCAGGGGTAAAGGTTGCAAGTCAACAAAAAATATTAGGTGTTTGGTGGTCTGATAAAATTGCCGAGGTAGAACTTGGATATACTGCTGTTTACTTTGAATATGATCTTCCCCAACCGGTATGGCCAAATAATTCCTTTGTGTTTCAGTATGAGTATAATGGAGTTATTATTGATCAATTTGGACGATACGTAAAACCAGCACTTGGTGGTCCTAGCTCCATTTTTGACAAATTCCCTATTAATGATCCTGATAAAAGAATTCTAACTATTTATCTTTTTCAACCATTGGAGGCCATACTTGGCAAAAGCTCTATTGACCTAACAGCGAATGATGTAAATAACGGAATTGAGAGTTTGGTAAAGCAAGGATTCTCAGCATTGTCGAGTTATCTGAAAAAAGAAATGAATGGCAGTGCCGTTATCGTTTATCCTAGTGCTCAAAATGATAAGCTCAAATTTCTTTTCACCAATTGGGTTAAGACAACTACAAATGATAATAAAATATCCGAAACGTTTGATTGGAACACAGCAGTAATTGGTTTTAGTTCAAAAGGCTCAAGCACATCTCCTATTTATGATTCCCCACAATCCTATAAAAAATTCATGGCTATTGCCTACGGCATGGGTAGAAGGAATAGCACATGGAAGGGATCAAGAGTAATATTGGACGATTCAAAATAAATTTTTAATACTATGCGTTACCTGTGTCAAAGCAGGTAACGCTTTATACTATGAGAGCTTACATATTATTATTGTTTTCTCTGCTTTCAATTCAATTCGCATTTGGCCAGGAAGCCTTTTCGATACAAAAAAAAGAAAGCGGTCTTTGTTTTATAGTTCAGCTAGGTTATAATTTAGGGGTTGGCAACATCAGAATTCAAGATGATTTTGTAGCAAAGAATAATGGGTATCTTGTTCGACTTAGAACATCACTTGGTTACTTTGTTAGTCCTCAACTATTACTCAGCGTAGGTACGGGCTTAGAAGGTTATCACGATCCTTCCTACAATCTCTTACCTATTGCAGTTAATGGCCGGTATTTTGTTAGACCTAATGGAAAATCTATATTCTTGAGTGGTGATGCTGGTTACTCCGTTAAGTTAGGAGATCAATTTAAAGCAGGAGCATATAGTGGACTTGCAATTGGATACCGAATAACACAAAGAAATAAAATGAGTATTTTAGTCAGTGGAGGAATGGATTTTCATCAAATTAGAAATGCGCAATCCCTTATTTTTAATCAACAGAACAGCACTTATCAATATGTTGAATCGTCATTCTGGCTCAAATCGTTTTCAATCAATACAGCGTTTGTTTTTTAGGTATTCGGTTTTCCTGCTTGTGTTATGTTCCGGTTGTGTTACAACGCGATTTCAAAGATCGACACCTTGCGCAATGATGTTAAAATCGGGCGATCAGTACTTAATGCCATGGCTGCCAAAGGATCAAAGCGAGATATTGACAGAATCAATATCTTCTCAATTTCAAAAAAAGGGGATAGATGTTCGATATATGCCTGCTGAAGAATATAATTTGCGTGCCGCGGGTGTGAGCAATCCTTTAGACTCTACGCAATTTGCTTCATTAAAGAAACTTGGTTATTCACATTTTTTACTGATCAAAGAGATTTCCAACCAGAATGAAAGGGCATTTTCCTATTTTACTTCTACAGAACTTGGATGGGCGAAGACTTTGTATCCGTATAATCCAAGTTGGAATGAAAGAGGAAATCAATCTGAGGTACTTATTCAACTTATTCCAATTGGAGATCTTGGGGGTGCTCATCAGGTAATCGTTAAAACGACAATAGGTCACCTTACTTTACGGCACAAAGATTCAAGCGAGACCTATGTAAATGTGACGGATGCTGCAACTGCCCGCGCCATTGCTATACGTAAGGGTATAAAAAAACTCTTTGAACAATGTAAAGTCGGAAGTAATTGAAGCTGGCTTAAATAATTAAATGTTATGCTTCAATTTATTCACAAGCGTAATAACAGTTTCAAAAGCTGATATGATCTGATTTGGAGTAAAAAGTTCGTGGAGACTATCATTCAGGGCTTCAATTAATCATTAGGCCAATGCAAAGTGACAGTTTGAAAATTACCTTTGAAATGGCGAACGCACTTCATTTTCAAATCAATAGCCCATCAACGAATTACCAAATTACCGAATCAATTAATTCTACTAAAACTCAATCAACACCTGACTTTTTTCTACACTATCTCCCTTCTTTATCTTCACCGATTTCACAAGTCCTTCGCCTGGTGATTTGATGATGTTTTCCATCTTCATGGCTTCGAGGATGAGAAGCACGTCACCTGCATTTACAACATCTCCTTCCTTTACTTTGAGGTCGATGATGAGACCCGGCATTGGAGCCTTGATATTATTTACTTTGCTTGCTGCCTGCGAGTTCATCCCCATTTTTTCAAGCAGCAAATCAAATTTATCTTTCAGTTCAACAGAATATATTCTTCCATTGATTTTAATGACACTAGTTTTAGTGGACGCATCTACTTTTACTACTTCTGCACGATAACTTTTTTGTTGATGGAGAATATGAAAATATCCATCTGAAATTTTTGACAAATCCCATTGAAACGTTTCTCCATTGACAATGAAGTCATCAGATTGTTGTTCAATATCAAAGGCCTTATTACTTACGGTGGCTTTATACATGTTTCAAAAATAGAGTATCTGTGTCGATGCAGAGCGAAAATTTAAAGTTATTTGAGTTAATGGTCGATAGTCCATTGTCCATTGATGATTCTGCGAACAAGGCAGAATTTTTCATCCTAAAGTAATTTCCCATCGACTACGGACTATAGACTTTAAGCATTACATTTGCGCTGTCGAAAGACAAAGGGGTGCCAAATATAACGGGCTGAGATTATACCCATAGAACCTGATGCCGGTAATGCGGACGAAGGGAGGCAAAGTAAACACGTAAGTAAGGTACATTCCCCGATGTGCCTGCGGGTTTAAACTTTTTAAAAACAATGTTCAAATCTATCATCGTAGCATGTACAATGCTGCTGTCTGCGCGCGTTGCAGCGCAGGAATTTTCTATTGCGGGAACCGTAATAGATGGAAAAAGTAATCAGGTACTGGCCGGTGCTTCCGTTCAGTTAGAAAACTCAAATAGTGCTGAAGTAACAGATGCTTTCGGAAAATTTCAAATTGGGAAATTGCCAGAGGGAAAGTATGTACTGATCATTCGTTTCATTGGTTATCAGGAAAAGAGAGAAGAGGTTTCGTTAACCTCAAATTCTACCTTAACCGTTATGATGGATGAATCCGCCCAGCTTACAGACGAAGTTGTGGTGTACGCCACTCGTGCGAACGCGAAAACACCAACGACCTTTACGAATGTGAGTGGTAAAGAGCTGCAGTCACAAAACTTCGGACAAGATATGCCCATGCTTCTTAACTGGACACCTTCGCTCGTCACTACCTCAGATGCTGGTGCAGGTGTAGGATATACAGGGTTACGCATCCGCGGAAGCGATGCCACACGCATCAACGTTACGATCAATGGCATTCCATACAATGATAGTGAATCGCAAGGAACCTATTGGGTGGATATTCCAGATGTGGCTTCGTCTACACAAAATGTACAGATACAACGTGGGGTGGGAACGTCTACCAACGGTGCTGGTGCATTTGGAGGAAGCGTAAATGTGCAGACCATTTCGCAGCAGGCTGATCCGTATGGCGAAGTGATGGCTGCTGCCGGATCATTCAACACGCAACGCATTACATTAAAAATAGGAACCGGACTTATTGATGGTAAGTGGTCGTTTGATGGACGAGTATCTAAAATTAAATCCGATGGGTATATTGATCGTGCTTCGTCAGATTTGGATTCATATTATTTAAGTGGAGGATATTATGGAAAGAAAACCATTATTAAAGCAATCGCTTTTGGCGGTCATGAAAAAACATATCAATCATGGAATGGCAATGATGCAGAGACCATGAAGACCAATCGTACCTTCAATTCGGCCGGAGCATTATATGATGAGAACTGGAGTGTAACGGGATACTACGACAACGAAGTGGACGACTATCGCCAGGATCATTACCAGCTTCACCTTACTCAGAAGTTTAGCGAGTATTGGAATGCCAATCTTTCCCTTCACTATACCTATGGCCGAGGTTATTATGAACAATATAAACAGGGTCGCGATTTCGCGGATTATGGACTTGATAATATTGTATTGAAAGACACCACCCTTACATCAAGTGATTTTATTGTTCGCAAATGGCTTGACAATCAATTTTACGGAACTACATTCTCAATAAACTATGAAAAAGAGAAGGCAAGTCTTTCTATCGGTGGCGCATATAATCAATATGCAAAGGCACGTCACTTTGGTGAAATTATCTGGGCGCAATATTCTTCGAACGCTTCGATTCGTCATACCTACTACGATGGCGAATCACAAAAGAACGATGGAAACATTTACGCTAAACTCAATTATGAAGTAACCACTTCATTGAATGCCTTTGTTGATTTGCAATATCGATATGTAGATTATAAGACGTCTGGAACAGATGATGATCTGGCTGCTTATGATTTCAAAGACACATTCCACTTCTTTAATCCAAAAGCAGGATTGAGTTATACGCTTTCGGGGTATGATGTTTTGTATGCTTCGTATGCGGTGGCCAACCGTGAACCAAATCGATCGGACTATGTAGAAGGAGCTGCAGAACCAAAGTCAGAACGATTATATAATTTAGAAACAGGCTGGAGAAGAAACACTTCCAATCTTCAGTTGGAGGCAAATTACTATTTGATGAACTACGACAATCAACTGGTATTGACCGGAGCAATTGACAATGTAGGTAATCCGATTCGTGCCAATGTTGGTAAGAGTGTTCGTACGGGTATTGAAGGATCAGCCACTATTCTTTTCTCTAATCGCCTGAGCTGGAATGTAAATGCAACCTTGAGCCAGAATACAAATAAGAATTTTGCCTTCGAAGAAAACAACGTGTCTGTAAAACGAAATACGACTATTATTCTTTCACCGAATGTAATAGTCGGAAGTCAATTGTCATGGAGTGCCTTTAAAGGTTTCCAAGCAACTCTTTTAACCAAGTATGTAGGTAAACAATACCTGGACAATACCGAAAACGAAGCGTTGACATTGGATTCTTATTTCGTCAATGATCTTCGATTTAATTATTCCTTTTCTTTGAAGGGAATAAAGTCGCTTGGCTTTAGTCTGCTCGTGAATAATATAGTGGATGTAGAATACTCATCAAACGGATATGGTTATTACGGGACACCGTATTTCTACCCTCAGGCCGGAAGAAATTTCATGGCGATGATTTCATTGAAAATTTGATACTTAACTCTTTGCGTCTCTGCGGTAAATTTTAACCGCGGAGACACAGAGTCGCAGAGAAATAATGAGTTATAACTAAACCTCTTCCGTTGTATCATTTCTAACCATCTGCTCGTTACTTTTGTCATCATCAGTCATGACACGAGCCAAAATCAAAAAAAGAAATTTCATCGAAGCAGTGCTGAAGTTAACGCGCTTTGGCAATCTGATCATTATCGGTTTGGCGCAATACTTTACTGCAGCATTTCTGATTGATAAAAGTATTGTATTTGACCTTGAGTTGTTCCTGCTATCGTGCTCTACCGTTTTAATTGCTGCGGCAGGCTACATCATTAATGATTACTATGATGTAAAGATCGACTTCATCAATAAGCCAGAACGTGTTGTAATTGGTCGAAGCATTGCCAGACGATATGCAATTTTATTTCATGTGGCCTTGTCGTGCATAGGTATTTTGATTGGAGCATATTTATCATTAAGGATTGGAGCACTTAATATCCTTTCTGTTTTTTTACTTTGGTTGTACTCCAATAACCTGAAACGACTACCACTTATTGGTAATGTAACAGTTGCTTTCCTTACAGGCCTTTCTATCTATATGGTGGAAGTATATTATCGAACCGGAAACTCATTGATTTTGATTTACGCCAGTTTTGCATTCTTCATGACATTGATCCGCGAGATCATTAAAGACATGGAAGACCTAAAAGGCGATAATACCTTTGGTTGTAAAACGCTACCCATCATCTGGGGTATTCGAAAGACGAAAATGATAATCTACATTATCCTCACAGTTTTCTCCATCACCGTTTTATCGCTCAACCAGTTTTATGTGGGCTTACCAATCTATTATTTTCTGATTTGCCTGTTTATCCCGTTGCTTATTTTGACACTTCGCCTGATTCGTGCCGATCGAATGAAAGATTTTGCATGGTTAAGTACCTTTAGCAAGCTTATAATGTTGCTTGGCATTCTCAGTATGGCCTTTTTGTAGGCATATTCTTTTTTGATATGAAAGTTTCGAAATCGATTTCGAAAAAAAATACTTCAATAGATTGGGGCATGGCCGGCCTCCTCCAATCGAATTGATAAATTTGCCATAACGCAACCAGCATTATGATCAATACCTTTCAAAAGTCGGTGTCTACCCGATACCACATTTACAACAGTTTGTTCCTGAACTTGCC
Organism: Chryseolinea sp.; assembly: GCA_031388805.1. Classification (GTDB taxonomy): domain Bacteria; phylum Bacteroidota; class Bacteroidia; order Cytophagales; family Cyclobacteriaceae; genus Chryseolinea. The sequence continues at coordinate 37,439 of JANMRZ010000022.1, forward strand.
ATACACCGGCATTTATCGAACGGGAACGCTGTTGCCGTTACTTCAGCAACATTGTGAAGATGGCTTTGCAAGTGGTAAAGATCCTAAAACGATCATCCGGAATTTCTTTCGAGATTACGCACCAAAGGCAACGCAGCAGGAACAATTCGACTTACTCTTCAGCTTTATTCAATATGCCGAACGACAAGTGGTACTTTTTGATTCGATTGAAGATGCTGCTTTCGAAGAGATAAATGATTTGAACGGAAAGGGAACAGTATCAGCACTTTTGCTGCGAACATCTTCGGAAGACAAACGAGAAGCGTTAAAGAAAAAACTACAGGACTTTAGTGTTCGTGTTGTGCTCACTGCTCACCCTACACAATTCTATCCAGGCACTGTCTTGGCGATCATTAATGATTTGGAAGATGCTATCCGCGATAGCCGGTTAGAACATATCAATTTGTTACTTCGTCAATTAGGTAAAACAGCTTTTATCAATAAAGAAAAACCCACTCCTTTTGATGAAGCGATTAGTTTGTGCTGGTTTTTGGAGAATGTATTCTACCAGGTGATACCTGATATTATAGGTAAGCTGATCAATGGATTAGAAATGACGCCAGAAGAGTGGACTAATTTCGATTTGATCAAGATAGGTTTCTGGCCGGGGGGTGATCGCGATGGTAATCCTTTTGTTACGCATGAAATTACCTTGCAAGTGGCACAGCGCTTGCAACAAACATTGTTGAAGTGTTACTACAAAGACATTCGTTTTTTAAAGAGACGCCTCACCTTTAAAGGTGTTGAAGATATTATGGCGCGTGTCGAACGTAAAGTGTATCCGATTGCTTTCGGAGGTGGCTTCGGTGAGATCTACGAAGGCCCGGAAGAATTACTTCGCGATTTGAATGAAGTACGCGAAGTATTGATTCGTGATCACAAAGGATTATTCCTCGATTTGCTCGATGCCTTTATTCTGAAAGTAAGAATCTTCGGCTTCTATTTTGCCAGCATGGACATTCGTCAGGATAGTCGTAAGCACGCATATGTATGGGAAAATATTTTGACTCAGCTGCAGACAAAGAATAAAAAACTAAAAGACTTTGATCAACTTTCTAATCGACAGAAAATTGACACACTGTTGTCTCTGAAATTCAAACCATCATCCTTAAAGTTTGAAGATCCTTTTATTTCAGAGTTGCTCGGAAGCATGGATGCCATCGGTCAGATTCAGGAACAAAATGGTGTGCAAGGATGTCAGCGCTATATTATCAGTAACTGTCAATCGGCATTAGACATTGTTCGGGTTTACCAACTTGCTAAGCTAATATTAGGTAAAGGAGAAACGCTCCCTCTTGATATCGTTCCACTGTTTGAAACGATCGATGATCTTGCCAACTCGACTGACATTATGCGCGAGCTCTACAGCATACCAGAATATACGAAACATTTAAAAACACGTGGAGGCAGACAACCTATTATGTTGGGCTTCTCTGATGGAACAAAAGACGGAGGATACCTTCGTGCGAATTGGTCCATATTCTGTGCAAAAGAAACGCTCACTCAAATATCTCGCGAAAGCGATGTCGTTGCCGTTTTCTTTGACGGACGCGGTGGCCCACCAGCACGTGGAGGCGGAAACACACACGACTTCTACGCATCCTTGGGTGATACAATTGAAGACAAAGAAGTTCAGATTACGATTCAAGGTCAGACCATCAGTTCAAATTTTGGAAAGCCAGCATCGTGTATTTATAATTTAGAACAATTGCTTTCGGCTGGTGTAGAGAATGAAGTGTTTAGTAGCACCAACCCGCAGATGAGCAAGAAGGAAAAAACATTGCTTGAATCATTGGCGCAAGAAGGACATCGCTCCTATTTGAACCTGAAACAAGATCCGAAGTTTGTTCCCTACTTAGAGAAGATTACACCACTCGCTTATTTTGGTGATACCAATATTGGTTCACGCCCAGTAAAACGCAGTGGTGGTGGAGGATTAAAGTTTGAAGATTTGCGTGCCATTCCATTTGTTGGGTCGTGGGCACAGATGAAGCAGAACATTCCTGGATTTTACGGTGTCGGTAGTGCACTGCAGGCATTGAAGAAGAAAGGAAAGATGGGCGAGTTGAAAGAGATGTTCAATCAATCCTTATTCTTTAGAACGTTATTGAGTAACAGCATGATGTCGCTGACTAAATCGTATTACCCGGCCACAGCATACTTAGCAAAAGATAAAGAATTTGGTGCGTTCTGGAAAAAAATGCATGCTGAATATAAATTATCAGTGTCAATGATCCTGGAAGTTTCGGGATTGCATGAACTGATGGAAAACAATCCGGTTAACCGTGATTCAGTTAAACTTCGCGAACGAATTGTACTTCCGCTTATTACGACACAGCAGTATGCCTTGCAACAACTTCGTAATATGAGCACAAACGACAAGGCGTTTGAAAAACATTATCGCAAGCTTGTGCTTCGGTGTATGTTTGGTATTATCAATGCAGCCAGAAACTCAGCTTAGACGTTTTGCCACGAATGCACAAATCGATAAAGAAGATTCGTGCATTCGTGGCTTGTCTCATCTGTTATAAAAGCTAAAGCAGCCCACACGAATTTAATCCCATAATTGAATTTAGAATTGCCCCTTGACTGTTATTTAAAAATTCGTTTGTTTGCTTAACAAAACATAAGGATATATAAAGTATAAGGATATGGCAAAAGAATATCTTGGAGAGTTCGAAGAGTTGATTTTAACCATGGTGGCTGCTTTGCAAGAAGATGCTTACGGTGCCGCCATCTCAGAAGAAATTGAAACGCGATTGAAACGCGAAGTAAACCTTAGCGCTGTGCACGTAACGCTTTATCGCCTGGAAGATAAAGGACTTATCAAGTCGAGCATGGGAGGTGGAACGAATGAAAGAGGCGGAAGACGGAAGAGAATTTTCACCATTACCAGTGCAGGCATGGCGATGTTACGCGCAATGAAAGACGCACGCATCGATTTGTGGAAGTTAGTTCCTCAATTGAAGATGACGGGTATATGAATCAACGGCCTCCAATATGGACGTTGAAGTTTCTCAGTTGGTTTTGTCCGGATCATCTCTACGAAGAGATTGTAGGTGATCTTGTTCAGAAATTTAATCGTGATGTAAAAGCAATTGGAGAAAAAAGAGCGAATAGAAGATTGATTTGGAATACCGTTTGTTTCTTCAGACCTGAAATTATTTTACGAAATAGATTTTCATATTCTTTAATCAATACCATTATGCTTCGAAACTATTTTACCATCGCCTTTCGAAATGTTCTGAAGAACAAAGTGTTTTCGGCTATTAATATTTTTGGTTTAGGTATTGGGTTAGCGGCCTGCCTGCTCATCTTTCAATTCGTCAGTTTTGAATTGAGTTATGATACGTTCAATGAAAAATTGGATCGCACCTATCGAATCACCAACAATCGCTTTCAAAATGGAAAGTTAATTCAGCATGGCACGATCATGTACCCAACGATCGGCCCAGTAATGGCAAAGGATTATCCTGAAATTGAAATGTATACACGACTGATGCCCGGAGGAGGTCTTAATGTTAAAGTCGAGGAAAAGGTTTTCAAAGGAGAAAATTCTCATTTTGTTGATGAACACTTCCTTTCAGTTTTCACCTTTCCTTTACTGGCTGGAGAAAGAACCTCTGCATTGAAAGATCGATATACAATGGTACTGACAGAGCGAACAGCGATTAAATATTTTGGAGTTCTCGATAAAAATTATTCCAGTGTTATCGGTAAGGTAGTGTATTGGGGACTGGACACGCAACCGTATAAAATAACGGGAGTATGCTCCAACGTTCCTGAGAATTCCCATATTCAGTTTGATGCATTGGTTTCATATGCTACGCTTTTTAGTGCAGACAATCCAGATGCTGATAATAGCTGGACGTGGTCAGACATGCGTCATTACCTTGTATTGAAACCGGGTGTTGATTACAAATCGCTCGAAAGCAAATTCCCCGATTTCAGTCAGCGTTATTTTCAAGGCGATAAGGTGTCGGGTAGTGTAGAGAAATTTTATCTGCAGCCTATGAGGGACGCTCATTTGTATTCGGATTATGAATATGATATTGCAAAGATAGCGAGTGGCCAAGCGGTGTGGGCCATGGTCATTGTTGCTGCTTTTGTTTTGCTCATTGCGTGGATCAATTACATTAACCTCACCACATCGCGCGCACTTGATCGCGCTAAAGAAGTTGGTTTACGAAAAGTGATGGGTGCGTTGAGATCACAATTGATAAAGCATTTTTTGTTTGAGTCCATACTCATTAGTCTTTTTGCTTTTTTGATTGCCCTTGTCATTATTCTGCTTTCACAATCCTCGTTTAATCAAATGATTGATGGAAATCTTTCGTGGTGGAGAGTTCTATCCGAGATGAATACATCTACTACCATGATATTGATTACGGTCATGTTAGCAGGTGTTTTACTTTCAGGCTTTTATCCGGCATTTGTTTTATCTGCCTACCAACCGGTAACGGTTTTAAAGGGAAAATTTCAGCGCTCGTCTCGCGGACAATTCTTAAGAAAGGCCTTGGTGGTATTTCAGTTCACGTCATCGGCTGCATTAATTACCGGAACGCTTATCGTTTCCAAACAGCTACGCTTTATGAATGATGCGGATCTGGGAATCAATATTCACAATACATTAATTGTTCAGGCCCCTGAACGTACTGCATGGGACTCGACTTTTATTCAGCGCGTTGAATCCTATAAATATGAACTTACTAAAATAGAGGGAGTGGTAAGTGCCGCAACATCGTGGAGCCTGCCAGGCGATAGGGTGGGCAGAAGCTTTGGTATACGACTGGCAGATCAACCTTCGGAGTCACATTTTACCATGAGCAATATGGGAGTTGATCATAATTTTTTTGACACCTATGGTATCAAGATAATTGCAGGAAGAAAATTTTTACCGAGTGATCATCGAATTGATTTTCAGGAAATAGAATCCGTGATTTTAAATATAAATGCTGTTAAACTTCTTGGACTGGATAGTGCTCAAGATGCAATTGGAAGACAAATTATTTGGGGTAGTGACAAGAAAAAAATCTTTATTGTAGGTGTAGTAAATAATTTCCACCAACAATCACTGAAGAATCCGATGGAGCCAATGATTTTCGGCCCTGCTTACAGTACGTATTCATCTACCTCCATCAAACTTGAGAACGCAGATAAAGAAAAGACACAAAGAATTATTGCTGATGTGCGGATGATCTTCTCAAAATTCTTCCCAGATAATGCATTTGATTATTCTTTTATGGAAGATCGATACAAGCGTCAATACAATGATGATAATCGGTTTGGTAAGGTAATCAGCGTATTCACAATACTTGCCATTATCATTTCATGTTTGGGTCTAGTTGGGTTGTCATCGTATATGGCCGTTCAACGCACGAAAGAAATTGGGATTCGAAAAGTATTGGGGGCTTCGCTTTTCAGTATTGTGACCTTGCTATCAAGCAGCTTTATAAAGCTGGTGTTGCTTGCCACGCTTCTGGCATTGCCGATTGCCTATGTAGTCGCACAAAACTGGCTGGAAGGATACGCTTATAAAATAACTCCGGGTGCCTTGATTTTTGCCTTGCCCGTGATTTTGATTTTACTCATCGCAGCCTTTACGATGAGTTTTCAAGTGATGCGAACAGCCAAGACCAATCCTGCAGATACATTAAAGTATGAGTAGTGAAAAGCTAATCAATTATATGTTCCGTTTTCTTCAGTGGTTTTGTCCCGATCACTTGTATGAAGAAATAGAAGGAGACCTTATTCAAAAATTTAACCGCGATGTAAAAACATTTGGAGAGAAGAGAGCGAAGAGAAGATTGATTTGGAATGCCGTCAGGTTTTTTAGATTCGGAATTGTAATGCGTAATAAATTTTCTATCGAACTAAATCAAATGGATATGATCAAAAGTTATCTGACTGTTTTGTTTCGCCATGTGGTGAAGAAAAAATTCTACTCTGCGATCAATATTTTATGTCTCACCGTGGGGATCTCGTTTGCCCTGCTCATAGGAATGTTCATCCATAACGAACTACAGGTAAATCAAGATCTTAAAGATGTTGATAGGCTCTACCTCATGGAAAGTAAAGCAAAGTCGGGAGGTGATCCTTTCCCCTTTACGCCTGGTATTTTGCCAAAGCAAGCGTGCGAACAATACCCCAGTGTTTTTGAAGACTACTACCGTTTTTTAGATCGGAACATTACCGTTTCGAAAGCTGATAAACATTTTCGTTTGCAAAGCATGATTGGTGATTCATCCTTCATAGAAGTCTTTGGTTTCTCTGTGCTTTATGGTGATGGTGCCAATGCATTAAAAAGCCCGAACTCTATCGTGATTACAAAAAATGTAGCGAATCAATTTTTTAATAAAGTAGATATAGTGGGTGAAACATTGACTGTATCTACAGAACGAAACGGACGACAGGAATATAAGGTAACGGCAGTGATTGATGACCCTGCTGATAAAAACTCGGTCACTGACTTCATGAACATGAATGCGCAGGTTTTTATTTCGTTTGAAAATTCGAAAGATTTCTTTGTTCCGTTTGATCAGAATTCATGGCAAGATGTTATAACCTATGTCAAAGTTTCATCAGACAATGCAAGTGAAGCACAGACTATTTTGAACAAAATCGTTTCAAAAGATGCTCCCAAAAATATTTCTGAAACAAAAGTAATTTCCCTCAGTCCCATAAAAGATTATTATCGCGTTACAAATCGGGGCGCTGTTCAGAAGTTAGTATTGTCTCTTGTTGTTGTTGTTATTTTCATTCTGCTGTTGGCCATTAGTAACTTCATTAATATTTCAGTGGCCAGTTCATTTTCAAGATTTAAGGAAGTGGGCGTCCGCAAAGTAATTGGTGGTTTACAAAAGCAAGTGCTGACTCAGTTTTTATTGGAATCTATAATACTGTCGATTTTTTCAGGACTGCTTGCCATTCTTGGTTATGAAGTATTTCACGGATTCTTTGGTCAGCTGCTGTCTTCAAATTTGCCTTCAGTTCTTCAATTTGATAAAGCATTCTGGCTTGTCATTGTATCAGGTGTAATTCTCATTGGTTTTTTGGCGGGGATTTATCCGGCAGTATTTCAATCTCTGGCGCGACCTATTGATTCCTTGAAAGGAAAATTCAAATCCGTGAAGGGTACTATTCAATTCTCACAAGCGTTGATTGGCATTCAGTTTTTCATCACGCTCTTCGTTTTTATAGGCGCGGTGGTTTTATCAAGACAGGCCACTTATTTCCTGGAAAAAGAATTAGGCTTCACTAAATCACATGTGTTGGTGGTAACATCTGTTCCACGCCTTTGGAGTGAAGCAGGCTTTGAAAAAATGGAATCAGCAAAAAAAGAATTTTTGCGATCTTCTGAAGTAGAATCGGTATCGCTGTCGTGGGGTGCTCCTGGATGGAATTTTAGTCCGGGTGGAGGTAAGGTATATAAATCTGGAAGTTCAGCGGAGCAAGGGATTGATTTCGTCATTACCGGCACGGATGAAGATTATGAACGTGTTTTCAATTTAAAATTATCGGAGGGTAAGTTTTTGGATGAGTCAGGAATGCGCGTGCGGAATGGTGTTGTCATTAATCAAGCCGCGCAAAAAGCTTTGGATGTTCAGTTGGGTGATCAATTGAAAGGTGTTGATTCTGGCGATACCATTTTTACTGTAAAGGGTATTCTGAAAGATTTTCATTTTGCATCCCTGCATGAAAAGATTGATCCTTTAATGATTATGCACACCAAAGATTTTCAGGCCTATCGTTATTTTAGTTTCAGACTTAAGCCAGGGAGTATCAGTAATTCGGTCAGTGAAGTTGAAAAACTTTGGAAGAATGTTTTCCCGGATGATCCTTTTGATTTTTCATTCCAGGACCAGCGTTTGGAAAATGTGTATACCACCGAATTGCAAATGAAAAAGGCGGCAACTGTTGCCACCATTTTGATGTTAATCATTTTGCTTACTGGTATTCTTGGATTGGTTTCGCTTAGTGTTTCAAAGCGCAGTAAGGAAATTGGTGTCCGTAAAGTTTTAGGTGCGTCTGTTTCAAATATTTTAGTGCTGTTGTCAAAAGAATATATAAAGCTGATGATTGCTGCCTTTATTCTTGCTGTTCCGCTCACATATTTCTTTGCGATGAAATGGTTGCAAAGTTTTGTGTACCACATTGAGTTAAGCTGGTGGATGTTTGTCGTGCCCGTTATATGTCTTCTTTTGATAACGATTATAATCGTTTGTACACAGTCAATTAAAACAGCGTTGACTAATCCTGTAAGTTCATTAAAGTATGAATAACGAGAAGCTCCAAAATTTGACTCTTCGGTTTCTTCAATGGTCTTGCCCTGATCATCTCTACGAAGAAATTGAAGGCGATCTCATTCAAAAATTTAATCGTGATGTAAAGAATTTTGGAGAGACGAGAGCGCGAAGAAGATTGATTTGGAATTCAGTTCGATTTTTTAGACCGGGAATTGTATTGAGAAATAAATTTTCAGTAGGGTCAAATCAAATGCCCATGTTTCAGAACTATTTCAAAACAACATATCGTCATCTGTTGAAAAGTAAAATCAACTTTGCATTCAAACTTGGTGGTCTTACGTTGGCGTTGCTCAGTTTTCTTGTAATAGCAATGTATGTTTCGTTTCAATGGTCGTTTGATCGTTATCATGAGGATTACAGAAATATTTATCGGGTAAATTCAGAGCGAAAAGAAAATGGAAAGCAGGAAAAGTACGCCATTGTTCCAAATGCTTTAGGACCAATGATCCAAGATCGATTTCCGGAAATTGCTGCATTCACCCGATTTAGAGGCTCGAATCAAAGTCATGTTCGGTTTAAGCAAAAGGTGGTCAGTTGTGATATCTCACAAGCAGATAATTCCTTCTTCGATGTTTTTACCGTACGCTTTTTAAGGGGAGGAAAAGGTGCTTTAAAAAAACCAAATTCAATCGTACTCACTAAGTCATTGGCCGATAAAATATTCGGAGAAGAAAATCCGATGAACCAACTGATTACGCTCACGAACAAAGATCAACTGTTTGAAGTGACGGCTGTTATGGAAGACTTTCCTGCGAATTCACATCTTTCGACTGAGGCTTTTATTCCTGAGCAAACTGCCAACGAAACTTTTTCGATAAGCAATATTCTCTCCCCAGTAGAGTTTGTGGACATGTCAGCAATACTGTATGTTCGGCTCAATGAGACGAGCAAATCCGAATTATTTGCATCGAAACTTGAAGCTCTTGTAGATCAGCATATCAATAAAAAGCAAAGACTAGAAGGCGGGTTCTATATTTCATTGCAATCTCTTCAAAGCATTTACATGAGCCCAAAGTTAAAGTATGAATTCACAAGAAAGGGAAGTACATTTTATCTCTATGCATTCTCGGTTCTGGGTCTCTTTCTTCTTGTTATTGCTAGCGTGAATTATATCAACCTATCCATAGCGGATTTTAATAGTCGATGGCGCGAGATTGGCATTCGTAAAGTAATGGGAGCGCGAAGAACTCAAATTGCATTTCAAGTTGTGACCGAGTCAGTACTCTACGTTCTCACTTCCTTGACTTTGGGTATAGGTATCCTTTATCTTCTCTTTCCGCAGGTACTGAAACTGGTTGATGTCAATCTGAAATTTGGAATGCTCCTTGATACGACAGTTCTTGTTATGATCGGCATTACATTGTTTCTGTTGATTATTTTTTCCACTGCATTCCCTACTTATCAGTTAGCTAGTTCTACTGCATCAATGAATCTGAGAGCAGGACAATCGGGCGCATATAATTCATCAATAAGCAAGTCATTGCTTGCTGTTCAATTCATTATTTCAATTCTCTGCATTAGTGCCACTCTTGTGGTAGGCCGCCAACTTAACTTCATTCACAACAAGGACCTTGGATTCGATCGAAAAAATCTGCTTGTCCTTTTAGTACCTGAAGATTTTTCGGTAGAGAAAATGCAGGCCCTTAAAAATGAAATCAAAAAGATCTCCGGGGTAGCAGCCGTTTCAAATAGTTCATTCAAAGTAGGAGGAGGTTATTGGAAAGATTGGTATACCATAGAAATTGATGGCCAGATGAAATCAATGGAGTTGTACGAAGTCTTTTCTGATGATGAGTTATTTGGCACATTAGGAATGAAACTTATTGATGGAAGACTCTTTGATGCAAACAATCCCGCCGACAGTGCATCTGCCTTTGTCATTAATGAAACAGCTGCCCGTGAGCTCGGATGGAAAGATCCTGTTGGTAAAAGAATCCTCACACATCCTGAAGAGCCAGGCCGGTGGGAAGGTACCGTTGTTGGTTTGGTAAAAGATATTAACATAAGTCCCTTATATGAAAAGGTACAACCACTTGTTATGCGTCTGCCCTGGCAAAAAGATTATCCTGAATATTTTGTTTATGTACGACTGAATGGACCGGCTGCACAAACAATAAAAGCCATCGAAAAAAAGTATACGGAGATTTTACCAGGTTACCCGATGGACTATGATTATGTTGATTCATTTTTTAATGGACGATATCAAAAAGAGAACAAAGCATTTGGGTCGCTGCTTTTTGCCACAATAATCATTGTGCTTGTTTCATCGATTGGAATATTTTCGCTTTCCATTTACATATCGGCAAGACGAATGAAAGAGTTTGGGATTCGAAAAGTATTGGGAGCCAGAGCAAGCCAAATTACATTCTTACAGGTGAGTCATTTTATGAAAATTGCGCTTGTTGCAAATGGTATCGCCTTACCTATAGCGTATTGGTCAATGAAGGATTGGCTGAATGAATTTGCCTATCGAACAGAACTTAGTGGCACATTATTTTTTTTGGTCATGTGTATTTCATTTCTGCTGGTGATTATCTCAGGCGGATACTCAGCCTGGAAAGCAGGACGCATGAACCCGGTAGATGTGATTAAGATTCAATAGAATTTTCGAAACGATTAGCGTGTTGTTTTGGCTAGTGGATGTTGCAAATAAATAAGCAACAACGGCAACAGAAAGAAAGGTAATTCAATCAGAAAACCTTTCAGGTCCTTGGTTTTTAGAAATTGAACCATGATAAATAAAATCATAGCTGCGGTGATAAGATTTCCCCAGACAAAAGTTTGTGGGAAGAGTAAGAGCACGGTGGCAATTAATCCGATCACACCAAGAATCTGAATACCTGTTTTGTTAATATTCCATTTGCCAAACATCTCAATCATTTCGGGTTTGGCAAGTGCCATCGCAATACCATGTTTGAGACCCATGTATAATGAGAATAGAATAAGAACAGCACTAAGGATTCTGATGAATGTATCCATACCTATGATTTGAATTTATAGGGTTAAGGTAGCGAATAAATGATACAATGAATATTACGATTTCTGATAGGTAACGGCAGCCCTTATTTTTCCAAAATTCGGAATGTTAAAAAGAATCAGTGCAGCTATAATAATAAAATAGCCAATAATCTGAATGGGACTGATTGTCTCTTTAAAAATAACAAAGGCTACAGAAAAATTAAGCAAAGGATTGAGATACATTAAAATCCCAATGGTGGCAGAATTGATTTTATTGAGGGCAAAGAGATTAAGGAACAGCGGAAGCACGGTAAAGAATACAGCAATACTGAGAATAATGGCATAGAATTCAATTGCAACCGGAACAGAATGAATAAGCTGGCCGTAAAAGAAATTGAGAATCAGAAACGAAAAAAGTACCTGTATGCCCAACATCACCATACGATCAAAGCCTTGGTTCCTGCGTTGTGTGATGAGATACAAGGCATAGGTAACGGCAGTTAAAAAACTATAACCCAATTCAAGAGCCGAGTTGATCCCCATCAAAATACAACTTATAGTACAGAGTGCTACCGCAACCCACTGCAGAGTGGTTAATCGTTCTTTGATCAATACATATCCCAACACGGCTGTGATTACCGGACAAATCAAATACGAGAAAGAAGCGGTCTTAATGTTGATGTTGTTCACTATGTAAATGAAGGTAAGCCAGTTCACCGTGAGCAGTGCTCCTCCGGCAAGCGTAAGTCCAACAACTTCCCATTGCTTTGTCTTTGTCAATCCACTGAAGAAGTTCCAATCTTTTTTCAGATCTTTTCTCTTGAAACCAAAAACTATGATCAATAAGACAAGGGCGGAAAACAGAATTCTGAAATAGAGAATCTCTCCGGCTGAATACTCTTGCAATGCCCGCAACGGAATGGAGAAGAATCCCCAAATTATAAAAGCAGAAATGGCCGCAGCGTAATGTTTCTTCATCGTGGTAGTGTAGTTGACACTTGATTTAGTTTGGTCACTGAATCAAAGCTAAAATAGGTAAACCGTCATTATGCTTCGAAAGTTCGGGAAGAAATTCTCTTCGTAAAGTATTTTAGTAAAGAGGACACCTTGATATGACCTCATTTCATTTAAATCGATTGTGTCTTACAATATTTTGATCTGTCGCACGTATTAATCAGGCAACGGTAGAGGGGAGGATTGTCGATTACCTAATGACATTTACCAATGAACCTCTTACCTAAACAGCCGTTCCTTTGGATTTTAATACTCTTCCTCCCATGCTCAGCATACAGTCAGGTAAGCAAGAAGATTAGGGAATACGATCGGCTTTTTCAGTTTTCGCTTTTGCCGGGTATTAGTACCAACGGAATCTACAGCGCGTCCTATCGAAATAGTTTTTCATTGAATCTCTTTGGCGGTATCTCTGCCGGCAATCGTATTTTAGAGATCGGTCTGATTTCAAACGTTAACATTAAGAACTCAACAGGCATACACTTTGCCGGCATCGCTAACATTATTGGCACTAATGCCTTTGTCAATCTTTCGCAGTCGGAAGAAAGAGAACTCATTATTAAAGAAGGATTCAAATCGGATAGCAAGGGAATTCAAGTTGCTGGCTTGATGAATTACGTTCGTGATAATGCTTCTGGTATTCAGTTCGCTGGAGGATTTAATCTGATCGGTTATGACTTTAAAGGAACACAGATTGCCGGAATAGGTAATGTGGTGGGTGAACAAGGACAAGGTTTACAGATTTCCGGTTTGTTCAACATTGCCCATGAATCGATGGGAGGGTTTCAAATCACCACGTTCTTCAATTCTACTCACGGTCAAATGGCGGGTTTACAGCTTGCGTTAATTAATAAGGCGAACGTTATCAAAGGAAGAAAATCGACGCCTCCTACCGTGGCCAGAGGTTTTCAGTTTGGACTTTTAAACATGAGCAAGGCAATGGACGGAGTGCAGATCGGATTAATAAATATTGGTGGAAATACACGCGGAGTGCAAATTGGGTTGATTAATTTTTTCAAAAAGTACGGATCAAAGGAAAATGTAAGAATGGGTACGCCCATTGCGCTTTTGAATATTGGCTCCAAAGGTTCAGTCTTCCGACTTTATTATAATGAACTGTTTACAACGAATGCTGAGTACACCACAGGCAATTGTTTGAACTGCAGTTATGTGATGTGATCTGAAATGCCATATACTGACCGTTTCAAAATTTATAATCAAAACGCACTAATTGTTGGCTATAATCCATTTGAAAAAACGTGGGGCTTTGGATACGGATTCGAGCGAATTTTGTACAGCAAATTTTCAGTTATGCCACACATTTTGAATGAAAAGAAAACTATTAGTTATGGATTGCGGTTTCTACACCTCAACAAAGAAATGAAAGTGGATAAAGATTTCAATCTACTCAGTAGACTTCATGTTGGATATGGAAAAAGATTGAAAGGCAAGAAATACATTTTCGTAAATGCCTCGTTGAATTATTTCATGATGGAGCCAGAAGAATCAATAGACAACTATCATATTAAAAGTGTAGTTATTGCTTCCGGAAAAATTTTCGATTTAAATAGTTTTATTTGGCCGGGGTATGCAGTGGGTATTCAACTTTAATGAAGACAGGTTAATCTACTTCACAATTTATATTGAATTTATGTGTTGCAGTTAACTGTCATTGGAAACAAGCTTTGCTCCGGAGGAGCAAAGCTCATTAAAAATTATCAAGTTGCTACCCAAGCACATCGCGTAATACTTGTACTGATTTCATTTCTCCAAAGTTGTCGGCATGATCACCATAAAATGCAATCAAGAGCTCCATTACTTTTCTGCGGAGAATATTTGACATTGGAATGTTTGCTGCGTACTCGCTGGAGATAAGTTGTTCGAGCATCATTTCCGTATCGATGTCAGCATACTTTCCACCTACTACTTCATTTACCTGGTGTGCACCAAAGCCCAGCAAGCGACTTAACTTGAGCATGAAAATCAAATGAAAATTCTCTACACCGGTTGAAAGTTTGTCGAGTGCTATTAGCGAAACTACCAGGAAGTCACACAGTTCTTGTGCATGGCTTTCTTCTTTTACAGTCTTGTTCATGATTTCATTGATGAACATGGCGATAGCGGATTTTCTCACATCCTGATAAAGTGTTTGATACGGATGGAAACATTTTACTTCCTTGATGCGATTGATGTGCGCATGTTCGCGATAATACACCACCATGTCCAGCAGGGTGAGCGGTTGATACAACGCGATTTTATTTTTTGCTGATTTGGTACGAACACCATTTACAATATAGCCCTGCAATCCGAAGAGTTCGGTAAAAACGTTTACAATAATGGAAGTCTCTCCATATTTTGTAAATCTGAAAACAATGCCGCGTGTTTTATGTAACAAGATTAAATCACGTTCTATTTAAAGTATAGTAACTAAAGGTTTCACGCAAAGGCGCAAAGTAAATCCCCCAAAGATCGCAAAGAAATTCTGTAAGCAAGATGATTTGATATTCTATGTATTTCACTTAGCGCACTTGGTATTAATTCTTAGCGTCTTTGCGTGAAAGGTATTTCTTTGGAAGTAATCTGTCTGATCACTCAATCACAGCAATCTTTCCCACTGCATTTTCTCCACCATCCTCAGTAGCACTAAACACAATGTACATTCCGGTTGCAGCATGTTTGCCATTGTAGTCGCGCACATTCCATGAAGCTGTTCCTCCGTTGGCTTTTGTTTGCCAGATTAATTTTCCACTGATATCGGTAATCTTCACGGTAGCATCATTTGCTAATCCACTAATGCCAACCATACCTGTAAATTCTGGTGTAACCGGATTCGGAAATATTTTTACAGATTCAAATTTATTGGTGCCTGCTGTAGCATCTGAGCGATAAGAGATAAGACCTTTATCTGTCGAAAAGAATACCTCTCCGGTATTGTCATCAATCTCAATGGCACGAATTATATTTGAGAGCAACGGACTATTCTCTGCAGTGAAATTGTGAATTAGCGTTTCGCCAGTAGCATCGAAAAGCCAAGCGCCCCGCTCTGTTCCCATCCATTTTCTGTTTCCACCATCAATGGCAAGTGCTGTTACCTTATCATCTTTTAACAAAAAACGATTTTCAAAAATAGGTTTAATGGCATTGGTGCCCGGAGTAAACAAATCTGTGGGGTCAATAAAATAGGCAACACCAACATCGGTACCTACCCAAACATAACCATCACGATCCATGGCAATGGAGTGAACATTCTTGCTGGGCAGTCCTCCTGATCCCGCCACCTCTGTAAGGTAGGTCGATTTATTTTCTTCTCTATTGAAGATGATAATGCCACCGCCTTGATCTGGATTAGCAAGCATCCACACTTGGTTATAAACATCAACCGCTAGTTCAGTTGGATAGCGCGAAGCAATTGCTGAAAACGAAAATGATTCCCATGTATCATCCGATTTTAAAAGATGAAGTGGTTTGTTCGCTCCATAATTCGCGACCCACAATCCGTTTGATGAAGATTCAATCGCGGTTATGTTCACAAAATTACCTGGAGGATTTAAATTGATTAGTGGGCTGTTGCTTTCATCATAACGCTGCACAATATTCTGATTGCTTCGCGACTCAATACCATAACCAAATGAAGAAGTAAAACTGAACTCACCGTTAGTAGAAAAATCAATATCAGTAAGATCTAACATTGTTGATGATTGCGTTGCCCACAAGCCATGATCTAATAAATCGTAGTTGCCTCTTTTCTCTGATGCCACGAAAGAATTGTCATAACCACCACCAACGCCATACAGTATACCTTCATTAAATTTAATTCTTAATGTTTCAGTATTCGCAGGGCCATTCGGTAGATAGGATGCAAAGCTTCCTGTGCGATCAGAAACCAAACCAGACTCTCCATCACCAACCCAGAGTTTACCATTTCCATCTTCTGTTGCCATAAAGGGAGCTGCGATTAATTCTGATTCAATTTTGGTTAGTGAACTGGACGCAGATAATTTCCAGAGTTCATCCGCAGTAGCGATAAACAAATTACTTGCTGAGGCCTTAAGCGATTGAAAGGATATGTTTTGTAGATAGGTTTCCTGCATCCAATCAACACCTGTGAAGTGATAGATACCTGAGGCATTAACTGCTGCATACACTTTGCCGTTGCTTGTGGCGACTGATTGAATATTTCCATTCAATGCACCAGCATTGAAACGACTCCATTTATTGAAGTCCAATAAGTTGTCATTTAATTTTCCGGCCAGTACGCCATTTTCAGTGGCAAGAAAAATACTGTCGTTTAAAAAAGTGCTTTGAAAGATTTTGAGAGTTCCACCAATATTGCCCAAATCACGCCAGGTTTCTTTTACTTCTTGCTGAGTCATATCGAAAACAACTACACCATAATCTGTCGATAGGTAGGCGTAAGATGTTCGAAACGAAATGTGATTGATGCGCTTTGATCCGGCAATGGTTTCAGAATTTTTTAAGCGATCGAAATTAGTTATGATGTTTCCCTCAAGAATGTCGAGGTTGCCATCTTCATAAGCAATCAATACTTTTTTTGTTAGCGGATCGACATTGAGATAGGTAATGCCGGTTGAACTTAATCCGTCAAGTTTCGAGTAGCCTGTTAAACTATTATCATCCATTGAGAAAACCATCACCCCATTTTCGGCTGCACCATATACATGTGTGTTGGTCAATGCTACGCTGTGAATGGATTGAAAAGAAATGTGTGCCCGCCAGGTACCGATTGGAATATTTTCCTGTGCATTAACGACATCGAATAAAGAAGCAGAAAGCACGACTCCATAAAATGAATAACGGATACACTGACTTATCAAACTCATCATTTTATAAAGAAGCAATCTGCTCATTGAATACTCTATCATTGATCATTGGGATTATTTTCCCCGACTCTTCATCCCATCCAGAAAAGCTTTTCGGCTTCGTGCTTCGTATTCATTTTTTTCGCCCAGCATAACCTGTTGTTCATTCTCACTTAATCGAAATGAGAACGAAGCAAGCTCTCCGGTTTGTGTACAGATGGCATGGACTTTTGTAACAAATTCTGCCACAGCCAAAAGATTGGGCATTGGACCAAAAGGTCTGCCTTCATAATCCATATCAAGACCGGCTATAATAACACGCTTACCCTGATTGGCCAGCGTGTTGCTAATCTCCACAATGGCTTCATCAAAAAATTGGGCCTCATCAATACCGACCACATCACAATCTCCTGCTAATAATAAAATGTCGTTTGCAAATTGAACGGGTGTAGAACGAATTGAATTTTCATTGTGCGACACCACTTGTTCGCTGTGATACCTTTTATCGATGGCTGGTTTAAATATTTCTACCTTTTGTTTGGCAATGAGTGCACGGTTAAGCCGGCGAATTAACTCTTCGGTTTTACCGGAGAACATGCAGCCACTAATTACCTCAATCCAACCGGCTCGTCCCGATGAAGTTCTACCTCCAAGATGTGGTTCAATAAACATGGTTCAAAAATAAGAGACTTTAAACAATTGACATGAGTTTTCAGGTTCGGGTCTGCGGATTATTCTGAATAGTCGAGATGAGGCAGCTTGCCATCATCGGGAACGGAAATAACAATGTCATCGAACACAATGGCCTGACACGCCAGACGTTCATTAAGTTGAAGAAGTTTCTGCTCCCGATACCGCTCTTCGGCTTTGGTTAATGGTGCAATATGGTCAGCACCTTTCACAATGCTAAACCTGCATGTTGTACACCTGCCCTTTCCCCCACAGGCATGCATCCAATCAAGCTTGTGAAGGCCAAAATGAGTGAGCACTGATTTGGAGAAGTCCTGAAGTACAATTTCACGACCACAGAGATTTTGAATGGTAATTTTAGCCATTAGATTGGTGCTTACCTTTGATCACTGAGTGTGCACATTGATGAATATACATTAACTTTAGGCGAACAATTACATCCTTCATAATATCATCACCACATGGACGAAAAGATTAGTCTCGAAGCAATTGCCCTCTATGCCGATGCCTATGCTGACAAGGTATTGAAAAATTTTTTCGCTTCGAAAGACAAGATTACTGGTAAAGAAATTTTGTCGCTCTGTAATGTGCAGCAGGCAAATCTTTTTATTATCCGTGAGTTATTTAAGACTTGGAAGGAAGACACGAAGAAATTTAAAAGCCCATATTTTGACTTTGAGCATCCCGATGTGAAGGAAGCATTGGAGAATTTCATGGGCACACTCTCGAATAATATCTCCATCGATCAGTTGTATTTTGCTCCACTGTTGAAGAAGGCTGTAAGCCAAACGCTTTTGGTCATCTTCGACCCGTACGATTTCTTTTCCATGATCGTAACCGGAAAAAATAATAAGTTGGAGGTAGCGCCCTTCCGGGAAGAGATAAAGTATTTGAAGGTAAACAAAGCTCCGCTGGAGCGGATGTTACAAAAGCTGGAGGAAAAAGGGGTGAAAGAAATTTCAGGCAACGAAGCCTTTGCTATTCTTGATCAGATATTGGAAGAAGTAAATTTCAACCCGGAAGATGTAGATGACTACATTGAGAAATTCTCTTCCGTTTCTCCGCTGGAGCCCAATCGCTTTTACATTTTGAAAGAAGCGGAACCAGTACCTCTCCCTGTGCCGGAAGTAAAACCAGAGATTAAGCCTCCGGTATTTAAAACTCCGGAAGTAAAAAAAGAAGTTGTTCCTCCGCTTATTGTTGCAAAACCTGAACCGGTGGCAGCTCAACCAGCTAAACAGTCAACGCCAACAATCAATGAAAGATTAAGCCGCGAAGCGAGACCTACCATAATTGATAGTTATCAAAAGATTGCAAAGATTAAAGACAGCCTTACAATCAATCAGAAATTTATGTTTACCAAAGTGCTATTCCATGGCGACTTTGAATTGTTCAGCAAAGCCATTGATCACTTAGACAGACAGGATAATATTAAAGCTGCGTTGCGCTATATTGATGATGAGCACGCCTCTTCATGGGATCGCGACAGCGAAGAGTTTCATGAGTTTATGGAGTTGGTGGAGAGAAGGTTTGTGTGAGATAAGGATTGGGAGAAGTTTTTTTTAAGAATTTGCACCATTGGGACCTCCGGGTTACAAAACGTGGATTAGAATTTCTTCTTTATGTCTTCCCAGTCAATGAGATTTTTGTCGTCCTGAGATTCTTCGTATGATAAATAAACTTCTCTTTTTTGCTCCTCTGTAAATGTCTTCCAAATCTGTCCTTCTTCAGCGCTCTCACTTTGTTTGAGAAAGTCATAAACAGTACGAAGCAATTGCTCGTTTTCAATTCTATCTAAAATTTTATGCAAGTCCGATTTCATCTCCGTGGTTCCCATGCTGCTTTTGCTTTATATCAAGTTTAAGAATTTTATTGACGAAACATCAATGCCCTATCTCCCCCAATTGAGGATTAGGATAAATCAACAGTATGGATTACTTATTCACCCTTATCCCAATCGACTGAAAAGCTTTTCCGTGAATAAGCACGTTCAGTTCTTTTTGCATTTTCATAATCTCGTCTAACGGTAGCCCCAGTTCGGTGTGGTAAATTTTGTAGATCAACTCCCACTCTTCTTTATCCATAAAACCATCCGAGTTGGCAATGGCGCTTAACCAGCCCATGCAACGGATTTGTTTTTTCTTATCTAGTTTTTTTAAACCACTGATGCATTCTGCGAAGACGGCTGTTGCGTCTTTTGCTTTTAACGTTTCCATCTGCTCCTTAAAAGTAGACTCAGCAATGCCCTCTACTCTCAGCATTTCCTTACCAAAAGCCACTTCTTTTTCGTTCACGTTATTATCAGCTAATATCAAAAGGTGATACAGGTTGGTGAGTGTAGATTTATAGTCCATGATCGTCTAAGGTCTATCGCAACCTATGGGTAAAGCACTGGTGTAGATATAAAAACAGCTGCACAAACATTTTGCT
Organism: Chryseolinea sp.; assembly: GCA_031388805.1. GTDB lineage: Bacteria > Bacteroidota > Bacteroidia > Cytophagales > Cyclobacteriaceae > Chryseolinea. The sequence continues at coordinate 57,693 of JANMRZ010000022.1, forward strand.
CACCTGTTTTGGATCATTCTTTTTTAGCGTCTGATTTAATCTTGTCCATATTCTTACGAATATTTTCTTTCACGGCCTTGGGCAGGTAACGTTTCTTCCCCGGACGAGGACAATCCCATTCGGCAAGCGAAACATTTTGAATCATTGTGCGCGAATCCTTGCTGCGTTGATATTGCTCCGTAGGAGGTTGCTCCTGATTTGCCCGCGCTGAAAATGCAGTAGAACGGTAATGTGTGCGAAGCTTTGCTTCTTTTACTTTCGGGCAAGGAATTTTACCAACCTGACACGCCGCACAAAAGAAAAGGAGTATGACAATCCATTGAACCTGAGTCTTCATAATCATAGTTCTAAGGTGAAAATTCAATTTTTATTTATAGAACGATTTCTCCGCTGAGATAATTTCAATGTTTAAGGTAATATTATTCCCGGAAACGATTGGCATCTGTAGGAGATTATTGTATTTAATAGAGGATACCGTCTATTCATTGTTATAGCAATTTGTTGCGCTACCTTTGACACCATTAATTTTATATGAAGGATTTCAAGAAATACTATATCATACCAGCTCCACCCGAAGAGGTCTATCTGGCGCTCACCCTTCCAGCCACAATTCAACTATGGTCGGGCGATTTTGCCGAAATGTCGAATGAGCCCGGATCAGAGTTTTCGTTGTGGGATAGCAGTATTGTGGGCAAGAACCTGGAATTTGAACCGGGCAAAAAAATAGTGCAGCAATGGTACTTTGGTGAAGAGCCCAATGAAGATGAGAAATCGATCGTTACGATAAAACTTCACCCGGATGCGCAGGGCACTTCTGTGGAATTAAAGCACATCAACATTCCTGATGAGGACTATGATGATATTGTCGATGGCTGGAACAACATCTATTTTGGAGCGTTGCGCGAGTTTTATGAATAGTCACCAATAAGTCATGTGAGCTGATAGATCAAAAAGCAATTGCGGCAACACAAAAACGAAAACTAGCTCTTCTTCAGGAATTCTGTTCTCAGCACAATGCTCGAACCACTGATGCGGCAATCCACTTCGTCTTCATTATCAGTAAGCTTTATCTTTTTTACAACTGTGCCGCGTTTCAGGTTGAGCGATGATCCCTTTACTTTTAAATCTTTGATCAGGGTAACTGAATCACCATCGTTCAAAATATTTCCATTGCTGTCCTTTACTTCCATGCCTGTTTCATTTTGAACGCACAAGGTATAGAAATTTAAAGAAATTAATGGCGCTGCTGGCAAACATCAACTACCCCTTCTTAGAATCAGGCAGTTTAGCAATTGACCTTCAGAAAATTAATCGGATATTGAATAGTGTGAAGTTTAAGATTTGTACTGGTTTTTTGAAATTCCTTTTTGACCACTTCTAAACTTTATCGTATCAGTATTAGCCAAACGCTAAATGCAATATTCAGAAGAACTTAATTTGATTGAAAGCGCTCAGAGAGGTGACACGCTGGCTTTTCGTAAATTGGTTGAGATGCACCAGCGTTTTGCATATTCGGTTGCTTTTCGATTTACAGGTAATGCACCGGATGCTGAAGATATTACACAAGAGGTATTCATAAAACTGTGGAAGAACCTGGGAAAATATAAACAAGGTATAAAACTGACAACCTGGTTATACCAGATCATCACCAATCAATGTCTCGACTATTTAAAATCAGCAAGCAAAAGGCAACAGATGAAGAATGTAGAAATCAAATTAGGTAAGCAAATAATAGATGAATCAAATCACGAACAACAAATAAATGATCGTGAATTGCTACAGGTAGTGACAACATTGGCAAAACAACTCACACCGAAACAACAAACGGTTTTTATTCTGCGTGATCTTGAAGGATTGTCAGTTGAGGAGGTATGTGAGGTTCTCAATATGTCTTCCGGAAAAATGAAAAGCAATTTGTATTACGCACGGCAAAAGATCAGGCAGGATTTAACACAGTATTATAAAGAATCGATTAAATCTGTATACAATGAACTGTAAGAAAGCACATAAACAAATTCATTTGCTCACTGAGTTAACAAGCGTGGAACGTGATCAGGTTTTGAATCACATCAACGAATGCAGGGAGTGTAAGGAGTTGGCTGAATCAATGAAATTCATGACTAGTGTTGTGAACAGGATTGAGCATGTGGATATTGAGCCGTTTAATTCTACTCAGCTTACAAACAAGATCATGTCGGGAATTTCAAAACCAGATACCCAACCGCTTAATTTTCTTGAATTGATTTTGAGTTATATAGAATTTAAACAGGTAAGATTAGTAATGACATCAGTTTCAGCCTTGTTGATTATTTTAATGGCAGTAGAGCAAGCAAAACCAGTGCAAACGGAAAGTCATTACACTTCAGAAATCAGACCTCTTTCTAATAATGTTACAATTCTAAATGCAAAGAACTTTCAGGATGAGCTTCAGAAATATAAAACAACTGAAAAGTTTGTGCTGATCAGCAGCTGTAAAAATCCTTTTAATACTGTGCGCTACAATGCAGAATGCATGCGTGAGAAAACAACGCGTTTTAAAACTTTATGACAAGTAAAAATACTGAATTGAATATGAAGACAAAATTAATAATTATGGTCGCAGTTGGATTGATGGTTCTTTCCTCATGCGAAAATCCAATGACGTATGAGACGAAAGTTCACGAAGATGGAACATTTGACAAGACTATTATTTTCGAGAAGAACGATTCTTCCATTCTTCAGAAAAACATGTTTGGTATTAATGAAGAACGCGGATGGACTGCTTCTTTAGAAAAGCTACCCATTGATGAAAAGGATAATAATTCAAAACAAAAGGTGTATGTAGCGTTTAACAAACATTTCAATTCGGTTAATGAGATGAATGCTGAATTAAATTCTTCATCCGACACGCACTTTCAAATCAAATCTACTTTCGAAAAAAAATTCAGATGGTTTTATACTTACCTAAAATACACAGAAACTTTCGCGCCAATCAATCGATTCAAGATGCTTCCTATAACAGATTACATTAACAAGGAAGATTTCCAGTTTATTGAAAGACTTCCAAGTGAAGGAAGCAGCATATCAAAAGCGGATAGTCTTTTTTTACAAATGCTAAACGTAAAAATTGTTGATGAGTATGGTAACATGGCCATCTTTAATGAAGAGTATGATATTCTCACGAAGCTGTTAAAGAAAAACAACATGGAGAAAAAATGGTTTGACACACTCATTCAAAAAAGAGAATTCATTTATAGTCGTATTGACAAAATGAAGGGTGAACCAAACCTTGCTATTGAAATGGCCGATAGCTTACAAATTCCGTTGCCACGTGAAAAGGCAATCAGAGATGCAAATGAACTTTCAAAGGATCTCAACGCCAGAATGAATTTTATGGGGTTTGCGAAAGATGGCAAATACAAAAACATAATTGATATGCCCTGGCAAGTAGTAAATACCAATGCTGATTCAATTTCAGGAAGTAAATTGTTCTGGCGCCCGGTTGCCACTAAATTTTTAATAACAGAGTATGTTATGTATGCGGAATCGAGAAAGTTGAACATCTGGACTGTCGTTGCCTCTGCTGCTTTTCTATTGTTGACTTCGTTTGCCCTCTTCCGTAAACGCAAGTGAAATAATGGCTGTAGAACATAGTTGCTTGAATATTGTTTTCAAGAAAATGAAAGCCATCCCCATCTCATATGAGTGACTGAATCTCACTATTTTATCTCGTGATTCAGTTGGTTAATACACCGATCGTAAATTAATGTTAGGAGCACACTTCTAACTTTTACTATCTTTAAAAATTAACCAGACTTCAGGATGAAACGCTTCAACAAAATTAGTGCATTCTCATTTTCATGGATGCTCACCACACTACTCTTCATTAGCTGCGAAAAGAAAATAGCAGATAAACGGATCAAGCAAATCGATCCAGCCACAGCAGCTTCCATGGCAAAGTCCATCGAGGCGACAGTAACGCCTCAATTGGCTGAAGGGCTTACCCTCAAAGTGTGGGGCGTTGATTCACTAGTGGCCGATCCGGTGTCTATCGACATTGATGATCAGGGAAGAATTTACTATACACGAACTAATCGTCAGAAGAATTCAGAATTTGATATTCGCGGTCATCAGGATTGGGAAATTGAATCTATTCAACTAACGAATATTGAAGAAAAGCGTGCCTTTCTTCATCGCATTTTATCTCCAGAGAATAGTAAGAAAAATGAGTGGCTGGCAGATTTGAATGGCGATGGCTCTCACGATTGGAAAGACATGACCGTTCAAAAGGAGCATGTATATAGAGTAGAGGATACTTCCGGTGATGGTGTGGCCGATCAATCGCAGTTAGTGGTAGAAGACTTTTATGATGAAGTGACAGATGCAATGGGTGGAATACTAAAGCATGGAAATGATTTATTTGTGAACATTGGCCCCGACATGTGGCGCATCGAGGAGAATAAAGATGGGTTGATGGAAAAGAAAACTTCGATTTCACATGGCTACGGAATTCACATCGGTTTTGGTGGTCATGGTATGTCGGGTATTGAAGTGGGACCGGAAGGGAAAATTTATTGGCAGATTGGTGATATCGGATTTAATGGTGTCGGCCCCGATGGGCAAAAGTGGGAGCATCCCAACAGCGGTGTAATCGTTCGATCAAACCCAGATGGAAGTGATTTCGAAGTGTTTGCTTACGGCAACAGAAATACACATGAATTTGTGTTTGATGAATATGGAAATTTAATCAGTGAAGATAATGACGGAGATCATCCAGGCGAAAGTGAACGCATTGTATATGTAGTGAACGGAGGTGACATCGGCTGGAGAACGAACTGGCAGTTTGGAAAATATCGCGATCCGGATAACAATACCTATAAAGTCTGGATGGATGAGAAGATGTATATACCGCGCTTCGAAGGACAGGCAGCTTACATTTTGCCAACCATTAAAAATTTTGTAAACGGACCGACCGGCATGTTGTACAATCCGGGCACAGCCTTGAGTGCCGAATACAAGAATTCATTTTTCATCGGAGAGTTTGTGGGTAACCCAACTCAATCAGGGATTTACTCTTTTAAACTGAAACCAAAAGGTGCTTCTTTTGAATTTGCAGAATCAAAGAAATTGATGAGTGGTGTATTGGCAACAGGTATTGACTTTGGTCCGGACGGTGCGTTGTATTTGGCCGACTGGATTCAAGGTTGGGATACAAAGGAATATGGACGTATTTGGAAATTGGATGTGAACGATCCAAATGTTCAAGAGCGCAAACAAACACAGGATTTATTGGCAGCCGATTTTTCAGACTTTGATGATGACAAGGTAGGCGAGCAATTAAAAAATCCAGACATGCGTGTGCGACAAAAAGCACAATTTGAATTGGCTGCTCGTGGTGATGCCGGACTAGTTGTTCTTCAAAAATATCTTTCACAAAAAGAAAATCAATTGGCAAGAGTACATGCCATCTGGGGAATCAGCCAGTTTGCAAGAAAAGATTTGAAACATGCACAATTGTTGTTGCCATTATTATCTGATAGTGATGACGAAATTCGTGCACAAGCAGCCAAGTGGATTGGCGATGTACGTTACAAAGAAGCAGGCAATAAACTAATTCCGTTATTGAAAGATGAATTTAGTCGCGCACGATTCTTTGCGGCCGAAGCGTTAGGTAGAATTGCGTATGAACCTGCCATCAATCCGATTATCGAATTGATCCAAAACAACAATGATGTGGATGAATACATTCGTCATGCCGCAAGTTTGGCATTAGCACGAATTGGCAAACCAGAACCTGTAATTGCATTGTCAACGAATTCATCGCGTGCCGTGCGCATTGCTGCTGTATTAGCTTTAAGAAGGATGCAAAATCCGGGCATCAAAATCTTTCTGAATGATTCAGATGAGTTTATTGTAACAGAAGCGGCTCGCGCTATTAATGATGACCTCTCTATTAAGGATGCATTACCTGCATTAGGTAATGCACTGAACAAGTATAGCTTTACCAATGAGGCATTTGTTAGAAGAGCCATCAGCGCAAACTTGAGGGTAGGCACAGAGGAAGCGATGCAAAATCTTTTGAACTATGCGCAACATGAAGGTAGCCCGGTGGCGATGCGATCAGAGGCAATTGACGCATTAAGCACATGGGCGAAGCCATCCGTACTCGATCGTGTTGATGGTCGCTATCGCGGAGTTGTTACACGCGATCTTGCAGCGGTACAAAATAAATCAGCTGATGTATTGATTCAATTATTATCGAATAAAGAACCAGTAGTGCGTAATCATGCCGCAAGAGCCTCCGGAAAATTAAAGATTGAAAAAGCATCAGCTCAATTGTTAGCCCGATTGAAAATGGATCCGACACCCGATGTTCGCGTTGAAGCATTGAATGCACTTGCCGCATTAAAAGATAAACAGATTGATGTGGCCATCAAAGTTGCACTGGCTGATAAAGAAAAAAGCGTACGAGTTGTAGCCCTTGATCTGTTGACCACCATGGATATTCCAAAAGAGCTCATGGCTACTCTTCTTACAGATGTAATCAATACGCGTACAGTCGAAGAGAAGCAAGCTGCGATTACTACCTTAGGTACATTGCCGTTACAATACTCAGAGAAAATATTTGATCAATTACTTACTAAACTGGAAGCCAAAAAACTTCCGGCAGAAGTTCAACTGGAACTCGCAGATGCTATTGATAGCACGCACTCAAAGGTGTTGATTGATCGATTCAAAAAATTAAGCAGCAATTCTTCACCTGATTCATTGAAGACGGCTTATGCCGGTGCGTTAATGGGGGGTAATCCTAAAAAAGGAGAACGAATTTTCTGGAGCCATCAATCGGCCCAGTGTATCCGGTGTCATTCGTTCGATGACTATGGAGGTTCAGCAGGCCCACGACTTAATGGAGTGGCAAGTCGATTGACGCGCGAACAAATTCTGGAATCCCTTGTTGAACCCAGCGCACGAATTGCTCCGCGTTTTGGTAGCGTTACATTAGAATTGAAGAATAACAAAAAAATCAGCGGTATACTTCAGGAAGAAAAACCAAATGGCTTCGTGTTGAAAATAGGAGATAAGCCCGACACATTGATTCTTAAGAATGATGTTGCAAAGCGCATTAATACTACTTCTAGTATGCCTCCTATGATTTACCTTTTAACAAAAAAAGAAATTCGTGATGTAGTTAGCTTCCTGGCGACATTGAAAGAAGAGAAGTAAATTGATTTGACTTAATGATCTGTCTAGTCCTGAAAAAGGAGAGGTGACGCGAAATGTTACCCTCCTTTTTTTGTTTGATCAAGTGCAGATTGATCTGATGTGAATTCGGAATAGATGAAACATAGGGTCAATACTGCTATAAAATTTGCCCGCAGGCGAACATATTGTAATCACTATCGAACTGCCTGATCTCTCTCAGACTCTGTTTTCGATGTTTTTCGCGGTGGCGTAGAGTTTGTATACCAAACGATCATTAACCTTTGTTCTATGATGATTCGAAACTACCTCATTACTTCTCTTCGAAACCTGGCAAGAGAAAAAACAAACACCATCATCAATATAGCGGGTCTTACCTTAGGGATCACGGGAAGCCTTGTGCTTTTCCTCATGGTAAAACACGGAACCAGTTACGATACCTATCATACTAACAAGGATCGCATTTATAGAGTCGTAACAAAATCAAAAGGCAACGATGGTTATAATTTTACCCAAGGTATCCCTGTCGCTTTGCCTGAAGCATTTAAAAATGATTTTGCTGAAGCAGAGGAGGTAGCGTTTACATCATACCAGAGGGGTGGTTTGATCACCATTACACAAGCCAACGGACAAGTGAAAAAATATGAGGAAGGAAAAGGTTTGGTGTTTACAGAGCCTTCCTTCTTTAAAATATTTGATCGCAAAATACTCATTGGTTCTGCTGATAAAGGACTAGATGATCCTAACGAAGCGATCATTTCAAAAAAGTGGGCACTGAAGTATTTTGGTAAAGAAGATGTTATCGATGAAATCATAACCTATAATAACATTGAATACAAGATTGCTGCGGTAATGGAAGACTTTCCAACCAATACAGATCTACCTTTTGATCTCATGTTGTCGCGCATTACCATTAAAAAACAATTAGATGAAAGAGGTTGGGGAGGTATTTCGGATACAGACAATTGCTATGTTCTCTTGAGAGATAATAAGTCTGTTGTCAACGTTGAGGCACGAATGGAAGCCTTTGTAAAAACACATTTAGGTAATGGCGATGAAGGCACATCGGAGACTACATTTATCATGCAACCACTGCTTGATATTCATTCGGACTCGCGCTTTGCTAACTACAATGCCAAATTACCCAAAGTGGCACAAATTAGTTTTGGAGTGATTGCTGTTTTTCTATTGATAACGGCTTGCATCAATTTTATAAATCTCACCACAGCAGAAGCAGTTAAGCGAACACGCGAGGTAGGTATTCGTAAAGTGTTAGGAAGCACACGCAAACAGCTTATCTTTAAATTTACGGGAGAGGCATTTTTAGTAACCATCATCGCGCTAACCCTATCACTTGCAGTTGCAGAAATCCTATTGGGCTTCATGAATTCGTTTATGGAACTTTCATTAACACTTAACCTCGCTGATATTAGAGTGTGGGGATTTCTTGGAATACTCACCGTCATCGTAACATTTTTTGCCGGGTTGTATCCGGCAGTTGTTGTCTCTGCCTTTAAACCAGCACTGGCAATTCGAAATCAAATTAGCAGCAATCGTTCTTCAGGATATACTATGAGGAGGGGATTGGTTGTATTGCAATTTTTCATTTCGCAATTCTTCATAATTGGTACAATTGTTCTTACACAACAAATGGATTACATGCAAAAGCAGGACATTGGTTTTGCAAAGGATGCGATCATAACTATTCCAATTCCAGTTCATGAAGAACCCGTTGGACAAAATGGCTCTAGTAAAATGCGAACGTTGAAAAATGAAATTTTGCGATTGTCTGGTGTAGAAAAAGCCAGCCTGAATTATGCTCCTCCTTCTTTCAATGCTGTTGTTAGCGTAGGCTTTAATATGGTAGGGAGTGCAGACGAATATGGAACACAGGTAAAGTCAGTGGATGGAGATTATTTGGAATTATTTAATATTCAACTGTTATCAGGGCAAGCATTAACCGATCTCGACACAGCAACGGGTCTTGTTGTCAATGAGAAATTAGTGAAGATGGCAGGGTTTTCCAGCAATGACGAAATTGTCGGCAAAGAAATTTCGCTTGGGGAAAAACGATTGATGGTGAAAGGAGTTGTGAAGAATTTTAACACGCAATCTCTTGAGAAATCGATAGAGCCAGTCGTGATGGTAAATAATATTGGAGACTACAAAAGTCTTTCAATTAAAATGAATCCATCTGAAATGCAAAAAACCATTCAACTTGTTCAGGCAAAATGGGAATCTGCCTATCCGGAATATATTTTCAGTTATAAATTTGTTGACGAACAAATTCGAGATTTGTACAGAGGTGAACGTAAGATATCAATCTTGCTTAATGTATTCTCCTTCATTGCCATTTTTATTGGTTGTCTTGGTTTGTTTGGACTCGTCACGTTTATGGCGAATCAAAAAACAAAAGAGATTGGCGTTCGCAAAGTGTTAGGTGCTTCTGTTCAAAGTATACTCTTCTTGTTCTCAAAGGAGTTTGGAAAACTCATCGTAATAGGTTTTGCTCTGGCTGCACCTGCAGCCGGGTTTTTAATGCACATGGTGCTACAAGAATTTGCGTACAAGATTGAACTGGGTCCAGTGATATTTTTGACAGGCCTCTTCATCACTTTCTGTATTGCTTTTGTTACGGTGGGTTATCGTTCATTTAGAGCATCTACTGTAAACCCCGTACAATCACTGCGATCGGAATAGATTTAAACACCAGGTCAATTGATAATGGGTCTTGCTCTTGGGTGTAATTCAAATTTACCGCGCTGAGCAAAGGATGTATACACCAAGTACTTTGCATATTATTTGATTAAATCGTTTGTAAACGGTTTTTAGGAAATGGTGTGTATATAGTCCTTGGCCCGTAAGCAAAGGCATTGCACAGAAGTCAGCTTGTGCCGTTGCGCGGAACGATAAATTTTGCGCAGTGGTCCCTTTAGAAATATTATAACGTTTACTGAAAACAAGGAATATGTAGAAGATAGTGTTGAGTAGCGAAACGAGAAGCACTACTCTTGCCAATCGAAATATTCGTCCTTCTCTAATTCCAATTCTTTTTTCTTCTTAGTGCCTTTGTTTTTAAAAGCATCCTTTAATTCCTTCACTTCATTCTTTAAGCCATCGGCAATTTTTTTCTTTACAGCTTCGGTGTCGTATTGAACTTTATAGTCGTCTGCGGTACCAGTTATTTTAAGATAGATTTTGGCCTGACCATTTTCTTCTTCCAATGCAGCTTGCGCTTCTAGGGGATCAATTTTCCTCCTGCTTCTTAACGGTGTTACAATCCGGTAATCAATGCGCTGATCGAATGTATGTGTTCCGCTTACCTTAAGAGTAGTTACGTTTGTGCGAATTTCCATTTGCGGAATGTAAACGGTTTTGTTCTCAATATGAATATCATTCTTCAAATCGGAAAAGCGCAGTTTGCTCAAGCCCTCATCATCCAGATACTTATTCAGCTTTTGCATGGGCTCAAAATTATTCAGCTCGCCATTTTTAATAGTAACACTAATATCACCAATGAGTGTTTCCTGAAATAAAGAAAGATTAGGCCGCAAAGTCATCTCAAGATTAACCTCAGCAAACGCTTTTCCTTTCAAATGTTTTTCTTCAATAAAATCCTGATCAAAGTTTTTGAAAACATAAAAGACACTGTCTACATTAATATTATTGAGTTTAAAGGTGGTCACGACATCAATGGCCTTCGGATTGTTAGCATCTACTATTCCCGACATCACCATGTCTCCTCCCATCGACTTAAAAGTAATTTTTCGCGATACGGCCATCTGGCTCTTCACTAACAAATCTCCTTTCAGTTGCTGCGCAATGAAACGTTTGTAGCGCAAGGCTTTAACATCGCAGTTAAAATTCATATTGATGTTTTTTGAGATTTTAAATTCATACTCCTGCGTTTTGCCAGATGAAGGTTTCCCAAACGCAAGAGCAAAAAGTTGATCTACATCTAAAAAGTTTGATTTCAAATCCGTCTCAATTCCAATGGGTTGATTTTCAAACAGCAAATAGGTGATCACATTTTTAAAGAAACCATTCAATATAAAATCACTGTTGCCCAGATTACCCGTTACATTACTTAATGCTAAATCGTTGTTGTTGAATTGCAGATTCCCAGTAAGGTTCTTCAACGGAATTTTATCTTCACTATAAACGAAATTAATATTTTGAAGATCGATTGTGCCTGTAGTAGTAACCCGTTGTGCAGTAGCTTTCTTTTTTAAGAGTCCTATTTCACCTTCGAAAGAGATATCGGCTAATAACGATCCGGACAAATCTGTTACATTTTGAATGGGATAAAAACTCATTACGGCAGCCGCATCCACACGTCCTTTAAAATCACAGATTACATTAGGGTTTTCGAAATTGTTCAGAATGAAGTTGGCTTCGAAGAGCTCCCCATTCAGTCTGCCTTTTATATCCTTTAAAATTAATGTACCCCTGGATGGATTCATTACTTCAGGACTGGCGAAGGATCCGCGCAAGCTTGCTTCCTCCATGCGTGTCTTATACTCAGGATGAAAGATGGTGGCATCACTAAATCCAAAATCAACTGAAAGAGATGGACTTTTCTTCGCGCTAATCTCTCCTTTCAGTTTTGCTGTAAAATATACATCACCTTTACTTTGATATTTTTCAACACGATCCGCGACTGACTCCGGGAAAAGAGAAAGCAATGTTTGAATGTCTGAATCTTTTCCTTTTGTGATCAGGTCGATGATGCTCATTCCTTTCCAACTATAACTTCCTTCTACATCAAACAATGCATTTTTTAATTCCAGTGTAGAAGGCTTAATGATGACCGCGCGTTTCACATCATCATACACCAGCTGGCTTTTTATCTGGAATGACTTATCCGTGAAAAATAAATTTTTGTTGACACTGATTTTTGTTGTGGTCAATTGACCTTCCGCATCAATAGAGTACAAATCATTTTCGGATACGATGGATGCCAGCAATTCTTCACTGTTGAATATAAAATCCTGATCGGCTGACCGATCGATGTAATTCACCTTCGTGTTTGTAAGCTTAACCTCGCGAAGCTCAAAACGAATGGATGAACTGTTATCCTTGGCTTCTTTCTTTTTGGTGACATTATAATTGCTAACACCCTTGTCATTTATTTTCAAATTGGTTTCGCTGTCAACAATCCTCAAACCTTTTATTGTGTATGAACCTCCCCAAACTTCTATTGCGTTGAGCTGAAAGGACACAGTCTTCGCAGTGAGTAACGGATAATTTCCTGGATGACTATCCTCTACATAAACATCTGAAAGAACAATGGAGAGTTGAGGGAACTGACTGAAGATTGAGACATCAACTTTGCCAATTTTAACGGGCGTGTTTAGACTCTTATTGGCCTCGCGGACAAACTGGTTTATGATTCTGTCCTTAAAAAGAAAGACAGAGCCCACCAGCGAGATAAAAACCACGGCAACTGCAAGAAACAGGTAGAATAATACTTTTCGTAGCGTCTTCAAGATTAAAAAATGGTTGGGCAAAAATACAAGACTAAAGCCAAACTGTATAGTGACTAAAGTCGTGCCACCACTTAAAGCGGTGGCACGACTGCTTAGAAAAGAAAAAAGCCACTCGAAAGAGTGGCTTTAGTGGGATCTGAGGGGTTCAAACCCCGACCCTCCCGCCTAAGGGGCGAGATGCTCTGAGCCAGCTATTAATTTTTCAATTTTTTTTCTGCTTTTCCAAAGTTTTACCTTCCGTTCTCTTTCGTAAGCAAGTTCTTTTGAATTATATGATTCAGTGCAGACTACCTTCCAATCTTTAAACTTTCCGCTAAAGCCATCATGACTGGCAAGATGCTTTCGAAGACGTTCTTCAATGTATTCCGTAGTGTGCGATATAATACTTATCGGCACTTTGAGAAAATAGAATGTAAAATGTTGCTAACATGATTAAAAGAAAATAGGCCTTAGAACTTCTAAGACCTATTTTTCAGTGGGAGCTGAGGGGTTCGAACCCCCGACCCTCTGCTTGTAAGGCAGATGCTCTGAACCAGCTGAGCTAAGCTCCCTTGTTTAAGGACTGCAAATGTAAGAGAGATTTTTATTTGTGCAAAAAACTTTTTCTGTCGAATGAGGTTTTTTTACTCTTAAAATTAACCTTATACCTTAGCACACATGGTTCAATTTCCTAGTCATAGTGCTTCACCGCGCTCCAAACATCTTTCAACTGATATTTAAGGCCTCGGCCCACGAAAATATTCACATTGTTTTCATAAGGCATACAATGATCACAGATGGAAACGCCTGCCAACACTACTGATTCAAAGTCATCTTTATGCTCTTCAATATCTCCACCCACTACAATCACTACGGCACCCGTGTAATCTCGCGGACCCCAAATCCAGTAATTGTTATGATCTCCTATTGACTTGGGCAAACCATATTGCTTGCCGAAAAAATCAATGGCACCGCATCGTCCATAATTGGTCGAGTAGATCGCGCACTTTGCCTTTTCCTCATCTGAAAGCGTGTTGTAAACTGCAGCGACATCTTTAGCCTTTTCTTCCCAGCCAAACATGTCGGCATAAAACTGGGGGAGATCGGAAAGCTCTTTGCCTTCGCTTGAACTTGGTTCATCACCCAATGCTTTTGCATACGCAATGTATTGTTCAACAGGAAGTACAGGTAAGACTAAAGGAATTAAAATGATACCGGTAATCACCAGCAAAGTGACATACGAATACCTGAGCCATGCTCCTGCCCGGTTCTTTAATTTTTGTTCTATAAACACTCCGGCTGCTGCAAATAAACTCGCGTAGGCCGCTGCAAGATATTCGCCTTTACTTGTTCCATTAATGATGAGGATTACAAAAGCAGTCACATAAATCCAGGCAACAATTCTGTATTTTTTCAATGGTGCAAAAAAGAAAAGTGCAAGCAGTCCGCTGATCCAAATAGGCGTACTGATTGGATTTAGAAAGAGCAACTGATCCTGAATGAATGTAATGGCACTGAGACCAGAATACTTATCAGAAGACGCATTGTGAATAAATTCAAGGTGAGCAAAATCGTTCGTGATGTTCCATATAATGTAAGGAAGAAATAGAATTGCTGCTAAGCTCGCTGTGATGTACGGCCACCGTGTTATTAGCCATTGACGATTGGTGAACACGATGCCCACAAAAATTCCGGCTCCCAAAAACAAGACGCTAATTTTGTTAAGCAAACCAATACCCAGTATAATTCCTAACCAAATCCAATACGATTGTTCTCTTGTATTGATGATTCTAAGAATGAAATAAACAGAAAGCGACCATATGAAGATGTCGATGGAATTCATTGAAAAGATTGAACCCATGCCTAAATGAATTGGAGAAAGCGCGATTGCAAGACTCGCTAAGAAAATAGCAAATGTTCTACCTCCCATTTCTTTCACCATCATCCCGGCAATCACAATTGTTCCGGTATGCATCAATGTAGGGATGATGCGAATGGCTGTAAGACTATCTCCAAACACCATTCGACTGAACTTTAATAAATAAAGAGAGAACGGAGGTTGATCTACATATCCCAATGCCAGATGATCACTGCAAGCAATGTAATAGAGTTCATCGCGAAAAAAACCGTAAGCACCGGTCAGGTTTGTTATGAGATGCAATACGAAACAACCTAAGGCTACAGAAGCTAACGTGATTTTTTCTGTCTGAGTAAACGATGAATTCATGGGGGTTGATTTTCAGTTTAATGTTGATGATCCGAATGAGATTAAATCCACAACGATCATAAAAGTGAATATGACGAACAGTAGTTGATAGAATTACCAAAGTTGTTGAAATAATTTCGGATTTCTATTCTTAGTAAGGTGAAGGACTTACGCTTGTCCAGCCCCCATCAATGACAAGAGTTTGTCCGGTGATGTGCCCGGCATCTGGTGAAACTAAAAACAAGGCCGCATGCGCGATGTCTTGAATAGAAGCAGGCTTACCGATTGGTGTGATACGCGACCACGTACTCTTGTATTCCGGATCATGAGCCGTTCGTTCGGTCATGGTTGCACCGGGCGCTATTGCATTTACAGTAATATGATGTGGCGATAATTCCAACACAAGTGTCTTTGCTAACATTTCAAGTGCCGCTTTGCTCATACCATAGGCAGCTAAATTTTTATGAGCTTGATGACCGGTAACCGATGACATGAATAAAATCCGCCCACCATTTTGTTGTTCTCGCATTTGCAACGCAGCTGCTTGGGCAAGAAAGAAGGTCCCGCTTAAATTCACTTTCATTACCTGATCAAAATCTTCGGGTTTGTATTCGAAGAAATCGCCAAACAGAGTGATGCCTGCATTCGCAATGGCAATGTCAACATGACCAAATTGTTTTACAGCTTCATCTACCATCTTTTGTATGAACGAAACATCAGCGGCATTGCCTGCAAACGGAATACATATGCCATGTTCCTTTTGAATGGAGCGAGCAGCTTCTTCTGCAAGCGATTCTTCAATATCATTCAACACAACACGTGCACCCTTTGCTGCAAGTTGGCGACAAATTTCAAGTCCGATACCCCGACCTGCTCCCGTTACAATCGCGACTTTTTGATGAAATTCTTTTTTGATCATTACACCCTGAGTTTTTAACTTTTTCTGAATGCTGGAATAAGGAGGATACTATATCCAAGAACACTGAATAGAATACCAATCCACAATATCAAATTTTCTTCAACCTGAAGACCACCAAAAATTAAGACACCTCCAGCACCGATCATCATTGTTATCAACAATGTATTTCTTGTACCAATAGATTTCAGAACCATTTTTCTTTTTAAGACAATTTTGAAAAGCATAAAGCACCAGCTTAATACAATCAATATCAATCCGAGCAAATCTTGCAGTGAAGGTCCGTGATCTTTATTAAAACTGAAAACTCTTTTCTCTTGATCTGGCAGAGTAACAAGGATAAGCCCGATGACTATAACCAATATTGTAATCCAAAAGGAGGTGACCATTTGCTTGCAATCTTATTTTAAATATCAAGGTTGAGATGCACCCAAAATATAGCTAATTTTCTACAAGGATTTTTTAACTGCGACACATTATCCTGATAACTTTAAACTCGAAACTTTAAACTCGAAACTTTGAACTGAAATTTTATGAATCCAATTTTCAAGAAACTCAACTACAAAGATCAGAAACAAATCCACATCCTTCAGGCACCAGCAAGCTTTAAGAAAGACCTGGATGAAATGAAAACGCTAACCACCATCAAAACAAATCTGACGGGTGCAAAGAATATTGAATTTTTTATGGCCTTTGTTACCAAACAGAAAGAGTTAGATGAACTTATAAAGAAGATGGCCTCATTAATGATTGACGATGGGGTAGTATGGTTTGTTTATCCGAAAGGAACATCGAAAAAATATACATGTGAATTTAATCGCGACAATGGTTGGACTGAATTGGGCAAGGCTGGGTATGAAGGTGTTCGCGCAGTGGCGATTGATGAAGACTGGAGTGCACTGCGTTTTCGAAATCCTGAGCATATCAAAAAAATGACTCGCAGTTTTGCAATGACAGAAACAGGAAAGAAAAAAGTAGCAGCAAGCAAAAAAAATTAGACATACAGTAATTTACGGTAGATATCAAGTTGTGCATTATTAAAATTTATCTCTTCTATTTTATTAATCGAAAAGCTATTGGTCAGTTACAGTATTCTTCAAGGTCTACATGGGGTAATCCATACTCTATAAGACTACCCAATAACGCGTGATTTTATCGCTCTCGCGTTTCGTTACATTGTCTCAGCAAAAATTTTATTAACCAATCCAAAAAAAATTATGAGAAAAATTTTACTGTTATTACTATTCACACTCGTCTTCGCGCCCTTTGTCTGGGCGCAAGAGCGAACAGTTTCTGGAAAAGTGACCGCGACTGAAGATGGGTCATCTTTACCAGGTGTTAACGTAGTTGTGAAAGGGACAAGCGTTGGTAGCGTCACAGATGTTGACGGAAATTACAAACTCACAATTCCTTCTGGTGGAGGAAGTCTTGTTTTTTCATTCATTGGTCTTGAAACAACTGAAATTCCAATAGGTGATAGAACGGTGATCGATGTATCATTGGGTTTAGATGTAACGCAACTTTCAGAAGTTGTTGTAACAGGTGTTGGTGTCGCTACTGACAAAAGGCGCTTGGCAATTTCAGTAGAATCGGTTTCGGGTGATAAATTACCCTCATTACCATCAGCCTCTATTGATCAGGCTTTAGTAGGTAAGATTGCAGGTGCACAAATTATGTCGGCGTCTGGAAGCCCTGGAACACCCGTGAGTATTCAGTTAAGAGGTATTAATACACTCTCCGGTGGAACTCAACCATTAATCATGGTAGATGGAATTCAAATGCAATCAACTTCATTAAACTCTCTTGATTTAAGCAATGTAGAACGAATCGAAGTTGTGCAAGGAGCATCAGCCGCTACTATCTATGGAGCTCAAGGAGCAAATGGCGTAATCCAGATTTTTACCAAGAAAGGAAAAGCCGGAAAAATGAAAATTGATTTTGGTGCACGAACCAGTATTGATAATTATCTGAATGTGGGAGATATTCGTCAGGCCAAAAATCACTCCTTCACTGTCGATGGCAATGGAGATGTTCTTGATACGGATGGAAATCTCTTAGAAGTAATTCCTCCCGGATTTTGGGCCGCTGTTAATTGGGAAAACGGTGCAGGAGCTAAGAATGATAAGCCATACCAAAACAATACGCAATGGTATGATCATGTTGATCAACTTTTCAATACAGCTCAAACTTCAAATATGAATTTGGCAGTTTCGGGAGGCAAGGACAAGTCAGATTATTCATTTTCTATTGCGCATCTAAAACAAGAGTCTGTTATCAATGGCGGGCTTGCTCGAACGAACTTCACCTCTAACGTTGGTTTTGAAATAGCAAGGGGCTTAACATTCAGGTCAACCACTCAATTGATTTATTCAGATAACACAGCCAGTCCGTTTGCTGGTGGTGGAGCAGAAGGAGGATACCTTTCGGCAGCCTTTTATACATGGCCGTTTGCTGACTTTACTGCGAAAGATGCAGCAGGTAGTTATCTGTATAAGTTCGGAGGTGCCGGAACAAACAGTACAAACCCGTTGTATGGTCAGCAATTTCAAAAATATGAAAGCAAAACGATTGATGTCATCCCATCCGTTAATTTGAACTATAAGATTAATAAAATTTTTGAACTCGATTATAAGTTAGGTCTCAACTATTCCAACAACAATTTTGCGCGTAACACATTGAATCAAACCCTAACCGAAAGTTATGCCTACAACTCAGCCTATTATGTTGGTGCAACTCCTGACGGTCAACTCCAAAAAAGTAATACGCAGCAATACAATATAAATTCGCTGGCATCGGGAATAATGAAATTGGATTTTGGTAAGGATTTTAACATGAATCTTCCCATAACTTCTACCACTCAAGTTTCTTTTGATTGGAGAAAAATTAATTTCCACAGGTCCTACTTAACGTACACAGGATTGCCGGTTGGAGTTCCCATTGATGAAATTACTGGAGCACAGACATCCTCTACTGCTGCTTCAGAATACCTTGATGAATTTATTACCTATGGTTACTTGGTAAATCAGCGATTTGAATATAAGGATATCGCTGCAGTTTCGGGTGGATTCCGTTCTGATTATAGTTCGGTTTATGGAGAAGCTAGCAAACCTTTTACCTTCCCTCGTGCTGACGGATATCTCCGATTATCTAAACTTACTTTTTGGGAAGGCATTTCCAATGTACTTCCTGAATTTAAGGTGCGTGCTGCCTATGGTGAAGCCGGGATCCAACCTGTTTTTTATAATGGAGATTTAACGGGCCCACAACAAAATTGGGCGGGACCGACACCCAATCATTATTTAAGAATAACAACTTTAAAGACTGGCACCGCGGGAGGTCCATACCTCTATAATCCTGAAACGATTGGCAATGCTGGCTTACAAGTTGAAAAGACTTCTGAGTTCGAATACGGTTTTGACTTAGGCATTAGTCCAATCAAAGAAGGAAATTGGTTGAATTATATTACAGGTAACGTTTCAATTTGGTCAAGGAAAAGCACAGGCGTTGTTTGGGAACAACCTTTGCCTCCCTCCTATGGATCTGGTAAAATTTACACCAACTACATTGATCTTTCTTCTCAGGGAGTACAATTCAGTTTAGATATGGATGTATATACCGGCACGAATCTTAATTGGGAATTCAATACTGTGTTCGGAAAATCCAAATCCTTTGTTGACAAAACATTAGATGGTAATGATATACCGCTTACCTACATCAGTGCAGGTACATACTCACTAAGACCCGGTGAGCAAGTGGGCACTGTGTACGGTTATAAGGCGCTAACCAGTATTAATCAAAAAGACACTAATGGAGATTTTTATCTCGACCAATCACAAACCGCTAACTACGAAATTGTTGATGGCAGAGTGGTGGATAAGACTTCTAAACGAGTTGAATTCACAAGCGATAAGTATGCATTGGGCAACACTACACCAAAATTCAACATGGCCTTTACCAATACATTCTCTTATAAAAACTATTTGAATGTTTCCTTCCAAGTCGATTGGGTGTATGGATCAAAAACCTATAATCAAACCAAAGAATGGATGTATTCAGAAGGATTACACCGAGATTATGATGATGCCGTCACAATTAACGGTGAGTCCGG
Source organism: Chryseolinea sp. (assembly GCA_031388805.1). GTDB lineage: Bacteria > Bacteroidota > Bacteroidia > Cytophagales > Cyclobacteriaceae > Chryseolinea. The sequence goes on from JANMRZ010000022.1 coordinate 77,570, forward strand.
TGCGTGGACTGCATATTATAGAAGTTTTTATGATGCTGTGGAGAGCAATGGTACAAAAGATTATTTCTTAGAAAATTCTTCGTTCGCGAGATTGAGAAATGTTTCCGTAGCGTTTGACATTGCCAAGTTTTTTAACATACCTAAAATCAATACACTACAGTTGGTGCTAAGCGGCCGAAATCTTGCCACGATTACCAAATACACAGGTTTCGATCCGGAATCAAGTCAGAACACTGCCGGTGGAGGAACCGGATCTGCCGCTCCTCAAAACGCAACGCAACGCGGTTTGGACTTCTGGTCTTTCCCTAACTTCAAATCATATCAGGTTGGATTAAATGTTTCATTCTAAGGCTCTAGAACTTAAATATTATGAAAATGAAATCGAAAATAGTATTCATACTAATGGGCATGTTGCTCCTGACAGGACAATCATGCAAGGATGAATTGTCGAGCATAACCAACACTAACGCACCGACTCTTGAATCTCTGAAGAGGGAAACGGGTATCTATAGTTTTGCCAAAGGCGGAATTTATATTAATGGTTTTGGAGGCTACTATGGTTCAATAGATGATGGGCTTGGAAATGGTTTACACTTGATTGTATATGGCATGCATGATGCCATGGGTGACTTGATCTATATCCCGTGGGGAAATAATAATTTTAAATACATCGACAATCCTACTGACTTTACCTTAGATGATAATACGGTTGTACCAATGCCCATTGGAATATCACAGCCCTATGAAACAAAACTTCGGAATGACAGAGCCTTTGGTGCTACCAATGGCATGCTTCCAGAATGGGTTTATATGTACACCATGAATAATGCATGCAATGTGTTATTAGCTAACCTCGATGCTCCTACCTATGCAGGAGATGCTGATACCAAAAAGAACACATTAAAAGCATGGGCTTATTTTTGGAAAGGTTATGCATACTCTCGTATCGCATCAATATATGTTGCTGGTTTGATCATTGACGAGCCTTACAAAACAAATGACGAGTATGTTGCGAATACAGAAATTCAGGCAGAAGCAACAAAGAACTTTGATCTTGCCATAGCTGCTTTAGGCTCCGTACCATCCGTAGCAGATTACAATGCCGTATTGAATTCTATTGTTCCGGAATATTGCCAACATGAGAATGGATTGCCAACCGTTGCTGCATGGATCAGAAATATCAATACCATGAAAGCGAGGAATTTAATTGCAAACAAAAGAGTGAGTGACATGGCTGCTGCTGACTGGACTCAGTTAAAATCATTGGCGGACGCAGGCATTAATGATTCCGATGGCATTTTTGTAATTAAGACTACATCTTCGCCTTCCGAGTCAATTTTTAGTGATAATGTTTTCGGATCAAACTCTCTTTTTGCGGCAACCAATGATCCTACCTACTTTATTAGTGAAAGACTCATTCAGGATTACAGGCCAGGAGACAATCGCTTCACCAATAATTTTGCTCTCTTACCTTCTCCAGAAGTAAACAGAAGAGGAAGGGGACTTGGTTTTGGAACCCGATATTTTTTAGTGAGTGGTGGAAATGAAGTGAATAGTGCATTTACCTATGTACACGCTACTTCGCCTGGCGTAGATAATCATTATATGGCTGGCTCTTACGAGGAAAACGAATTGATGCGAGCGGAGGCAGAGATTCAATTGGGCAACATCGGCACGGGTGTAGGATTAATTGATAATGTAAGGGCTTTTCAAGGTGCAAACCTGGCTGACATTAATCCAAGTAGTACAAAAAGTGCAGCGTTAGAAGAATTGAGAAGTGAACGTAGAGTTTCGTTATTATTCAGAGGCCTTGGCTTCTATGATCTAAGAAGAAATGGTGTGACCGATGATAAGAGTAAAGGAGGAGGCAGGGCAGGTGCCGTTGTTTTATCGAATATAGCGGGGACTCCTTTTCTGAACACAAATGCATTTATCAATTACAACTACCTTAGTTATTGGGATGTTCCGGCGAATGAATTGGTTTTTAATGCTCCCTCTAGTGGCAGCGCACCAGTAGTAAGCCCTGAGTAATTTGTTTTATTCATAATTTAAAAATAAAAGACTGTCGTACGACAGTCTTTTATTTTTTTATAAAACCGGTTCGCTATTAATATTTAAAAAGCGCCAATTCAATTAGTACTAATCTACATCAATCTACTTTCCTTTATTCTCCCTCATCATTTCAGAAAAACCTTTTTGTTTAGTGAATCCTTCCATGGCTTGTATGATTCGTTTGGCTTTGGTCTGTGCTGTCTTGGCGCTCTCAATCCATTTGCTATAGTAACGCTGATGTGAACCTGGCAAGGATTTAAAAAATTTCAAAGAAATAGGATCGTCTTTCAAGCATGCCATCAGATCATGCGATAAGACAAGTTGTCTTTCATCTTCCTCTAACGTCACAGTGAGTTTATCACCTTGCTTTTTACCAAGCGCTTTTCGCATCACTCCGTTGATTGGTAAAATAAAAGCACCTTCACCCATTGGTAGAATAGCAGTCTTTTGAATGACATGTGAATCCAAACTTCCTTTTACCCGAAACGAGACTTTGCTATCAGGTTTTAACTTCTTTGCCTGTGCTGCGCTAATTTCTATATAGGTCCAGCCCGACTTCTCGCCTTTCTTATCAAACTTTTGGAGGGTGGTGGTGAACTTAATCATAAGGTGATAAAGATAGTGCCGATACTTTAAAAAGTAAATATTGTATCTACAACAATCATATGTACCTTTGGCTCATGTCTCTCGAACACGATATTAAACAGGAAAAATTCGCCACAGAATATCAAAAAGCCACTATCAATATCATGTTCACCAGTGGGTGGGTGTATAATCGCAATGCGTCTCATTTAAAACCGCTTGGTATTACACCTGAACAATTCAACGTGCTACGCATTCTCCGCGGAAGTCATCCAAAAAAAATGATGTTATCGAACATTACCAATCGCATGATTGATAAGAGTAGTAACTGCACACGGCTGGTTGAAAAACTTCGTATTAAAGGACTAGTGAGTCGTGAGATTTGTGAGAACAATCGCAGACAGGTAGACATCGGCATTACGGCCAAAGGACTTTCTCTGCTCACTAAAATTGACAAAGATTCTGAGCTGCTGCTTGGCTTTACTAAAACCATATCGCTAAACGAGGCGAAGGAACTCAACCGCATTCTGGATAAACTCCGTGAATAATTTCTCATCACTGGGCACCTTAATCTATACGAAATTTTATTCCCTACTTTCATCAACACACAATTATTTTCTAATTTTGATTCAATAACCATTGTGTGCCATGACATCATCTATTGAAAATGAATTTCCGGAAACGGAAACAATCAACGCTGCCATTCGCTTTATCAACAGCACGGCAAGCCATATTTTTCTTACTGGGAAAGCCGGTACGGGTAAGACCACTTTCCTGAAAAATCTTGAGAAGCGCATCCACAAGCAATTTGTTGTTGTTGCTCCAACGGGTATTGCCGCTTTAAATGCAGGAGGTGTTACAGTTCATTCTCAATTTCTTTTTCCGTTTGGAATGTTTCTTCCGGATAGTCATATAAAAGATGATTTTAATACGAACGGAAGTTGCTATACATCAAACACACTGGCACGCAAGCATCCACTGAATAGTGCACGTAAACAAGTATTGCGCTCCATCGACTTATTGGTAATCGATGAAGTAAGTATGCTTCGTGCCGATTTACTTGACGCCATTGACTATAGGTTGAAAGCAGCAAAGGGAAATTTTCGCCAAAGCTTTGGTGGTGTTCAGCTTCTATTGATTGGCGATTTATATCAGCTGCCTCCTGTAGTAAAGCGCGAAGAAGAAGCGCAGCTCAAACCATATTACAAGACTCCATGGTTTTTCGAATCAAAAGCATTACAGCAAGATGGTTTTGTTTACATTGAACTGGATAAAATATTTCGGCAACGCGATGATGTGTTTATTGATCTGCTTAACAACCTGCGAAACAATCAGCCAACACAAGAAAATATCCTTCAGCTAAATCAATATTATAAGCCACCACAGGAGATTCAAAATCTGCAAGAGGTCATTACCCTCACTACGCACAATTACAAAGCAGATGAGCTGAATCAAAAAGCCTTGCGAGAACTCAAAACGCCTTCACATGTTTTTGAATCGATAGTAGAAGGTGATTTTCCGGAAAGCATGTTTCCTGTTTTGCATCGCCTGGAATTGAAAGAAGGTGCCCAGATTATGTTCACCAAAAATGACAACGAGGGCAAAGCATATTTCAATGGAAAGCTCGCCATCATTACTTCTATTGTTGATGATGAGATAGAGGTTTCCATGGCTGAAACACATATCGCATTCACTTTGAAAAAAGAAGTGTGGGAAAACAAGAAATATACAGTCAACACATCTTCGCAGGAATTGGATGATGAAGTGATTGGCTCATTTGAACAATATCCAGTAAAGCTTGCATGGGCAATTACAGTTCATAAAAGTCAGGGCCTAACATTTGATAAAGCAATCATTGATGTTGGTGAAGCGTTTGCGGACGGACAGGTGTACGTAGCTTTATCTCGGTTGCGATCATTGGATGGATTGATACTGCGCACGCGCATTGATCCAAATGTAATCAGTACTGATAAACAAGTTGTTTCCTTCAGCGAAGTGAACAATCGTCCGGCAGAATTATATGCTTTGATGAAAACTAAACAGCGAGATTACATTCATCACCTCATCACAAAGACATTTGATTTTGATTCTTTATTAAAAGAGATTGGTTACATACGGAAAAACAAGACTGAAGCCAATGAGTTTGAGGAAGAAACAATGAAGCCGGTGCTGGAGCAAATCAACATTGTGCTTTTGGCAGAAGCGGAAAACACATCAAAGTTCAGACGACAGTTGCTAAATCTCCTACAAGAAAATCAACAGGCTCAATTACTGGAACGCATCAAAAAAGGGAGCGACTATTACAAAGGCGTTCTTGCTCAGGTTATGAAAATGCTTTTGCGCCATCTGGAAGAAATGAAGAAGCAAAAGCGTGTGAAGGGCTACATCACCAGCCTCGCCGACCTTGACCAGCTCTTTTCAAAAAAACGCGAGGAAGTAGATAAAGCTCTTTACCTCACAGAAGGTATTCTGGAAGATCGCAATCATTTTGATTTCACTAAACTAACTGAAGAGCGAACAGCAGAACGAATCAAGCTGTTGGATGAAATCAGAAAAGAAGTTGGAATAAAGCCCATAAAAGAAAAAAAAGAAAAACGCGTTCGCGGATCCAAGAAAAGCAAAGAGGGTGAACTGAGTACATACGACATTACGTTACAATTGCTTGAACGTGGACTCTCAATCGAGGACATTGCTAAAGAAAGAGATCTGGCCGTTGGTACAATCGAATCCCATCTTTCAAAAGCCGTAACTGAAAATCGTATCAGTATTTTTAAATTCATGAATGAAGAGGATGTGAATACCATTTCAACAGCATTGAAAGAAATGCCGGAAGAGTTTAGCTCAAAGGATTTGTATATTAAACTAGAAGGAAAATTTGGCTACGGATCGTTACGAGCTGTAATGAGTCACAATGGAGTGAAATCGACAAAACCAAAAGAAGATTGAAAACAAACAATTCAATCTGTATTCGTTTGTTTCAACGGAATCCAAATGCTAATGGTAGTGCCTTCATTAAATTTAGTATCCAAATGCAATGTTCCGCTTAATTTGCCAACTGCTTTTTTTACAATGTAAAGTCCAAGCCCGTTTCCTTTCGAATGTTCATTGCCTCGGAAAAACATATCAAACAAACGATCCTGATACTCCTCCTCAACGCCCTGTCCATTGTCTTGTACAGTAATTTCCACTCCTCCATATTTCTCTATTGCTCCCATCATAATATAGGGATCGTTTCGCCCCCGAAACTGAATGGAATTCTCTAATAAGTTTTCAATAATAATTTTTAAGAAAGCCGGATAGGAAAGAAAGGTTTTAATGTCGCTCACATTAATCGAAACCCGAATACCAAACATATCAATAGCCTCTTGATAGGTATCTAATGCATCTTCAAAAATAGTTCGCATAGAAACTTCACGATACACAAACTGATGTGCACCCACATCACTGATCGATTGAAGTTTAATTAGCATTCGATCCAGATTAACCGCTGTCTCTTTTACTTTTTCAAAGAGGTTGAGTGCGTTTTCATCTTTTACCGTAATCTTTGCTACCTCAGACAATCCCATAAAGGTTGTAAGTGGCCTTCTGAAATCGTGTGACGATCGATAAAAGAATGTATCCAGTTCCTTATATGCCTGTTTCATTTCACGTGTACGCTCTTTTACCTTCACTTCCAGATTTTCATTTAACTCCGAAATAACATTATAACTGTCGCGTAATTCTTCTGACTGCGTTTCCAGTTCATTCTGTTTGGCCGCGAGTGCATTATTAAGGTGTATAAATTGAGAATTGGCCTCCGATAATTCTTCTGACTGCGCTGTCATTTCTTCATGCTTCTCTGCTAACTCCATGTTCAACATAATCAATGCATTGTTGGCTTCCGTTAATTCTTCTGATTGCGCCTGTATCTCTTCTTGTTTTTCAGCCAAATCTCTATTCAGTACAGTGAGTGACGAATTGGCTTTTGAAAGCTCTTCTGATTGCGCCCGTATCTCTTTATTCAGGCGATGCGTTCTTTTAAAATAATTGTACACGGTATAGGCAAACGCACCTAACAAAATTAAACCCAATACACTAGCGATAATAAAAAATTGTTGTCGTTGAATTCTGTCTTCCTGAATCGTGATCTGGTCCTCCTGAAGTTGTTTACTCTTATTGAGTAACTCTATTTGCTGATCTTTCTTTTCCAACTCATAAACACTTTGCAGACTTAGCACACGATTTGCAATCGACGTGGAGTTAACGGAATCTTTCAGCTCTTCATACAGAAAAGAATAACGCAATGCTTCCTTTGGTTTACCCTGAGCAATCAATAAATTTCTTCGCGTCTCATAAACATTTAGCAATATGATCCCAGATTTAATGTACCTGGCTTTTGCTTCTGCTTTGTCAAGATAATTTTGAGCGTTCCGAAAGTCTTTCAGTTTTGTGTAAATACTTCCCAGATCAAAATACCCCCAGGCTAATCCGTTTTGGTGCAGGATGGATTCTTTAATTTCAACGCTTTGTTTTTGTAACGCCAGAGCTTGCTGAAACTTACCTTGTAGTTCATATATCTGGCTAATGTCTGACAATGAAGCGGCAATGAATTTCTGATCACCCACTTTTTTTCTGATCTCTAACGCTTTGTTAAAATTGAAAAGCGCATCGTCATATTTTTTATCTGACTTTAAAATAAGCCCTTGCAAACTATACGCTCTGGCCTCTTCTGCTTCAAAAGAATTTTCTTGTGAAATTTTTACACTCGCTTCAGCAAATTCCTGTGCAGTATTTAGTTGTTTCAGTCGATAGTAATTTTGCCCAAGAACAAGTCTGGCTCTTACTCCATCATTCAAAAAATTATTCTCCTCACACATCTTCAAGGCCTCAAAACCATTTTTCAAACTGATGTCGTAGTTACCTGTCTCTTCCATCAATTCAGCAATATCGATGTGTGCGGTAACAAGCTGATGCGGATTTTTATTTCGAATGTAAAACTCCTTTACTTCGTTGAACAAGCCGAGCGCTTCTTTATAGTTTGATTCTCTTAAAAGAATAATTGCCTTTTGATATTCTATTTCTTTGTTTACTTCCGATTTGACATCAACCTCATTTAGTTTTTCAGCTTGGTGTAAATAATTCTTCGCTTCAATTAAGTTGGATTGATTAAGATGCCATTGCGAAAGCAGCACCAATATGTCGGCTAATAATACCTTGTCCCCAAGTTTTTCACGAATGACAAGAGAGCGGTTAATGTAAACGAACTCTTCTTTTGGGTTAACAGCGAGTCCATAATTTCGACTTAGGTTTCGATACAGTATAGAGAGATGCCATGGATTTAAACTATCCTTCAAAACTTTATACGATTGATCATACCAAAGTTTGGCTGAATCATAAAACCCCTGGCTTCTATAAATATTTCCCAGTTGCACCAATGCATACCCTTCCCATCCTCGGTTATTTACAGCTCTTGCCTTCTCTCTACCGATCAATAACAATTGGAGTGCCTCTTTCCTATTTCCAACCAGATTCTCGCAAAGGCCTTGGTAAATTATTGCTTCTGAAAGTCCCTTAGCATAGTTGAGTTCTTCTGCGAGTTGTCTTGCTTTTAACACAGACTCAAACGCTCTTTTATAGTCTATCAGAATTAATTTAAAAGCAAGCGCATTAGTAGCATCAACTTGTTCAGTTCCTGTAGTTGTGTTCGCCAGATTTTCCAGGCTGTCAATTTCAGCGAGTTGCGCCCGACTGGTTTGAATGCTACATAAGATTACAACAACAGTAATTAGTCGTCTAAACTTGCAATATATGTTGTCACCCGTATAATGATTACGCCACATTTTCGTAAAATAGCTAATTATCCATCTTTAAGTTACGCATAAAATGAGCGGTGTTCAAAAATTGATGATCGGTGAGAAAGAAATTTTGTCGGTGGACTATTCTGATTGCAAAGAGTCAGAAATGATGACGCTTGCCACAGAATTATCTGAGTTAGGTATTGCTGAAAACAAGCAACTATATGTGTTGTGCATTTTTAACGATAAAAATTTCATCACACCAAAAGTAATGCGTCACATGGAATCGGTAACCAAGCCGGCTAATCATCTTGTTGAAAAGATGGCAATTGTAGGATTGAACTCTACCAAAAAAGTTATTTTGAAAGGATATAATCTACTATTCCAAAGAAATTTCAGAGCGTTCAATACACGAGAGGAAGCAATTGCCTATCTGGTAGATGTAAATGAAGAATGAGGTGAATTTTTGTTGTGTGGTACTTGAAAAACTGATTGAGGTGACGACAATTTTATGCTCCTGTAATTACACCACCAACTCTCTTAAATCGGAAGTCGCACTTCTTTGCACCCAATGCAATTGTTCCGGTTCGCACCAGTTTTAATCCTGCAAAACCAGAGGTGATTTCATCAACCTCACACAGAATCGATGCATATTTTCCGTAGTTGTGTTTCTTAAAAAGTTTACAAATGCCACACTCTAAAATATCAATGCCATAACCCAGACCGTACGTTTCGGCTTTGTCCGTTATAATATTAGCAATAAAACCATCGACGTGTTCATTCACACTTATTCGCTTGTTAAAGGCCTTCAAGAAAATACTCATCAACCCTGTATTCATCAGCTTTGGTGGAAGCCGCTTGAGAAGCTGTTGAATTTTATTTTTCGGCATGACATATTCCGTTACTACCTCAAGACAAATTTTTCTGATCGCTTCGAATGACTTGCCTTGCTTGTCTAACACTTTGATGAGCGATAGGAAGTAAGAACTAAAATCCAATCGCCTGTCAATTGGATTTCGTGACGTGGCTGCGAATTGAGTATCAACTGAAATGATTTTGTATTCACGATCAACCTCCGCGATCATATTATCCGAACGATCGGGGAAATGATTCTTTATTACGTTTACAAAATATTTTCTGTAGCTGTTCATTCCAATCTATCACTTCAGTAATGAAGCAATTACTAAAGGTAATACTCTTCTCGATTTTTTGGTCTATCCCAATTCGTGACAATTTCAATCTTCAATATTTTTTTAAGTCATCGGAATTAAATCTTATTCACATATCTTTACTTTGATACCTTAAATCAATTTATCAGTATTGAAAGAATCCATTCCAACCAAAACTTACGGTCTCTTATCTCTTCCTGTTATTATAGGCGCGCTGGGTTTCTTTGTCGACATCTATGACTTATTACTTTTCAGCATCGTGCGCAGGTCGAGCTTTCATGATCTGGGGGTTGCAGAAGATGCAATGAAAACGGTTGGTGAACGTATTGTCAGTTGGCAAATGATAGGCCTCACCATTGGCGGCATTGCCTGGGGAATACTCGGTGATAAAAAAGGAAGAAAGAGTGTATTGTTTGGTTCTATACTTCTTTATTCACTTGCCACTATTGCTAATGGTTTTGTAACCAATGTTGAGCAATACACATGGCTTCGTTTTATTGCAGGTCTTGGGTTGGCTGGTGAATTAGGCGCGAGCATTACCTTAACCAGCGAATTGTTGCCAAAAGAAAAACGCGGACTTGCTGCTGCTATCATCGCCACGAGTGGAGTGATGGGTACTATTACCGCTTACTACATTCACATGTTAAGCAACGAAGACTGGCGATTATGCTATTTTATTGGAGGAGGTATGGGCATCTGTCTTTTGTTTCTCCGTGTAAGCGTATTAGAAAGCAAGATCTACGACAAGACAAAAGAAGTAAATGTACAGATGGGGAATTTTCTCATGATGTTAAATAACCGCGAGCGGTTTTTCCGATACCTCCGGTGCATTCTCATTGGCCTGCCTGTGTGGTACATTATTGGTGTACTCATCTCCTTTTCAGATGAGTTTGCCAAACAGTTTGCAATACCTGGATTCGATCAACCCAAAGCGTTGATGTTACAATACACTGCCCTGGTGTTTGGTGATATGGGTGCAGGCTTTCTCAGCAATTTCATTAAAAGCCGAAAGAAAACATTGCTCATCTATTATGTTATCACCACTGTTTTTATGATTCTGTTTTTTGTGCTGCGCGGTGGAGGGAACGCTTTTAATATGTACCTGCTCTGTATGGGTCTTGGCTTTGGCTCAGGCATCTCTGTGATTTACATTACTATGAGTGCTGAACAGTTTGGAACAAACCTCCGTGCAACTGCCGCCATCTCTATCCCGAATCTTGTTCGTGGATTTCTTCCATTAATCTTATTGCTGTTTCAAGCACTCCGTCATCAAAATGTTTTCAATGATTACGTTACCGCTGCATGGGTTACCGGCGCAATCATTATGGTGATCGGATTTATTTCCGTGCTCTACACGAAGGAATCGTATGGCAAGGATCTGGATTTTATTGAGCGATGAAAAATATAACGTTTTTAGTATTTATCATCTGCCGAACCGCATGGAAACACCGAGTCTAAAATCCAATAACTCAATCGAGCTTGAATATACATTACCAACATGATGTTCATGGGTAACTTGTGTTTGCGTGTTGATAAACCTTGCATACACATCAGAGGTGTGAGCCACATGGCTATGATTAGGAGCATCCACATTCATATAATTAACTTTTCCACCTGCGGAATAGTTAGCCGACATATTCAAAGAAAGTAATCCGGGACTTTTCTTCCGTAGCAAATCCAGACGCAATCCTGCACCGGCAGAAAAAATGATGGAACCGTCTTTGCTCAACACGTCACCATCTACTGGCTCGCAATGATCCATGTCATCCGGATCATAAATGCTTAACTCAGTGTGGAAAAAAGAGTATCCCATTTTACCAGTAATAAAGGGTTGAATTCTTCCCTCACTCAAAAAATACCGTCCGGCCAGCATTACATTGTAAAAATTATTGTTCACGATAATATCCATTGGTGCTGTACTGCCATCATCTAAGGTATACGTCTGCCGGGTTTTATCATGGCCGTAACCGTTATAGCTCATTTCAAAACCAAAGGAATACCGCTTCTCTTTGGGTGTAAGGTAAAAATCTAAAGTAAGACCATTGGCATTCTTGATATTATCCTGCATGGTGCCTCTTGGAGCTGAGAAAATATAACTCGTTCCTATCTCAGAGGTGAAGCCTTGACCTTTCGAAACTAAACTGAATATTAAAAAGGTAATGGTAAGGGTGTATCTCATAACGCAAGCTTTATTGTGCTTGTGAAATTTAGTGAAAATTATAGATTTAGGAAAGTGGAATTTTTATTGGTGGTGAATGACACAATTCGGAGCGAGAGACCACATTAATTAAAAATAGTTGGTCACTATTTCTGTCTGTTGCAGAGAGATATATTGCTGCAAAATACAGGAAGGGATTTTTTAATGTCAAAAATAATGGATTGGAGATCAAGACTAAATGGACCTGTTCCGGAAACAGGAAATTTCAATAGGAATTCCGCTCGTCCTCAACCTCTCTTTTTCTATGCTTAAATTCGCCATTTCCCAATACGTTTGTCTCTAAGATAATCCCCAACAATAACATTCTGAACTAATTCTCATAAAACAAAACGCCCTTGTTGGCGGAGAAAGTAGCTAAGCCAATGTACGTTGTTTGTTGATGAAGAACCAACAAAGACTGAGACCTAGTTAACACAACTTATATCATTGGATTTTTTTATGATTAAAGAATTCTCATTTTTACTCAACACTAAAATGATCACCTAAAATCTGCAATGAATACGATTGAAATTGAAAAATTAAAAAAACTCGACCAGTTAACCGAAGGTAATTATGAAGCTTTCTTATATGATTGTGACGGAACCTTAGCCGATAACATGTTGGCACATAAACTTGCTTACCAGGAAGTAGCAGCGAACTATGGAATTGCTCTCGATACAAATATTATAAACGAAACAGCAGGATGGCCAACGGTATTGGTTGCAAAAGAAATAGCTAAGCGTTATAACGTTGCCTTACCCGAATCATTCCCTGCAGAAAAATCAGCGCTTTTTATAAACAAATACATTGCACACACTAAGCCGATGGATTTTGTGTGCGAGCATTTAAAGAAAAATAATGGTCGTATAAAAATTGGTGTTGTATCGGGTGGCACGCGCTCTACTGTTTCTAAAACGCTTTCTGTCCTGGGCATTAGCGATCTGATTGATATACTGGTGTGCGCAGGCGAAACTCCAAATGGCAAACCACACCCCGATCCTTTTCTAAAAGCAGCTCAAGATCTGGGTGTTGATCCTGCAAAGTGTATGGTGTTTGAAGACGGCATTCCTGGTGTGCAAGCCGCTGAAGCGGCAGGGATGAAGTGGATTAGGGTTGATGAGATAATTTAAACTTGACGCTCAAGCGAAAACGTTCTCCAAGTAATGCTAAAATTATACTTGCCCTTGTTGGTGTTCCTCACCAACAGGTGTGCGTATCTAAGCAATACTAAAATTAATTTTTTTATAAAGAAATAAACTACAACTGTTTCGTTTCAGCCGAGGTTTGTTGGTGTTCTTCACCAACAAACCTCGGCTGAAGATCATTGTGTAAATAGAATTCGTCAGGCAATAGAATGAAATTATAAATTAAATAATCTTATTATTAACAGCATAGGAAAGTGCCTCTACGGTATTACTCACACCCAGGCGTTCGAAAATACATCTTCGATAGTATTTGACTGTGTCAGGCGCAACAAAGATTTTTTCTGCGATCTGGTTGATCGTTAACCCTTGCGCATACAGCTGTAGTATTTCTATCTCCCTCTTTGTGAGTTTTGGCTTTTCTGATTTGCGCCACACATTATTATCGATATCCAGTTGCCAGATATGATCAGTACCTTGCTTGTGAATATACACATTGCCAGCGTGCTGGTGGTGCGAAATAGAAACGATGCACATTGCTTTCCACATCTTTCCTTCATGGGTAAGAAACAACGGAGTAAGTTTATGATTAATAAGAATGTGCTTACCATCCATATTAATCAAATGAAAATCATATATAATGCTGTACTGCTTTTTCTCCTTGGCAGGAATTTCTTCAAAGAAATCAAAGCCCTTTTCATTGATACGATTCAACAGTTCTATATCTGCTTCGGGTACGTTTTTAAAATAGAATCCGTAGCCCATATCCATCACTTCTTTGGATGAATATCCGGATAAAAACAATGGATTTTCTGAGACATACTCAAAACTCATCTTCTCGTAATCAATCACGTAGATGCTCTCATACGTGAGGCGGGCAAAAGCTCGTATCACCTCCAGGTAATCGTTCTGCTGAAGGTGGTCATCTTCAGACACCTTACCTATATCATTCTTGGTAAGCAGCGTTGATTTAGTATTCTTTTCCATAATTCCGGCAAACAATTTACACTAAAGTGTAGCCTTTGAAAATGCTTTTGCATTCACTTTTGTAAGAAATATGTTTGAGTTATGAAAAAGCTATCGGAACTGGATTTGAATGAGCTTACTAGCAGAAGAAACACATTAAAAAGTAACCTGATCTCATTTGTGATATTGGGAGCCCTTGTTGCTGCAGTGATGTTTTTTCTTAAAGCCAGGCTTGTGTTATTCATTCCGGTAATGGTGCTGCCGATAACATGGTTGCCCATCTTCATCTCATTGAAATCAATAGATGAGGAAATTAAATCACGCCATCTGTAAAGCTGAGTAGTTGAGAATTTATGGAATCATCATTACTCAAATTAAATATGAACTCAGACTGCCTGAATTGTGGCAATCCTTTAGCGGAACATTATTGCTCAAAATGTGGACAGAAGGCAAGTACACACCGCTATTCGTTGAAACATTTTATGGAACACGATTTTATTCATGGAGTATGGCATGTCGATAAGGGGATTCTTTATACACTCAAAGCGTTATTCACACGGCCTGGGTATAGTGTTAGAGAATACATTGAAGGGAAAAGAGCGCACTATTTCAATTTCGTAACACTCATCGTGTTGATTTTGGCAACGTCTAGTTTGCTCGCTCCCTATTCTCACTTTAAAATGAGTGATTTAATGCCTGAAGCAAGTAGATCGATGATGAATAGCTTTGAAAGCTTTGCGGCAAAGTATCCGAAAATCATTTTGTTGATTGCCATTCCGGTCAATTCTTTTTTCAGCTTCATTTGGTACAGAAAGGCAAGATTCAACTATTCGGAGCATTTAGTTTTGAATTCATATAAGACTGCAGCCGAACTAATTTTAGGATTGATTTTTTCAATTTTCACAATTTTCTACACAAACGTTAATGTGTTAGCCGTAATCTATTTTTTACTAATGGGTGGAGGTGGCATTATTTACGGTGTTTGGTTCTATTATCAATTTTTTTTGAAATCAGATTATTCAAAAATGGAAGTATTATTAAGAAGTATTTTAATACCTGTTTCCTACATGCTATTATCCTTAATTCTTGGCTTCGCCTGGGGAATCTTTGAAAATGCAAAGCATTGAGAAGAAGAGTTGATTTGTGAATGGTGTGTTAAGCTTACCGCTATCTAACAAATAAATCCATTGTTTATCATTGGCCCTTCAAATCATTTTTCTCACCACAGGCTATTCCAGTTCCCAACGATTGGCATATTATTTAGTCGTCCCTTAAAAACTCGGTTTATAGAAAAAAGCCAAAAAGTTGACCTGTTGAGTGTTCATGTTTCCTTTAAAAAGTGATTCAAAAATACGGCATAAAAAGGCCAGTGGATTTAACTTCCACTTGTTGATCATCCGTTTGAGGTTCATCCCTGCTGCGGCTAGCATTACATTGATGTTATCTCCTTTTATTCCTTTGTAATAGTTTCGGCTTAAGCGATGATCTTGTTTTAGGTGGCTGATTTTTGGTTCGATCGCTGCTCTGCGTTTAAATCCATTGCGTAGCTTTTGTTTTTGATATGCCGTTCTCTGCTTACCGGGCCTGTCTGGAATAATAATGTTTGTGCCTAATACTTCTTTCACACCACGGTATCCACGATCAACAAAATTATTTTTTAAGATGATACCCGTCAGCTTTTGTTGTTGCGCCAGTGCTGGTTCTAACGTTTTACTGTCGTGTACATTCTTTTCGATATTAAGAGCACCAATAATAACACCAGTTGTTTTGGTGGTAATGATACTCACCTTGCTGCCGAACTCATACTTTTTATGCTCTTTACCTTTGGTCATACACTGCGTATGTGGTTCATGTAAGCTATAAATTTTGTTGCTATCCGATTTCTTTTGAAGCAGTACTTTTTTGAATAATCCAAGTGTATCCTCATATAAGCCTGGTGTGAGTTTACGCTCTAACTCTCGCACCAATCTTCCGGCAATGGTTTTTACTTTTCGGTCCGCTTTGCGTGCCCTTCCTTTGTTTTTTGGATGGCTTCTAAACCGTTGTTCCATTAGTAACTTCTTCATTGTTCGCGTGTATCGTTGGCGAAGTTCAATGCCTTCATCCGATGCAATGGCAACACATTTTTTAATGATCTTACGATGTAATTTATTATCGGTGGGATAGGTAATATTTTTCTCCTGCACCGTGGTGTCGGTGGTCGCTTCCGGCTCTTGCCCATCTTTTCCGTTTACACGGATGCTTTCCTTAAGAATCAACTCAATACCTTCTTCACCAATCCGGTTTCTAAAATGAACAAGATCACTCGCTTCGCAAGGCACTCCGCAAGCATAGGTCTGTTCACCGCTAAGATATTGGTAGTAGATATTTTCAAACCATTGCTCCACAACGCTCTCATCGCTAAGGTTACGAACATGTTTAAGCATCAACAATGAAACCATCAACCGTACCGGTTTTGCCGGACGGCCTTCTTCCGAATACAGATTAGCAAAGGCGCGTTCAAAAATGTCCCACTGGATTTTGTTAGCCAAAATATACAGCGGATGCCG
>JANMRZ010000069.1:0-48659 GCA_031388805.1 Chryseolinea sp.
CATGGGATCAAAGCGGGGTGTACAAGTAGAGCTTGCATTCTCGCGTTTGAAAGGTATCAATCCGAATCTTAAAATCTGGGGAATTTCAGCAACTATTGGTAACATGGAGCAAGCACTGGAAGCGTTGCTTGGAAATTACTACCACGAGAAGAAATACTGCATCATTAAATCTGATATTGAAAAGCGTGTGGAAGTAGTTTCGGTATTACCCGATTCAGTTGAACGACTTCCGTGGGCTGGACATTTGGGAATTCATCTTTTGCTAAAAGTCATTGACATTGTAAAAGAAAGTAAGACGACACTCATCTTTACCAACACACGATCCTTCGCGGAGATATGGTATCAAAAGATGCTAGACAAAGCTCCCGAACTTTCCGGATTGATTGCTATGCATCACGGATCAATCAGTCAGGAGTTACGCAATTGGGTGGAGGAAGAATTACACAAAGGTAAATTCAAAGCTGTTGTATGCACCTCCAGTCTTGATCTCGGTGTTGATTTTCGTCCGGTGGAGACAGTGATTCAAATTGGAGGACCGAAAGGTGTTGCGCGATTTTTACAACGCGCGGGTAGGAGTGGGCATCAACCCGGTGCCGTAAGCCGAATTTATTTTGTGCCGACTCATTCGCTGGAGTTGATGGAGGCTGCAGCACTTCGTGAAGCCATCGATAAGAAAATAGTAGAGCATCGCGTACCATACATTCGGTCATTTGATGTGTTGATTCAATACTTAATTACACTTGCCGTTTCGGATGGCTTTGAGCCGGATAAAATTCTTCATGAGATTCGAACTACGTTATGCTACTCCAGTGTCACGGATGATGAATGGTATTGGCTTTTGAATTTTATAACAACCGGTGGCGATGCACTTCAGGCGTATGATGAATATCGAAAGGTAATTATCGAAAAGGGTATTTATAAAGTAGAGAGCCACACCATTGCCATGCGTCATCGTTTATCCATCGGAACCATTGTTAGCGATAGTTCGATGTTCGTTCGTTTTGTTTCCGGAAAATATCTGGGCACCATTGAAGAGTATTTTATCTCGCGCTTAAATCCAGGTGATGTATTTTGGTTTGCAGGAAGAAGTCTGGAACTGGTGCGCATAAAAGAAATGGAAGCGCAAGTTCGAAAATCAAATCGTAAATCGGGTAAGGTACCTTCCTGGCAGGGAGGACGGATGCCATTGTCATCTCAGCTCAGTGAAATGATCCGCAATAAATTAGATGAAGTAGTGCACGGTAAAGAGAAAGACGAAGAAATGATTTTTCTCAAACCACTTTTTGAATTGCAGCAAGAACGTTCGAGGCTTCCTGCAAAGAACGAGTTCTTAATTGAATACATGCAAACCGAAGACGGCTACCATGTGATGATGTATCCCTTCGAGGGACGATTTGTGCATGAAGGCATGGCAGCTTTGATGGCGTATCGCATTGCGCAATTGCAACCCATAACGTTTTCCATTGCTATGAACGATTATGGTTTTGAATTACTTTCTGATCAGCCCATACCGATTGAAGAGGCAGTAGAAACAAATGTATTGGGCATTGAAAGTCTATTGCATGATATTCAAGCCAGTATTAATTCGACTGAGATGGCGCGTAGAAAATTCAGAGACATCGCGGCTATTTCAGGATTGGTCTTTAAAGGATATCCGGGCAAACCAGTAAAGGATAAACATCTTCAATCTTCATCGCAATTGTTCTTCAATGTATTTAACGACTATGAAGCACACAGTCTTTTATTGCAACAAGCCTTTGAAGAAGTAATGGATTTTCAATTAGAAGAAGCGCGGCTAAGAGATGCATTAGAACGAATTAAACATCAAAAAATAATCATTACCTATCCGGATAAACCTACACCTTTTGGTTTCCCCATTATGGTGGACAGGCTTCGCGAGAAACTCACCTCTGAAAAATTAGAAGACAGGATTAAAAAGATGGCCTTGCAGTATGAATAGTTATTGGTTAACAGTTTCCAGTTAATCGTTCAAGGTTACAAGTTCACTGGCCAATTCTATGATACCACCATTCAATATTCTTGAGTACTTTTAAATTCAAGATTCAATTCACCGACAACCGGTAACTTTAGAACCCGTCATCCTCATCCTTCTTCTTCTCTTCTTCCGGTTTAGGATCCTCGGTCTTAACTTTCTTCTCTTTCTTTTTACGCTTCTTTTTTTCTTCAACCGGTGCCGTTGGATCGGTAGGTGTAACCGCTTTATTTTTTTTCTTCAGGAATGAGAATATTCCCTTCTTCTTTTCTACTGGTTCAATAGCGTTCGTGCCCGGTGGCAGATCTTCTTCATCTACATAATCAAAGTCATCGGCTGCTTTAACCGGTGGCTCAAGGTTAGTTGAATCGGTAGCGTCTTTCTTTTTCTTTTTGAATAATCTTTTAAAGAACCCAAACACACCTTTTTTCGCTTTAGCGGCTTTCGCTTGGCTCTGCTGCTCCTTCGATAATTTCACATCCGGTAAAATCAGATAGTTGCGCAAATAGTACATGTAATTATCCTGCTCTACATTATAACGCACTTCAGTGATTACATACTTGGGTGTTTCAGCAACATATCGTCCAGTGCTGGGATCGTATATTAAACTATCAGGGAAATCATATTTAAGAAGACGTACTTCTTTATCTTTCGTAATCATGTAGGGTTCTTCCTCTACTTCCGCAACGGAATCTTGCGGAACATCAACAATGTAAATGCTATCGATCACAGATCGCGCAGCAAGATCCAATTCGGCACCGGCAACAATATCATCATTGCCAATTTGGAGAGAATCCGGAAGTTTTACGTTCACGTCCTTCATCTCCACCGTACTCATATTCCGGATCTTCTTGCGGTAACTTATTGGTTCGGCAATCAGGTATTTCGTTTTGCTGGCAGTGTAATATACCTTAGGTGTGGAGTCTTCATTTAAGTAGCTAAATTTCTTCCGCAGCTCATCTTTATCGTAGATATAGGCACTTTGATAGGCAGGGCAAATCATGCGCTGTGTGCAAGCGCTGAGGAGGATAAAGGATAAAAAAGCAAAAAATGCCCTCGTCATGAATAGGGGAATCAAGCAAAAATAAAGATTTTGTGGAGAATTTTTAACAAATCGGGTGATTTGTAACCATTTGATTATTAAATCACATGGTTTCTAACGCTATTTTTTGAGTTTTAGTGAGTCCGGCCACTACTAATTGGTAGGATTCGTCAATCCACTGGCGCAAAAGTTTGTCAGGAATGGATCCGTCTATGAGCACCGTGTTCCAGTGTTTTTTGTTCATGTGGTACCCGGGTTGCACGGCTGCATATTTCTCGCGAAGCTCGATTGCATTTTCAGGATCACACTTCAGATTGATGCTGCTAAAGCTATTTATATTGGTGAGGGCAAACACTTTCCCCATAACTTTCAGCACGTGGGTTGTTTCGTCAAACGGAAATTCTTCGGTCACGCCTTTCTTACTCAGGCAAAAAGTTCGGTAGCTTTCGATGTTCACGTTACAATCGTGGTTTGATCACCAATTTGAAAATGAGATAGAGCACACCTCCTAAAAAGATGACAATGGAAATCTTGTTGATCCCGTGCATGGCGCGCAATGTAAAATCGGGTTTACGATTCGGATCTTTCTTGCGGAAGAAATAACCCCCGACTTCCCCCAGGCTAAAAAAATCTTTCCACGAATGTTTTTTCTCTTCCATCTTTCCGTCAGTTTTTAAGTACTTCACTCGGTTCTACCCAATCTCCGTGTTCGCGGATCAAATCAATTAATTCATCTACAGCCTTAGCAGTCGGCACATTTCTGCGCACGACTTCCTTGCCCTTGTATAAAATTATTTTCCCTGGCCCTGAGCCTACATACCCATAATCAGCATCGGCCATTTCTCCCGGACCGTTTACAATACAACCCATAATACCAATCTTTAATCCCTTTAAATGACTGGTACGTAAACGAATTTTTGCTGTCGTCTCTTGCAAATCAAAAAGTGTTCGACCACAGGAAGGACACGATATGTATTCTGTCTTTGAAATCCGTGTACGGGTCGCTTGTAAAATAGTGAAGGCTGTTTCATTTATGATTTTATCGGAAGCGCAACTTTCTGCTGAAATAAAAACACCATCACCTAAACCATCCACTAATAATCCGCCCATGTCGGTTGCCGAATAAAGTTGCAATTGTTCAGCTGAAATGTTTTTGTACGTACGTTTAATGATAACCGGAACATCACATCCTTTATTTATCAATTCAACAAACAGTCTGCGTTGCTCGGCCATTCCATGTTCGTTGTTGGTATCAATAATGAGTACTGCTGTTTTATCTTCTTTTAATTTTGTGATCAATGTATCATTCACATCAGCAAGTGATGCCTGGATAAAATTCAATGTTGGGGATTGTTCAACTTCAAGAATGTAGTGTTGAACTTGAAGCAATGGATATGCCCGGTCTTTTCCTTTCTGAGCAATCCATGTTTGATGATGAAATATTAGTCCTAATGTTCCCGGAATTTCAAAGTCGATGGTTTGATCACCAAGGAAAATATAATCGCAGGCTACATCTGTAATGTTCCACTTATCTAACGGAACAGAGTAGTGATAGCCCAACGCAAAAAGCGAAGCAGCTGAAATTTTATTCTTTGTAGAGAAATCAGCAATGACACGAGGCACGTGATGTCCACCACCAACGTTTACTACTTCACGCGATTTTCTTCTGTTGTATTCAAAAGGGGTAATGGGGTAGTGATCTATAACTGGAATGATATGATGGTTTGCGCGTTTATTATAACGCTTGGCAAGTTCGTACGCCACAGGTACTTCAGCTTCTGGTTCTTCCGTAAGTGAAACGCGAATGGTATCTCCTAATCCATCCTCTAATAATGTTCCAATACCTACTGATGATTTTATTCTTCCATCTTCACCATCACCGGCTTCCGTAACCCCTAAGTGCAACGGATACGGTTTGAAATTTTCTTCATCCAGCTTTTGCACGAGCAATCGATACGCCTGCACCATTACTTGTGGATTGCTGGACTTCATCGAAAGCACAATGTTATAATAGTGCTCGTCTTCGCAGATGCGGAGAAATTCCAAAGCGGATTCCACCATTCCCAACGGACTGTCACCAAAGCGACTCATGATGCGATCGGAAAGGGAACCATGGTTAGTTCCAATCCGCATGGCCGTTCCATGCTCTTTGCAAATCTTGATCAGTGGAATAAATTTCGCGCGAATGCGATCGAGTTCAGACTGATAAGATGCTTCAGTATAATCAATCGTTTCAAATCTTTTTTTGTCGGCATAGTTTCCTGGATTAATACGCACTTTTTCAACCAGTCGTGCAGCAAGTTCAGCAGCATTGGGTGTGAAGTGTATATCGGCAACAAGCGGAACAGTATAGCCCCTTACCTTAAGACCTTTCTTAATCTCTTCCAGGTTCTGTGCCTCCTTTATACTGGGTGCTGTAATACGAACATATTCACATCCGGCTTCCACCATTCGGATGGTTTGTTCGATCGATCCGGCCGTATCCATCGTGTCGATGGTTGTCATGGATTGTATACGGATGGGATTGTCGCGACCCATGGCCACATCACCAATTTTTACTTCAATGGTTTTTCTGCGACTGTATTGAACCAGACTGTTGCAATACGCTTTCGTTTTTTCGAGTTGTGAAATCAAAGGGAATCGAATTTGCTACAAAATTAACCCTAATCGAACTGATTTTGTTACAGAAGATCTATAAAATACGTTACCGGTTTCCGGTTTCCAGTTCCCGGTAACTGGAAACCGGTAACTGGCAACTCTTTATGATGGTACCTATTAATATTATACACGATTCTTAATTTTACAGTCCCTTTAAGTTTTCTTGTAACAATTAAAGGAGTTTACCGACATATCCCCCAGCTAGAACAATATGCCCGAAAAAAGTAGTGTATTTGATATGATAGGGCCTGTAATGATAGGTCCATCCAGCTCACACACCGCGGGTGTTGTGCGGATAGCACGAGCGGCTGTGAAGTTATTAGGTGGTGTACCCGATCATGCCGATATCACTTTTTATAACTCCTTCGCTTCCACATATGAGGGTCACAGTAGTGATCGTGCCATCATCGCAGGCTTAATGGATTTTAAAACCGATGACAAGCGGAT
Organism: Chryseolinea sp.; assembly: GCA_031388805.1. Classification (GTDB taxonomy): domain Bacteria; phylum Bacteroidota; class Bacteroidia; order Cytophagales; family Cyclobacteriaceae; genus Chryseolinea. The sequence goes on from JANMRZ010000069.1 coordinate 6,141, forward strand.
AAAAGAATCATTGGAGTTGGCGAAAGAGAAAGGTTTGGCCTACACATTTAAATCGGTTGGCAATGCTTCAACCCTCCATCCCAACACCATTAAATTGGTATTGAAAAAAGGCGATCAAATTATTGAAATAATTGGAGAAAGCAGGGGCGGTGGCATGATTAACATTGCTGAAGTAAATGGCTTCAAGGCCGATTTCACTACAAACCTGCACACGGTTATTATTACTGCCGAAGATGTAAAAGGAAGCATAGCGTTCTTGTCCAATGTATTGGCACACGATGACTGCAACATCGCGACCATGTCGGTTTCACGCAAAGGAAAAAATGATCTGGCGTGCCTGGTTATTGAAATGGACTCTGGTTTAAAGGCTGTAACATTAGCTTATATAAAGAGTCTTAGCTGGATAAAGGAAGTGATATACATTCCGAACATAGATTGATGAATTATACTACATGATGAAAACTAAATTACTCTGTTTTATTCTGCTGTTGATTGCCATTACGGTTCAGGCACAGAAAACTGATTCGCTGCCCGCTTCAAATGTGTGGTCGTTGAAACAATGCGTTGATTATGCACTGGCAAATAATTTAGCGGTTCAGCGCAGCAACTACAATGTAGAGACGGCTAAGGTTAATCTCCTTCAGGCAAAAATGGCATTGCTTCCGACCGTAAATGCTTCGGCCAGTTATGGGTATAACTGGGGGCGTTCGGTCAACCCTGTAACCAACCTCTTCACCACATCAGAAATTCGTTCATTGAGCCCAAATGCTAATGCGAATTTGATTTTGTTTAATGGTTTCAGACTGCAGAATTCACTCAAACAAAATGCCCGCGACCAACAGGCCTCCGTTGAAGATCTGGCTAAAGTGAAGAACGATATAAGCATCAACATTGCAGTGTATTTTATCAATGTTGTCTTTAATAAAGAGCAGTTGGAAAATGCAAAGTTCCAGTTGAGTTCTACACAACAACAATATGAACGCACGAAGAAACAAGTCGAGGCCGGTGCTTTACCAAAGTCAAATGAATTAAACCTGGATGCACAGGTAGCAACCAATGAACTTACGGTAATTCAACGGGAGAATGCATTAAACCTGTCGTTGCTTCAATTGAAGCAGGCACTGCAATTGCCGGCCAGCACGCCCTTAGATGTTGATATTCCGAAAGTGGAGATTGAAGATTTGGTTCTGGATCAGTCGCGTGATCAGATTTATGACATAGCCCGCCAGACCATGCCTGAAATACGCAGTGCTCAGCTGAAAGTAGAGAGTGCTAACTACGCAGCAAAAGCAGCAAAAGGAGCTTTGTATCCACGACTCACTTTATTTGGTTCAATCAATTCGAATTATTCTAGCGCATCCGAACAACGCTTTGTTTCAGATGGTGGTGCACCAGTACCAACGCCAACAGGCGCGTATGTAAATAATGGTGGAACAATTGTTCCGGTATTGACCGATGCTCCTTCAGGCTCTTTTCAAAATACAAACCTGATGAAGGATCAACTACAGGACAACGTTTTCCGTCAAGCCGGAATTCAGCTTAGCATTCCAATATTCAATGGTTTGCAAACGCGATCGGCTTATCAGCGCTCGGTAATCAATAAAGAAGTGGTTACGATTGCTGCTAAAGAAACAGAGAACACTCTTCGTCAGAGTGTCGAAACAGCTTACAACGATGCAGTTGCAGCAGCAAAAACCTATAACTCATCGCTGCGTCAGGTCTCAGCACGTGAGGAAGCATTCCGCATGACCAAGCAACGCTTTGAAAATGGTGCAGCCAACTATGTAGAATATCAAGTAGCAGAGAATGATCTGTTTGGAGCAAAGTCAGATTTGGTACGCGCCAAATACGATTTCATCTTCAAGAAAAAAATCCTCGACTTTTATCAAGGCAAACAAATCGAATTTTAATATCCTTAGGCAATGGCAAAACAAAATAAGAAATCGAACAAATTAATTTACGGACTCATTGGTGCCGTAGTCATTCTCATTATCGTTATCCTCGTTGGTAAATCTGCTGGTTGGATAGGTAAACCGAAGGAGATGGAAGTAGATTACAGCAAGGCGAAGCGTGTCGCTATTATTGAGAAGGTAAGTGCATCAGGAACGGTGCAGCCAGTAACCGAAGTGAAAATTGCTCCGGAAGTTTCTGGTGAGATTATTAGTTTGTTAATCGAAGAAGGTGATTCAGTTGCCAAAGGACAAACACTGGTAAAAATTCGTCCTGATACCTGGCAGAGTCAGTTGGATCGTGCCGAAGCAGGTCTGAGTCAGCAACGTGCAAATTTAGAACAGTCTCGCGCGAGCTTATCGCGTGCAAAGGCAACGTTCATTCGTGCAGAGGCAGATTATCAACGTCAGGACAGACTGCATAACGAAAAAGTAATCTCTGACTCTGACTGGCAATTAGTGCAACAAAACTACGAGATCGCCAAGAACGATGTTACCTCGGCAGAGCAAAATGTGGAAGCATCACGTTTCATTATCAACAGCACGGAGGCATCGCTTAAAGAAGCACAAGAGAATTTTAGAAAGACAGCAGTTCAGTCGCCAATGAAAGGTGTTGTTTCCAAACTCATTGTGAAAAACGGTGAGCGTGTGGTAGGAACCGCCACGATGACGGGAACTGAAATGTTGCGCATTGCGGACTTGAGTAAAATGGAAGTGCGCGTAAACGTAAACGAGAATGACATTGTACGCGTTCATCTTGGTGATACAGCCATCATCGATGTAGATGCGTATGCTGTTCAAAATAAAACGTTTAAAGGCATTGTAACGCTTATTGCCAACACAGCAAAAGACAAAACCTCAGCAGATGCAATCACCGAGTTTGAAGTACGTATTCTGGTACTGAGTTCTTCGTACCAGGATTTAGTGAAAGCAGGTAACAAGTTTCCGTTCCGTCCGGGTATGACTGCGAGCGTGGATATTATGACCATGAGAAAAGACAATGTATTGTCAGTTCCATTGGCTGCCGTAACAACGAGGGGCAGTGAGGAGAAGAAAGCGGAGAATACAGAAGGTGGCGGACCTCCGGCAAATACAACTAACGCGAACACGGATTCAAACAAACCTGCCAAAAAGAAAGAGGAAAAGACCGTAATCTTCCTAAATGAAAAAGGCGTGGCGAAGATGGTAGAGGTTAAAACTGGTATTAGCGATTATGATAACATTGAAATTATTTCAGGTGTAAGCGACAGCTCAGTGGTGATTACTGGACCATTCCTGGTAGTGAGCAAACGAATAAAGGACGGTGATAAGATCCGCGCCACGGAGAAGAAGGAAGAGAAAAAGAAAGAAGACGACAAATAAAACAACAAGCCCCCGACTAAACCGGGGGCTTTTTATTTGTCTATACAGCTACTTCACAGAATTTCATATTTATATCCTTATTATCGCCTTAATAAAGGTTGATTAATGGTATTTCTGCGGAAGTCCTTTTAATTTTACTCCTTAAATAGAAGTTAATTATGGTAAAGCATCCCTGGCATGAAGTTTCAATTGGTGATAACCCACCTGAATATGTAAACGGTATTATTGAAATCCCAAAAGGCTCCCGCGCCAAATATGAAATCGATAAAGACAGCGGATTGATTAAGCTCGACCGCGTTATTTACGCTTCCATGTATTATCCATTGAATTACGGTTTCATTCCTCAAACCTTAGGTGAAGATCACGATCCTTTGGACATCGTAGTGCTTACGCAAGTATCCGTGGTGCCCAATTGTTTAATTCCTTCAAAGGTGATTGGTGTGATGCGCATGATTGACAGGGGAGAGGGCGATGATAAAATTATTGCCGTGGCCCTGCAGGATGCGAGTGTAAGTCACATTAATGATGTGAGTGAACTTCCGGAATATTTTAAAGTGGAATTGAAGCACTTCTTTGAGAATTATAAAACGTTGGAAAATAAAGTGGTTATTGTAGACGAATTTCAATCGAAAGATCGTGCGAAAGAAATTATCAAGACCAGTATTGAAAGTTATAAAAAGCACTTTCCAAAGTGAGAATCGGATTTGATGCGAAGAGGCTTTACAACAATTTTACAGGCTTAGGTAACTATAGCCGTTTTGTTGTAGAGGCTCTGAGCAAAACGTATCCTGAAAATGAGTACGTGTTATTCACACCTCGTGTAAAGATTAATGCTGATACTCAGTATTTTCAGACTGCGTCAAATGTATCTACTGTTACGCCACCGAATTACATTTCAAAATTAAAACTTGGTAGTTTCTGGAGAAGCTTCTCAATCGGGCAAGCTGCGCTCAAAGAGAATGTTTCAATCTATCATGGGTTAAGTCATGAGTTGCCGCGTAATCTTCCATCTTCAATCAGGAAGATAGTAACTATACACGACTTGATTTTTCTTCGATACCCTCAATTCTATAATTCCATTGATGTTGCCATTTATAAAGCCAAAGTGCACCACGCCTGTAAGACGGCTGATAAGATCATTGCAATAAGTAAACAAACCCGTGATGATATAATCAATTTTTTAAAAGTAGATGAATCGAAAATTGAAGTAGTGTATCAGGGTTGTCACCCGAATTTTAAAAAGGTGCATTCATTGGAAGAAATCAATGCAATAAAACAGAAGTACAATCTGCCGCAGCAATACATTCTCAATGTAGGCACTATTGAAGAGCGCAAAAATTTAATGTTGCTTGTTAAGGCGATGGCATTAATTCCAAAAGAATCACGCATACCGTTAGTAGTAATTGGTAAACAAACAGACTACTATCAGCAGGTTGTTTCAAAAGCAAAATCGTTAGAGGTATTGAATGACATTGTATTTCTCAAAGGAATTCCCTTTATCGACTTTCCTAAAATTTATCAGGGCGCGCGGGTTTTTGTTTATCCGTCTTTGTTCGAAGGTTTTGGAATTCCCCTGGTGGAAGCTATTGAATCAAAAATACCAGTTATTACATCGGTGGGTTCATGCTTTAGTGAAGCAGCAGGGCCGGACACCATATATATTAATCCCACTGATGAACATGAACTCGCTTTTCAAATCACAACGGTTATAGGCGATGTGCTCTTACAAAATAAAATGATCAACTCATCTCGTTTATTTACCACACAGTTTTATCCGGAAAGTATAGCTGAAAAGCTGAACACGATTTATAAAAGCGGAGAACAGTAGTTGTTTACTGTATTTTTAATTGCATTAACTTTAGTCTTTAAATTTATAGTAAAAGTACAATTGGGATGGTCAATGTTTTAGGTACAGTAATTCTCTATAACCCATCGGAAGAAATAATTCTTAATATAAAGTCCTATGCTGATCAGATATCAGAATTGTTAATAATCGACAATTCAGATAGGCCTCATAATTTGCAACATGCCCTTCGCGCTAGTTTTCCTGGGCATCACTATATTAAAAATGAAACGAACGTTGGAATTGCAACGGCATTAAATCAAGCTGCAAATTATGGTGTTGAAAGAAAGTACCGCTGGCTTCTTACCATGGATCAGGATAGCCGGTTTGCCGAAGATGGTTCGATTCTTTGTCTTATCAGCAAGGTCAACCAACCATCGGTCAATATTGGCATATATACTCCAGTTCATCTTAACAAAGATTCGGTTCTTCGAAAAGATAAACCAGAATGGGAAGTAGTAAAAAAAACGATGACTTCAGGTAATCTTCTCAGTCTTGAAGCTTTTGTAGAGTGTGGACCTTTTGACGAGAAGTTATTCATTGATTATGTCGATCATGAGTATAACTATCGGTTACGAAAAAACGGTTTTCAGATTGTGCGTATGAATCAATCCATACTGATTCATAACCTTGGGGAAATAAAATCATACCGATTTTATTTCATAAAAATGAAGACGACCAATCATAGCGCTATCAGGCGATATTATATCGCCCGAAATCGCCTTTATGTTATTTTTAAATATTTTCGTTTTGATCCCGCATTTTTCTTTAAGGAGTTACGCAAATATTGGGTGGATTATTTTCGTGTTTTATTCTTTGACAAAGATAAGATGGCCAAACTTAAGGCAATGGCAGAGGGAACTCGTGACTGGGCTCTTGGGCGTTACGGAAAAAAAATAAGGTAGCGTTGAAGGCTAAGAGCAGTTGTCATTGATCCATTAACATACTCGCTTTCGTAGAAGATGGAGGGAAGGTCAGAAAGTTAACAAGATGATATCGTACTATGCTTTTTGTAGAATCTGGGCGGTATGATTTTTACTCACAACCTTGTCGATGATGTCTTCAATAATACCTTTCTCATTAATTACGAAAGTAGTGCGCAAGGTGCCCATGTAGTCCCTTCCAAATAATACTTTGGGTCCCCACGTTCCATAAAGGTCATGCACCTTACGATCAACATCGGCCAATAAACGAAATGGAAGTTTTTCTTTCTCAATAAACTTACGATGCTTCTTTTCAGTATCCGGGCTGATGCCCAATACTTCATAACCTTGTTTAAGCAATGTCTTATAATTGTCGCGAAGGTTGCAGGCTTCAGTGGTACAGGTAGGAGTGAGGTCTGCAGGATAAAAATAGAGCACTACTTTTTTACCTTTTAAATCGGACAATGTTACCGGCTTTCCATCCTGATCGTTTACGGTGAAGTTGGGTGCTTTGCTTCCGATTTTTAATGCCATGTTAGAGAATCGTTTGAGTGTACTTCGATTTGTTTCCGGCATTATCCGTCACTACCAGTTCAAAAATGCCCTTCATTGGTTTAGACTTGTCGAGCCGTTCGGTCCAGATGGTTGCCATCTTATTGTCGAAGTGCATTAAAACCCATTCACCATTTAAGGTTGCTTCATAAGAAGCAATATTCGAAAGATTATCCCGAATCTTAAATCGTGCGGATTGACCATTTACATAAACTGGTTTGATCGTTGGCGGAGTGGTATCGCTGAGAATGGTGAAGTCACCAAATTCGCGTGTATAGAACTGAATATGTTCATGTACCCAGTTGCCACCGATGTAGGCAAATCCGTTTTTGCCCACCATCCGGTAAACTCCGATATTCTTTTCAGTTGAATACTTCTTTACGGGTTTTAATGAAACACTAATCGTTTTGCTTAATGGAACAGTGGGCGAGCCAATGGTAAAAATCTCAGCCCCTGATTTTTGAGCTGTATAATTTGTATTGAGATAGAGTGTATCATACAACGTATTCAAAGGAAACTTAATGTCCATGTTGTCACTGTAAAAGCTATATTCAGTGCCCGATGGAATCGGAATGTCGATATTCGTTGCGATTGATTTTCCGCATACCATTACTGAATCAGGAATCGTTTTGCGCAAATCGATCAGGTACACGGCCCGATTGTAATTAAAGTAGTCGGGTTCAATTTCAATGGCAGCGCCTTTTGAAAACAAGATGGCCTTATTGTTTTTCTCCTTACACGGTTTGGCCGTTACCGTCATTATATTTTCGTTGATATCGTACGTTATGAACGATGCAAAAGCTTCAAGCGTGTTGACTTGCTTTATTACCGGATTGGGCCGCAAGCTAAAAGAAAGCGTGCTGCTGTTTCCGTTGCTGTCTTTTAACTTGATCTGAATCTTCGAATCTTTTCTAGGATTCACATGAATTTGTCCTGTGCTGGGTGAGCCTTTATAAAAGTTCAGTTGGTTACCATCATCGATGTAGAGTTTGTAAAACTTTGTTCCTTTGTTGCGCATGGTTTTAAAGTCCATGAGTGTTAAGATGCTGCGCGTTTCCGCCAGACTTACCTTCTCGATGGCCTGACGAAAAACCAATGCACTGTCTACGCGCATCTCTAAATAATTTACACTGCCGAAAAATGGACTTTTCGGTGCGAGATTATCCTTGGCCAGTATTTCAACGCCAATGTTTCCGCTGGCTAAAATCGGGTGGGCGATAATGTAATTGTTGCCCACGCGTTGTGCATAAAATTCAAATCGACCAAAGCGATCGTTGATGCGCGAGTTTATATCTAAGGTACGCAGGGCAATGCGTTCGGTGCGCGGAGGTAGTTTATCATTGAGTTCAGGAAAGCCACCGACAATAATAGGATCGAGTGTAAAGTTTTGTGCATCGCGGATTTCAAAGTGAAGATGCGGTCCTCCTGAAGAACCGGAGTTGCCCGAAAGACCAATGGTATCACCTTGTGTGACGACAAACTGCTTTTCGTGAAAGAATAAATCAACCAGACCTGACTTTCTGCGGTATTGCTCTTCTAAAACATATTTCGCCAGTGCGCCTTTAAATTTATCCAAATGCGCATATAAAGTGGTGTTGCCATCCGGGTGGGTAATGTAAATGGCGTTGCCATAACTGGTGCCCTCCATAGTAGCACGCGAAATGTATCCGCTCTTGGAAGCGAATACCGGCAAACCAATCATGTTGTTGGTGCGAATGTCGATACCTCCGTGAAAGTGCGTGCTGCGCAGTTCGCCCATGGTTCCGGCCAACGATCCAGGCTTACCGGGCGAAATGGGGTAGAGGTACTTTTCCTCTTTCAGAAACTTTTCTTCGGGCTTGCTGAATTGTGCTTGAACAAAAAATGGACAGGCTAAAAAAAGTAATAGTACAGCCTTACTTAACTTCAAACTCAAGATATTTCTCATTTTCAATGTATGCGGATAACACGTTTCCCACCTTCACCGGTCCAACACCTTTTGGTGTGCCCGTAAAAATCAAATCCCCTGTGCGCAGTGTAAAAAACTTCGACAGGTAAGCGATGATGTAATCAAAACTAAAGAGCATCAGGCTTGTATTCCCTTGTTGTTTCAGTTCACCATCAACCTGTAAACTAAAATTGATGTTCTTTAGATCCTTGAAAGAATTGATCGGAAGAAATGTATCCGAAAGTGGTGCAGAGCCATTGAAACCTTTGGCAATATCCCACGGCAATCCTTTGTCTTTTGCTTTTTGTTGCAGATCGCGTGCCGTAAAATCAATGCCGATTCCGATAGCATCCACATATTTGTGTGCAAATTTCTCCTCAATATTTTTCCCCTCTTTACAAATACGCAACACTAGTTCGGCTTCGTAGTGAACATCTTTCGAGAAATCGGGATAATAAAAGGGGGCGTTATTTCGGATTATAGCAGTGTCAGGCTTTGTAAAAATAACGGGTTCATCAGGGCGTTCATTGTTCAGCTCCTTAATATGTTCTGCATAATTTCTTCCGATGGCAAATATTCGCATACGCTGGATGTTCGTGTATTAATTTTTTTTTGTGGCAATGATATTGCAAGGTAATAACCAATTGCGAACAACTAAAATGTGTTCGGTCTATAGTTGATAGCCTTGCGTCTTGAGTTTGAGGTCGGTAATCACTACGGGTGGAAGTTTAAACTCCACAATAACAACCTATCGACTAACGACTCAAGACAAAAGACTCTTTGCAAGTAATTTGTATTTTTGTCCAAAACGAAAACGAAATGAAGAAAGTACTATGTGGTGCCGTAGCCGCACTTATTGCCGTGATGATTTACGCCTGTGCTTCGGTTGCTGTAACCGGAAGAAATCAACTCAATCTGGTATCGAATGCAGAGATCATTCCGATAGTGAATCAACAATATTCTGAAGTCATTGCCAAAGGCCCGTTGTCAACTGACCGCCAACAAACCGAAATGGTAAAACGGGTAGGTGTAAAAATTCAGAAAGCAGTAGAAGAATACATGGCCAGCAAAAATGCTTCGGCCGAGCTGGAAGGTTTTCAGTGGGAGTTCAATTTAATTGACGACCCGAAAACCGTAAACGCATGGTGCATGCCGGGTGGAAAAGTAGCCTTCTATACCGGCATTATGCCGATCTGTAAAGATGAAACCGGAGTAGCAGTGGTAATGGGACATGAAGTGGCGCACGCTATTGCCAACCACGGGCGCGAACGCATGAGTCAGCAAATGGTAGCACAATTTGGACTTTCATCTCTTGGTGCCCTGATGGGACAAAACCCCACGGCAGGAAAAGATTTATTGTTACAGGCGATGGGTATTGGTACCAATATAGGCATGCTGAAGTTTAGTCGCTCGCACGAATCAGAGGCTGATCATATTGGGTTAATCTTTATGACGATGGCGGGTTACGATCCGCATGCCGCACCCACTTTTTGGAAGCGCATGACAGAAGCAGGAGGAGGCCAGGAACCACCTGAGTTTTTATCTACCCATCCCTCGCACAACACACGTATAAAAGATTTGGAAGCCTGGATACCGGAAGCGCTTACATATAAGAAGAAGTAATTTGTAGAGTTGAACGGAAGAGTTGGTAAGCTTGAGGAGTATTTGGTTTGAGCACAGGGTGCATGAACTTCAAAACAAACACCTGAATACTTTTATGAAAACGTTCGAAACCTTATCGGAAGCCATCAACGACCTCATTACAAAAGGCTACACCAACGATTTCAATCTTCATCCCGAGTGGATTGAATGCGCACCCCTGAATGTGAAATTCAAACCCGAAGAATTTCACGTAGACGAAGTACACCGCTTCGAAGGCATGACGAATCCTGACGACAGCTCTGTGTTATATGCCATCTCTTCCACTTCAGGTATTAAGGGTTTGCTAATGGATGCATATGGAGTGTATGCCGATTCTGTGAGTACGGCTATGATTGATCGATTGAAGATTGATGGGATGACTAGGCATTAAGATTGAAAGCTAGTTCAATACTATATCTACTATAACTTAAACTCCAGGATTTCCAGGTTAGTCTATAAAAGCAAAAAGCCTCAATTCTTGCGAAATGAGGCTTTTTTGCGGTCTGGACGGGACTCGAACCCGCGACCTCCTGCGTGACAGGCAGGCATTCTAACCAGCTGAACTACCAGACCAATTTTTGATAGCTGTCTAAAACGGAGTGCAAATATAGTTGTAGTGTCCTTTTCTCCAAAATTTAGTTTGAAATAATCTTTCAATGCGGCCGATTAAATCTTTTAATTTTCAAAACCACCTCTTTATTTCTAAACAACAATTTTACTGGCCAAAATGCGGCAATGGCTAAAAACAAAAAGATCGGCTTTGCAGCCGATCTTTTTTACTTTATAAATAAAGAATTATTAATTCATTATTCTTGACACGTTCACGGCATTCATGCCCTTCTTGCCTTTTTCTTCATCATAGGTAACTTCATCATTCTCACGGATCTCGTCATTAAGACCTGAAGTGTGAACGAAAATGTCAGTTTTTGAATCTGACGGGGTGATGAAACCAAATCCTTTGGTCTCGTTGAAAAACTTTACTGTTCCTTGCATTGTATTAAAAATTAAAAATAAAAAAAACTAATCTGGCTAATGGGTTGTCCCATCAGGTGTAACAATGATCTCAATAACTTAAGGTAAGCTGAAAAGAAAATTATTAATCGAAGAAGGTGAAAAACAACTAAACTCGTTTAGAGAGACTTGCTGAAAGGCACTATTTCTTAATGATGTTCAAAGTTACACTATTTATTTCTGCATTCCTATATTATCCTAAATAAGATTGCAATGTTTTGCTCCTGGAAGTATTCCGTAGTCTACTGGTTGCTTTTTCTTTAATCTGTCGCACGCGTTCGCGTGTGAGATTGAATTTGTCACCAATTTCTTCCAGGGTCATCGGTTGATGGTGGTTCAACCCGAAATACAAATTAATTACTTCTGCTTCGCGTGTAGACAAAGAGGTTAACGATCGTTGTACTTCTTTCACCAGTGATTCTGCCATCATTTCCGCTTCCGGACTTGATGCATTCACATCCGAAATAACATCCAGTAAATTACCGTCTTCACTTTGTGAAAAGGGTGCGTCTACCGAGATGTGGCGACCACCTGTGCGTAAACTATCCGTTATTTCTTCCGCGGTAATGCCAATCACTTCCGCTACTTCTTGCGTGGAGGGTTCGCGTTGAAATTTCTGTTCGAGGTCAGCAAAGGTTCGGGTGATTTTTGTAAGGGAACCAATCCGATTCAGCGGTAATCGCACGATGCGGGATTGCTCCGCCAGCGCTTGCATAATCGATTGACGGATCCACCAAACGGCGTAGGAAATAAATTTGAAACCTCTTTTTTCATCAAACCGACTCGCGGCTTTAATCAGACCAAGGTTACCTTCATTGATGAGATCACCAAGGGTGAGCCCGCTATTTTGATATTGTTTGGCTACTGAAACAACGAAGCGAAGATTGGCTTTGGTTAGTTTTTCCAGCGCCTGCTGATCGCCCTCTCGTATTCGTTTGGCCAGTTCTACTTCAACTTCGGCCGTAATCAGATCTACTTTCCCGATTTCCTGTAAATATTTGTCCAGAGATTGACTTTCCCGGTTTGTAATCTGTTTACTAATCTTAAGTTGACGCATGTAAATTATTTTGGTGAATACTATGTATAAAGCGGATGGTCAGCATGAATGTGACCGATGTAGGCAATGAAAAAGAGAAAATGTGTTGGGAGAAAAAGTGGATAGGAATTCTGATTTCATGCAAGGTAGTTATTTAAAACCAATTATATAGAATTAGGTTCGCCTGATGCATTTATGCGGCTGCGTGACGAAGACATGTTTCTACATATTGTGAAAGGATTGAGGTTTTGTGCGCTCTGCGTCAGTGGATTTTTAATTTCTAAAACAACGCTTAGCTCCCCACCACCAGCGTCTTGAACCATACGACAGAGCACTGTGCAAACCGCCCACTACAACTATTTCACCTAGCGGCACGACAGCATAGTTCCCCATAATTTTAATTTCTTTTAATTGATCAGACTGAACAAGATACTCCACTGTTTTAAGTCCGATAAAACTGAAGACAATAGTTTCTGGTGTTGAAGGTCTCTTCATGTTGAGCACAAACTTTCCAGTCACCGGTTAAAGGTAATGGGTGACTACTCTGACTTTAAACTATTCACCGGGTTCAGCAACGCTGCCTTTATCGCCTGATAGCTCACCGTCAAAAGCGTAATCAGCAATGCACCGATGACAGTTGCCAAAAATGTCCATCCTGAAATTTCTGTACTGTAATCATAGTTTTCCAGCCAGCCACTCATGAAATAATAACCAACCGGAATAGCGATGACACACGAGATAATGACCAGTATGATAAAATCTTTAGAGAGCATTTGCCAGAGATTGGACACGGTGGCACCCAACACTTTGCGGATACCGATCTCCTTTGTGCGCTGTTCTGCCACAAAAGAGGCAAGGCCAAATAAACCTAAACAACTTATAAAAATGGCAAGCACAGCAAAGATGCTCACCAGCTTTGCGATACGTTCTTCAAACGAAAACTTCTCTGCAAATTCATCATCGCAAAGGTGTATTCCAAAGGTGTATCCGGATTGTGTTTTATAAAAACCCGATTCAATTCCGCTATCGCTTACTCGCACTGACTTCCGGATTGATCTTCACATTAATGAAATTGGCCTGATTAAATCGATCGAGTAGAAAGATGGTTTGCTTATTTGATTCATACAACGATTGCGTCACCATATCCTCTACTACACCAATCACAGTAAAACTTCTTCCATAGTAGGTTTTCACAATTTCCCCTAAAGGTTTTTCAAAACCCATATACTTTACAGCCGCTTCGTTCAATATTATGGATGATGAGTCAGAGGGAAAGTCTCTTGAGAAATCTCGTCCTTCCTTTATTTTCCAACCAATGGTTTTGCCAAATTCATAACTAATGGAACCGCGGTAAATGTTGTCCGACAAATGGGGATCCTTACCTCTCCATTGAAATCCTTTATCACTCCACCACAAATTTGTAATGGTAGTCTCAGAGGTTGATACTTCTGCAACGATGCCGCTGGCAAGCAAATCATTTCGGAAGGCATCATAATTTTTCCGGACCTCTTGTGTTTTTATGGGCAGGGTGACTAACCCATTCAACTCATATCCAATAGGTCTGTTCTTCGCAAACTGAATTTGCTGATAGATAATAATGGTTCCGATAATAAGGGTAACCGAAACAGTGAATTGCAAAACCACCAGTACCTTGCGTGGGAGGGAAGCATAACTTCCGCTTCGGAAAGTGCCCTTTAAAACTTGAACCGGTCTGAAGGCTGATAAATAAAAGGCAGGATAACTGCCGGAGATCAGGGCAATAGAAAAAACAAAAGCAACCAGCAACAACCATAACGTTGGGTCTATCCAGGGAATGCTGATGTTCTTATTGGCTATTATATTAAACCAGGGCAGGGAAAGCTGAACGAGTAAAATGGAAAAAATGAAAGCCAATGCAACCACTACCAACGATTCACTAAAGAACTGACTAATCAGTTGACCCTTTGCTGACCCCACGACTTTGCGTACACCTACTTCTTTTGCACGTTTCTGCGAACGAGCCGTACTGAGATTCATAAAGTTGATGCACGCCAGTAAGAGTACAAAGACACCAATGCCACCAAATAGCCAGACAAACTCAATGCGACCACCCGTGTTTACACCATTTTTAAAATCAGAATATAAATGCCACTTCGACAGCGGGAACAGGAAAAGTTTAGGCTTAAAGCCCGCTTCACTCTTGTCTACATTCTTGAGTTTAGCATCCTTAATAGCATCCGATGCTTTTTGCATGTCAACATTTTCCGCCATCTGAACAAACACTTGCAGCCAGTTATTAACCCAACCCAAATTTCGGCCACCCCGTTTTATTAAAACCTCAAGTGGTGCAATGAAGAATAGCTCACCGTTAAAACTGGAATTGTCGGGAATGTTTTGATATACACCGGTAACTTTAAGATCAATGCCATTGTCAAGTTTTAATACGTTACCCACCGGATTCACGTCACCGAAAAAAGTTTTGGCAACCGATGCCGAAAGGAAAATGGACGTGGGATCTTGCAAACCGGCACGCGTTCCATACAACATTTTCAGGCTGAGTAATTCCGGTCCATCCGCTTCCATAAAACTACCACGAGCCGTTAATGTCTTTTTCTTATCTGCTAAAATGGAACTGACTGGAAAAGACGACATGACAACGTACTTGAAATTATTTCCATACGTGTTACGAAGTTCGGACCCAAGTTGATACGACTGACTCGACCAGGTTTCAATCCTCCCGTCAACCGTATTGTTCTGAAGCACAGCAGCGAAGCTGGTATAATTCTCCTGGTGTTTGTTATAGGACAACTCATCGAGTACCCACAACCCCATCAACAGGGCAACGGCAATACCAAGCGCCAGCCCACCGATGTTGATGAATGAATAACCTTTGTCTTTTACCAGATTTCTCCAGGCGATTGTAAAATAACTTTTGTACATACCGTAGGTGTTTAAATGTTCATATCCTTCTGCCGGCCGGATGATGCCTGGTCTGAAGAGCAGTAAAACGTCTATTATAAATCGTATATCCGCTTTTCGTTTTCCAAGTGTCTTTAATCGCACATCATATACTTCCATCAGGTCTCCTTCAATGTAATCCTGCATCTTCGGATGGCAGTACCACCGGAAGAAACTCAGTGCGAAGCGGGGAGGACTAATATTATTCTTCAAATCATTTTTCTTTATTTGAACATAGAGTAGTTACGAGTTTCGGGTCTAAAGTTTATAGTGCAACATTCACCGTTTAGCACTACTAACCAGAAACCCGTAACTCAAAACTTACTCCGACCTCAAACTATTCACCGGATTCATCAACGCTGCTTTTATGGATTGAAAACTCACCGTCAACAACGTGACAGCCAGTGCCCCGATACTTGTGACTAAGAATATCCACCACGAAATTTCAATTCGGTACTCATACTTCTGTAGCCAATTACCCATTAAATAATAACCCATTGGGATAGCGATGAAACAGGAGATGGTTACCAGAACAACAAAATCCTTAGATAACATGCTCCAGAGATTGGATACGGATGCTCCCATCACTTTTCTAATTCCGATTTCCTTCGTGCGTTGTTCGGCTACAAACGATGCCAGGCCAAACAATCCGAGGCAGCTGATAAGGATTGCCAGTGTTGCAAAAACAGAAGATAGTTTTCCTATCCGCTCTTCGTTGACGAACTTGTTTGCATATTCTTCATCGACAAATTTATAATCAAACGGTACGGAAGGATTGTATTTTTGAAATACTCTTGCGATTTTGCTTATAGCATCCTCCGAATTTGCATTTGGATCTATTCTTATGTTTATGGTATAAATATTCGTGGCGTTCAACAAGAAAATTGTTGGTTGCACAGGCTCGAAAGGTGAACCCATCACCATGTCTTCGATTACCCCTATGATATGAAAGTGGTCTTCGTTCCACTTAACGGTTTCATCAATGGGATTTTTTAGACCCATATACCTGACCGCTTCTTCATTCACCACGATAGCCATGGAGTCGGAAGCAAGCTGTGCTGAGAAATCACGACCTTCTTTAAAATTCCAACCGATTGTCTTACCATAATCAGGGGTAATCTGATTGGTAACAAAATTAGATTGCAGGTCCGGATCTTTGCCCTTCCAGTCAAATCCACTATTGTTTGACCAGATGTCTGTGACCGGAGCCGATGAGGTGGCCACGTTGCTTACAACTCCCGATTGCAACAATTCGGTTCGGATCACTTCATAATGTTCGTAAAGATCGGGTGTGATCATATACACAGTCATCAGTCCATCACGGCTGTAACCTACCGGCCTGTTTTTGGCAAATTGGATTTGTTGAAAAACGATTATTGTTCCTAAAATCAACGTTACAGAGACAGTGAACTGAATAACAACCAGAATTTTTCGCGGTATAGATGCAAACCGACCTGCGCGAAATGTTCCCTTCAATACCTTGACAGGTTGGAAAGAGGATAAGTATAGAGCAGGGTAACTTCCGGCCAACAATCCGGTGACCAACATAAAACTTACAATAGCCAGCCAAAAGGAAGTTTTCGTCCACAATAGTGAAATTTGCTTTCCGGCTATTTCGTTGAACCAGGGTAGCATCAATTGTGTCAGTATGATTGCTGCGATTAGTGCCAGGGCAGCCGTTAAAAAGGATTCACTAAAAAACTGATTCATCAACTGGCTTCGGAAAGAACCCATCGTTTTTCGTATTCCTACTTCTTTTGCTCGCCTTTCAGATCGCGCAGTACTTAAATTCATAAAGTTGATGCAGGCCAACAGCAACACAAATATTCCGATGATTCCATACAGCCAGACAAATTCAAGCTGATCACTCATTACCAATATTCTATTTTGAAATTTGGAATACAGATGCCACTGACTCATGGGGTGAACAAAGAGCTCCGGTTTGAAGGCAGCTTTTTTTTCGCTAATATGCTTTAGTTTAAGATCTTTTATTTTGGCCGATACTTTTTTGAAGTCAGCCTGCGAGGAAAGTTGTACATAGATCTTATACGAATTGTCATCCCACCGCTCTTCGAACTCTTTCATCCAGGTCATCCACGAAACCAGAAAGTCCCAGGAACCAATGAAGGTCAGGTTGTGGAATTCGGTATTGTGTGGTAGGTCTTTGTAAACTCCAGCAACTTTTACATCAACCTTATTCTTGATCTTTATGATTTTATTCAGCGCGTTGGCGTCACCGAATAATTTTCTGGCAAGTGATTCAGAAAGTAGAATAGAATGGGGATCTTTTAATGCTGAACGTGTACCGTGAATCATTTCCAGAGCAAGCATTTCTGGAGCATCGCTTTGCATAAAATTGCCTGCCTGAAAGAATTTTTTATCCTCATATGCAATGGAATACTCCTGTGTCCAGGTGGACATTACGACATGTTTGAAATCATCTCCAAAGGAAGAGCGAAGTTCTGTTGACAATGGTATGGGGTTAGAGGGATACGTACCTTCCCCATTATGCACCATAACATGACCAATGTGATCGTAGTTCTTAAAGTATTGATTGTAGGATAATTCATCATAAATCCATAAACCAATAAGCATGGCCGCAGTCATGCCCAACGCAAGCCCCCCAATGTTAATGAATGAATAACCTTTACTTCTTAAAAGATTTCTCCATCCTATTGTAAAATAACTTTTATACATATCGTAAGTGTTTAATTTTTTATATCCTTCTGCTGGCCGAATGATCCCCGGCCGAAAGAGCAATAACACATCTATTACAAATCGTATATCCGCCTTCCATTTCCCAAGTGTTTTGATTCGCACATCATATACCTCCATCAAATCACCTTCAATGTAGTCTTGCATCCTCGGATGACAGTACCACCTGAAGAAGCGAAGCGCGAGCTTGGGAGGATTCGTATTATTTTTCAATTCACTTTTCTTTAATTAGAATAGTTACGAGTCTCAAGTCTCGAGTTATAGTGCAACATTCACCGTTTAGCACTACCTAACTCGCAACTCGTAACTTTAAACTCGTAACTTACTCCGTCTTCAAACTCTTCACCGGATTCACTACAGCCGCTTTGATTGCCTGGTAACTCACCGTTATCAAAGCAATTACAATTGACAGCAAACCCGCTATCACAAACATCCACCACTGCAGATCGATCTTGTAGGCAAAACCCTGCAACCATTGTGTCATGCTCCACCAGCCAATGGGCGTGGCAATCGCCAGCGCGATCAATACATGTTTTATAAAGTCTTTCGAAAGGAGTTGTACAATCGTGCTCACGCTGGCACCCAGAACTTTGCGGATGCCTATTTCTTTTGTGCGCTGTTCTGCCGCATACGTAGCGAGTCCATATAAACCAAGACAGGAAACGAATATGACAAGCACGGAAAAGAAGAGGATGATGCGTCCGGTATTTTGTTGCGTGCGATATTGACGGTCGACCGATTGGTCGATAAATTCAAAGTCAAAAGCGTGTTTGGTTTCATGGGTTTTGTAAACTTTCTCAATCGAGGCGATGGCTTCGTCCATACGTCCTGCGCTTGTTTTGATAAACAAACCGCTGTAGCTGGCGTTGGACCAGCAGCGAAATACGAGGGGTTCAATCGGTATGGTCATCGGCCGGAAATGAAAATCGTTCACCACACCAATCACCACGCCCTTCGTTCCCCAAAGGGAAATGGATTTTCCGATGGCCTGTTCAGCACTCCAACCCATTTGTTTGGCAGCCTTTTCATTGATCAGATATCCCGCAGAGTCGGCCTTCGCGCCACTAAAGTTTTTTCCGGCAGCAAGCCGGATACCGGTGGTGTTTAAAAAATCCGGATCAATATTGAGCTGGGTGATGAGCATCTGTTCTTCTTTCGCTTGTCCTTCCCATTCAAAGCTCCAGGTTGAATTGGTAACATCAATTAAGTTGGCCGTGGTGGCAGTAACAGAAGCAATACTGGATTGATTTAATAACTCTGTTTTGAACGTCATCGCCTGCTCTCTTAGTTTGTCCTTGAGGCGCACATATACTAAATGTGATTGATCAAAACCAAGGTTTTTGTGTTCAATAAATTGGAGTTGGTTATACACTACCAAGGTACTGATCAACAGTATAATGGAAAAGGTGAACTGGCAGATGACCAGCACACTCCTGAAACGTGATCCGGAGCCGGATTGAAATTGTCCCTTCAGCACTTTCGCAGGTTTGAAAGACGACAAATAAAAAGCGGGGTAAACACCCGCGAGCAGGCTGATGCTGAAAATGAAAAAAGCGATAATGCCCACAAAGGCAGGCTGGTCAAACGGTATGGAAAGCGACTTCTCTGCAACATTGTTCAATATGGGCAGCAAAAGTTGCAGCATCGGCAGTGCGAGCGCGAACGACAGAACGGTGAGCATCAGTGATTCCGTTAGAAATTGTTTGATCAGCTGCCTTCTGAATGCCCCCACGACTTTGCGCACGCCCACTTCTTTTGCACGCTTCATGGCGCGGGCCGTGGTAAGGTTCACAAAATTGAAGATCGCGATGAGCAGCACCATAATGCCCACGGCAAAAAATACCTGCACATAGACATAGTCGTTGGTCTTGCTGGTATCGGTGTCAAAATCAAATTTGGAATGAAGATAAATGTCACGCATCGGTTGCAGGAGAAGCGTACGTTGATCGTCTTTCGATCCATACTCGGAATATTTGTCGATATACTTCGTAAGCTTGTGGTCGAACTGAAGTGCGTCTGCATTTGCATCAAGAAGGATGTACGTGTTATAGGAGTTGTTATCCCAGGAGTAGTCATTGTCATTATTGGCAATCAGTGAAAACGGCAACAACGCGTCAAACACAATATGTGAATTGGACGGTGCGTCTTCCGCAATACCCGCCAGCGACAGTGTATGTTCTTTTCCCCAGCTTGTTAACAGGATGATCTTGCCCAGCAGATTTTTGTCTGTTTTCCATTCAGGCCCCAGCAACCGATCGGCCATCGACTCGGTGAGTACAATTTCATCTGGTTTTAAAAGAACAGTTTGAGGATTGCCTTTTACTAATTTAAAATCAAACATCGAAAAGAAGGTATTGTCCGTAAGGCGTATAGCATTGGACTCAACTGTGGACTGGTCCAGTTGCAGCACACCTGGCTTAAAACCAAGGCGGCACATTTCCTTTACTTCCGGAAAATCCGTTTTCATTGCAGGACCTAACGGCCCCGGTGTACTGGCCACATCATACATTACACCTGCCTGCTTTTGTTTCTCTACAACACGATAAATATTTCCCAGGTTTTTATGAAAGGAATCGTAGCTGAATTCATCCTGAATATAGAGCCCGATCGACAGGCAGCACGCAAGTCCGATGGCGAGACCAAATACATTAATAAAGGAGTAGGCTACATTTCTCCTGATATTTCGCCACCCGATTTTAACATAACTTTTATACATGCCGTAACTATTTAAATTTTTATGCCCCTCTGCTGGCTTGATGATGCCCGGCCGAAAGAGCAGCAATACATCCATAATAAATCGTATATCCGCTTTCCATTTCCCCAGTGCCTTAAACCGCACATCATACACCTCCATCAAATCCCCCTCGATATAATCCTGCATCTTCGGGTGACAGTACCACTGGAAGAAGCGAAGCGCGAAGCGGGGAGGGTTGTTTCTCAAATCAGTTTTTTTTAAAGTGTTGTTACCAGTTACCAGTTGCCGGTTACCAGTTTCCAGTAACAAGCGAGCAGTTTTACTTTTCCAATTCTGTTTTCTTAAATATTTAGTGTTACGAGTTACCAGGAACAAGCTTCTCGTTTTACTTTTATCAATCACCTTTCTTTAATCAGTCATCTCGTGTCATCGCCCCCTGGCAACTAACTCCCTTCACCAACTGGCAACTGGTAACCGGCAACCTGTAACACCGCCTTCGGAATCGCACTCCAAAGCTCTTCCCGTGTTGCCTTCGCATATTGAATCGCTTTCTTCCCAAGTGCCGTAATCTCAAAATACCGTTTCGGTCTGCCGGCCCGTTCATCTGTAACTTCTCCGGCAAATGATTTTAAATAACCTTTGTCCTCCAGTCGTTTCAGTGCAGTATGCAGCGCGCCCATGCTCACACTGCGCGCGAGTCTCGCTTCAATTTCCGTTTTAATGGATACGCTGTACGCCATGTTATTTAGTATGCCCACGGTCAGGATCACCACCTCTTCAAACTCACCTAATTGATAATTTTTCATATCATGAATATTATACTCTAAATGTAGGTATAATAATAGTGCCAGCCTTTAAAGTGGCTTTTTTAGGATGTTCTTATGCGTTTTGAGTAGGAGGGACTGTTCGAAGGTGAACAGATTTATTCGGAGGCGATCAACGACAGAAGAAATCTAAAGAATTTCATTCTAAAAGAATTTGGTTAATTTTAACCACTCCCATTAAACTGTTTTTTGAATTGTTGGGATTAATTCTAACGTCTGTTAATGTCCACTGAATTTTTTACCAGTTCCAATCAAAACAATATTCCTGAGAGATTTACAGGCGTAAAAGGCCTTGAGTTTAAATTCAACGCGAGCAATGCATACAATGAATTCTTGAAGAGACCAAAAGACGACATTCAAAGTACGGATTACCTCAAAGACAGAATCCTTTATTTAGCATTACAATGAACGGAGGCGAAATACTGATTTACCAAAACACGGAAGGCACTGTAAAAGTAGACGTGCGACTGGAAGAAGAAACCGTGTGGCTTACGCAGGCGCAGATTGCTACTCTTTTTAATAAAGGCAGAAGCACCATCACAGAGCATATCCAAAATGTGTTTCAGGAAGGAGAATTGGACGAAAAAGTGGTATGTCGGGATTTCCGACACACCACAGCGCATGGAGCCATAGAAGGGAAAACGCAGGAGTCAATAGTGAAACATTATAATCTGGATGTGATCATCTCGGTAGGTTATCGCGTTAAGTCCCCGCAGGGTACGCAGTTTCGCATCTGGGCTACACAGCGTCTGAAAGAATACATCATCAAAGGTTTCGCGTTGAACGATGAGCGCTTTAAGACTGGTAACTCAATGAATTATTTCAACGAACTGCAGGAACGCATTCGTGAAATACGTTTTGTCCAGATGTTCATCGTCACACAACTTGCTTAAATTCCTTTCTCTTTCCACCAACATAGAATTTCATCCCCTTAATTCGCAACTCATTTCTTTAGCATGAGCCGCAAGGAATACACATCCATTATACACAGCATACACTCCATTTCTAAATGCCGATGGCCTTGCTTATGTTTAGACCGAATTCATGAGAAAAGTATTAACCTCCCTATTCGTATTCATCAGCGCCAGCGTTCTGGCTCAAACGGAAGATTGCGAACTAAAAAAGAGCACCGACAACATATTGGTGTACACCTGCAAATCGGAAAACGAGCGCTTAAAATCATTGAAAGCCACGTTCACCCTTTCCAATACTACGATCGAGGAGTTGGTAGCCTTTTTAAAACAAGTTGATCGGTACACCGAGTGGCAATACAACATGTGTTCCGCTAAAATTTTGAAACCGCTGTCAGAGGATTCGATGATCGTACGAACGGAAATTGATGCGCCCTGGCCTGTTGATAATCGTGAACTGATTGTGGAGTATTCGTTCCATCGAAATTTGAAAGACAAAAAACTAAAGGTGATCACCAGAACGGGACCTTTTGATTATCCTTCCAGCGATGATGTTGTGCGCGTACCGTTTTCGTATGCGGAGTGGGAGGTATCGAGCGTGAACAACATCTTGTACATAACCTACACCATGAGGATTGATCCGGGAGGCTCTATTCCGGCATGGCTCATCAACATGGCCATGGCAGACGGACCACACGAGTCGTTTGTGAAGTTGAAAAAGTTGTTGGAATGAAATCGGTTGCCGGTTTCCAGTTACCAGTCACAAGCGACTAGCTTTTCTTTTTTAAATCACATTTCTTCAATCGTCCATCTTGCATCACCGCCTACTGGCAACACCTTCACCGATCTTGTTCCTTTAAAATCACTACATATGTCATCACAAAACCGGCAACTGGAAACCGGTAACCATTTTTATCACGATATCTTTAACCTACCACAACCATACCAACTCCGTTGTAATTTCAGTTGCATAGTTTACGCACACCATTGCGGGAATCGTTCGCGGTGATTAAACTTTACATTACCTATGATTATCGCTGAGAATTGTGAAACTTTACAGCGTCAATAAACGATTAAGGAGAGGTGAATGAAGGATGATCAATCTTTCAAACGATCAGTAAAAAATCAGAAGAAAAAGTTTAGTTGGCAATCCGGTATAGGGACAGAATTTTTTAAACCCTTTCGACCCCGGAACCATTTTTTAAAGTGAAGATCATGAACTGGACAACAATTTACATTACCGGAAGGCCGGAGTTTCAGATGGAAGTGCGTAAAAAGCTAGAGCACGCCAAGCTTGATTTTATGCCGGGCTACATCGACAACTCAACAACAAACGTTACGCACGACCTTTACTGGCTTAACGATCAGACCGACTTGCGTAAAATGAAAGAGGCTGTTGGAAGTAAACTAGTATGGAAATACAGATTGAAATTCTATGCCGACCTCGAGACTTTTCTTAATTCTCAGGAACAATCAGCCAAAACAGCTGAACTCACACAAGATGATCTTGACCTCATAGCTCACATGAGGGAAGTGGCGTGATTGGCCAATTGTTAGAAAAAGAACAGACAACTGCGACCAACACTCCCAACTCAATTGAGCTTAATAAATTGGGGTGTCAAATCCTTTTTCTTAATTCTGATAGTGGTTCTAAAATCAGCATAACCTTCATGGTTTATCGGATGAAGGTCAAACTCGTCTTCATCATTCGAGTCGTACCAGTTCTTTTGTGTATGGTCATAGGCATAGGCTTGACCATCGGAATCAACCACTAAGGAATGTCTTTCTTCAAAATTCTTGAGTTCCATCTTTATGATTTTATTAATTGATCTATTTCTTTTATCTCTTCGTCCCGCCTCGTTGTTTTTGCATTTGCTTTAAAATTGTTATTCGATTTCTTAGGCCCATTAGTAATTCGGTGTAAGTGATTATTCTGATATTCTTCAAAGTCCCTCTAAGGCGCCTGAAATCTTCTTTTGCTGGATCTTTTTGATTTTCAAAACCTTTTCAGAGCCGATTATTATAAGCCCACCAGGCCGTGCAACACCAAATGGAAACTTCAGACTTTTTGAAAGGTATCTCTCAAGTTCAAGTGATGATGCTGAAACTGCGGCTCGACTTAGCCGATACTGGTTTTCTTTTTTTAACAATCTTGCTCATAGTAGAAAGAGTTTTTTACTAGAATTTAAGTCAATGTACTTAAGCCGCAACACCCAACCCCAACTCCGCCAACATGTAAAAATGCCGAAACGCAACATCCACTTTTTCAGAAAAACTCAATCGGTCGTAGGTTGGCTCTGGCAAAAGGTCGGCCAATAGATTTTGGATTTCAGAACGTACCTTCTCCTGTGTTGCTTTTTCCTTATGCCATTCCGGAATCAGAATCTTGTTCTTGGCATCAAACAGTTTCTGCAAAAGCGTTTTGGCTGCCAGTCTTACTTCTTTCTCTTCTGCTTTGGTAAGCTTCTCTTTTTTCAATAGGTCGAACAATTCCTGCTCACGTTCAGTCATATCATTCTTTGCCGCACGTTGTTGTTCTTCACTCAAACCTTCTGCTTGCTTGAGTAACTCCTCGTACGCTTGATCAAGCGACATACTACCTGAATTGTAATCATCAATTACGCGCTGGAAGTTGACCAGGAAAGATCCACGCGTTTTATTCTGTGCGAGCATTTGTTTGAGTTTGATTTCCATCAGCTCACGCAAATCAGCAAACTGAATATTCTTATGCTCTTTGGTTGGAAATTGTTTTCGAAGCGCTTCGAAATCGAGTTTGCTAAGATCAATCTGGCGGGAAGTATCAATCGTATAAATAGCTTTGCCGTCAAGAAGATCACCCTTGCCTACTACACTTGTATCAAGAAGCTCGTCTATTTTCTTTTTGGCGCGGGTAATGGCTTCATCCTGATCCACATTGCGATCCACTACATCGCGAAGGTATTGCAATACATCACGGTTCTTTTTGATAACCGGAAAATCATAAACTTCCGGTTTTGCTAAATCGTATAGCGATACGATCGTATTGACAAACAACCCAAGTTGCCTTCGGTATTCATCTTTTGCTAAAATGATATTGGCAAACTCCTGAAACAATTCAATGTCTTTAAATCCTTTCTCTTCCAGAGAGAGAATTTGATCAAGATCGGCACCTCGTTCCTTGCAATAAACTTTTGCTTCGGCAATTGCTTGCTCCAGTAATTTCAACAGCTCTTCAAACTCCTTAGCAGGATATTCGTCATCGTCTGGTGTTTCAGTGGTTTTGCCTTTTGTTCCTTCTGCGTAAGCTGCGAGGGCTTTCTTCAGGTTTCGGAATACACCAAAGTAGTCGATCACCAATCCGTTCTTCTTTCCTTCAAGCACACGATTGGCGCGTGCGATAGTTTGCATCAACGTGTGATTCTGCAAAGGCTTATCCAGATACAGCGTTGACACCGATGGCGCATCGAATCCTGTCATCCACATGGCGGTGACAAATACAATGCGATAATTGTTATAAGGATCTTTAAAGTAGTCTTCAATATTTCGTCCATCATCATCAGGGTGATCTATCAATTCGCGATGTGGCCGGATATCGAGCTTTTGTTCAGAGAATGTTTTCTCTTCTTCCTTGTCACTCCCTTCCTGACTGATTACCACCGCCATCTTTGTCTCGGTGATGAACTGAACTGCGCGCTCATAGCGCTTCCTTGTTTCTGCATCACGTTCCGCTACGATCTTTTTACGGAGCTCCTTCACTTCCTCTTTCAGGTGGTACTGTACTTTTTCGTACATGCGCACCGCGGTGAACTTGTCGATGCTGATCACCATGGCTTTCATGGGTGCGCGGCTTCCATCATCATTCACCACATCGAGCCGGTAGGGAAAATGTTTTACAATGTGTCTTGCAATCTCTTCAAGACGGTCGTCCCTGCGCACGATGGTCATCAACGTAGAGTATTCACGATCGAGTTTCTGTCGCTGTTCCTCCGAAAGGTTCTCATCTTCTAGTATCACAGCTGCATCACCAACAAGCTCTTGATTCACCTGCTCGACACGAGGAACACTCTTTTTGTAATAGATGGGAACTGTAGCTCCATCTTCTATGCTTTGCGCGAAGTTGTATTCTGAAACGTAAGGTCCGAATTTATCTTTAGTGAGTTCATTGCGTAATAGAGGTGTTCCTGTAAAAGCAATGTACTGCGCATGCGGCAATGCAATGCGCATGTTCTCCGCCAGGTTTTTATATTGCGTACGGTGAGCTTCATCTACGATTACAATTCAGTCGTTTCGATCAGTGAGCTTTGGAAAGGTTTTTCCACTATCGATACCAAACTTGTGAATGAGCGCGAAGATGTACGAGCGATTCGATTGTAAATACTCTTGTAACTTATCGCGATCGGCTGGGCGATAATAGTTTTCCTTCTGTTCTTTGGTTTCGACAATGGTTTCTGTTTCCAGGAAGTTGCGGTAGATCTGACTGTCGAGGTCTTTACGATCGGTGATAATAAGGAATGACCAGTTGCCTGTTACTTTTCGTTGAATCTTTTTCGAGAAGAAAATCATGGAATATGATTTTCCTGAACCTTGCGTGTGCCAGAATACTCCGAGCTTGCCTTTGTTGCTCTCACGATTTTGTAAAGCAACGATGGCATTGTTCACACCAAGAAACTGGTGGTTCTTGGCAATGATCTTTATTTTGTTTTTATGATAGAGAATAAAGTTCTCGAAGTAGTCGAGCAGAATATCTTTTTTACAAAGTCCTTCTCCGAATATTTTCAGACTCAGGTGCTCGCCAGTGCGTTTACTTTCTTCTTCAATCTCGTCTTTCGAAGGTTGATCGTGAGTGATTGCGGTGTCTTTTAATTTGAGCCAGGAGAAGAAGTGATCCCACGGTGCGTTGAAGCTACCGATGCGTGTTTGTATGCCATTGGAAATACACACCAGCAGATTGAACCAGAACAACTGCGGAATATCGCGCTGATAGTCTTTTAGGTTTTTATCGTAACCTGATTTTACTTTTTCGGTAGCGTTCTTCAGTTCGATCATTATCAACGGAAGACCATTCACATATAGCAAAAGATCAGGTCTGCGGGTAATGTTTTGTGCTTGTAAGTATTCGATGCTGAGCTGCGATACAAGCAGGAACTCGTTCTTACTTATCTCATTCTGATTGAAGTTGATGATCTGTACATAATCATTTACCTCGGCACCATGCACGTCTTTATAAGTAACCGGCACACCTTTTTTGATGAGCTCGTATACTTCCTTATTAGCAATAACCGGGGTGAGCGTTGCACGGCTTTTGGTGACTTCTGATATTGCCCGATCAATGCACTCTTCCGGAATGTGTGGATTGAGCTGCTGAAGTTTCGCGCGTAACCGTTCAATAAGCACTACCTCCCTCAGACTGGTTCTTCCCAATAATTGTTTCTCCCACGCATTGATATGCATATAGCCTAGTTGCTCAACAAAGAAGGTGATATCAGCAAGCTCGATGTTCGATTCGTTGAGGTAGGCCATGGGGTTTATTTTCGGTAAGCTAGTTCGGGTTCACCTGCTAACGAGAGCGACTCAGGTTCTTTATCTATTAAATGCCCGACTGAAAGTTTTCCGCTAATAAGACGAGACAGTAAGAGATCGCGAGTTTGTTGAAGGAGTTGATTTTTAAATATAAGATTTGAAATCAGATCAAAATGAGGTTTAATGATTTGTATGAACTTATTCATAGTTTGATCATCAGCTAAAATAATTTCTGCATCTTCCACAATAGCCTTGTTAATATGTTGCTGGGCACCACCACCTGCATAGTTAACTAACTCCTTAATCTTCTCTTTAATGGCTAAGAAAATGTATTCATCAATTTTGTCATTGGGATCTTTAATTCCTACTACCGATTGATTCGTACATGACTCTATTTCTAAAAAACTAACCTGACCTAATGTAGCGCCTGTTATAGCCAGCAATGTTGTTTTCTTCGGAAGTAGTTTTGTCGCTGAGTTCTTTAGTCCCAATTCAGTAATGTATTCTGATGGCTCCGTGACCCTAAGGTCATTAACTTTACCGGAATTGATCCAAGGTACATCTCCTTTCCAGTAGCTTTCATTCTCTCTTGAGGGAGTACCTCCTAACGAAATATCAAAGTAATCACCAAGTCTGATCATTCTCCAATTGTCCGGAATATCATTTTTACCTTTTGCAAACTCGTTGCCTGAGGAACGGAAACGCACAAACCGCTCCTTGTAAATTTCTTCCGCCATTTCCTCCAGCAATTTTATTCGTTGCTTATTGTTTTCAATTAGCTCGTCATACGCAAAAAGGATAGAGGCGATTTTACTTCTGTGTTCCTTGATGGGAACGAGAAGCTTCAGTGAATGAATATGATTTCTGTTAAGTGTTGGATTCGCTGCTCCAGCATCAAATTTTTCAAAGTGCAAAAGCTGAAGCAAGTAGTAGATGAACTTAGGATCGTTTCCTTTAAAATCTTTGACCCAAAGGGAGGTATCATGAGGCCAATAGTTTTGATTGGTATAAAAAACTTTTCCTAATGTTCCTTTTCTACCAATTACAACTCCAGGGCCGCCAACTTTATATTCATTGTGAAAACTTGAAATCCCACCAGATGAGATAACTGCAAACGGCCCATCTTCTTGGACCTTTTCAGTGATATCAAACCCACGCTGCAGGGTAATTAAGTCATCAAGCCGAACTTCAATCATAATGATATCAACGCATTAATGTTCTCCTTGATTCTTATCTCCAATAGCTCAGACGACTTTGACAGTTCTTCGAGCGCCGCATATTGTTTCAGAAGCTTTTCTTCAAATTCGGACTGATTAAGTTCATCGTCTTCTATCTTCACACCCACATATCTCCCTGCATTAAGAGAATACTCCTGATCCTCAACATACTCCTTCTTGCTGGCTACTTTACACAAGCCCACAACATCATTGTACTTTCCATCAGGGAAGTGGCTTTGCAGCCAATCTATGTTGCCGTACCAATAGTTAACTTGATCAATAGTTGTTTTCAGGTTTTCCTGCAATTGATCCAATACCCTTAAAACATTATTCAATTCAAGGTCAATCCAGGCCTTGTCGTTCTTTATTTTAAGTAGTCTATCTGCTTCGTTAAACAGCTCGATCAATTGATCCTTGCTCTTCTTTAACATAGCCCCTGTTTCCTTCAATGCCTTTGCATACACATTCAACTTCGCAGCAAAAACATGTTGCTCTTTATTAGTAGCGGGTAAATCTTTTTTCCACTCCAGCTTTGATGAGGCAATATCTTCTAGTTCAAAATCTACCAGTTTCTTTCCAAAACTACTTTCATCTAGTTTCTTCTGCTCTTCGGCTTTGCGTTTTGGTTTGCTGTCAACCGCGTATTGCTTTAGGTTAGTGAAAACACTTTCCAGTTTTTTAGTCAGCGAATCAACTGCTTGTGGTATTTCTTTTGTTGCAGCAAGTGCATTGCCTGCATAGCGCGAAATCAATTCAATGTACCTGTCACTCTCCCCACGATACAAACGTACAATGGCGGTGAGGTTTTGTACCTGTTCTTCTTTCCACTCGCGGTGCGCACGGTCTACCTGGTGATAAACATTGCGGGCATCGATGAACAGTATTTTATCTTTTCGATTGGTGTTGGGCTTCCATTTATCAAAGAACCAAAGCGTGGCTGGCCAGTGTCACAGTAAGAAACATATTGGAAGGCATGGAGACCATGCAATCCACAATGCCACTGTCTACTAACTTTTTCCTAATCTCGTATTCAGAATTGCCAGCATCGGAAGCAGAGTTAGGCATTACGAAACCGGCTCTTCCTTTTGCATTCAGCGAAGTAGCAAAGAGCGAGATCCACAGGTAGTTCGCATCGGTAATGCTGTCATTGGTATTCTTGCCTTTGTTCTTGGGTAATCCATACTTATAAAAGCGCTCATCGTTCTTCACAGTGCTTTCCTTCACCGACTTCACATTGAAGGGAGGATTGGCCATCACAAAATCAAACTTACCGAGGCTCTTGTAGGGATCACCTTCATACGAATTTGTCTCAGTCACCTCACCGCGAATGTTGTTCACCATCAGGTTCATCTTGGCCAGTCGCACCGTCTCGCCCATGTACTCTTGTCCGTGCACATAGATGTCGCTAAGGTCGTGCTTAGCTTCCTGCACAAATTTGGCACTCTGTACAAACATTCCACCCGAACCACATGCTGGGTCAAAGATCTTTCCTGCATACGGCTCAATCACCTCAACAATAAAACGCACCACCGAAGTAGGTGTGAAAAACTCACCACCTTTCTGCCCTTCACTCATGGCAAACTCTCCAAGGAAGAATTCATAGATCTTACCAAACACATCTCCGCTGGCATCTTTCGGAATGTCGGAGAATGTTTTCAACAACTGCGGAAGTATATCTGCTTTCTTCTTCTCGATATCGAAAAAGGCTTCTTTGGGAAGCACATCTTTAAACTTTTCGTCCTGGTTCTTCTCAATACCTTCCATGGCTTTGCGCAGTGCTTTCGCCAAACTCTTGTCACCGGAGAGTTTCAGAAGGAAATCGTAGCGTGCATAATCGGGCAGATAGAACCCACACTTTGCCAATGCTATGGATTCAATTGGGCGTTCTTTTCGCGTACCTTTTGTCTTGTTGAACTCTTTAAGTATTTCTTCTTCGTAGTGTCCATATTTATTATCCGCAAATCGGAGGAAGATTAATCCTAAAACAGGCACCGCGTAGTCTGCAGCTTTAATTCCACCGTAAGCACGAAGCGAATTAGCTGAGGCCCAGAGGTCGTTTTCGAGTTTTTTAAGTTGGTCGTTGGTCATAAAGAACCTTAAAAATACTATGATTTTTTAACCTCTTTGAAGATATCAACAACTTTGTCTAAAACTTTGAATGGCACGCCATCTGGTCTAAGTCTTCAAAACATTTCTCATCACTAAAATCAAAACACTGGTTCAGGTCTTGCGCGGCAGCAAATGCGAAGAGAGATCTTGACCCACTATGCATCCTTCAGACTTGCAGCCACATTAGTTCAACTCCTAACTTTAATTAAATAATTCGAAATCTCTTGAGTCTCTTTATTTGACAAACTTGGTTTAAAATAATTTATGTATCCAAGTAGCTCATCTAAAGTCAGAATTTTCACATATTGAAATTCTTCGATTGGCTTAGGGTTTATCAGAACGATAAGATTTCGTATTGGAATTTTTCTTTCGCCCCAATGATGTTGGTCAAGTTTAAAATTTGAATTGCCGGATAATATTTTGAACAAAGCAAAGTTTGTCCTTTTTATCTGCTGCACCGGAGAGCGCAGACTTAAATTCTTCAATGATTCTTCGCTCCAGTTTTTTGTCTCAATAAGAAAAATACCCGAAGGGGAAATCAAAAGATGATCGATTTGAATGGATTTTATATGCTCCACCTCTTGTCGATAATAAATGGCTTTGGTAAAGGAAAAGGTGAAGTCATTAATCAAAATGTATTCATCAGATAATTTCTCTAATTCCTTTACTACTTTCTGTTCTCCTATGGCACCATAAATAAAAGTATTGATTTCATCAATGACTCTTTTTTTTCGGTCCAGATCATGTAATGCCAGTCCACAACTTTCTTTGACAGCTTCTTCAAAATTTGAATCAATGTAGTAAAGGCGTTTACGTTTTTCAGCAAGCATTTTAACGTTAGACCGGATAGAGAAAGAAATGATGACATTAGAAAACAGACTTAGATAATTGATCTTGATTAAGATAAAGAGTGCCTTAAAACTATACGTAAACTCCTGAACAATACTTTTTTCCGCTTCCGCCACGTGATCGTATTGTCGTCTTAAACTCTCAATTTCGGATAGCAGTTTCTGTCGAATTTGTATTTTATCATTCGCGATTTCTTTCTCTAAATGTAAAACCCCAGAGCTTAGATTATTTCTTTCGTCCGTTGTTAAATCGTTTTGATTTGAAATGATTTGTTGCCGGGCAGTGGCATAATTATTTCGGAAGGATATGAGTTCTTGTACAGAATGGAAACCGTCAATTTTGTTTTGCCTTAAATGTGTCTTCAGTGTTGTAAGAGCGCCAACTGTATTATAAACTTTACACATTATTTTTTATACGTATTCTGTTCTAATTCCAAGTTAAGCCAGTGGCGAACTAAATCAAACGTTTTCCCTCCTGCCTCAG
The DNA here is from genome assembly GCA_031388805.1 of Chryseolinea sp. Taxonomy (GTDB): domain Bacteria; phylum Bacteroidota; class Bacteroidia; order Cytophagales; family Cyclobacteriaceae; genus Chryseolinea. The sequence continues at coordinate 38,624 of JANMRZ010000069.1, forward strand.
GAGGGACCGATTCTGCCCCCAGCAGAATCAGGGTGGTCAAGACACGCCTTAATCTTATTCAAAACCCCCACCAAATCCTCAAACACCTTTACATTTTCAAACCGAATCACTTTTATATTCAAACTGTTCAAATACTTTGTCCGGTCTTCATCATATTTTATTCCTTCGTCAGTAAAATGATGTGCGCCATCTAATTCAATTGCAATTCTTTCTGTGGCGCAATAGAAGTCAAGTATAAAATTACCTACGCTATGTTGGCGTCTGAATTTCTTTCCAAGGTTACTTCCTTTTAAATGATTCCATAATACAGCTTCTGCTGAGGTTGAATTGTTGCGCAGATTACGTCTGAATTGTTTTAAGTCTTTGCGGTTGTGGATATCGCTCATAGAGTTTGGGTTAATGACAACGTGTTGGAGAAATTTTACCACCCTGTCTCGACCTGCGGTCGGGACGGTCCCTCCTGAGGCAGGAGGGAAATGGTTTGCGCAAAATAAAAAAAGAATGCTTTATAGCCACAATTTTTCCCTCCTGCCTCAGGAGGGACCGATTCTGCGCCAGCAGAATCAGGGTGGTCAAACCCCACCCGGTCCCATACCGACTCGTTCGTTCGCATTTCATAGGGAGGGGGTTGCCACGTCAGTTTGTTCAGCGAAGCGCTTCACACTTCCTCGCAAACACGTGGGATTATGACGAATGAAGTATAGCTATTTATTGTGAGGACGCGACCAGAATCCTGATACTCCAAATAAACTTCTGTTTGGCTGGGTATAGAGGAACTAGCCAGCAACTAGCCAGGAACTAGCCAGGATCTAGCAATCACGAAAATTTGGCTTCGCTTGCAACACGTCAAAATTTTATTTCGTGGGGAATAGGTTAACTCTTTTTACCGCAAGGACGCGGAGACGCAGAGGAATGCATTTTTTAGAACACTTTGCGTCTCTGCGACTCTGCGGTTAATTCAGTGGCACCAGGCCAACAGCTAAAAATTATTTTTTCCCAATCCGCCACGCAACATCTCCTTCACCTTTTCGCGAAGGCTAACCGGTTCCAAAACAGTAACGTGTGGCATCTGGCTCATGATAAGCTGGCAGAGCTCGTAGTTCTGAATGAGCTGCAGGGTGATCACCACTTCCTGTCCATCGTCCTTAATGATCTGTTGGGAATGATGAAGATAAAGTGTCTTGATGTAATGCCCTTGCTCACGCGTAAAAGATAACCGTATTTCCTCAACCGGCCCCTGGCTACGATTGATGCCGATGGTGTTCATGAAGAAATCAGGGCCGTTTGCCATGTCATCACGGTAGGGCTGTTTTACCTCAGCGATACGTTCAATCCGGTCTAAGCCTAGAACAATAACATCTTTATGTTTCTCGCTATAGCCTCGCACGTACCAGCGGCTGAGGTAGGTCTTTAACTGGTACGGGTGGAAGATATGGGTTGCGGGTTTTTCGTCATTGAACTTTTGGTAGTCGATCGACAACACCTTGTTGCCGTAAATGGCTTCCAGTACTCCCGCCAAATGCGATATACCTTTATAGTACGGCCGTGGCTCCATACTGATAACATTGGACTTTAACTTGAGTCCGGGCCGAAGACTGTGCAGGCGTTTGACTAGTTTTTTTACAGTGTCCCTGGCCTTGCTGGTAAGGTCGCCACTTTCAAAAGATGATGTTAGGTCAATGATAAAAGAAAGCGCCATCAACTCTTGTGGCGAATGTCCCTGTGGAACATAGTCGTCTACAACATAATGATAACCAATGCAGTTGTCCTTACGACTGTGCTCAATGTTCACATTGTAGCCGAGCCCGGGGTTTTCGCGCATGAAGGCGATATCCTTTTTCAACTGGCGAAGGCCAACAAAAATACCCCAATCTTCGAAGGCTTTTAGTAGATCCTCTGGTGGCCAGTATTTCTTTAACCGGCTGCTGAGGCATTGATCGATAACACTATAACGCAACAGTGGATTTTTTGATATTGACATAACGGCGTCTTCTTATAAACAGACATAATGCCAAATTAATATTCCCGGAGTAAAACACAAAGCCCTGCGTAATGCATTCTACCGCAGAGGCGCAGAGACGCAAAGAAATGCCAGAAACACCAACAAAACTTAGCGCCTAACGCTGCGTCTTTGCGCCTCTGCGGTAACCATGCATTTTGGAATAATTAACCCATCGGGAACGTCAAATGCACGGAACTTTCTATAACCATGTGCAAAGTCCTTTTGATTTAGTACAGGCCCAAAAATATTTTTAAAGATTTTTTTACCGTGAACGTCAACTGCACGCAAGCGCCCTACTTTTGAAATATCAATTCATTCTGCAGATAAAATTGACGTACTAATTAATTATTCACTTAAACAAAAAAGTAAAATGGCAAGTTTTAAAATGAACAAAATGGTTGACGCAGCCAGCGGTAAAGTTGGAAACATGGTCTTCAAACAAGTCGGTAGACGAACGCTCTACACACAGGCACCGGAGCACCTAAAGCCGGCAACAGAAAATCAGACGCTCCAACGGGAACGTTTCAAGCGGGCAGCAACGTATGCAAAAACGGTATTGCTTGATCCGGCCACGAAGGCTGCCTATGAAAAAAGTGTTGCGGGTCAGGAATTCCAGCATGCCTTCACCGCAGCGCTGAAGGATTACCTCAAGTCACCTGTGGTCGACAGCGTGAACACAATAGCTTACCGTGGCAATACCGGTGATCACATTATGCTACGGGTATTCGATTCCTTTAAGGTAGCGCAGGCCGTGGTAACGATTACCGCTCCAGACAACACACTGATCGAAACGGGTGCGGCAGTACAGTCGCCTGATTCTGCAGAGTGGGTCTACGTAGCAACGAACGCGAATGCGGCCGTGACAGGCAGCAAGCTCGCCGTAGCCGTTACCAACAAACCAGGTAATATCACGATGTTTGATAAGGTGTTGTAAAAAAACAATTTCAGTACACGTGCTTTATTCCTGACTTCATTGCTGTCAACGTTACCCTATGTTAAACTAAATTCAACGACATGAAATAGCCATGCACTACGTCCACCCAAAAGGATGATAATTGACTGGCGTATTCCATGTGTCATCTAACATAAAATTATTAACACATGAAACAAAAATAAAAAATGAACGATCTCTTCGGCATCAAGGATGCTGCAGAAATGATCCCACAAATGGGATGGAAAACATACTACATTAATTAATTCTTTTAAGAAAATGAGTCAATATGACTTGGCGTCAGCTGCTGGAATCAGGGCTGGCGCTTTTTTTTGTCTGCGTTTGCGACCGGAAGCGTGGGATGTGAGAAGGAGTGAAGCAATGTCTCAGCAATGAGGTAGAACGCGTTCGTCATAACGCCAGTTCCAGTCCCTATTTCTTCAACGCTTTTTCCATCTCTTCACTCGTAATCGTTTTGGGTTCAACGATTCTTCCATCTTCGTTTACAACCATGTAACGTGGCACCCAGTCCAATACAATGTACGATGACAGTGAATTCTTCCAGCCTGAAGGAAGACGATAATGTTCACCAGTCATTGAAAACCGGGATATCGCATTTCGCCATTTCTGATCGTTGTCATCTACAGACACAAAAAGATAAACCAGGTCTTCGCCAGCGGTACGTTTCATCAGATCATCAAGCTTCGGATAACCCACAAGACAATCCCGACACCACGATGCCCATATATCGATAACCACTTTCTTTCCTTTGTACTGGTCGAGCATTTTTCCGAAAGTCAGCTCTTCGCCATTCAGTGCTACGGCTTGCAGATTTCTCACACTGTCAGGAAAATGTTGGGTTGTGAGATAGGCCGGAACGGGATCGTTTTGCGCGAATGAAAACAGCGGGAGAGAGCAGAGTGTAATAAAGATAAAAGGGATACGCATGAGCTTTGGATAGTTGGAATTAAACACTGACAATAGTTAAGATTGAAGAACGAAATTAGCGTTTAATAAACTCCTCAGTCCGCGACAGCAGCGGTAAGATCTGCAATTGATGTTTGATTTCAAACCCGATGGTAGTTTTGTTAAGATCCGTCTTTGTATCTTCAGCACTCATGAGCAGTATAAAAAATATAATCGTAGAGCTTTCAGATATTGTAGAAGAGGCCAATCTGATCGTAGAGGTAGAGTTCCTGGAACCTTTTATAGAAGATCTTGCTGTAAAAAGTGCAGATCCCAATGTGCTTGCTCCGCCTTTTAAAAAGAAGGGACTTGTGTTCACGATAAAAAAAGTGCTGAAGAATAAGGACAACATCGCCCTTCCCAAAACTATTCGCGTTCCGAACGAAGAGTGGCGCAGATCATTAAGTCAGCATAAGAAGGTACACGCTGGCGGGCCAAATAAATCCTACACGGTGAAGCACTACAAAACCGAAGTGGCATCCATGAAGAATGCAGAAATAATTTTTCTGCATCATTTCCAGGGATTGTTTGAACTGGAGGTGAAAGGCTCCTTTGAGTCGGTAGCCGAACTTGAAAAGATTACAATGTTAATAGCAGCGGAGTAGGAGAGAGGGTTGTGGTCAGCTCGTTCGTTCGCATTTTATAGGGAGAGGATTGCCACGTCAGGTTGCTCAGCGAAACGCTTCACCCTTCCTTGCAAACACGTGGGCTAGTTCGTACCCCACGATAATTTAGAATTGGCTATTTTAGCTGAATGAAATCCCGATTAAACTTTTACCTTTTCATCGCTGCGCTGGTGATCCTTGATGCAGTGTTGATAAGCAGTCCGAATCTTTTGGGAAAGATTGGATTGTTGGTTTATAAGTATCATTATCTGCGAACATTCCCGAAGGCATTGTTAACCGTCTTCCTGGTCGTAGGTGTCGCCACTGTTTTTTCAGAGGCGATCCATTTTGCTGTGAAGAAAGCGTTAATAAAAAATCTTGCGGGGAAATTGTTGTTCTTTTTGCTCACGGCCTTGTCAGTTGCCCTTGCCATAAAAGTGGGACTTGATTTCTCTTCCGGAAGTTATGGACATACCGGCCTTCGCTTCCGCTCCGGTGCTTACTTGTTACCCGTAATACTGGTTGTAGTATTTGTGTATGGATGGTTGACGTTGCCTAAGATACCATTGCCGTTTCCGGAATCTCCTGTGAATAATGAGGATGGTAAGTTGAATCTTTAGTAGCTCATTTCAACACCGTTACGTGAAAGCAGCATCCCTCGCTTCGATGACGGCCAAGGCGGTAGACACTTCTGAGACAATGGGGGCAATAGTTTGATTCGAAACACGTTTGTAACTTGGCTTACCGTTTTCAGTATAATGGTTATGCACAAACGCTGAAATTATAAATTCGTATTGACCTAAACGCAATGTATGAACAACTTCAACCTCCTTGCACGCACGCTCAGTCTTTCCGTGTTAATATCAATCGGATTCCTTTCGTATTCGCAATCTTCCGAGCAACCGAATAAAGCATTCCAAAACTTAGAGTCTGACCTGGAAGCTGGTAAATACGAGATCTCCTACTACAATACAGCGTGCTACTTTGCATTAGCCGGCAAGTCATCTCTTGCCTTTCGCTACCTGGCACAGGCGATAGACAATGGTTTCTCCGACCCGGATGTAATGGAGAAGGATACCGATCTGCTGTCACTACACCATGACCCGCGTTGGGTGGTCATGCAAAAAAGTGTACAGTATAACCTCACCCAAAAGCAGAAAATGGATAAATTGTTTTTCAATAAGAAGTCCTTCTGGGAATCGGGTGCGCTTGAAACGCCCTATGCGCAGAATATTTCTGACGATGAAAAGGTCGCGGGATTATCAAAGTTCTGGTCGGAGGCAAAATATAACTTCGTCAATTTTGATCTCGTCCCGGATTTGGACTTCGATTCTCTTTATCTCACCTATCTGCCCAAGGTCCGGCAAACCAAATCAACACTTGAATATTATTATGTGTTGGAGCAGTTCGCGGCTGCCTTGAGCGATGGTCACACCAATGTGAACATGCCACGCGCACTTGTAGACTCGGTTTATGCCCGGCCGTTGTTGCGCACCCGACTTGTAGAAGGTAAAGTTTTAATTATCGGAGTTTACGATCAGTTGTTACTTCAGAAAGGTATATCAGTTGGACAGGAGGTCATCATGGTGAATGGGCTTCCCGTCAAAGAGTATGCTGCTCGCTATGTAATGCCGTATCAAAGCGCCTCCACATTGCAAGACAGAATGGTGCGGGCTTACGACTATGCACTGTTAAGAGGCTCGCTTACCAAACCGATAAAACTTCAACTGCGGAATGCCTCTAACAAAATCAGCGAACATACCATCCAACGTGTAAAACCCGAAGAGCGCTCCAAAAAACTGCGTACACCAACGTTCATATTCAGGATGCTGCCCGGAAATATCGCGTATATCGCCTTGAACTCTTTTGGCAATGATTCAACCGCCATTGAATTCAAAGCCCGGTTTGAAGAAATCGCGAAAGCCAAAGCTATTATTTTTGATGTGCGTAACAATGGCGGGGGAAACACCGGCCCGGGCTGGAATATCCTCAGCTGCTTGATAGATAAATCAGCATCCGTTCATACCGCTTACACACGAGAGTACCGACCGACATATCGTGCCTGGGGCAACAACCAGGATGTTCATGTTTATAAAGACGATTTATTCCCCAATGATAAATTGCTATATAGGAAACCGGTTGTAGTCTTAACCAGTGCCAGAACGTTCTCTGCAGCGGAAGATTTTGCCGCAGCGTTTAAAACGATGAACCGTGGACTGATTATAGGAGAATCAACGGGTGGAAGTTCAGGCCAACCGTTAGGAATCAGCATGCCCGGAAACGGTACAGCGCGCATTTGCACCAAACGCGATATGCTCGGGAATGGCGATGATTTCGTGGGCCAGGGCATTCAACCAGATAAAGTTGTGGCACCCACCATTGACGACATCAGGAAAGGTATTGATACCGAGTTGCAGGCAGCTATCAGGGAGGTGATGAAGTAATACGCCCATCTCACGCGGATGTTGTGTAAGCAAGCGCGTTGTTGGATGAATCAATTCAACAGCCATCCCACAACATCTTGCATAAAGGGAGCGCATTGATAATTGGTAACGTCTTGCCAGCTCGTCATATAAAGAGATACCATACCTTCTCCCATCGCGATGATTTTGCCTCCACCTTTTACTTCGGTGAAGACGGCAAAAGAACTCTTCGCGGGTGCATTGCTAAACGCGAGAGGCTGGCCTCCTTCTACCTGGCGAGCTCCGTGAAACGGAATGGAATATTTTGCCTTCATGATTTTACCTTCGGGTGCATAACCTCCCACGGTTTTATCTGTACTGTTTGAAGAGAATGTAATGCCAAAAGGTGACACGATGTCGTTTGCATTTACCTGATCCAGGGTTGCCCAATAATCTTCCTCAATCACAATAAACAACGAACCTCCCTTTTCCAAAAATTGACGAATGGCTTTACATTCATCAACCGAATATTTTACAAATGGAACATGAATGAAAAGCAAATCAGCTTTAGACAATGTTTCTGTAGTGATGCTTGTTTTCAAATAAGCGATCACTGCGCCATGGCTTGAAGCATTTTTGGTGAGCTCGCCTGTCATGTATTCCAATCGCTGCGTGGGTACTAATTCGGTTGATATCTTGTCAGCCGGGTCGCTGTAAAATTTCTGACCATGCGTTACGTCAACCAGGATTTTCTTTTTCTGTGCGAAGGTGTTGATCCCGCAGCACATGAGCGACAGCATCAGCATGTAGGTAAAAAATAGTTTCATCATGTTATCTTTTCGGCTTGCATTCCAATGATCATGCCATGGGCAATGCTGCTTTTTTCCACCATAGCAAAGATATGTATAAATGCTTCGTGCGGAATCGAACAAAATCATCCGAACTCGGGACGGTTCTGGAAGTGCGCACGCAGTGACGGCAGTTGTCGTTCAAAAGAGGTACAATTCTTGTTTCTTATAATGCAACATTCAAAACCAAAAATCCTTTGCACGATGAAAGAATCTATACAGTCAACTCTGTTCAAATATGGTTTAGTGCTCATCAGCATAGCAACACTATTTGCCGTCCATAATACATGTCGGGCACAACTACTTAATGAACCTGAAAAAGGAACAAAGAAAATAACATTACTCTGTTCTGACAATGACCTTGATCTATACAAAAGGATTGGTCTGCACATGGTGTCAAAAGGATTTACAATAGAGAATCCTTCAAGTGACTTTTTTACATTCAATACCGGACCAAAGAAAGCGAGCCGGAATGATGTAAGTTATAAAGTAAACTTTGCTGTATCCGGAAGCAAAGTCATCATCACCATGCTTTGGCGTGTTGACGCTGTCATTGCGCACCATCCGGAATCCAGCTTTCAGGAATGGGAATATAAACAGCGTGTAAATAATATCGGAAATGTAATTTTTAAAGACCTCACAGCGGCACTAACCGGTTTTCAGTGTGATGATTCTCAGTATAGTAAGTAATGATTCCAAATGTTCGTCACCGACACAATGATGTTTCAATAAATCATTTTTATCCACTACTATTGTGGCCTTTTCCATAATCTGATGACTTCGTGCGGTGTTGATTTCGGTACGTCTAATTCAAGTGTTGCTATTTCGAAAAGCAATGTAGTTTCACTGGTGCCGGTAGAACAACATCACCTTACCATTCCCAGTGCGCTGTTTTTTCAACGAAGGGTAAGTGAACCGTTTTACGGAAGAGAAGCCATTCAGTTTTTCTTCGACCATAAAGAAGGTCGCTTCATGCGAAGTCTGAAGCGTGTGCTGGGCACATCGTTAATGGACCATGGAACCTCAGTTAATGGAAAGGCCATGAAGTTCGATGGTATTATCGCTTCGTTCCTCCATAACCTCAAATCAAAAGCAGATGCCTTTGCTGGTGAAGAATTGCAACACGTGGTAATGGGAAGGCCTGTGCATTTTATTGATAACGATAGCGCGGGTGATCTGCGTGCACAACACCAGTTGAAGACCATTGCTCAACGCGTTGGATTTAAGCATATTGAATTTCAATTTGAACCGATCGCTGCAGCGTTTGCGCATGAAGTAAATGTGAAGGGTGAACGACTCGCTATCGTTGCCGATCTCGGTGGTGGCACATCCGACTTCACCGTAATTCGTTTATCGAATCAATATATAAACAAGCCTGATCGAACATCTGATATATTAGCCAACACAGGAGTTCGCATTGGTGGAAATGACTTCGACAAAGACTTAAGTTTATCCTCTATAATGCCGGAGATCGGTTACAACACTACGTATGGTGAGAAGAAACTGGGTGTTCCTTTAAAACCGTATCATGATCTGGCGGAATGGAGCAAAGTGAATTCACTTTATAATGTAAAGCTGCGATCGCAGATGCAACAAATGTTTTATGAGTCGCATGATAAAGTGCGGTTCAAAAGATTGTTAAAGGTGCTGGAACAGGAAACGGGTCATGCACTATTGGCAGCCACAGAAGAAACGAAAATAGCACTCACCTCTGCAACAGAATATACCGCACCCCTCCATTTTATAGAAGACAGTTTAACCATTGCTATTCAACGAACACGTTTTGAAAAGTCAATTGAAGAGCATGTTCAGAATATTACAATATGTGCATCACAATGCTTGCAACAAGCTCAGGTAAAAGCAAATGAAATTGACCTTGTCATTCTTACAGGCGGATCTACTGAAGTTCCCGTTGTTCAGGCAGAGTTCAGAAAACTTTTTCCTTCGGCAGCTGTCGCAGATCAGAATAAACTTTCCAGCGTAGGCTTAGGGCTGGCATATGACAGTCACTATAAATTCGGTGGAAAATAACATCCATCGAGCGTACCTTCTATTTTTTCCTCCTGCCTCAGGAGGGACCGATTCTGCGCCAGCAGAATCAGGGTGGTTAACACACACACACCATCTAGTGCAAGGGTCTACCCATAGCCGTCAGTTTAAGCACAAAATTAGAGGAACCTACAAAAAAACAAATCTACCAATGGGGTTAAGCAACTCCGGCAGTTAATCAACGGATTTATGGATGATGCCTTGCTTGAATCAAAGGCAAGAGAGGTTGGTTT
>JANMRZ010000073.1:0-112894 GCA_031388805.1 Chryseolinea sp.
GAGATTGAGGATCAAAAAGCGTTAATGGAAAAGACTGAGTCTTTAGAAAAAGAAAAGTCTTCCTATAAAAATGATAAGAAGAATAGTGGAGAGAAGTCAGATAAAGGACAAGACAAAAACGACAAAGCTGGCGAGGACAAAAAAACAGAAAGTCAGGAGTTAGCAAAAGAACAAGAACAAGTTAAGGACGATTTCCAGAAAACAACAGAGAAAATTGAGGAGCTAAAGAAGCTTGGCGAAGAGCTGCAGAAAAATGATGAGCTACCTGACAAAGAAAATACAGATGAGGTTCAGCAGGATCAGAAAGAAAGTGAAGATCAATTGAAGCAAAATAGTCCTTTAAAATCCAAAGAGGCTCAACAGAAAGCTGTTCAGAAAATGCAAAAAATGCAGGAGCAAATGGAGGGAGCTCAAAACTCTATGGAGATGGAAATTGATATGCAGAATCTCGAAATGCTCCGCCAGATTATTCATGGATTGGTAAAGATCTCGTACGATCAGGAGAGTCTTCTAAAAACGTTTGGTGATTTAGCACAAAATGATCCTCGATTTAATACCCTTGCGCAACAACAACTAAAGCTCAAAGATGATGTTAAGGTATTGGAAGACAGTTTGTTAGCTCTTTCAAAGAAGGATGTTTTCATGGGTTCTATTGTTACCAAAGAGGTTGGTGAGCTTAACGAGCACATCGAAAATGTAATAGATGCCAATAAGGAAAGACGAAGACCACAGGCATCAAATGAAATGCAACTTAGCATGACCTCTATTAATAACCTCGCGTTGTTACTGGATGATCACTTTGATATGATGATGCAGATGATGGCCAATGCAAAACCGTCCTCCTCTAAGGGAAAGAAAAAAGGTCAGAAGCCAAGCTTGAGCGAGCTTCAAAAAAATCTGAATCAAAAAATAGAAGACCTTAAGAAAAGTGGAAAAGGAGGAAGAGAGTTATCGGAAGAGTTAGCTCAAATGGCTGCTGAACAGGAGAGGATTAGAAAAGCTCTTCAAGAGATGCAGAACAAAATGAAGGATGGCAAAATGCCTGGTGGCGATTTACCTTCAAAAATGGAACAAACTGAAATGGATCTGGTTAACAAGCAGATTACGGATCAACTCATTAAACGGCAGCAGGATATTCTTACCAGAATGTTAGAAACGGAAAAATCACTTCGTGAACAAGATCAGGAAGAAGAACGGAAAGGAGAAACCGCAAAAGATTACGATAAAGAAATACCAAAGGCCTTTGAAGAATATTTGCGCCTAAAAGAAAAAGAAGTAGAATTGCTAAAGACTGTTCCTCCAAAATTATATCCTTATTACAAAAAAGAAGTAAGTGAGTATTTTAAGAGAATAGGCGATCAATAAATATACTTTCAACTAATGAACACAATCAGTATCCAGGTTCCTTCTATCACCGAAAACATTCGCATGATTGAAAGTTTTATTGACAATGCTAAAGAGCGCTACCATCTTGACGATGATATTTATGGAAATATTATGATTGCAGTTACTGAGGCAGTAAATAATGCAATCAAACACGGAAATGCCAACAACAAGTCAAAGAATGTATTCCTGAGCCTTTGTCTGCAAAAAAATCTGATTCAATTCGTTATTAAGGATGAAGGACCAGGATTTAATTATGAAGACCTACCAGATCCGACTGCACCCGAGAATTTAGAAAAACCTGGAGGAAGGGGAATCTTTCTAATGAAACACCTTTCTGATGAGGTTAACTTCAAGGAAAATGGCAGAGTCGTTGAATTAAGCTTTTACATGAATGCCTAAATCTTCTATTCAATTCTTTTGTGAGAATGTAGATTTCAAACTCAAAAATTCTAAAAGGACTGTCAATTGGATAAAACATTCCATTAAAACAGAAGGAAAAACACCAGGAGAACTTAATTTCATTTTCTGTACCGATGATCATGTTCTCCAGATAAACATGGATTATCTTCAGCACAATACCTATACAGACATTATTACCTTCAATACAAGTGAAGAGAAAAACCTTATAAGTGGAGATATCTTTATAAGCATTGAACGTGTGAAGGATAATGCAATCAAATTCAAAAAAGAGATGGACGATGAATTGCATCGCGTCATTATTCATGGGGTTCTACACCTTATTGGATACTCAGATAAAACCGCAAACAAAAAAAACATCATGCGCGGAAAAGAAGATGCTTACTTATCTTTGCGGTAGTTCCACGTGAAACCTTTTTCTCAAGCTCTTGAATCTCATTTTTGTGGAAATGTGGATTCTTTTGTGGGAAAGTTTTTTGTTCCACGTGAAACTTATTGAATCCAAAAAAAATATTCTTCTATGTTTCCTGAGTATGATGTAATTGTGGTGGGAGCTGGACATGCCGGTTGTGAAGCTGCGGCTGCGGCTGCAAATATGGGATCTAAAGTTTTAGTGGTGACAATGAATATGAACACCATTGCCCAAATGTCTTGCAATCCTGCAATGGGAGGAGTAGCCAAAGGCCAGATTGTTCGGGAGATAGATGCACTGGGCGGTCAATCAGGTATAATCTCTGACAAGTCAATGCTCCAGTTTAGGATGCTTAATCGATCGAAAGGGCCAGCGATGTGGAGTCCTAGAAGTCAAAATGACAGAATGCGCTTCTCTGAGGAATGGAGAAACACATTAGAGCAGACTAAAAATATTGATTTCTGGCAAGAGATGGTTAAAGAAATTTTGGTTAAAGATGGAAGAGCTGTAGGGGTTAAAACAAATTTAGGTCTTGAGATAAAATCCAAAGCTGTCGTACTAACAAATGGTACTTTCTTGAATGGAAAGATCCACATTGGGGAAAAAAGCTTTGGTGGGGGAAGAACTGCAGAAAAAGAGGCAACCGGTTTAACAGAACAATTAGTTCAACTTGGATTTGAATCAGGAAGAATGAAAACGGGTACACCACCACGAGTAGATGGACGAAGCCTTGACTATTCAAAAATGGAAGAACAATTCGGAGATGAAAATCCTTCAAAATTCTCATTCACCGATACTAAGCAACTTACTAAACAACTTAGTTGTTGGATTACCTATACCAATGAAGATGTACATGATGAGCTTAAGAAAGGATTTGAAAAGTCACCAATGTTTCAGGGAAGAATTAAAGGAATTGGTCCTAGATATTGCCCTTCAATTGAGGATAAGATAAATCGATTTGCAGAAAGAAATAGGCATCAAATATTTGTTGAGCCTGAAGGATGGAATACCGTTGAAATATATGTCAATGGGTTCTCAACTTCATTACCAGAAGACATTCAGCAACAAGCACTCACAAAAATTCCAGGATTTGAAAAAGCAAAGATGTTTAGACCTGGATATGCTATTGAGTATGACTTCTTTCCTCCAACTCAATTGAACAGCACATTAGAGACTCAACGTATTGAAAATCTATATTTTGCTGGTCAAATAAATGGTACTACTGGATATGAGGAAGCGGCTTGCCAAGGATTAATGGCAGGAATAAATGCTCATAACAAAGTCCACAATAAAGATCCTTTCATCCTTAAAAGGTCTGAAGCATATATCGGTGTGTTGATAGATGATCTTATTAACAAGGGTACTCAGGAACCGTATCGTATGTTTACTTCAAGAGCTGAGTATAGAATTCTTCTTAGACAAGATAATGCTGACATACGCTTAACTGAATTGGGACACAAAATAGGATTAGCTAGTCAGGATAGATTAGAAATTCTTGAAAAGAAAAAAGCCAATATAAAATCACTTGTAAGTCTATTATCGAAATATAAAGTAGAGCCAGAAATTGTAAATCCTCAGCTCGAAAAGTTGAATACATCCTCAATACGAGAAAAAGTCAATACACTACATCTTTTAAAAAGACCAGAAATAGGTATTCAGGAACTAAAAGAGATTGATGCTCAATTAAGTTCTATGTTGTCAAAATATACTCCAGAAGAATTAGACCAAGCAGAGATTGATATCAAGTATGAGAGCTACATCGACCGTGAGCAAAAGCTAGTAGAAAAGATGGTAACATTAGAAAATTATAAAATACGAACCGATTTCAATTATGACGGAATCAAAACACTATCCATTGAAGCCAGAGAAAAACTTAAAAAAGTAAAACCTGAAACCCTCGGACAAGCGTCAAGAATAAGCGGTGTTTCTCCTGCAGACCTTTCAGTTCTAACTATTTATATGGGCAAATGATAATTACAAATTCTTGTCCTGTCTGTCAAGGAACACAATTCACACATTTAACTTCTTGCATTGATCATACTGTTTCACATGAAACATTCAATGTCATTGCCTGTACAAGCTGTGACTTTACACAAACATCTCCCCGACCAAATGATAGCAAGCTTGGTGAATACTATATTTCCGATAGCTACATATCACACTCTAATAAAGCAACAACTTTATTAGATAGAATTTACCTTTTAGTCAGGAGGTTTACACTTCAGTGGAAAATCAATTTGCTGTTGAAATACTCAAACCAAAATGAAATTAACATTTTGGATTATGGATGTGGAACTGGTGAATTCTTGAAATCATGTAAGGAGGCTGGATTCAAAATATCCGGTGTTGAACCGTCAGAAAACGCTAGATTAAAATCGTCAGAATTAACCCAAATAAAAATACTTGAATCATTACAACACATTGATAATCAAAAGTTTAACCTGATTACAATGTGGCACGTTCTTGAACACATTCCAGATTTTGAATACGTATTACAAAAATTGAAAGAAAAACTATCGGACGATGGCATTCTGTTTATCGCTGTTCCCAATCATAAAAGTTTTGATAGTCAACATTACGATAAACATTGGGCTGGTTTTGACGTTCCAAGACACTTGTGGCATTTTTCATCCAGCACCATGAAAAAAGTCTTAAGCAAAAACAATCTCAACCTGATTGATATTTGTGGTATGAAATTAGACTCATACTATGTTAGCCTGTTAAGTGAGAAATATAAATCTGAAAACAAAACAACATTGAAAGGATATTTCAAAGCAATTATCAATGGTACAAGGTCCAACTTGAAAGCGAGAAAAACAGGAGAATATTCAAGTCTAATTTACATTATAAAGAAATGAAACGAATCGCGAAGCTACATTGGTTTATCTATCCACTATTTCTAATGTGCTGCGCTAAACAAACCTCACCAACGGGAGGACCTAAGGACACTATTCCACCAATCCTTATAAAATCAATCCCTGAAAAGGGCTCGATTAATTACGACGGAATTGAAATCCAATTGCTGTTTTCTGAAAGTGTAACCCTTAAAAATCAGAAGGAACAGATCATTATAACTCCTGATATCGGAAAAGAATATAAGATAGAATCCAATAAAAAAACAGTAAGCATAAAACTGAAAGAAAAATTAAAAGATAGCACAACCTATACCTTTAGTTTTCGTGATGCTATTGTTGATTTAAATGAACAAAATCCAGCGCAAAATCTAAAACTCGCTTTCAGTACCGGTAACTACATTGATTCATTATCCATCGAAGGAGAAACAAAGGATCTACTAAAATCAAAGGAAATCAAAGACATAACAGTTGCACTTTACCAAACAGACACATTTGACATATTCAAACACAAAGCCGTCTACATTACGAAATCAGACAAAAACGGTAAGTTTAAAATTGAAAATCTAAAACCAGGAAACTATTATGCATATGCTATCGATGACAAAAACAGAAATCTTTTTGTAGATAGCAAGTCTGAGTCATACGGATTTCTAAGTAATTCTATCTCTCTTGACTCCAACATTAAGGGCATCAACATACCCATTATTAAACTTGATACTCGTAAACTCAAAATCTCAAGTGCGAGACCTTACAACACATACTTTAATATAAAGGCAACTAAAAGTATTGTTTCCTACCAGATAAAATCTGATGAAATAATTCCCTTCTCAACTTTAGGAGACGATAACGCAAGTATAAAAGTATTCAACACACTTTTTGAAAAAGACAGTGCTGCAATAAATATAAACTTTACTGACAGTGTCGGTAATAAAGTAGATACATTACTTTATCTAAAGTTCAACAAACAAAATGCTAAGCCTGAAAAGTTTGACGTGACATTAAAAGACTTTAGAATTATAGAAAATAAAGGTTTGCTGACAGGATCGGTAAAATTCAACAAGCCAATTTTTCAAATTAATTACGATAGCATGGTGTATAAAATAGACTCAGTTAAAAGCATAAATTTTTCCAAAGAAGATATATCGATTGACACATTAAAAGGTGTAGCATACTTTGAAAAAAGATTTGACAAAACTCTATTGATAAAGGAAGAGAAAGACCTACCTAAACCAAAAGACTCCGAAATAAGCAAAACAAAACAAAAAGAGACACCAGCACAACCAAAGAAAACAATAGGAGATCAGCTATCATTCGGAAAAGCTTCTTTTATAAGTATAGAATCAGACAGCAGCAAAAGAGTTGAAGAAACTCTTAAGTCAACTAAATTAGATCAAACTGGAATAATTTTCGTTTCAATAGAAACAAAAGAACTTAACTTCATTATTGAGCTTTTAAGAAAAGATTTTTCCTTAGTACAAACTAGGTATAACCAAAACAAAACATCTTTTGAAGACTTAGTTCCTGGAGATTATATACTAAGACTAATAATAGACTCGGATAAAAATAAAAAATGGTCTCCCGGAAATTTTTATTTACATCAAGAACCAGAGAAGTGTACCTTCTATAAAAATGAAAAAGAAAGTATTATCATCAATTTAAGGGCAAACTTTGAACTCGGACCTCTGTTGATAAAGTACTAAATAATTGTTTATACATTGAGTAAAACTCTTGAGAAAAACCAAAAATTGATAATGCACCAGAAAAGAGACAGGATCATGTTCATAGATCTTACTTTACCAACACAATACATTTCTAAGGCTGTACACAACTGATTAATCCACAGCCAAACGAATTGTTAATAAACTATATAACGTACTGATAAATAACAATTTAAAAATTGTATAACTTCCACAACCTATTCACAGAGAAAAGCGCGAAAGTTTATCAACATATCAACATGCTTAATTACTATTATAAAATAATATATAATATAAATACATTAAAGGCTGTGTGTGTGTGTACACTACTTCTAATGACGATGATAAAAGTTGCGGCACAAAATCAAGCAGAGATTCAACTTGCCAATGAGTACGTTTTGAAAGGTGACAAAAAAAAAGCGCGCGAAATTTTTAGTGAGCTTTCGAAGTCTGATGTTAATAACGCTTTCATTTATAATAACTACCTTAACGTCCTCTTAGACTTAGGAATTTATGATGAAGCTCACGCATACGTTAAAAAAATATTACGCAAAGAGCCAGACAACTTGCAATGCAGGCTTGATGCCGGATTAATTTACATACGCGCTGGCGATTTAGGTAAGGCAGAAAAAATCTTCAAAGATGTAATTGCCGAAAATAAAAACAGTGTTCAGCGGATAAAGATGATCTCTGATTACTTTATGCCAAAGTCACTTGTGGATTACGGAATTCTGGCTCTCACACAAAGCCGCCAAGTTTTAGGAAATCCATTTTTATTTTGCCTTGATCTCGCGATGCTCTATCGCATACAAGGCAGCCGTGATGAAATGGTAAATGAATATTTAAGTTATGTAACACAAAACGCGGCCAATATTCAGTATGTAAAAAATGTAATGCAGGCATTGTTGACTAAGCCTGATGAGTTAGAGAGTCTCGAAAAACTTCTCTACGAAAAAGTTCAGCAATACCCAGATGTCGAAGTTTATACCGACTTGTTAATTTGGGTCAACCTTCAGCAGAAAAATTTTTCCTCGGCTTTTGTTCAAGCACGAGCGTATGACAAGCGCTACAAACGCGAAGGTGAGCGAAGTATGGAAGTTGCCCGGGTGGCTTTAGACAACGAAGATTATTATAACGCCACAAAAATTTACCGGTACGTTATTCGTGAGTATGGCGAGAGCGAAAATTATTTACAAGCACAACTTGGATTAATACATACGCGAGAAGCGCGTGTGAAAAAAAGTTTTCCAGTTAAAAAAGATTCGGTAAAACTGCTGGTTCAGGATTACAAAAGTTTCATAAAACAACATCCCGAAAATGTAAACTCGCTTGAAGCTGCGCGAAGTGAAGCCCTTCTCTTTGCATATTATCTCGATCAAAAAGATAGCGCCATTTCGATTTTGTCATCCTTGATTTCTAATGGAAGAACATCTCAATATTTAAAATCAAAATCAAAATTGGACCTGGGTGATATTTACTTATTGAAAAATGAACCATGGGAATCAACACTGCTTTACTCGCAGGTTGAAAAAATTCAAAAAGAAAGCCCACTTGGCTATGAGGCAAAATTAAAAAATGCGAAACTGTCGTATTATCGAGGGGACTTTCAACTAGCACAGGAGCACCTTGATATTTTAAAACAAGCAACCACACGCGAAATAGCGAATGATGCACTCGACCTCAGCATTTTAATTAAGGAAAATATTATGATCGATTCTATTGGCGAGGCTTTGAAAGAATATGCAGCTATTGAATTGTTGTTGTATCAAAATAAAACCGAAGAAGCTCTTCAGAAGATTCAGACGCTTAAAGAGGGTAGAGTTGTTAAGGACTCTAAACCGCAATCCGTATCGACTAATTTGTTTTCAGAAAAGACTAAGGACTCAACCTCAATAAATATTTCAGACCAAACTATACTTGATAATGTATATTGGTTGGAAGCAAATATCAGAATGAAGCAAGGAGAGTTTGATCAGTCTATTGCACTGCTTCAAAGAATCAGGGACGATTATCCCGAGGATATTTTGGCAGACGATGCTTACTTTTTACAGGGGGATATTTTCGAAAATCAATTGCATAACAAAGAGAAGGCCATGGAAATATACCGCGACTTTCTCACTGTTTATCCAGGGAGTGTACATGCAGCCGAAGCAAGAAAAAGATTCCGCTTACTTCGAGGTGATTTTACAACTCAGGAAACTCAGCCTCAATTTTAAAGAGTTGCTAAACAAAAAATAACCGTCCTCCATTTTTTCTTCTACTGCTGAACAGACGTGATGAACCATCTAGTCCAGGAAACCATCGATCAAAGCCATGGTAGTTTAAATCTTTGTTAATGTAGGCGATATGATCTTCAGTACGTTTCAATGATCAATTCATTTCTACTTGCAATACATTTCCCATGGTTTTGATAAAATAAAGAAATTCATTTACTCGCTCTTTTACAGAAGCCTTGCCTTCAGGTGTGAGAGTAGAATATTTTCGCACACGCTTACCCAACATCACCGTTTCGGTTTTTAGTAATCCTTCTCCTTCTAGTCGATGTAGAGTAGTATGCAATGCGCCTTCGGTCAACAGAATACTACGACAACTCCTTCACCCTTTAGGTAATTTCGCAGCCATACATTTTGCCATGATCTTTCACTACTTTCAACTCAATGGTCTCAAGTGTACCCTTTAATAATTCAGTTAAATACATAATTGTCTTATTAAACAAGTGATTTAGGTATTAGGTACCTGCTGTTGATCACAGGTTGCACCAATCTGAAAAAATTTCTTTTGAACAGTTTAAGCGTGAATACCTATTGCTCAAAGTTTCTCATATTCGAAGCTTACTTACCAGAACAATCTAAAATCTGAAGATGATTACCTCCGAAGCAAAATTTCCAACCGATCGTGTTTTATATTTTAGTGATGCGATTTTTGCCATTGCCATTACCTTGCTTGTACTCGAAATTAAGATTCCAACAACTACTGAAGTAGAAGCCCTTGGTACGATGAAAGTCCTGCAAAATTTAATGCCTCGGTTTATCGGTTATGTGGTAAGTTTTTTAGTTGCCGCATTATTTTGGCGCGCTCACATGACACTAGGCCAGCGCATTACATCTGTCGATAACAAATTGCTTTGGATTAACATCTGGCTTCTTTTGTTTGTGGTGCTGATGCCTTTCTCAACGGCATTCTATTCGAACAACTTTGGTATGAGTGGAACCTTTAATTTTTATTGCCTTAATCTCGCAGCGATTGGACTTACACTTTACTGGATGAATGTCTATGTAGAGAAGAAGGAAAAGCTTGTTAATTCAATGGGAAAATCTGCAGTGACATGGATGAAACAACGAGCACTTGTAGTACCTATTATTTTTGTAATCTGCATACCGCTCGGCAATATCTCGCCAGTTCTTGGTCGGATCGGCTTTGTCTTAATTTTTGTTGTTCAAGCTATAGGCGATCGATATTTCAAAAAACGAGTCAATAAATAATAATGGGCTGGATAAGGCCAGTAATTAGCGGTTCATTAGTTAACGCTGCTGGGGCAAGTTACAGGCAGTAACTTCAAAGGGACATCAAAATAGAGCAGTCCCAATAAAAAAGATTATCAACTAGTATGCACGCATAACATTTTTTTTCTACTTTCGTCATCGTTTGAAACGAAATGAAAAAAGAAGAAACAGTCGATCACAACCTCCGCACAGCCTGGCATGCCATCGCGCGGATGTACAATCAGCAAGCGCAAAAATATGATGCTACTATGTCGATGGGCTTTGTTTTGCTGAACATAAACAGCGAAGAAGGAACCCCGGCAACGAAGATTGCCCCAATGATGGGGCTTGAAGCAAGGAGCCTCACCCGTTTGCTCAAGTCAATGGAAGAAAAAGGATTGATCTATCGTGAATCAGATAAGAACGATAAACGCTCAGTGAGAATTTTATTGACGAAAGAAGGAAGAGACAAAAAAGAAAAAGCGCGAAATACGGTTTTGACCTTCAATGAGAGTGTACGCGAGCAAGTAAGCAGTCAAAAGCTGGCAATTTTTTTTGAAGTACTTCAAAATATTAATCAGGTAGTAGAAAAAAATAACATTAACGAAAAATCATATAGTTAACTTGAATGATCGTTGTTGGCTATTCATGATTTTGAAATCCCCGACAGCGACCAACAAACAATGACCAACGCATTATGAACAGAACCATTCGCAAAGTAGCTGTACTAGGATCAGGCATTATGGGCTCGCGTATTGCCTGCCACTTCGCCAACATTGGAGTTGACGTTTTGCTACTCGACATCGCTCCTAAAGAATTAACAGAAGAAGAAAAGAAAAAAGGATTGGCATTGGATCATCCGGCTGTAAAAAACCGAATCGTAAATGCAGCTTTTGATGCGACATTAAAAGCGAATCCGGCTTCATTGTTCAGCAAAAAATTTGCTTCGCGAGTGAAGCTCGGCAACTTTGCGGATGATATGTCCAAGATAAAAAATGTGGACTGGACGATTGAAGTCGTTGTTGAAAATCTCGACATCAAAAAGAAAGTTTACGAAGAAGTAGAAAAGTACAGAACACCAGGAACGCTTATTACATCCAATACATCAGGCATTCCTATTCACTTAATGGCAGAAGGTCGCAGCGAAGATTTTCAAAAACATTTTGCCGGCACGCACTTTTTCAACCCACCACGATATTTAAAACTGTTGGAAATTATTCCAACAACCAAGACGGATGCAGAAGTAACAAAATTCCTCATGCACTATGGCGATCTTTTTTTAGGTAAGACTACGGTGTTATGTAAGGATACACCCGCCTTCATCGGAAACCGTGTAGGAATTTACGGCTTGCTGAAAGTGATCGACTCAATGAATAAGTTCGACATGAACGTTGACGAGATTGATAAACTTACGGGTCCTGTTATAGGCAGACCAAAGTCAGCGACCTTTAGAACATCGGATGTTGTTGGCCTAGATACATTAGTAAAAGTTGCGAATAATCTATATGCAGGATTAGTTAATGACGAAGCTCGCGAAATATTTAAACTCAACGATGTTGTAACGAAGCTAGAGCAGAATAAATGGTTAGGTGACAAAACTGGCCAGGGCTTTTACAAGAAGACCAAGAATGCGAAAGGCGAAACTGAAATACTAACGCTTGACCTGAAGACCTTTGAATACAAGCCGAAAGCAAAAGCAAAATTTGCAACACTTGAATCCACCAAAACGATTGACAATCTGAAAGACAGATTCAAAGTATTGTTAGCCGGAAAAGATAAAGCCGGAGATTTTTATCGAGATGCTTTCTTCGGATTGTTTCAATATGTAACGAACAGAATTCCAGAAATAAGTGATGAGCTTTTCAGAATAGATGATGCGGTAAGTGGAGGCTTTGGTTGGGAGCTAGGTCCTTTCGAAACATGGGATGCTGTTGGATTAGAAAAAAGTATTCCGCTGATGGAAGCAGCAGGATATAAACCGAATCAATGGATTTATGATATGATTGCTTCTGGCAACAAATCATTTTATAAAGTTGAAGGCGGCCAGAAAAAATATTACGACATACCAACAAAGACATACAAGTCTATTCCAGGAAGGGAAAGCTTTATCATTCTTGAAAACAAGAGTGAAAACATTGTGTGGAAAAATGCAGATTCTAAAATCACTGATCTTGGTGATGGCGTTCTCAACTTCGCATGGCATTCTAAAAGCTACACCCTAGGTAGTAGTGTGATTGAAGGAATGAACAAATCCATCGATCTAGCAGAAAAAGATTATAGAGGTTTAGTGATCGGACACCAAGGTGCCGATTTTTCACTTGGGGCGAATCTAGGTCTGGTGTTTATGTATGCCATCGAACAAGATTATGATGAGATCGATTTCATGATAAAAGCATTCCAAAACTCGGTAATGCGCATTCGTTACTCTTCAGTCCCAGTAGCAGTCGCGCCACAAGGAAGAACATT
The DNA here is from genome assembly GCA_031388805.1 of Chryseolinea sp. Classification (GTDB taxonomy): domain Bacteria; phylum Bacteroidota; class Bacteroidia; order Cytophagales; family Cyclobacteriaceae; genus Chryseolinea. The sequence goes on from JANMRZ010000073.1 coordinate 12,716, forward strand.
GGGTGGAGGTTGCGAAATGACTTTGCATGCTGACATCGCGCAAGCTGCTGCTGAAACCTACATTGGTTTAGTTGAGGTAGGTGTAGGATTAATTCCTGGTGGAGGAGGCACAAAAGAGTTTACAAAACGTGTGAGCGATGCACTTGAAGAAGGTGATGTTGAATTGAATGCGCTTCAAAATGCATTCATGACGATAGCAACAGCAAAAGTTGCAACATCAGCAGAAGAAGCTCGCGAATTAGGAATCCTAAAAAAAGTGGATCGTGTATCCATGAACAAGGATCGTCAAATCGCGGACGCGAAAGAAGCTGTGATTGAATTGGCTGATGCCGGATACACTATGCCGCAGCGAGCAAAGAATATTAAAGTACAAGGTCGCACCGGTCAGGCATTATTCCTTGCAGGACTTCAAGGTATGTTGATGGGTAAATATATTTTTCAACACGATGCAAAAGTGGCGAAATGTATTGCCAACATTATGTGTGGTGGAGATCTTACCTCACCACAGGAAGTTTCAGAACAATACCTTCTTGATCTTGAGCGCGAAGCATTCTTATCTCTAACAGGAGAAAAGAAAACATTAGAAAGAATTCAAGCAATTCTCACAGGAGGTAAACCACTTCGCAATTAATAATTGTTGACTGACTAAGAACAAAAAATTAAAAGACATGAACGCATACATAGTAGCAGGTTTCAGAACAGCTGTAGGTAAGGCAAAAAAAGGTGGCTTTCGTTTCACAAGGCCCGATGATTTAGCGTCGGATGTGATTAAACATTTAGTGAAATCTATTCCAGGGTTGGAAAATAAAATGGTAGATGATCTTATCGTAGGTAACGCTGTGCCAGAAGCAGAACAAGGTATGCAGATGGGGAGAATGATTTCCTTACTTGCCCTTGGACTTGATGCTCCTGGAATGGTGATTAACCGATACTGTGGATCAGGTGTAGAAGCGATTGCCATTGCAAGTGCCCGCATTCATGCTGGGCAAGCTGATGTGATTATTGCTGGAGGAACTGAGTCAATGTCTTTAGTACCAGTAATGGGTTTTAAAACTGCACTTAACTATACCATTGCAAAAGACCATCCTACATACTACACCAGTATGGGATTAACAGCTGAAGAGGTTTCAAAGCAATTCAATGTAACACGTGAAGAGCAAGATCAGTTTTCATACGAGTCGCACATGAAAGCTGCAACGGCATGGAAAGCTGGGAAGTTTGCAGGTGAAGTTGTTCCGATCACTGTGAAGGAAGTGTATGTGGATGAGAACATGAAAAAGAAAACACGGGAGTATGTTGTTAATCAGGATGAGGGAATTCGTGCAGACACTACGGTTGAAGGATTGTCAAAATTAAAACCTGTGTTTGCGGTGGGAGGATCCGTAACAGCAGGTAATTCATCTCAAACTTCTGATGGTGCTGCTTTCGTTGCTGTGATGAGCGAACGCATGGTGAAGCAATTGAATTTAAAACCAATTGCCCGAATGGTAAGTTATGCCGCAGCCGGAGTTGATCCACGCATTATGGGTATCGGACCAGTAGCGGCAATTCCAAAAGCGTTGAAGATCGCAGATTTAAAACTTCAGGACATTGATTTGTTTGAATTGAATGAAGCGTTTGCTGCACAATCTTTAGCAGTAGTTAAAGAACTTGGAATAGACAGATCAAAACTGAACGTAAATGGTGGCGCAATTGCTGTTGGTCATCCATTGGGTTCATCCGGTGCGCGTTTATCAGTACAACTTTTCAACGAGCTTAGAAGACAAAATAAAAAATATGGAATGGTAACAGCTTGCGTGGGAGGAGGGCAGGGCGTTGCTGGTATATATGAGTTGTTATAAAAGATTTTTAATTGTTAAAAGAAGACTAAAAATTTAAAGAGATATGGCAGCAGCAGTAGAAACCAAAACCGCACTTAAAGGAGGAGAATTCCTCATTCGCGAAACAGAAGCACATGAAATTTTTATTCCGGAAGAATGGAATGAAGAACAAAAGATGATCGCACAAACATGTCTTGATTTTATCAAACAGGAAATCACTCCGCGTTTGGATGAGATCGATTCAATGAAGGATCCGAAGTTGATGCCTTCATTGTTAGACAAGGCAGGAGCACTTGGTTTACTGGGTACATCTGTGCCTGAAAATCTAGGTGGTTTCGGTATGTCGTTTAACACAACCATGTTGGTAGCTGAAGTATTGGGTGGTGCACATTCTTTTGCAGTAGCATATGGTGCGCATACAGGTATTGGCACTCTTCCGATTTTATACTACGGTAACGAAGAACAAAAACAGAAATATGTTCCGAAGCTTGCTACTGGCGAATGGAAAGCCAGCTATTGTTTAACCGAACCAGATTCTGGTTCAGATGCCAATAGCGGAAAAACGAAAGCAGTATTAACACCCGATGGTAAGCACTATTTGATTACCGGACAAAAAATGTGGATCACGAATGGTGGTTTTGCCGATATCATGATCGTCTTCGCAAAAATTGAAAACGATAAAAACCTTACTGCATTTATTGTAGAAAAATCATTTGGTGGTATTACCATGAATGAGGAGGAAAAGAAGATGGGTATCAAAGGATCTTCTACACGTCAGATATTTTTCAACGATTGTAAAGTGCCGGTTGAAAATATGTTGTCAGAACGTGAGAACGGTTTTAAGATCGCGGTCAACGTATTGAACATCGGTCGTATAAAATTAGGATCTGGTGCCGTTGGAGGAAGTAAGTTTGCGCTGTCAAAAGCAGTGAACTATTCAAAGGAGCGTAAGCAGTTCGGAACTTCAATTTCAAACTTTGGTGCGATTAAACACAAGATTGCAGAAATGGCGACGCGCATTTTTGCATCGGAGTCTGCGCACTATCGAGCCGGTCAAAATATTGATGATGCTTATGATGCACTCGTGGCGGGCGGAATGGAATCCGGAAAGGCAAGATTAAAATCTCTGGAAGAGTATGCGATTGAATGTGCCATCTTAAAAGTACACGGATCAGAGGTATTGGATTTTACAGTTGACGAAGGTGTGCAAATCTATGGAGGCATGGGCTTTTCTGCTGAAGGACCAATGGATCGTGCATATCGCGATGCGCGTATCAATAGAATTTTTGAAGGAACAAACGAAATCAACCGCTTATTAACGGTTGACATGCTGATCAAACGCGCCATGAAAGGTACACTTGATTTAATGACTCCAGCAATGGCTGTTCAGAAAGATCTCATGTCCATCCCAGATTTTGGTGCTGATGAAGACACAACACTTTTTGCAAAGGAGAAAAAGGCGCTTCGCAACCTGAAGAAAGCCGGGCTAATGGCGGCTGGTGCAGCAGTTCAAAAGTTCATGATGAAATTATCAGACGAACAGGAAGTCTTGATGAATTTGGCAGATATGCTTATAGAGGCATATGTAGCAGAATCAACTTTGCTCCGCGTTGAAAAACTGATTGGCATGCGTGGCGAAAAGGCTTGTGAAATTCAAAAAGAAATGGCCATTATCTATTTGCACTATGCCATTGAAAAGGCAGCGTCAGCCGGAAGATCAGCCATAACTTCTTTTGCCGAAGGTGATGAGCTTCGTTTGATGCTGATGGGGCTGAAGCGCTTTACTAAAATTGATCCTGTCAATTTAAAGGAAGCACGCAGAAAGGTAGCAAACTATATAATTGATAAAGGAGAGTATCCGTTCTAAGAATTTTTAATCTAAACTGAATAAAACCCCAGGCGTAAGTTTGGGGTTTTGTTTTTGAAGACAATAGAATCACCTTCCTTTGCGCTCAAATGAGTTTATCGTTTCAATTGAAATAATCCTTAATTTGGGAACATATGAAATGGGTTTTTCTATTTATTGGCATTCTGTTTTGCTTTTATACTTTACCTGCGCAACAAAGATTTGTTATCGAGAAAGCCAATATTTCATTCATCTCAAAGGCAGAACTTGAAGTAATTAAAGCTTCGTCAGATCAAATTCAAGGATTGCTCGATCCATCTACCAACAAGTTTGCTTTTTCGCTAAAGATTCTATCCTTCAACGGATTTAATAGTGGATTGCAACGCGAGCATTTCAATGAAAAGTATTTGGAGAGCGAACGTTTTCCAACAGCATCTTTCTCTGGAAAGATTATAGAAGAAATAGATATAAGAAAAGATGGAACATATAATGTGCGAGCCAAAGGAGATTTCGAAATACACGGAGTAAAACAAACCAGGATCATTAAGAGTAAACTAAGCATAAGCGGAGGCAAAGTGTCTATTGATACAAACTTCATTGTACCCTTGTCGGATCACGACATTATGATTCCCAAAATTGTAGGTCAAAAAATTGCAACGGAAATCGAAGTGACCTTTAACGCAACCTTGGTTTTAAAATAGCATTGCATCAGCATGAGAATCTCAATCATCTTTTTGGTATTCTTCTCAATCTCTTTTTTCACGTCTGCGCAGATACCTTTTTTTCAAAAGTTTGGCCTACCCAACAAAAATGAAAAAACAGACATCCATGTTTTATTTCAAGACCGGAATGGGTTCGTTTGGTTGGGAACGGGAGTAGGACTTTATCAATTCGATGGTTTTTCATTTTCACATTTTACATCCAAAGACAGTACACTTGGTAATCATATAACGGCAATTACACAAGACTCCTTAGGAAGAATTTGGATGGGACATTCAAGTGGTCAATTATCTTATTTGGAAGGAGATAGTATAAAGATATTTACAACCCCCGAGGGAAATGCAGCAGCAGAAATTTCAGATATACTTTTTGACAGTAAGGGAATACTGTGGTTTTCTACACTTAAAGATGGTTTGTATTATTTTAATCATAGCAGGCTTTACCGATTGGATGAAGAAAACGGAATGCCCGACCTATACATCTATGATATTGAAGAATCATCTGATGGGAAAATTTGGGCAGGTACAGATAGAGGTATTGCAATTTGTGATTTAAGAGGAAATCAAACCAACATCCAAATTATTAATCAGAAGCAAGGCTTGCCTGATAATATTGTTCGAAAAATAAAATTCAAAAATAGCCGCTTCATTTGGCTTGGTACTCAGGATGCTGGAGTTATTCAATATGATGTAGAAAAAAAACAATTCACTTCAGCTTCACTGAATTGGCCATACGGAACCATTTCCGACCTGCTAATCAAACACGATCAACTCTGGATTTCTTCCAACAAGAATGGAATCGTAATGATTGATTCAAAGAACCTTGATCGCATTCACAAATTTTCAACCGAAGGTTCTGATCAGGCACTATTGCTGGATCAGGAGGGTGGAGTTTGGATGGGAAGTAAATCAGGGTTAATGCGGACATCAGGAACAGAAATTTCTTTTTTGGAAAAACTGGGCCAGGATATCGATCAAAATATTATCGCCATTACCATTGACCACGAAGAAAACATTTGGTTCTCTACACGTGATGGATTGTTTAAAATGGAAAAGAAGAACAATGTTTATGAAAGAGAAAAGCTAAAAAAATTTCCATTCATAAATTCTCAGGTTATTAGTTTGCACACCGACAGCTTGGGTTATATATGGGCAGGCACTTTTGGAAATGGCGCATGGCATCTCAATCCTAATGGTGAAGTAAAGCACTATTTCAAAAATGAACTAAGGAATGGGAACATTCTCAGTATTTTAAGTAAGGGGAACAATATTTGGTTTGCAACGCTTGAAGGAGCAACTCAAATCAAAGTTCAGGGTAATCATTATGAAATAAAAAACATTGGAAGTAAAGAAGGATTATCATCAGACTACATTTACCAGGTTTTTCTGGATAGTAAAAACCGCGCGTGGTTTGCAACCGATGGTCATGATATTGATATGCTTGATCGAGCGGGGATTCACCATTTCAAACTTGGAGAAAAACCAAAAGTTGTTTATGGTTTTACGGAAGATGGAGATCATACTATTTGGGTGAATGTGCAGGGAGATGGCCTTTACAAATTCACGCAAGACAAATTCTCTTCACTTAAAAATTTACGAAACAATAACATCTATAGTCTGAACACAAACTCATCTGGAAATCTGATTGCTGTTCATGATTTAGGAATCGAAGTTTTTGATTTCAGAAAGAACAGAAGCAAGCTTTTTGGTGAGGAGATGGGAATTATAAACAGAAAAGGAAATCTCAATGCCATCGCACAAAATCAAACTGGAGAAGTTTTTATCGGAACAGAAAATGGTATTGTAAAGTATGAGGCTTCTTATGCTGCGATCGCAGAAAATACTCCTAAACCATTTATTCGAAAACTGAAAGCGGGAAAAAATATTTTTCATGCAGCGAATAACTTAAGTCTCGCTTACGATGACAATGATATTACTATTAACTATTTGGGATTTTGGTACCAGAATCCAGAAAAACTAAACTATCAATACAAACTAGAAAACTTTGACAGGTATTGGATCAACAGCAAAAATCTTGAGGCCACCTATTCCCGATTGCCACCAGGCGAATACACTTTTCATCTTCGCGTATCCGACTCAAATGATTTTCAAAATGCAGCAGAAACCAAGGTTGAATTTAAAATCAACCTACCATTTTGGCAGCAGCCTTGGTTTTACATGCTTGCTGCTGTTTTTGTTATCGCTTCAGCATATCTATACATTCGTCTTCGCGAACAAAAATTAAGAAAAGAGGGATATATTCTAAAATTAAAAGTAAACGAAAGAACAAAGGAGCTTCAAATGCGGAATGAGGAAGTTGAAGCTCAGTCGGAAGAATTGCAAGCTCAGGCTAGCGAGATACAAATGATGAATGAGCACCTTGAGGAACTGGTGAAAAAAAGAACGGAAGAATTAGAAAGGAAGAATGAGGCACTTGAGGAGTATGCATTCATCAACGCACACAAGCTTCGAAGTCCACTGGCAAGTATACTCGGTGTTGTTAATCTGATAACCAAATTACCTCAAACACCAGAATCGCAAGAATGCGTAGACCACTTGAAAAAATCAGCCGATGCACTTGATGAAGTTGTGACTTCAATTACCCGTGCGATTCAGAAAGGAAATAGAAATTGACCGTGTCCCTAACTCGCCAATAACTTCTTAACCAGCTCCGAAATAACTTTCCCATCAGCTTGACCCGCAAGTGATTTGGTAGCTGTACCCATTACCTTACCCATGTCTTGAGGACCTTTTGCACCTACCTGTTCAATGATTTTTTTAATAGCCACTTCAATTTCACCCTCTGAAAGTTGTTTAGGTAAGTAGCGGTTAATTACCTCCAACTGAACAAGTTCTTTGTCAGCCAGGTCTTTGCGTCCTTGTTGTTGAAATATATCTGCCGACTCTTTTCGTTGCTTGGCAGCCTTCATCAGCAATTTGTTTTCCACATCGCTGGATACTTCAGCCACGGTGCCCTTTTCTGTTTCCGCTAATAAGATGAGGGATTTTATACTGCGAAGCGCTTCTAATTCTTCTTTGTTTCGCGCCAACATCGCATTTTTAATGTCGGTATCAATTTGTTGTTTTAAGCTCATTGTGTTTTTCTTTAACGTTGCATTCAGAAACCAAATCGACAGTCTATCAGTTTAACCATCAGCTAACCCATAATTCAGTGACACGTCTTAGCGTCAATATTAATAAAATTGCCACACTCCGAAATGCACGAGGAGGAAATAATCCCGATGTGATTAAGACTGCCCTTGATTGCGAGCGCTTCGGTGCACAAGGTATTACGGTACATCCTCGTCCGGACGAAAGACACATTCGGTATGAAGACGTTATTCAATTGAAAAAGATAGTTACGACTGAATTTAATATCGAAGGCTATCCGGATGAACGCTATTTAAAATTGGTTCACGAGGTAAAACCAGAGCAGGCAACACTTGTGCCTGATGCCCCTGATGCGATTACCTCCAATGCAGGATGGGACACCATCAAACATGCTTCATTGTTGAAGGACATTATTACAGAATTAAAAGCAAGCAAGGTGCGCGTTTCACTATTTGTTGATCCTTTACCCAGAATGGTTGAGGCCGCTGCCAAACTTGGTGCTGACAGAATCGAATTATACACTGAGCCATATGCCCTTGAGTTTTTGGTGAGCCGGGATATCGCCGTTAAGCCCTACATTGAAAGCGCAAAAGTTGCATACGAAGCGGGGCTGGGTATCAATGCTGGCCATGATCTTGATCTTCACAACCTCAAATTTCTAAAACAAAGTTTGCCTCACCTCGATGAGGTTTCTATTGGACACGCACTGATTTGTGATGCGCTTTATTTTGGGCTGGAAAACACCATCCAGCTTTATTTGCGCCAGCTGCAATAATGTTAGCGCATTCTGTTTTTATCCCATTGCCTTGGTATCTTTGAACTTAAACTATTGCCATGAACCTGAAAAAAAGATTTACCGATAGCGACCTAAATCGAATTAAAGTGGCTGTGAAGGAAGCGGAGAATACTATTTCGGGAGAAATTGTACCGGTTATTGTAGAACGCAGCGGCTATTATTCTATCGCTAATTACAAGGGTGGAATTTTAGGAGCCTCCATAAGCTTTTTAATTCTGGTACTGCTCGATCGCTATATTTTTACAGATGTTGAGAATGCATTATTCTATGATCCTGTTTTTATTTTCTTTATAGCTACCGTAGGCGGAATGATTGGAGCCCTGCTTCCTAATCTTTCTGCTCCCATTAAAAGAGCACTGGTTGCGCGTCAGCATTTGGACAACTCCACAAAACAACGTGCTGAATGCGCGTTTCTGGAAGAAGAAGTTTTTAACACCAAGCAACGTACCGGTATTATGATTTTTATCTCCTTCTTCGAACGCGAAGTGATGGTGGTGGCAGACAAAGGCATTAGCAAAGTAGTAGAACAAAAAGTTTGGGATAAGATTGTTGCGGACCTGCTGATAAGTATCCGAAACGAAAAAATAGTAGAAGGCCTTGAAGCGTGTATCAAAACATGCGGACAAATATTACTTGAAAATGGCTTTCTCAAAGCCGAAGATGATATAAATGAATTGAATGACGATTTGAGAATAGACTAATGCACACATCCCAATACCTTCTTTCGTACCCGACTATGATATTCCGCTTTCTAATTTTCTTTTTAGCGATAACCCTTTCTGCACAAGCCCAAGTTGCATTGCCCGAACACGGAGGACAATGGGTGCATGATCAAGCCAATGTATTATCTGCTACAACCAAAGCCGAGCTCGAATCGATATTAAAATACGAACGCGATTCTACTTCCAATCAAATCGCCGTATTGATTGTGCCCTCATTAGAAGGTGAATCGATGGAAGATTTTTCATTGCGCGTAGCAGAGAAATGGCAAATAGGACAAAAGAAAAAAGATAATGGGGTATTAATGCTGATCGCCATCAACGATAAAAAGATGCGCATCGAAACAGGATACGGACTGGAAGGTGTTTTAACAGATGCACTATCAAGCCGGATTAATAGAAATGAAATGGCACCTTATTTTCAAAAAGGTGACTTTGATACAGGTGTGAAAGCTGGTGCAATGGCAATCATACAATCCATCAAAGGTGAATATGTAAATGACGAGCCTATTCAACAAACGCGTAGAAAATCGAAAAAGAGCTCTCCATTTTTTACGATTTTAATTATTCTCGCCATTATCCTTATCTCATCACGCAATAGAAAAGGTGGCGGTGGAGGAGGACGAGGTGGTTACTGGACTGCAGCTGCAGCTGGTGCTTTGCTGGGAAGAGGATTTGGTGGAAGCTCCGGCTCATGGGGCGGCGGAGGCGGAGGCGCCGACTTTGGTGGAGGCGGAGGTTTTGGTGGCGGAGGCTCCAGTGATTCGTGGTAGTTTTCTATTATTAGTTAACAGTTAATATTAGCAGAGCTCAAACGTCAGGAACAAGGAACGATTAACTTTTAATCATTAACATCTATCTTTTGTTGAAGTCACTGTACAACTTCTGTTGATACGCCTTACTTAATTCTTCATCATGCACAGTGGTATTTTCTTTTTTGATGAATTGTTTCCCGATGTTATCATACACTAAAAATTTATCGGGCAAAACAAACCCATAACCATCTGTAAAGAAGAAGGCAGCGTGTTGATTTAAGTTCGGACTAAACAAATCGTTACTGAAAACAAAAGCATCATCGGGTTTACCAAGCTGCGCTAATAAGGTATTGGCAATATCGGTTTGATTGCCGATAGTGTGGATCACAGAATCTCTCAATATCATTCCACCCAGTAACAAGAAAGGAACATGAAAGCGTTCTTTTGTCTGTAGTGGTTTGTTGCGTGGATGCACGTGTCCATGATCACCGGTTATCAGCACAAGCGTGTTCTTCCATTCTTCTTTTGACTTGAGCACACTAATAAAAGCGCCTAAACAGCTATCGGTGTAATGAAAAGAATTGAGAAAAAGATTTTCGTCATTGGTTGGGGGTAGCAACGGTTTCATTGGCACATCAAATGGCTCGTGGCTACTTTGTGTGAGGATTACTTTAAAGTAAGGTGAATGTGCTGTATCAATTTCCTGTAATGCACGCTGCAACATAAAACCATCGTGTACTCCCCATTTAGATGTATTGAGATCGTCATCAAAATCATCGGTCTCGGTTATGTTTCCAAAACCAGAAGCAGTAATGTAGGAACGAAAGTTGGCGAAGTCGGCATCACCGCCATAGGTAAAGGAAGTTTTATAACCCAGCGCGATCATGTTTCTATTCAGAAAAGGAAGACGCTGGCTCTTCTGCGGATATTTAATGATAGATGAATTCGGTTGAGCCGGATAGGCACTGAGAATACTGACGATACCTTTATCGGTGCGATCGCCACTCGAGTAAAAATTGTCGAATAAAATTCCTTCACCACAAAGCGTATTAAGTCGAGGGCTAATTTCCGGAACTCCCCCCAAAGGCTCGATTACATCAGCAGTAAAACTTTCAACGATGATCAGGATAACATTGGGTTTGTTAGCGTGGAGAATCTTAAAAGATGAATCTTGTTTAGGATGTAATTCACTATAATATTTTTCAGTTAACGATTTATCGAAGAAGTTTTCAGAATATTCGATGTGAGATGCTCGACTCAGACTCTTGAAAAAATTCCACACTACATTAATGGCCGCGTGGTTAGCATACATTTTTGTTTTGTGAAAATAAACGAAACCGGTATTCATGGGTGCTACGCTGACGCTTCCCCGAATGAAGAAAAACATCAACAAAGTAACCGGTAATAAAAAGAAGGCTACTTTTTTCTCCGCAACTTTTAAAGTTCTCAATGCGGGCACAATCGTTTTGTAGTATAACCAACAAAGCATTGTAAAAAGAAGCACACCGATCGTCAACGTTTTAAATGCCACCAAAACATTAATACTGCCTATGGCTTCTGATCCCATATAGAACAACGGCGTCGTGTTCATTCGAAAACCCCAATGCCTGTAAAGCTCCATGTCGATGATGACGATGAGAAGACAGCTTAAGAGAAACGAAAGTGTAAAGACATTTACACAGTAGGCAATCCAGCGTCCGCGGATAAAAACAGAAATCGTGAGGAGCAAACCGGTTAACGCCATGGCATAGCCCGTTATGCTGAGGTCCATTTTCAAACCATGCACCAGGGCTAATGAAATTTCACTTGCCGAAAGAGACAAACTCAAATCATAATTGTAGACCAGAAAACAAATGCGCACAACCGACATCACAAACATCCAGAAGCCGAAGAATTTTGCAAACAAAAGAAGACGGTCGTGCATCAGATAAAAATTGGGAGTAAAGATAACATCGCATGATTTGAAAACAATTCGCTTGACATTGGTAAAATGTGAGCAAAGACCTATCTTTCTTTAACAACATTGTCTTAACCAAAATGAAAAAAGCTGACTTTAAAACCTCTCCTTACTTTTCAGCAATCTTTATTTTTCTTGGCGTTTTTTTATTGTCAGTAGGGTTACTCCTTCTTTCCACAAAAATCATTGCTGCCCTTATTCTTTTTTTCTTCAGTCTCATAATCTTCACTACTCACTATCGGCTATCAATAGATTTCGACACTAAAACATTTCATGATTATGTATGGTTTTTGGGATTCAAGAATGGTGAGAAGGGAAAATTTGAACACGTTGAATATCTATTCGTTAAAAAAAGTACAATTAGCCAAAAGATGCAACTCAAGGCAGCCAACTCGACCATTCGAAAAGAGGTATATGATGGTTATCTAAAATTTTCTGAAACAGAAAAGATTCACATCTTAACAAAGGATAACAAGAAAGATGTGCTCGCAAAACTTCAAGAAATATCTGCTACGCTGAACGTCAAGATAGTTGATTATTCAAAAGGAGAAGAGAATGAAATTTAAAGTGGCCTAACGGAAGGTCCGGTTGTTTAAATGCTTTCTCAGGATTTCAACGCAGTATCCAGTCGTTCTTCGACAAAAGTTCGCTCGTGGGCAGATAAGGTAGACGTTCGTTGCTTTGTTTCTGAATTAATACGTGCAAGTTCCTCCGTCTCTTTACTTGAAAAGGTATGCTCTTCAATTTTCAACAGGTTGTCGTAAGGACCTTTGGACGAAATCAATTTTACAAATACGGGTGCGGTTTCCAGCGCTATAAATAAAAGGATAATGAACCAGTGTGCCCATGCAATTGCACTACTTTGTTGTGTGAGACGATCGATGGCTTCAATGCGTGCAGCCAAACCATTTACTTTGTTTTTTTCCAATGCAGCCAATTCACTCAGCATGAGGGAATCATTTTTAGAAACCCTTTCTTCCAGTTTTTTGATTAACCCCTCATTTCTTAAAACGAGTTGATTCAATTCTATTTGAATAGCTTCAGCATCGGCCTTTTTAACTTTATAAATCGGACCAAGATTTCTTTTTTTACTACCACCGGTGCCATCTGCTTCTTGTTGAGCAATACGCAAAAGTTCATCTCGTTTTATGGCTTTTATTGCTACCTCCGCTTTTAGTGTTTTTATGTCTGTCTTCAAACTATCGCTCGATGGAATGAACCGTGACTTTAACTGATCTTCCTGCTTTGCCAGAGCTTGTTGTTCCATCACAATTAATTCAGGTTGAATTTCCTTTTCAAATATTTTTAACTCCAACGGTTTAGCAATAACGATGGAAACAAGAATAGCTAACAAAATTCGAGGCAAGGCCATTAACAGCTCTCGCCCGACTTTTCCCTCTTTACGCATGCTGGAAACAATGTACCGATCCAGGTTAAAAATCAACAGACCCCAAAGAATTCCAAACCCGATGGCATACCATATATTGTCAAATATGGTGTAGAGAGCATAACCTCCCGAAAGAGCAGCAAATAACCCTGTAAAAAAAATAGTAGCACCGATGCCGGTGTACTTACTGGTTTCCGTTGGACATTTTTCAAGTAGGTTAATGTCAGCTCCGGAACACATCCAGAAGAAAGAAGTTATTTTCTGCATGCTCGTTTTAACGCGCGGTATATATTGATATTGTTTTACAGTATCAACATAGATGCCAGCCTCAGAAACAAACTTCGGGAGCAGTTAAGGCTATATTTTAAAATACAACTGTGCAGTTGCGAACAGCCAGGTGTTCATCATTAGTGAAGCATTACTTGTCAACAGGAATTGAGGAAAGTTTAAGAACAACCTGATTTTGTTAACTTAAGGGTACTCATTGGATATGGATTGGATAAAAGTCTTTTCAAGCGAAGCTGAGGCGAGGCAAAGATTAGCTTCAGGCAAACCACAATTGTTAGTCCTTCACGGGAAACGCATTTGTCTCTCGTTGCATAACGATACTTTTTTTGCTGTTCAGGATACCTGTCCGCACAATGGCGAATCGCTTAGCAAAGGACACGTCAATTATCTTGGTGAGATCATCTGCCCGTGGCATAACTATCGATTTGATCTTCGATCAGGCAAAGCGTGTGATTCTGAATGTCGCGATTTGATTACCTATTCGGTGAAGAAGGATGAAACGGGTTTTTTTGTTGGAATTTAAAATAGATTCATCTTTACATTCGTTCTTCAATCCATGATATCTAAAATGTCGACAGTACGCATTCTTGTTTTTGTTTTTACACTTTCGTTTACCCATTCGCTGGCACAAGTTTCCATTAATCCTAAAGAATGGATTGAGCAGTTAAATTTAAAGGGAGGCTTACCTGAAAAATTATTAAGCACGCGCTCAGTTGCGTTTTATACATACACAATGACCACAAAGGAATTGGATGATGTCCAGAAATCTTTTCAGCGCACAGGTATTGATGCTGTAGTATATTTTGAACTGGATAAATTAATGGCCAGCCGAGATGTTACAAAAACATTTGCCCGTTATTTAGAAAGTCGCGACATCTCCAACATTGTCTTCGTTGAAAAAGGAGAAAATGATTTTCGTCTTTCTATTACGGCTTTCAACAAAAAAGATGAGGTAATAGACGAACAACAAAACGCATGGTCAATTAGCAACACTGTTCTTACAGAAGCTTTAAAAGAATTGTACCGCACAGCAGCAAATCAGCAGAAAAAACAAAATTTACTGATCAATGATGTTACCGAAACCGATTTGCCCATCAATCTGATTTTAGGAAGACGCAATGAATTCTTTGCATCCGACTTAAAGGTAGATCCATTGTCGGTACCTAAAACAGGAGATGCAGCAATCGATAAAGAACTTGAAGAAATTTTTGCTGCAAACTATCCACTAAAATATAAACTCACCGAGCCAGATCTTTCTGAAAAAGAATTGCGCAAGCAAGGCAGTTTATATATTTTATGTTATGTATATGTACGTGATGGTGTTGCCAAGAAATTGTTGGGATATGATATGAGTAAGTCTGAAAGTGCATTGGTTTCTGTTACCTATCCAAACGGACAACAGCAATTAAAAAACATTCCAACGGATACTCCGGTTTTTAAATTTTATTTCAAGCACATTGATTCGGGCAATGTATTCTTAGGAAATAAATGGGATGCTGATCTCACTTGGCAACAAGCTCTGCTCAATCAGATCAAAGGTATGAAGGCGGAGTTACGCATCAATTAAGTAGTCAACACTAAAATACTTTCACACAAAGACGCAAAGCGAATTGCATGAATGTCGAAATCAGTTTTTAGTGAATTTCTTAGCGTTCTTTGCGGCATTCACTTCGTGCCTTTGCGTGAAAGTATTTCAGCACTCCCAATGAAAGCGAATCCTTCAAAACTTAAGTATACCGAATCATATCCGCAGCTTTTTCTGCGACCATAATCGTAGGTGCATTGGTATTGCCACTGGAAATGGTGGGCATTACAGAGGCATCTGCCACGCGAAGCTTTCCAATTCCCTGAACGCGAAGTTGAGGATCAACAACAGCAAGCTCATCAACTCCCATTTTACAAGTACCGACAGGATGATAGACACATTCTGCGCTTCGTTGAATGTGTTCTAATAGTTCATTGTCACCATTTCGTTTTGCAGGACAATGGGTGCGAAGGCGATATTCATTAAAGGCATTCGCTTCCAATATATCTAATGCAATGCGGGCAGCACGCACCATTATTCTTCGATCGTCTTCAACAGATAGATATTTTGGATCAATAATGGGGGGCTCCATCGGATTGGCGGAAGCAATAGAAACACTACCCCTGCTTTTAGGCCTCATCTGTGTTGGCAGTATGGTATATCCATCCGTAAGTGGAAAGGTATTGAGGTCAAAGATATTCGTGGTGTAATCATCACCTGGATGAGTAGGTGTAAATTGAAACTGTATATCGGGTCGATCTAATTCTGGAGAGGATTTTAGAAAAGCATTTGCCTCCAATGGCCCGACAGTAAGAGGACCTTTTTTGAAAAGCAAATAGCGCCCAATCTCTATAAGCTGTCTGTGAAGTGGAAGGTAATGATTGTTGCTGATCGGTTTTTTGCACAGACTACTTACAGGAAAGAAAAGGTGATCCTGAAGATTTTTTCCAACACCCTCCAATTCTTTTTTAATTGGAATACCAACACGTTTTAATTCTTCAGTCGAACCAATTCCAGATAGCATCAATAGTTGAGGTGAAGCAAAAGAACCAGCAGAAAGGATAACTTCCTTTTTAGCGAAAGCATGTTGGAAGGAATTTTCTTTGCTGGAAAACTCAACGCCTTTTGCTTCATCTTTTTCAATAAGAATTTTCCGAGAGTGCGCACCCGTAATGATTGTTAGATTTTTTCTGGATAGAACAGGAACAAGAAAGGCCTGTGCCGTGCTCCAGCGTTTGGCATCTTTCATCGTGTACTGAAGATGGCCAACACCTTCCTGTTTCAATCCATTAAAATCTTCATTGTGCGGAATACCTTTTTCAATGCAGGATCGAATGAACGCTTCACCAATCGGATTATGATACCAATACGATTGCGTTACATTCAGCTCACCACCACGTGCATGAAATTCATCTTCGTATTGTTCATTGTGTTCTGACTTTTTAAAATAGTGAAGCACCTCATCATAACTCCAACCGTTATTGCCTAACGATGCCCAATGATTATAATCTTCCATATGCCCGCGAATGTAGGCCATGGCATTCGTTGAACTGGAACCTCCTAATACCTTGCCACGTGGATGATAAATTTTTCGGTTTTGTAAAAACGGTTGAGGAAGAGTATAATAATTATTCCAATCCACATTGCTGTGGTGGAGTTTCATATATCCACCCGGAATATGGATTTCTATTTTTGTATCGCGCCCGCCCGCTTCTAGAAGTAACACGGTTTTTGATGGATCTTCACTTAGCCGATTCGCCAGCACGCAACCAGCACTTCCTGCCCCGATAATAATGTAATCGAATGTCATATTCTACTGAAAAGATAACAAAGCATTGCGTCAAAAGAAGAAAAGCTCATGTAGAGCGCAATCAAATAGAAGATGCTATCTCGTAACGAACTAGTTGTAAACAAACTTTCCTTTTGCACTCACAACCGTTACTTGCTTTGTCGCAGAAGCTTCTACTCGTCCGATGATCTTTGCATCCACACCGAATTGTTGTGAAAGGGAAATGATTTCCTTCGCGTGTTTTTCATTTACATAGATCTCCATACGATGACCCATATTAAAGACTTTATACATTTCCTTCCAATCGGTTCCGCTTTGCTCTTGTATCAAATGAAAGAGCGGAGGTATATCAAAGAGATTGTCTTTAACGATATGAAGGTTGTCAATGAAGTGCATCACTTTGGTTTGCGCACCACCGCTGCAATGAACCATGCCGTGTATTTCACTACGAAGGCTCTTCAACAAACCAACAATAATAGGAGCATAGGTACGCGTAGGTGAGAGCACAAGCTTGCCAACATTTACATCAACGCCAGGAATGGTGTCACTCACTTTATATTTCCCAGAATAAACCAAATCAGTGGGAACGTCTTTGTCGAACGACTCAGGGTATTTAGAAGCATACTCTTTATGAAAAACATCATGACGCGCAGAAGTCAATCCATTGCTCCCCATGCCGCCATTGTATTCGTCTTCATAAGAAGCTTTTCCGTACGATGCTAATCCAACGATTACATCTCCAGCTTGAATGCGACTATTATCAATTACATCCCTGCGTTTCATTCTACACACTACAGTGCTGTCGACAGCAATGGTGCGTACTAAATCACCAAGGTCGGCTGTCTCGCCACCGGTACTGATAATATTAAGGTCGTGTTGACGAAGCATTGCGAGTACCTCTTCTGTTCCGTTGATAATGGCGGAGATCACTTCACCCGGCACACGATTTTTGTTTCGGCCAATGGTGGAGGATAATAAAATGTTTTCAGTTGCACCTATACATAAAAGATCATCGATGTTCATGATGATGGCATCTTGCGCAATGCCTCTCCACACAGAAAGGTCGCCAGTCTCTTTCCAATAAATATAAGCAAGTGATGATTTTGTTCCGGCACCATCGGCATGCATAACGGTGCAATAGTCTGGATCGTTTCCTAAATAATCGGGCACAATTTTGCAGAAGGTTTTTGGAAACAAACCTTTGTCGAGTTTGCTGATGGCCTGATGAACATCTTCTTTGGATGCGGAAACTCCGCGTTGGGCGTAGCGATCAGAATTCAATGGTTGTGGATGATTTTTCGTTGAGCAAAGGTGAGAATTTCTAATTGAAAACAGAAGCCCAAGAGAACCGCGTAGGCGCAGAGACGCAGAGATATGGAGAGGGTTTTATTCTATATCTTTAGATCTTTCCTGAATTAACTCTGTGTCTCCGCCTCTGCGGTTTCTACTCGTTTTACAGCCACACAAATAATCGTACCTCGTAAATCATATCGTATACATTAAATTTGTTTCATGAAAATCCTTCTAACCTGTTTGCTTTCGCTTTTTTCAACACACCCACTTCATGTTTCAGTAACGGAAATTGAGTTTGATGAGAAAGAAAGGCGATTGGAGATTATGATGCGCGTTTTTGCTGATGATCTGGAACTTACTATGCGCAAACAACTGAACCGGCCCGAACTGGACATCATGAGCCCAAAAGGACTAACTCTTGACCAAATGATGGGTAGCTATCTGAAAAATCATTTTAGTATTTCATTGGAAGGCAAACCTCAAAAAGTGAATTATCTTGGACATGAGAGCGAAGGAGAGGCTTTCATTTTTTATGTTGAAGTAAGTAATGTAAAGAAGTTAAAAACCATTTTGATAAAAAATGACATTTTGATGGAAACACATGATGATCAGTCAAATCTGGTGCATGTTACAGTTCGTGGCACAGTAAGAAGTCTCCGACTTGTTTCTGAAAAGTCATCGGATAAACTCACCTTTGACATCAAATAATTTTATCAAGCCCCCAACGTTTTGGCATCAGGTAAATAATCCGATCTTCGCGTTAATTTTTTCTATGCGTTTTCTTTCAGTAGCCACCTTGATGTTTGTTCTTTTCCTTTCGGGATGTAAGAAGGACGAGGAGGTGTGTGTTTTTGTTCCGGAGACATCCGAAGTGAAAATCAGTGTGAGCATTGAACAGTTTCAGGATTCACTTGTCAACATCGAATCAAGAGATGAGTTGGTGGCATTCCTCACCCGTCAACCGACTATTCGTGATTACATCTTTCGCAGGTCAGAATTTCCAGATGACTCTGTTTTTATAAACGAACTCTACAACCGCTTTAATAATCCTCATCTTGATACTTTGCTTTTGGAAACGAAACAAGTCTTTGGTGATCTGTCTTCACTCAAAAGTGAATTCGAACAAGCCTTCAAAAATATTGCGTATTACTATCCCGGATTTTATCCACCTAAAGTTCAAACAGTTGTCTCCGGACTTTTAGGTAACGACATGCTGGTAAGTGATTCCCTCATTATCATAAGTCTCGATTTTTATCTAGGCAAGGAAGGACGATACAGACCAAAAGTATATGATTACTTAATGCGCAAGTACGATCCGGATGATATTGTTCCATCGTGTATGTTGATCTATGGTATAAGTGATCGCTTTAACAAAACGAATCCTACCGACAAAACCGTTCTTGCCGACATGGTAGCATATGGTAAATCATTTTATTTCGCCAAGCACATGTTGCCGTGTGTACCGGATAGCGTTTTCATTTGGTATACGCCCGAAGAAATAAAAGGCTCCCGGAAAAATGAAGATTTGATTTGGGCTCGATTTATTGAAGACCAAGTTTTGTTTTCAACCAGTCAAGAGATAAAAAGGGATTATTTAGGTGAACGACCAGTCACTATCCAGGTAGGAGAAAAATGCCCGGGCCGTATTGGCCAATGGGTAGGTTGGCGGATTGTAAACCGATATGCTGAAACACACGATAATATTCCGTTGGCCAGGATTATGGGATTGGATAATGCTCTGGTCATCTTCAAGGAATCCAACTACAGACCTAACAAGCGATAAAGGTTGACTTAACCGAGGAGGGCGCAGAGGCTGATGCTAAAACATTTCTCGGCGACTTCCGCGTTCTCCTGCGGTTAAAATTTCAATCTTAACTCACTATCTTTAGCCCCCAATTAAAAACCAACCTGACATATGCGTAAGAAAATTGTAGCCGGCAACTGGAAGATGAACAAGACCATGGAGGAAGCAAACATTCTGACTTCTGAAATTATGGGCATGGTGGCCGATGAAGTAAAAGGCGATACTCACGTTATTTTCTGTACACCTTTTCCATACCTCGTACCGATCAAAAATTTAGTAGGCAATAACACTCGCATTTCAATTGGAGCGCAAAACTGCAGCGAGCATGAAGCAGGTGCCTACACAGGTGAAACTTCTGCACCGATGTTGAAGTCGATTGGTGTGCCGTATGTAATCCTTGGCCATAGCGAACGCAGACAATATTTTGGTGAAGGAGGAGTGTTGTTGGCAAAGAAAGTTGACGTAGCATTGAAGAATGGATTATCGCCCATCTTCTGTTGTGGCGAACCGTTAGAAGTGCGCGAAAGCAACGGACATGAGGCGCTTGTGAAGAAACAAGTAGAAGAAAGTCTTTTTCACTTAGATGCAGCCAGCCTTCAAAAAGTAGTGATTGCTTACGAACCCGTTTGGGCAATAGGCACAGGTAAAACAGCCAGTTCACAACAAGCACAAGATATGCACGCTGTAATACGCAAACACCTTGCTGCAAAATACGGACAAGCAATTGCCGACTCAATTTCAATTCTCTATGGAGGAAGTGTAAATGCTGCCAACGCTAAAGAACTTTTTGCCTGCCCTGATGTAGATGGGGGATTAGTTGGAGGCGCTTCGCTGAAGTCGAGAGAGTTTACTGAGATTGTAAAGGGGTTTTAAGACCATCTTATTAAAAAGATTATTTCGCCCGTGTTGATTAAGAATATTAACATGGGCGTTTTAGTTAACTAGTATTGCCTATACCTTAAATTTCAACGATTAGGGTAGCTTAATTGAGAACAGGATATTAGAACCAGCGCAAACAAGTCTGGGAATTGATCCTAAATTCAAGTCGATTTCCTAACTTTTTTATCATCGAAATCTAATTTCAATAGTCTTTAGTGTATTGACTTTCAACATCATACAATTTATTGACGAGTGAATGACGAGGCGATGACTCTAGGGTGAAGTGTTTGAAGTGTACACCAATCCGACAGGAAAGAGAGGTGGTCTGATACATTTGTATCGCAAACGATTGCATAAATCAATCAGACACCTAAAAAACCAGTACACATGAAAAACTCTACTCAACTTGTTAGAGGTGATGCGAGGCCAAAAAGGCTTACCTGTTCACATGCTCTTTCAATCACTTTAGCCCTTGTGCTGCTATGTTCGTTTTTACCACGATCTGTAAAAGCACAAAACTGTTTTCTATCAACGGTAGGCCAACAGGTTAGAAATGCTGCCGGTCAAAATGTAATTCTTCGCTCCATGAATTTGGGCGACTGGGCCATTCAGGAAGGATACATGCTCAATCCGCAAAATGGAAATTTGGCGAACTGCCAATGGAAAATGAAAAAGCGGTACTACGATGCCGGGCAAACCGAAGCACAAGTAGAAGCTTTTTACCAAAGCTGGCGAAACAATTTTATTACAAAAGCAGATATTGATTATATCGCTTCATTAGGTTTCAATTCCATCCGGCTACCGCTGCATTATGAATTGTTCCTCACTACCTCACAACGTTCTGTCCGCAATAGTGTAATCCGAAACATTGCAAACCACGATGCTTACAAAGCGAGTTTGCAAACCGCGCTTAACAACAATACACTATTCACCGATCAAAATACGGAAGGTTTTAAAATGATCAATAATGTTTTGAACTGGTGCGCTGCCAATGGCATGTATGTTATTTTAGATCTGCATGCCGCTCCGGGGGGGCAAGGTGCCGACCAAAATATTTCCGATCTGTTCTATGCCAACGATCTTTGGAATCAGCAGGTGTTTAAAGATGTTACGAACAAATTCTGGGAAAAGATTTCTGCTCGTTATAAAAACGAAGGAAGAATTGCCTGGTATGATTTGATCAACGAACCGAATCAGGTTCCCAACAACCAGGTTATCCATGATTTATTTCAAAGACTCATTACTACGATTCGAGGTCAGGGTGACAATCACATCATTATGATTGAAGGAAACGGATGGGGTAATAATTATGATTACATGGAGCCGTATACCTTCTCACCAAACTGGGGTTTGATTTATAACGCGCACCGATACTGGATTAATGCGTCAGATGATTGGGTTAGAGATCCAAATCCCAATCAGATTAACCGCATGATTAATCTTACTGAATTCAGAACGCGTCATAACGTTCCGGTATTTGTTGGCGAAACAGGAGAGAATACCACCGACTGGTTACGACAAAATATTACCTGGATGGAGGAGTGGGGAATTGGCTGGGCGCATTGGACTTACAAACGTCATGATATAGGTGAGAATGCCGCGATGATGCGCATTGGTGGAGCTTATCCTACCGATGGTGTTTCGGTAATGGCGAGCGTTCTTGAAAATATTAAGTATGCAAACAACATTAAGAACACAAACACCATTGCTGCAGTAATAGCACGCAATCCTGCGCCCTGGACAACCGGTTGCTCTGGAACAATAACACCAACTGCACCGATCGGACAAACAATTTGGCTGAGAGGTAGCAACAATCAATATGCATCATCTGAAAATGGAACTCAAGCCATGCGATGCAATCGCACGACTGTTGGTGGATGGGAACAATTTACGGTGGTTGATGCTGGGAGTGGTAAGGTAGCCTTGCGCAGTCAAAGCAAATATGTGTCGTCAGAAAACGGAGCGGCCTCCATTACCTGTAGCAGAGCCTCCATTGGTGAGTGGGAAAAATTTGATTGGATCATCAATGCCGATGGAAAGATTTCATTGCGTGGAAATAATGGCCGATATATCTCATCTGAAAATGGAACGGTAGCGATGACCTGTGCACGCACAACAATTGGTGGATGGGAAGCTTTTACATGGGGCACAGGTTCGGGTACCTCATTGTCAAATGGAAGAACGGCAAGCTCTGAGACTGACGAGACAATCGAATTGCGAATAGAAAGCAGTGAGTTGTCTGTCTATCCCAATCCTGCAGCAGGTACAATAACCATCCGAGTATCCGAACCTTCAAGCATTACTATTCTTGATATGACAGGAAAATCAATTTTGGAAAAACAAGTAAACGAAAGTTTAACGGTTGACAATATGAAAGCTGGCGTATATGTAGTGCAACAACATAATGGTAAAAAGATTTCGGTGAAGAAATTTATAGTGAAGTAGTTTGTATGCTAAAATTACTATGTGATTATCTCTGTGGCTGCTATTCAGCCACAGAGATTTCATTATGTTCTAGCAATGTAATCGAAAGGTGGTACCGCTATCCAATTTGGATTCAACTTCAATAGTGCACTCAATGGCTTTCGCCAAATCACGAATAATGTGAAAACCAAAACCATTTTTGTTAGCTGTGATTTCTTGTGAGTTGAGAAGCTTATCTCTTTGATCTTCATTTAAACCCGGGCCGTTATCAGTTATAGATAGGGTGATTTTACTATCATTTTGCTTCTCTGCTTTCCATCGTATCGAACCATCAGTCGTTCCATCCAAGGCTTTCATCGCATTCGCAGTGAGATTCTGCATAATGGTGAAGAGATAATTCTCATCAGTAGTAATTTCTATATTTTCTGAATCTGAAAAGGACAAGTGGACTCTTTCATAGTCTTTAAAAGTATCATCAAGCTGTTTGAAAAGACTACTTATCAATATCTTTTTCTTGACCGGTTTAAAATCCACCATCTGCCCTTTGCCCCACAGCAATACGGTCTCCATATTTTCCAGCAAAGCTTCTGCTGATGTAACAATCTTCTGTTGATGAATTGTCGCTTGTTGTCCTGTCAATAAATCAGGCGCTTCTTTTTGGAGATGAAGAAAATTAATCAATCGCGCCAAAGGACTTCTTAAATCATGACTCAGTATAGCGAAGAACTTGGCTTTTACTTTGTTTGCTTCGTCAAGTTGGCTGTTAAGATGAACTAACTCAGCATTTGTCTTTTTTCGAATTTGGTTTTGTCGGTATAGCAAAGCTCCGATGATCACGACTAAACCAAGTCCTAGAGTCAAGGCAATGTTTTGTTTTCGTTGGGTTGACAGTGCTAATTTGTTTAACTCAATTTCTTTATCGCGCAAAGCCACTTCACGCTGACCTTCAATGGTGGCAATTTTATTTTTGCTTTCCTGAGAGTAAAGTGAATCGTTGATAGCATGGTATTGCTTGCTGTATTGGTGAGCAAGTTTGAAGTCACCTTTTAACTCCTGTACTTTTACCAATTGATTCAAGCCCAAAGCCAAGGCCTCTATATAATTTAGTTCGGTACATTTTCGTACTTTCTCTTGAAGGTAATACTCGGCCTTTTGAAGAAATACTTTTCGTTGAGCAGCAGATGATCGGGATTGATAGAGGTTAAGATAAAGAACACCCAGCGCTTCTAAATTCATTACGGAGTTCAATGAGTTTGGACTCAGCTCATCAAGTATCTTTCTTGCTTTCAATATAGTTGCCAGAGCGTTGTCGTAATTGCTCTCGATCCTGGCGAGATTACTGAGTGCTTCAGCTGATAGTAGTTTAAAGTCGTTCTTTTGGCAAACCTCTAATGCACTTTCAAAAAAACTTTTTGCTCCTAGTGTATCGAATTGCTCTGCCCTGATTTCTCCTAAGGCAATATACGACTTGAACGAATGAATGGGAGCATTCGCCAGCTCACTGTGATGTAACGTGAGTCGTGCATATTTCTCTCCTTTCACCCAATCCTTTTCGCTGCAAAAAGTAGCGGTTAGATTGGTTCCGATCATGGCAATCTTCTCATGGTTATTGATTGCTTCCGCTATTTCCAGAGCATCAAAAAAATAATCTGATGATTTTACAAAATCACCCTGGCGGTAGTAGATCCTGCCAAGGTTGGTGAGGTTATTAATGATGTTCAGCTTCGCGCTAATTTCCCGGTTAATGCGAAGACTTTCTTCCAGATAGGTAATTGCCAGTTGATGATTTCCGGTATCGCTCAATAGCAGGCCGATGTTGTTCGTGCTGTTGGCAATTCCCTTTGGCCATTCAATTTTCCGCGCCAAATCAAGTGCCTGATGTGTGCACAGAAAAAAACTATCTGGATTAGTCTGATAGTAAAGGCGCGCAAGATTCAGAAAAGTCTTTACCTTATTCGAATCCTCTTGGGCCACTGAAAGATTTTGTGCAAGGGAGTCTACCAACTTCTGGTCTTGCGAAAAGGCACTTGTTGCTGTAGTCCACAATGCAATTGTCAGTAAGCCACAGGCAACACCAAATTTTTTACCCAACATCAAGGTATTGATCATTCTTATGGGTTCAATATTTTACTTAAACTCTCCTGATAGCTACGGCCGATGGGAAGTTCATGCTCACGAATGGCTACATACGATGTAGTAATCCGTGCTATATATTTTGCCTGAACAGCATAACTTCTATGAATCCTCACAAAAGATTGAAACGCGTTCTCCTTTAACAAATTTCCAAGCGAAGAAAGCACACAATACTTTTTTGCCTCCGTAACAATGCGCGTATAATCTTTTAATGCCTCCAAGTAAATCACATCATGCAAGTGAATCTTTATTTTCTCGTGTCCTTCTTTAATAACAATGGTATCGCCACCCAATGCATCATCGAGAAGTGCGGCTTTATTTCGAACAACTAAAAAATCTTCCAGACGTTTCATGGCTTTTTCAAATCGATCGGGCTTCACCGGCTTCACCAAAAAATCAAGCGCGTCTTTTTCAAAACTTTCGACAGCATAGTCCGGGTAGGCGGTAATGAAAATACATCCCGGAATGTGCATCAGCTTTGCGCGAAGTTCTATCCCCGAAATTCCAGCCAGATCAATATCAAGAAACAAAACCTCGGGACGCAAAGTCTTCAAACCTTCTATCGCTGCTTCCGCGGAAGCGTAAACACCATCAATCTTTAGAAAGGGATACCTACGCACGAACGAAATAGTAGTGAGTCTGTCTACTTCATCATCATCAACAATTATACAGGAAACAGGGGTTTGCATTTTTTGTAATCAGCCATCAATTCAAACAAAGATAATGAGTCCGTGCAATTCTTGTCGTTGGTCTATTTAAACTGTTGTTAAGCTAGTTGAACAGAAAGTGATGAAGGGCGATGATAGTTTTGGATCAAACAAAGAAGGTTATGAAAAGATCATTCTATTTACTCGCACTTATATACTGTGTCTTTGCTTGTTCTGAGCCCGATGAACCCGTTCCGATCTTTGCCAATTCTCCAACCTGTGCATATTTCAGCACAGACTATGTTGATGGCAAATGGGTTGACCGCTATTATTTTTTTGATCTTAATCATGCTGAGACAAAAGACAAAAAATATTTTGTGGCCGAGTTCATGTACAAGACAAGGGATACGATGAGAGTAGTATCAGAACCACAATCAGTGGATAATTTGGGTTCTAATTTTCCACCAGAAATAATGGACTATCCAGGTTATGGTTGGGCTAAGCAGTGGAAAAATCCATCTTATTTATTAAAGGTTGACGGCTTTAGCGGATCCTTTTATAAAAACCCCATACCAAGCAACCCGGCCAGTAATCTTTATTTTTTAAACCAATCACAATACGTTGGTGCTATGGCAGGCAAATGGCCTAACGCTTACATGGGCCCTATTCGGATTCCGGATGGTGTTGGAGGTCACTACAAGTATAACGACACCTATTTTTATTTCAAACATGGTCTTTGTTTTAATCAAAGTCTGTTTTGTCCCGCAGGTGATGAAAGCAATCCAACCGTTCAAAATTTTTCCCTGAAGTCTATTAATGCCGTTATTCTCGATACTCCGTATGATTGGGAAACTGTAGAGGCCGGTTTTTCATCTATTCACAGTTATGGTATTTATTATCCTCAACACTATTTTCTTGATTTTAAAAAGTGGCACTACTTCGTTTGGACGGAAGGCTGCGATAATGATACCGGCTCGTGTTTTTATCGAACAATCGAATTTGGCGATTATAAGAGTCTGGATAATTTATTAAAATGGCCAGAAGGGTGGGGAAAGCCTTAAGTATTCCTTCGCAATAAAACATTCTCAAAAATTGTAAAAGTATTAAGTATGAAAACGCTCGTAGCATTTGTATTCGGCATGATTCTGATCAGTTGTTCTTCGTCAAACGAAATAGATCCAATCAACAATGGTAATCCCGGTGAGACTGAACTCGGTGACGGTCAACCGGGCATTGTAAACTCAGCAGGCATAACCGCGTGGGACAATCTGAGCAGTGAAGAAAAAAACAGAATCAAAGGATGGAACACCATTTTTATGCATCAATCTGTTGGTGCTGATTTAGAGGACGGTGCTAACAACAACGGCTTTAAATTTGAATATTTTGATCTCAATGAATCACCAAACAAAGGACTTAGCGGAAATGTGTTCAGTGCATCGAACGGAAATCCGTTTGAGAAAATAAGTGAATTCAAAACCAATGCACTTCAGCACAAGGCTATTATCAAAATTGCCATTTTTAAATTCGGTTATGCCGACATCTCTGACGATAATATGGAAGAGGTAAAAGTCGCATACAAAAAACTAATAGATGATTTACGAATTGAAATACCCGGGTTGCGATTTGTACACATCACGCCTCCTCTTGTTTACCTCGTAACTGGAGGTGATCAAAATACTGCCCGAACAGAAGTAGGCAGCTGGATGAAAGATACTTTCAAAAACAAAGATGTTGTGTTTGATTTTCAGGAAGCCGAGTCTGACAACGGTGCTTGTGGTTGGGATGGTATCTGGGGCATTTGTAATAAATATCGTTCTACGTCATCATGCCCGAGCAAAGGTCAAGGTGTTGATGCAGCTGAAGGACAAGGCCATCTATGCGAAACTGCTGCTACAAAAATCAGCAAAGCATTTTTGATGAGCATTTATAGCGCGGGAAAGTAATACAACAGGCAGCTGATGTAGTGGAACAGGCATGTTGAAATACACTAAATAAATTTTTGGGAAGCCTATGAATCCGGAAAAAGTACAATTCCTACATTGCAGGTATGAAGACCTTCGTTGAAAAATTAAAACTGATAACCGTTATCCCACAAGAAGAGCTTGAAAATTTTTCTGCTATCTCTAACGAAGTAAAACTGAGCAAAGGGGAGCAATTTTTAGTTGCAGGACAAATCCCAAAAAAGATTGCATTTGTGACACGCGGAATATTTCGTTACTTCTACATTGATCAGCACGGCAATGAATTCACAAAAGGCTTTTTTTCGGAAGAAACTTTTTTGAGTTCATACAGTGCCATGATCCGAACTGAACCATCTTACTTTTCAATAGAAGCATTGGAAGATGCTACCATAATGGTAATTGACTTCGAAAAATGGAAAGCATTAATGGCTGGTCATACGTGTTGGAAAGATGTATTGATTGCTGTGCTCGAAAAGGGATTTTCTAAAAAAGAAAAAAGGGAGCGCGAGTTTTTGCTTTATGATGCTGAAACAAGGTACCAATTGTTTCGATCTGAATATCCCGATTTGGAGAGTCGTGTAAAACAACACATCATTGCTTCTTACCTGGGCATTACACCTGTTGCGCTGAGTCGTATCAGAAAAAAGATGGGACTTGTTAACATAGGTTAATGCGCAGCACTTTATGTTGAAATAGTTTTGGTATAACTATTTCAACATGATTTTTGAAAACAAAACCATTCTCATAACCGGAGGCAGTTCCGGTATCGGACTTGAACTTACCCGCGTGTTGCTCAACAAGGGAAATACATTGTTGATCTGCGGACGTTCACTTGAAAAACTCAACCAAGTAAAAAGTGCATTGCCCGCTGTTCATATTTTTGCTTGTGACCTTTCTCTAGCGGAAGATCGCTCAGCGCTTTTTAGTTGGGTATCAAAAGAGCATCCTGCTTGTAGTGTGTTGATAAACAATGCAGCCCTTGTTCATAAAACTGATTTCAGATTAGATCCGGATATGTTAGCCAAAACCAATCTTGAAATTCAGACTAACCTCATCGCTCCTATTGCCCTTTGCAAACTGTTTCTTCCGGTGCTCGAAAAGAACAAGGGAAGCATCATCAATATTACCACAGGATTGATTTACGCACCGCGAGCAGTGTACCCAATTTACAATGCAACCAAATCTGCATTGCATGCTTTCACAAAAGTGCTACGCCATCAATTAAAAGAGACTAATGTTAAAGTTATAGAAGTAATGATGCCCGTGGTGGATACACCTTGGCACAAAGGTGATGTTCCGAAAATTGCAATCAGTTCACGTCAGGCTGTTGATGAAATGCTAGGGAAACTGGCAAAAAATCGGGAAGAAATTCGAGTGGGAAAAGTATGGTTGTTGTACCTGCTATCGAGATTGACTCCAGAGTTTGCCTTCAGAAAAATAAATGAGGTGAGATGATGCGTTAACAGAGAATAATAAAAAAGGGGTTTTACACCCCTTATTTTTTCAATGCTCCTACTTGAAGGAAAGCTTAATCTTAATGCTTTTCCTTTTCAGCGTCACCTTTATGGTCAGCATTAAAACTATTAAAGACACGATGTAGTACAGCATGTTTCATAGTTTTAAATGGTTTAGTCACCCGGCAGTCCGGCACTGGAAATCCAACGTATTTTTCAACCTTGCTGATTTTCATTACTCCAAAGATAATTGAAATCTGAATATTGATAATATAAGCAAGGGCTGGAATGTTGAAAAAGGAAGCTTCAAATCAGACTTTTTTTCTGAATTAACTTAAAACAAACTCCTCCAATTTCTTCTCTTCTAACATGCCACTGATCTTTCACCATCCATTTTCCATTCACCAATGTTCCGAGAATATCAGAGGTATCGGCTGTATAGAGAATGGCAGGTAATGTGTTTTTTAAATCAGCCTGCATAAGCAAAGGTGATTTAGCATTGTACACCACAGCATCGAAGGGTTTACCAATTTCAAAGAATGCATTTTGTTCAATACCCATTGCTTTTCTCCCAGAGCGAATTGTCTTCGTAATTAATACTTTGGCGCCATCATCAAAGGTATTGCGCTTGTGTGTGGTGAAACGTTGTGCATAATCCAACCAACGCAAATCTTCCAGAGGATTTAAACTGATGTGGCTGTCTGTCCCGATTGACCAATCCCCACCTTCTTTTGCAAACTCACTTAGCTTAAATATTCCATCTCCTAAATTTCCTTCCGTTCCAGGGCATAACACAGCATTCGCTCCGCTTTTTGCCAAGCGTTTTACTTCATCGCTTTCCATGTGTGTGCAATGAACCAGATGAAAGCGACTGTCTAGAGGAAGATGATCAAGCAACCATTCAACCGGTCGTTGTTTTAAAAAGTCAACGCAGTCTTTAATTTCTTTTAATTGTTCAGCTGCGTGCAAATGAAACGGAATATTTTTTGGCCCGGCTTCAAATGTATTTACAATGTCATTTGCATTTACAGCACGTAAAGAATGAACACCAAAACCTAACCGTGCGTGATCTTGGTTCAAAACAACATTGGCAGAGTCATCGAGCAACTGCAAATAATCATCTACCGTTTTTGAAATGAACCTTCGCTGTTTCGGATAAGCATCCACACCAAAATTTCCTTTCTGATAGAAGACAGGAACCAACGTAATTTTAATTCCAGCCGTCTTCGCAGCTGAAACTAATCGCTCACCCATCTCCGCTAAATTCGAATAGGGTCTTCCATGCTTATCGTGATGGAGGTAATGAAATTCAGCAACATGGGTATAACCTTTTCGCAGCATCTCTGCATAGAGCATGGTGGCAACCGATTCCATTTGATCCGGATCCATTGTCAACGCACAATTATACATTGCTTCGCGCCAACTCCAAAAATCATCGTCTGTTCCAGGATTGTGTTTCTCAGCATGACCCGCCATAGCAAATTGAAACGCATGCGAGTGCGCATTTTGAAAACCTGGTAAGGCAAATCCCTGAACTGATTCCACAGCAACGGACTGAGGAGGCGCCTTTTTGGATAGGTATTGAACCACACCTTTTTCATCAATGCCCACATAAGCTGGTGAGATCCATCCTTCATCCTGAAGAAGAGCTTTGAAAGAAAAATATTTTAAATCGCTCATGTTGTCTTCAATTGTTGGATGAGATCTTCAAAAACCGTTTTCAATACATCCCGCATTTTATCTGCGCGCTTATCATCATATTTTTTCTCAGTGTCATCCATGTAATTCACTTTTGTCATTTCAAGCTGAAGGGCATGTTGGTTATCAGACGGCTTTCCGAAATGGCGGGTGATCGTTCCTCCTTTAAAAGGATTGTTATGTTGAAGAGAATAATTCGTTGCTGTAAATTTCCTCAGCACGGTTTCAGATAATTGTATATTAGCAGAAGCTCCATTGGCATCACCT
The DNA here is from genome assembly GCA_031388805.1 of Chryseolinea sp. GTDB lineage: Bacteria > Bacteroidota > Bacteroidia > Cytophagales > Cyclobacteriaceae > Chryseolinea. The sequence continues at coordinate 43,988 of JANMRZ010000073.1, forward strand.
AAAATAAGATCGGGGAATTTTTGATTGTGAATGGTCGGTACATATTGTCGTATAGAATGACAATCCCACAACAATACCTTTCCAAACTTCGTCTTCAAATCATTTAATAATTCCTGAACCTTTGTATGATAGGGTAAGTAATATTGATCGAGTCTCCTGTTTATTTCTTTTTCATCAACAACTTCGCGTTCGTCTTTGTAAATAGGCTCGCCCAAAAAATTAGTTGTAGGACAAAGACCCGTAATGATCCTTCCATCGCTGTAAAGCGGTTTGCTTTTTGGATCCCGATTCAAATCAATTACCCATCGGCTGTAAACGGCAGAGATTATCGTCATTCCCATTGAAGGAGCGAAGTCATACAGTTTATCTACAAACCAATCAGTATCGTCTGGTGATAATGCAAGATTGGATTTGTATTGATCTTTTAATTCATCAGGAAAATTAATGCCGCAATGAGGTACGCTAATGAGGATAGGTACTTGATTTTGTTTAGCAAATGAAATGTTGAAAGGATTCATAGTAGTACGCGAATGCAATTAAGCCACGAATGTTTAGTGTCTTTATTCGTGCATTCGTGGCCATTAAAGACTGATTACTGTCTTAATTCTTTTTCTTCTTTTTTGATTTCTTCTTTGATTTCTTCTTTGAGTTTTCTATGTCTTGCTTCGCTTTCTCCAAAAGATACTCTGCGGTTTTTATACTTTGCAATTGCTGGCGTTGGTCGTTTTGAAGTTGCTTTTGCGCTTTCTCGAATTTCTGTTGATAATCAATCGGATTTCGCAAACGCGCTTTCAATTTCATAATCCGCACGAAGGATTCATCGATGCGCTCTTTTTTAATTACACCATCTTCCACCATTTTCTTTATGATCTCGTGAACCCGATCTACTGTTCGCACATCGCTGCCCTGAATATTATTTGAAAAAGTCATGATGTCTACACCTCCATTAATTGCCAAACGAATCGCTTCTTCCAAACCATAGTGTTCCGTGATGGCATGCATCTGCATATCATCTGTAAAAATCACTCCATTAAAGCGTAGTTTGTTACGAAGCATGCCCGTGAGAATATCGTACGATAATGTTCCAGGATTTCCGCTCGAATCTAATTTCATATTCACGATGTGCGAAGTCATTATAGCATCAGCATATCCCGAATCGATAAGCGATTGATAAGGTTTCAATTCACGTTCAGTCCAGGTATTGGTAACATCTGCAATGCCTAAATGTGTATCTGCCTGTGAACTTCCATGTCCTGGAAAATGCTTAAGTGCAGTAACTACGCCTCGCTCAAGGTGTTTCTTGATTACTTCTTTCGCCATGATAATCACCGTGTCTTCATTCGCTGAGAATGCGCGACCGTGTTTTACGATAACCGGATTGTTAAGATTAGCAATTAAATCCACAACAGGTGCGAAGTTTACATTAATGCCCAGTCCGATTAATGTAGAAGCCGTTGCTTCGCTATAAAACCGAACAGAATCGAGAGAAGCATTTTTACCCATCTCGAAAGCGGTGATGGATTTTGGGAAACCATATTTGTCTTTCAGACGATTTACTTTCCCCCCCTCCTGGTCGATCGAAATAAACAACGGTATTGCGGCCGCGTGTTGATACGTCCAGTTGATTTTCTTTAATGCGATAAATGAATTTGTTTTCGGGATGTTCTTTTCGAAAATAATAATGGAGCCTACCTTTCCTTTTTGAATATCCTTCAGCACAGCGGAATCAACTGTTGTTCCGGCAAAGCCAATCAAAATCATCTGTCCGATCTTAATATCTAAGCTGTCGCTTGATTGTGCTTTTACAATAAATGCCGCAAAAAGAATGGTAAAAAGTAAAACTGGAGTTTTCAGCGTGCTAATATTCTTCATAGATCAAGTTCAAGATTTCCTGCATGTTTTTTCGAATGGAAGACGTTGGCGTAGTATAGTTGCTGTTCATAAAGGAAAAGATCAGCGTCTTTCCGTTTTTCGTTACAAGATAACCACTCAGACAATGATTGTTACTTAAGGAACCTGTCTTTCCAAAGATGTAAGGCTTGTCTGCTTTATACCAGTTTTTGAGAGTTCCATTTACACCACCAATAGCAAGTAATGGGAAGAGCCTTTCGCGAGGAACGAGCTGGTAAATTTTATCCCAAAGCTGAACAATGCTGCGCGGTGTAAAAAGATTGTAGCGCGATAATCCGGAACCATCAACCCAAACCGGCTTGTCAGTTAAATCACGTAAGAATTTTTTCTGTACATAATCAATGGCGATTTCAGGTTGTAACGTGTCGCTTATTATTCCTGCACAAATCAAGAGAAGATGTTCGGCAAGCATGTTGTCGCTTTCCTGCATCATTACTTTATAAACACTATCTGCCGGAATGCTATACATGATTTTTGCTTCAGCGCTAATCGGGTTCGCGATGTATTGAACCTTTCGTTTTAATGTGTCGGTTAATAATTCAGCAATGAAGGAGGGCTCAATTTTAAAAGGTATGTCCCACTCACCCGATTTTATTGAAGGAAAATATTCGAAGTTATTGGAATGAAGACTGCGAATTATTTCAGGCTTATCGCGTTGCTCACCGATATGCAGGTAGGTTGAAAAAAAATCCGGAGTAACACTTATCTTTTTGTATGCTGTTTTAACAGAAAATATATTTCCATAAACCGGAAATGAAAAACGTTCAGGAGAATATTCGCTGTTGTAATCGTCCCAAGCCCAACCGGAACCAAAAGCTGTTGTATTAAAATTGGCTGACGAAAAATACAGGTTTTGTTTAGCGGATGTCAGCAAGGAATAAATTCGATCATTTGTATTGGTATTCTTATAAAGGAAGGTAGGGTCACCTGTTCCCCAAAAAATCAAAGAGTCATTTCGTTGAACATATTGAATTCCAGGAATAGAATCTCCGATAATATTCAGTGATGCAAAGAAGGTAAAGATTTTGGTGTTGGATGCAGGAGTAAAATACTTGTCGCTGTTAAATGAATAAACCGTTTTCTTTTCCTGCGGATCATACAAAGCAAAGCCGGTCTGATCCTGAAACGTTTTTTCTGTTTGCTTAAATGTTTTGGTAAGTGCCCGTTTTGAAACGGGTGAACACGAAGAAAGAAAAACAATTCCTATAAGTACGAATAAAAATATGCGCATCAATTATGCATTTAAGTAGCGCTCCAGCAAAACATTTCGATGATGCGTTTCATGTCCTGAAATAATATAGCCCAGGTTCAGCACCGATATTTCTGTGTTGTTTGCTTTACCAGTTCGCAAAAGCATTTCATCCGAGAAGCTGGAATAGAGGTCAATCGAAGCTAAACGGACGTGTTCCATTTCATTGGCAATACTTTCTATACTTCGATTGTGCGCATTTGCTTGTGGAGCATAATCTTTCTCCTCAAAACCAGACAACGGTGTTTTATCATTTCGTGAGAAGCGAAGCGCACGATATGCGAAAATACGCTCAGCATCAATCATATGACAAAGCAATTCTTTGATGCTCCATTTTTCGGGAAGGTAACGAAACTCACCTTTCGCTTCGGGTATTGAGCGAATAAGCTTCAATGTTACACGACTCGATTCCTTCATTACTTCGAGAAGATCATTATCTTTTACAAGCTTTACATACGTCATGTAAAACGGGGCAACGTTTGGCAGATCTGGTTTTGTCATGTTTCAAAAATAAGGAAGAAAGAGAAGGATAACGAAACGAAATTCAATAACTAAAGCAGAATCACAATTAGACGTGGAAAAAACACGTCTTTACTGTATCAGTACAAAAGTTTGCCACTGCTGACATAGGGTTGTCACTCACTTCAAAAATTTCTTAAAAATAGTTTTTCCTGCTGCCATAGGGCTGTCATGGGGTGCTCGTTACTTAGCATAAAATTAAAACACTATGCAACCCCAACTCAAAGAAGTAAAACCAATCAACTTTTTGTTTTATCGCGCTGAAACAAAAGTGAGTGAGTTAGCGCAATTCTTTCCCATCGCGAAAGATCTTTTCAAAGAAGCCGTTCGGCTCGACCTTCATGTGGCGGGTCCTGTTCACTGGCACTACTTTGGATTCACCGGTGATGAAACAAAATCATTCACGCTTGAAATCGCTTTACCGGTAGCACAAGTGGTGAATGAATACGATGGAAAATTCCATTTCAAACGTACAGACAATTATAAATGTGTGAGCCTTATTCATGAAGGAGGATGGGATTCCATTCCCCAAAGCTATGGCAAGATCATGCAGTTTGTTGCCGAGAATGGATTACAACCTCTCGGAGTTAGTCGTGAACTCTATATCAATGCGGACTTTACATCCCCCGAATCAAATGTTACTCAAATTCAACTTGGCGTTAATTAAACTTTCTCAGCAAAGGTGGTTACTGCTTTTAGCAGGTGTGTTGGTTGCCATCATCGCATGGTTTTCAATTTTATATTTTTAAAATGGAAGTTCTGGTTTTCAAAACATCGGTAGAAAGTAAAGAAGGTATTCAGCTGTTGAAACCTTCACTCGATGCTCTTGCGGGCAACGGACAATGGAATTTTGCTTTAGACGATTGCGATAAAATATTGCGAATCAAATCGCGAAGCATTCATCCAACTACAGCACAAAAGCTTTTGCAAGATTGCGGCTTTTCCTGTTCGGAGTTGGAAGATTAGATTTAACCACATAGGGACATAGAGCACATGTCTTGTAAGGTATTCTATGTGTACTATGTACCTATGTGGTGATAAAAAAGAAAAATAAACAACACTAAAATGAAACAAGACATGGTATGTAAAGTATCGTTGGATATTAAAGCACCCATCTCAAACGTGTGGGATGCATTAATTAATCCTGAAAAAATAACCAAGTACCTTTTTGGTACCAAGACTACTTCTGATTGGAAGGTAGGAAGTTCAATTACCTTCACGGGTGAGCGGGAAGGTAAAGCGTATGAAGACAAGGGAACGATACTTCAAATAGAGAAAGAAAAAATATTCAAGTATAATTATTGGAGCAATTTTTCCGGAGCCGCTGACGTACCTGAAAATTATCAGGACATAACGTACTCGCTTAAAGATCAAGACGGAATAACGACCTTCACCGTAACGCAAGAAAATTGCAAGACAGAAGAAATACGCGACCATTCTGTAAAGAACTGGACGTCTGTAATGCAATGCATGAAGGATTTGTTGGAAAAAGGAGAGATCTAAAATCGATCGATATCGAACGATTTTAGTTGATTGTGAACAGACTGCATTTTCTAAATGATGCATTCTCAATCAAAAACGAGGAATTGGTAATGGGCATGAAAATCGTAAACAGTAAGCCCATTAACCTTTTCTTATGCTACGCAGTTACTTTAAAATCGCCATCCGATCACTGATCCGAAACAAAGCATTCACCTTCATCAACGTACTTGGCCTCGTACTCGGCATTTCGTTCAGCACGATGCTGTATACCTATGTTAGCAATGAATTGTCGTACGATTCTTTTCATCAAAAATCAGATAGAACATTCAGAGTCCTCACAATCGATAAATCAGTTCCGGATAACCTTCGCACCTATGGTGTAACCGTTTCACCGTTTGGTCCTGAATTGGCGAGCTCGTTTCCAGAAGTAGAAGAGATGACTCGCCTTCACCGATTCTCAGGCCAGGTAATTATAGAAATAGACGAAGCGAAGTACAATGAGCGAAACTGGTTCACCACAACGGATAACAATTTTTTTAATGTTTTCAATTTTGATTTTGTAGAAGGCGATAAATCCACAGCGCTTAGCCAACCCTTTTCTGTTGTGCTTCCGGAGTCTATGGCAAAAAAATATTTTGGAGATGAAAGTGCTCTGGGCAAAACCATGAACTTGCTGGAGATTGGTGTAGTAAAGGTAACAGGAGTTATTAAAGACTTTCCAGAGAACTCCCACCTTAAATTTGACTTACTGTTTTCCAATATCCTTACGGATGAAGACTGGACTACTTATTTAAATGACTGGCAAGATTTCGGTGCCTTTACCTATGTTGTGTTGCGTGATGGTAAATCCATTCAAGATGTTGAGGCAAAAATACCGGCATTTATGAAGAAACATTGGGGTCCTGATGCCGAAGTTCAGGCCACAGCTTTTCAACCGATTCAGGATATTTATTTACACTCAAAAGATATTCAATCGGGTGTTGAAGAGGAACATGGTCAGCTTTCATATGTGTATATCTTTTCAAGCATGGCGATATTCTTATTGGTTATTGCAGCGATTAATTACATCAATTTAACCACATCGAAAGCATCGTCACGCTCAAAAGAAATCGGTATACGAAAAGTGGCGGGTGCTATTAAAACTCAACTTATTTTTCAGTTCTTAACAGAGGCATTTGTTATTACGTTGGTTTCGATGTTGCTGTCTATTGTGATGATGGATCTTTGCTTTCCTTTCTTCAACTCCATTACTGGAAAACATTTTGACCTTTCACTTGAAACAATAGGTGAATTCATGCCTGCACTTTTACTGATCACACTGATTATTGGTGTGATTGCCGGAAGTTATCCTGCCTTTTATTTGTCAAAATTAAAGCCTGTTGCTACGCTAAAAGGTCACGCGGTATTTACGAGGAACAGATTTAATCTCCGTACTTCGCTCGTTGTCTTTCAGTTCATGATAACCATTGTACTGATCGTTTCGACATTGGTGATTGGCAATCAGATCAACTTTATTCAAACAAAAGACATTGGATTTGATAAAGATCAATTGATGATCATTGATATTAATAGCGGTGCGGTGCGCAGTCAGTTTCAGGCAATGAAGAATGAATTCTCAAAACTGGCAGGTGTAAAGGACGTAGCGGTTTCTTCACGTGTGCCAGGTGAATGGAAAAATATCCGGCAGCTGTATGTTAAAAATGCAGGTGAAGTCAATGCAAAAAACGATTCGCTTCAAACCTATTTCATGGGATTTGACGAGGACATGTTAAAAACGTACGACCTTAAACTTGAAGTCGGAAAATTCTTCTCCGGAAATGATAAAGCCGATTCATTGAATGTAGTTATTAACACAGCGGCCGTGGAGGCCATGAATTTAAAAAATCCCATTGGTACAGTGCTTCGGATCAGAGCGCGGGGAGGTATATGGAATGTGAATGTAGTGGGCGTGCTGAAAGACTTTAACTTTCAATCGCTACATCAAAAGGTTGCTCCAATCATAATGGGCTACCGCAATAATCCGATTCAATCGATCGATTACTTTTCTATTAAAGTTTCGGGTGATACCCAAGCATTGATTGAAGGCGCCACGAAGGTTCACGAAAAATTTGATCCGGAAACGCCTATTGAATATCATTTTTTGTCCGAGCAATTGAACAACTTCTATGTATCTGAGAAAAAAGCAGGAATGATTTTTCAAATGGCCGGTGGACTGAGCATCCTTGTAGCGTGCTTGGGACTTTTAGGATTGGCCAATTACCATGTAGAACGCAAAACCAAAGAACTAGGAATTAGAAAAATACTTGGTGCAGGATCGTTGAATTTATTTTTGATGGTCTCCCTTTCTTTCACAAGACAGGTTGCATTAGCATTCGTATTAGCATGCCCATTGGCCTGGTATGTAATGAAGGAATGGTTGAGTGCTTTTGAATATCGTATTCCGTTGAATGCCGGAGTGTTTGTTTTGGCGGGTACTATTGTGTTGCTTCTGGCGCTTCTTACAGTGAGCTATCAATCTATAAAGGCAGCGATGTTCAATCCGGTTGATTCATTAAGGAATGAATGATCCAATGGTTTATAGTCGGAATTGTGCTATCGCTCCATTTTCCATGGAACATCTACCGGAAAATCTCGATCGTAAAACAATTTAGTATTGTTTTGCTTTAAAATCAGCTCGGCTTTTTTTATAGTGATTTTGTCTGATGGTTTTTCAGAAACTTCTCGGATGATGATGTACTGAATGTTTTCGGGATACTTCTCAGCCGCTTCCAGGTAAATGGCCAGATCATGTTGTGTATTATCGCCAATTAAAATGTATTGCTTGTCTGGAAATAACTCTAAAATTTTTTCCAACACGTTTCGCTTGTGAAAGTTTTTTGGATTGTATTTCCTTCGCCATACCAATTGGCGAAGGCCGATATATTGTTTTAGAAAGAGTGGCCCTGCGGGAAATTGGTTTAATGCTAAAAACCGAATGAGCATCGGAAATAAATTCTGTTCGCTGTTTGATAAGTAAAAGGGCACGGCACCGGATTCAGAAAAGTGTCTAATTAGGTTCCCCATTGTTATTACAGTTCTTCGATTTTCAACGGATGTAAATAACAGCGTTCGAATTTGCTTAAACTTATTATGAATGAACGAATGAATAAGGGTATCGTCCAGATCCGAAATGACAATGGTATTCACGCCTATAGAATGAATGGTATTGGGATATAGATCTTCTGTGAGCAATACGTCTTCGTTTGTATTCAAAAGCGTAATCGACTTCAATTTGGTTTGTCGTTCGTCCATCGCTACCTCGCACCAAAACGAACCGGAGGCATCAGTTGTACCTGTGATGGCACCATGATCAAAGACCATTTCAAATTCACGATTGTGAATTCCCTTTGTTCGATAGAGTGCGACAATGGTTTTGAATGTTTTGAAACGATTGTATTTTTTAAAACTCAGATCGCTAGAGGGAGAATAAGCCAGTTTGCCAAAAAACAGATTTTTCTTCCCATTAGAAAGTCCATAGAAACTCAACAATATCGGTGTTCGTGTTGCGCTCATTGAGGAATTAGTACGTTGAGAGCAGAAGGCATCATGCTGACGGATAATGTATCGGTCTCACCAATGTATTCGCCATCAATTTGCATATGTACTTTTCGATTAATCTTTACTTCAGCAGAAGTACACGTGATTACTTCTGAAAACATATTTTTGTCCACAAATAAATTGACTGCAGTAAGCCCAGACTTTATTGCTGATTGAAGATCCATTTCTTTCACCGGACATATTTCAAATTTTCCATCCGATACAGAACCTTCTGAAATATGCACCCCTGTTCCGTATTTGTTGGCGTTGGCAATGATGAGCATATAACCTTCACCTTCTGTCGTGCCAGCAGGTGTAGTAATAGAATACTGCATCAATTCACTTTGCTGAATTGACGTAATAACATGTTTGGCATAACCAATCATTCCTTTATCACCAGCCTCTTCATAATTTTTTACTAACAATGCGTTGGTGCCAATGTCGCTAAGGTGCGTGCAAATGTTGTTGTTAACCATTAATAAATCCAAAGGAAGTTGTCGTGTGCCATGCGTAAATACATGAAGAATTTGTTCAAGATCACTGGGCAGGTCAAGCGCCTTTGCCAATCCATTGGCTGAGCCCAATGGCATTATGCCCATGGGAATTTTTTTGCCGATTATGTTGCGGGCAACCAGTTGAACTGTCCCATCTCCGCCACAGGCTACAATGCGATCAGGTTTATATTCCGATAGTTGCCGATCGATGGCATCGTTGTCGTCTTTACCAGTGGTGTATAAAAACTTGAAATCGAAGCCGCTTTCGGCCATTGATTTATGAATGGCTAAAACGGCAGCATCATTACTGTCGCGCCCGGAAGAAGGGTTGATGATAAAAAGCAATCTCATGGAAATGAAGTTGCAATATGGGTGCCATGGGTGTTATGAATTCCATTATCCTTTGGATAAACAAACTATGACTCTGGAATTAATTTCTTCTCCTGCTAAAATTCTTTCTTGGAGGTCCACTGCTTTTACGTTTTGCGCGTGGGTCATAAACAGGCCCTTCGCCAAGCGCTTCCGGTAACGGTAACTTAGGAATTTCATTTCCAATCAGTGTCTCGATGCTTAAAAATTTCCCCTGATCTTTTTCATTAACAAAAGTAATGGCTGTACCTGTTGTTTCAGCACGTGCAGTACGTCCTACTCTGTGAACATAATCTTCTGGATCCGGAGGCACATCATAATTAATTACCATGCTGATACCTTCCACATCTATACCCCGCGAGAGCACATCAGTACCAATTAACATGTTTACTTGTTTGTTTTTGAAAGCACGCAAAAGAGTTTCGCGTGCAGGTTGATCGAGATCAGAGTGAAAGGCTTGTGCTTTTAATCCTGCCCGTTGAAAATCAGTATCGAGTTTCTTCACCATGTCTTTAGTGGAGGCAAATACAATGACACTACTCCAATCATGTGTTTTTAATACATGTTTAATGAGTGCTGGTTTTTGTGTGTCGTAAACGGAATAGGCTTGCTGTAAAATACCGGCAGCAGGTTTTGAGATAGAGAGCGTTACTTCTTCGGGTTGATTTAAAATCTTATTTGCCAGCGCCCGAATTTTAGGAGGCATAGTGGCCGAAAACAAAAGCGTTTGCCTGTCTTTGGGCAGGTAATTGATAATCTTTACGATGTCATCATAAAAACCCATGTCGAGCATGCGGTCGGCTTCATCGAGCACCAGGTGTTCAAGATGATCCAATACTATTTTCCCCGTTGCTAAGAGAGCAATTAATCTTCCGGGTGTGGCGATGATAATATCAGCACCCGATTCCAATGCTTTACGCTGTTGATCCCAGGTTGCACCATCACCACCTCCGTAAATGGAGATAGAGCTTACACCAATGAAATATCCAAAGCCTTCAATCTGCTGATCGATCTGTTGGGCCAACTCTCGTGTGGGTGCAATTATTAATGTATTGAGGTGACGCTTTTCAGCGTGCATAATGTTATTCAATATCGGCAAGAGATAGGCCGCAGTTTTACCTGTTCCGGTTTGGGCACAGGCAATCAAATCTTTGTTTCGAAGAATGATGGGTATGGCTTCTTGTTGAATGGGTGTTGGGGTTGTGTAACCCATGGACGTTAAGCCCTCCAATAGCTTTTCGTCAAAATTAAAATCGTGGAATGTCAAGCGTTGAATTATTTACTATACTATAATTGATTTTGAACAGAGGATGTTGAGCGATATCAACATCGTGCTTAGAATTACCTTGCAAATTACCGCTTATTACTGAAGAATCAATATCGAGGTTTTGAAGATGTGGCATAAAGGTTTAAACCGCGTAGGGCGCAGAGAAACGCAGAGTTAATACAGTAAAATCAAAGCTTCAACAAAATCCTCTGCGAGCCTCATCGCTCTCTGTGGTTAATTTGAAATTAGGACCAAAGCAAAAAGCCCCGGAATGATCCGAGGCTCTTGATTATGTTTTCTCTTGCGCTTAAGCTGCTTTCTGAACTCCTCGTTCTACCGTCAGTTCTTTTGTCTTCACAATTTGAATAATATTCAACTTGTTCAACACTTTAATGACCTGATAAGTTGGGTCAATCTCGTGCCAGCGAATGCCGCCAAAGTTTGCACGATTACCATTCTTATGGTGATTGTTGTGATAGCTCTCGCCCATCATCAAGAAATCAACAGGTAGGAAGTTTCTCGATGTATCGCCTACTTCAAAATTTCTGTAACCATACTTGTGAGCAAACCAGTTGATCACTGCGCCATGTATTGGGCTCATTAGAAATTGTAATGGAAGCAGTAACCATAGCCACCATGAAGTAGCAAATTGCCAGTAAACTGCTGTATAAATTAAACCCCAGAAAATACGTGAAGGCCATGAGCGAGCGAATTTATCAAACGCTTCCCACTGCGGAACGCCTTCAGTGAAACGTGCCTCCGGTACTAGAATCTTGTTCGCTATATCCGAATAAATCGTTTTGGTTTTCCACATCATTTTAAAAACGGTTTCGTCATACTTAGGTGAATGTGGATCGTTTTCTGTATCCGCGAAAGCGTGGTGCATACGGTGCATTACACCATATCCATAAGGACTTAAATAATTAGGTCCTTGGAAAAACCAGGTAAGAATGTAAAATACTTTCTCGGTAGTTTTGTTCATCGTAAAGGCCTTGTGAGAGGCATAGCGATGCAAGAAGAAAGTCTGGAAGAATAGCGACAAGTACCAATGCGCTATAAAAAATGTTAAGATTACTGCCATGTTTAAATCCAGGTTGTAGGTTTAACTTTATTGAACACCCGGTTTTAAGCAGGCATTTTTCTGTAAGACAAAGTCGGCCATGATTTGTGACAAATCCGGCAATAAATTTTAATTATTTTTTTGATTAGGTGTAGAGATGTCCTTTTTGAGCTCTGAGACAAGTTCTGTAGGGTTACCCAGATGACATGCTTTCTTAAAACTCTCGATTAAAGAGGCACTGTCGGGCAGTTCGAAATTTATTTTAGAAGTCTCTTCACTTAATTTCTTTTTCGCACGACTAAACAACTGCCGACAATGATCTTTTTTCTTGTCAAGTGTATGTTGCAATTCATCGTATTCATAATCAAAAACCTCCTTTAAAACATATACAGCTCGTTCCAGAGGCTCGAGCTTGGTCATTAATACTTTAAAAGCGACTGATAAATTAACATCAAGGTCAAGGTGTGCTAGGTTCGTTTCCTTAAAGTTTTTGATCACTTCCGAAACGTTTTCCATGTATTCCTCCTTCTTTTTACGCAACGAAGAAAGGTGGTTAAGACAATTATTGGTAACGGCCTTAATGAGGTAGGCCTTTGTGTTTTCGATCTTCTGTTGATCAACACTTAGCCACTTAATAAAGGTCTCCTGTACGATATCTTCTGCGTCTTCCTTACACCGCACAAGGTTATAAGCAATGCTGTGAAGCATGGGCTGGTAAAGTGCTATGGTTTTGGCGTGACTCATTTTTTAAAATCTTAGCAAGATAACACCAAATCGGAAAAATTGATTTGGCGATGTACCATTAATTAAAAACTTTTAAACTACCTCACACTTGTTTGGCCGTGAAAGGATTACATCATAAGGCCGCTTTTGAATTGAATACCTTAACTTTGTGTTCAGAAAGAACGTGGCGCTAATACATTTACGATCATGACCCCAACAGCACTTAACCCTGAAACACGCAACAAACCAATCCTTAAACAGGAGATTGCTTTTGCCCTCATACATTTGATGCCGCTTGCCGCTATTTATACGGGAGCGACTTTATTCGATTGGATTGTTTGTGCAGTATTGTATGTAGTTCGGATGTTTTGGGTTACGGGTGGATACCATAGATATTTTGCTCATAAGTCTTATAAAACTTCACGTTGGTTTCAGTTTGTAATTGCTTTTATGGCGCAGACTTCTGCTCAGAAGGGAGCTTTATGGTGGGCTGCTCATCATCGTCATCATCATCGCCATAGTGATACACCGGCTGATCCACATTCAATGAAGATTTATGGATTCTGGTATTCTCACATTGGCTGGATCATCGGTCCTGATTTTAAAGAAACAGATTACAAGGTAATTGGTGATTATGCCAAGTATCCTGAACTAGTTTGGTTGAATAAACATTATCTCGTAGCGCCTACATCATTAGCTGTTTTTGTAATGGCTTTGGGCGGGATTGTAAATGGAGGAAGCATACTTACTATGTTTACTACCGCTGGATTCTCCACCCTATTTATTGGATTCTTTTTGAGCACCGTGATTTTATATCACGGAACATTCTCTATCAATTCAATCATGCACAAGTTTGGCAAGCAACGATACGAGACAGGAGAAGAATCAAAGAATAGTTTGTGGCTTGCGTTAATTACCTTAGGTGAAGGCTGGCACAATAACCATCACTATTATGAAACCGCTTCACGTCAGGGATTTTTTTGGTGGGAGATTGACATTACCTGGTATGTATTAAAAGCATTGTCATGGACAGGGTTGATTTGGGATTTGAAAGGTGTGCCAAATCATATAAAGTTTTCAAAAAACAAAGAACATGCGCGCGAACTCAGGCAAGAGTTTGAAGAAGTTCAAAAATCGGCATAGATTGCGCAAAAATTCAGACTCCTTAGCTCAGCTGGTTAGAGCTACTGACTCTTAATCAGTAGGTCCAGGGTTCGAGTCCCTGAGGGGTCACAGCATTTTTTGTAGAAAGGTTGCATTTTTAGAAACACTCGCTAAATTTGCACTCCCTTTACAGAAATGTAGAAGGAAAAAGCGGGAGTAGCTCAGTTGGTAGAGCACGACCTTGCCAAGGTCGGGGTCGCGAGTTCGAGTCTCGTTTCCCGCTCAGTAAGAGTTAACACTTAGTAGTTAACCACAAACAAAAAGTGTGAGACTCTAAACTCACACTTTTTTAATTTAGATGAGAACGATCGGCCAAAGATCGTTAACGTTTAAAAGAACAATGCCCGGGTGGTGGAATTGGTAGACACGCAGGACTTAAAATCCTGTGATCGCAAGGTTGTACGGGTTCAAGTCCCGTCCTGGGTACACAAAAAAAGCGCTGAGGTTATCAGCGCTTTTTCTTTTTGCTATTACTTTGATTATTAATTCTTCTTTTTCTTCTTCAGCAGGTTCTGGATTTTTTTCGTTGCCTCTTCTGCGGCTTTCTTCTCGAGATCTTGTGTCGGAGCTGCTGTTTTAGTGCTATCCGTTTTTACAGAGTCCTTTTTGTTGCCACCTAGTAATCCACCTACAATTTTTTCAGCATCAGTTCCTTTTACTGCTTTCTGAATTGCTTTGGTTCCTTCTTCTTTAGCAGCATTGGTTACGGCTTCCTGTGCTTGTTGTTTCTGATTATCCATTAGCAATTTCGGAGATGGATTTTTATAATTTCCGCCAAGACCAATGGTTAAAGGTATTTTTGCGTTAGGATCATTTTTCGTTCCACTGTATTTTGAAATAAAATTATTGTACTCCGCCCCTAATTTTCCAGCGGGTACATCCATTTTAAGTTTATAGTCAAGTGATCCATCAAGACTTGTGCTACCTGCAATGTTTGTTATATAATCACCAAACTTTACGTCAAACGGTTTTACATTCAATTTTCCATCTTTAATAGAGGCATTAAGAAGGACATCTTTTAATGTAACCTCATTCGTGTTATCCAATTTAGTGATGGAGGTAATGCCTGATACTAACTTCGAATCTTTCAACGCTGCCTGAGCAATTTTGATAAGCCCGCCAGCATTTACTGTGGCAAGATTAGGCATCATGTTTTTAAGTAACTCACCAGTGAGTTTAAAGTCGGTTGAATAATTTCCGCTCATCAATCCTGCAATAGGAGCATACGACTGAACAATGGAAGAAGCATTTGCGGTTTCCTTTATGGAAGCATTTTCAATCTTCAATCCAAGATCATATTTCGGATGGGCTAAGTCGACAGTGTTGTACGTTCCACTAACAGAAAAAGAACCCCCAAGCATATTAAACTTCAAACCACTCAAATTTGCTATTCCATCTTTTACAATCACATCGCCTGAAGCATTGGTCATGGTAAGATCCATCATCTTTACTGTTTTGATGGATGATTTTAGCACGAAGTCAATGTCTTTAGGAACAGCGATCACACTATAAGTAGTAGTGTCTTCCGTTGTTGTTTCTTCTGTGTCGCTCATGAATTCATTGAGATCGAACATCGTTGAATTGAAATTGACGTTACCTTTTATGTGTTCATTTTTTCCGAAAAGGTAGCCAAGGTAATTGAACACGGAACCGTTTACACGGAAATCACTTTTACCAATAGTACCATCCATTTTTTGCAGATCAATTTTCTTCGGATCAAAAACCATTGACGCTTGGGAGATGGCAACGGTATAAGGTAAGTCGCTGGCCTTGTAAGTAAAATCTTTTAAGGAAGCTGTTCCACTCGTTGGAAGTTTGTCGTAGCGCTCAGCTTCTACATCCGAATATTTTCCTTTGGTTTGCAGGTCAGCATTTACTTTTCCGGTTAATGTCATTCCCTCGACAGGGAAAATCTTCGTCATCTTTTCAATATCGATTCCACCCTTTGCTTTTAAATCCCAGGTGTAGTCATCCAGGTTTTCTAATAATAATTCAGCCGTAAACTTTTCGTTGTCAAGTTCCACATCAAGATTTTTAACTGTAATAAACGTTTCGGCCATTTTTCCACTCGCATTTTTAATCGTAGAGTTAAAGGCTAAATCATGAAGCGGCAATGGGAATTCAGACGACTTTACATAACCATTAGCCAACGACATCGTTGCATCGATTGAAGGAATGGTTTTCTTAAGACTGTCATAAACACCTTTTGCGGTAAGATTGAGTGCATAGTTTCCTTTCATGTCCAGCCCTTCCAATGGGAACATTTGGCTGAGCTCAGCCAGATTAAGCTTGGCTGCGATGTTGGCATCCAATTGTGTAGGATACATTTTCGTGATCAGTGCGCGGGCATCAACCGGATTAGATCCAAAGTCAAGATGCAGTTTCTTTAAATCAATAATGGTGTTATCGATGATGCCATCTTTGTTATCAATCAACAGATCCATGTTGATGTTATTGATGGCGGTAGGTAAGTCAGGATATTTGAACATAGCATCTGTCACTTTCAATGCTACATTAAATGCAGGCAGTTGTGTATCACTGTACGTTCCCTTTACAAAACCATTAAAGGCCAAGTCACCTTTTGTTTCCATGTTGGAAAAACTCTGAGTATAAATTCCGGGAACGAGGGACAATAAACTTTTGAATGAATTATCAGGACTCTTAAATGAAATGTCCATTCCGTAATCCTTCTCATTCATTTTGAACGAGCCATCAAAGCCCATGGCAAAATCGTTAAGCTTTACGCTGTTTTCCTTGAAAGTATATTTCGTATATTCTTCGCTGATGGAAATAATCATATCCATTTCCACATGTTTGTCAGACAGGTAGGCTGTACCATCGTATTCTGTGGTTAATGAATCAACAGTGGTGTGTGTTGTTAAGTCAAACACATCTTGGGTAAAATCTCCGTTACCATTGTGATTCAATCCTTTTAATGAGAGCAAAAAAGGAAGAGATTTATCATCATAGGTAACATCTCCATCAATGATTTGCCAATGATCAATACCAAATGAAAAGCTGGAAGGTTCTTCAGCTGTTGTTACTGTATCTGTCGATGGAACAGCGATATCATAGTTTGCTCTTCCATCAGCCAACACTTTCACATTGATCACGGGGCGTACCATTGTAATGCCCTTCACGCGAAGCTGATCGCCAAATAGAATGTCTTTCAGGTTTACCTCTACTTCAAAATTCTCTACAACAAAGAGAACTTCTCCAGCAAATGGTTCGCGGTTCACTACACCAAGGTCTCCCACTTCTACAGTGATGTTGGGGAAATTCTTGAAAAGGGTGAGGTTAAACTTATTAATATCGAATAGAACATCGGCATTTACGGCTGTTGCCAATTGATCGTCAATTGCTTTTTTAATATCGTCTTTAAAAACTACAGGTATAATCAGGGCAGCAGCAATTATAACAGCAAACAAACCACCCACAACAATCAGTGTCCACTTCAGCGCTTTTTTCATTTCATTCCGGTTTTAGAAAATAGATTTCAATTCCAAAATTACGAAATGAGGAGGTGAATTATTGCGCCTTCACCGATTGCTAACACAGGTAATCTTTAAAATAATTTCAGGAACCACTCCATAAGTTTTTTAGAAAGGTTGGTATACGGTGGATAAAACGCTCTCACAGATGTAAGCCCTCGTTTTTGTTTTAAAACAGGCTTTTCGTTCGAGAACGCCAGGAAACCAAAATGTCCGTGAGATTTTCCGATACCACTATTATTTACGCCTCCAAAAGGGAGATGATGGTGCAGAAAATGAATGGCAGAATCATTTATGCAAACTGCTCCGGCTGAAGTTTCGTGCAATATTTTTTCCTGTACCTTTTTACTGGCGGAGTATATGTATAGTGCCAGGGCTTTGGGTTTTGAGTGAATTATGCTGATGGCGTCATCCAGGTTTTTGTACGTAATAATGGGAAGAACAGGTCCGAAGATTTCCTCCTGCATCACGCGACTATTCATCTGAACATGCGAAAGAATCATCGGATGAATGAAATTAGTTTCCGCATTTACATTGCCACCAAATTCTATTTTTGCTCCTGTATTTAATGCATCTTTTATCAATTCATTTACACGCACAAAATGTTTTTCATTTACAATCCGACAATAACTGGTTGATTCTTCAAACGATCCTTCTGCATTCGCGAAAAGTTTTTTTGTTTGTTCGATTAAAGCGGAGGTAAATTTTTCGGCTACTCTTTCATCCACTAAAATATAATCAGGGGCGATGCAGGTTTGTCCATTGTTGATAAACTTAGCCACCGCTGTTCGTTGCGCGGCTTCATTGATGCGCGCACTCTCAGTGATGATGCTGGGTGATTTACCTCCTAACTCCAATGTTACCGATGTCAGATTTTCAGCTGCCGCTTTCATCACCACTTTTCCTACGGCCGGACTTCCGGTAAAGAAAATATGATCGAACGGAAGTTTAAGCAAGTGTTGAGATACTTCAAGACCACCTTCAAAAACCGAAACGACTTGAGGATCAAAAACTTCATCGACCATTTTCTTAATAAGTGATGAAACGTGTGGCGTCATTTCGGATGGTTTCAAGATCACACTGTTACCAGCAGCCAGTGCGGAAACAAGCGGACCGATACAAAGACTGAATGGATAATTCCACGGGGAAATAATTAAGCAGATACCTCGAGCTTCATATTGAATCCATGAACGCGTTCCGAACATCGTCAATGGCGCATCTACTTTTGTTGGTCGAACCCATTGATCAAGACTATCGGAAGCATATTTGATTTCATTCAGCACATGAAAAAGCTCAACACCATCTACTTCTAAAGCGGGCTTGCGAAAATCATTGTACATCGCCTCGTGAATGGCCGGGCGGTTGGAATGAATCCAGTTACGAAGCTTTTTAAGTCGCTCTTTTCGAACCTGAACAGGCTCCTTTTTAAGGTTAATAAGATTGCTTTTCTGCACCTCAAAAGTGCCCTCAATTGAATTGGAAACCTTTTTTTCCTGAATTGTTGTGCCCATGAATTAAAGGTATGGAAAGGGACTTGCTTCGCCTAATGTTACCAAATTGTTAAGTGGTTTGTAGAATGTTACCAATATGTTAAATTTAGTATACAGTTTATTAACATTAAGGTAACGTGAGATTGAACGCATTGATCTTATTCATTTTTTGTCTGCCGCTTGTGGTTTCTGCACAAGGCAGTGAGAAATCTATTGATCATGCCTTTACTCAATACATAGAACGTTATTTAGCAACTGATAAATCAAAATCAGTATCCACCGAATCATTAGAAAAGTTCGTTCAGAAACTAGAGTTCAAAAAAAACTCATTTAAAAAAGAAAGTGAATTTCTTCAATACGCCTTCAATCAAACACATCGGAAATTCTTAAAGCACTATAAGCAGTACTGCACGTTCACTGAGTTGGTGGATAATGGAACATACAATTGCTTAACCGCAACAGCACTCTATGCCTTGCTACTCGATCATTTTAAAGTTGATTATAAAATTGTAGAAACTAACTACCATATTTTTCTGCTTGCGAAAACAGATCAGGGAACGGTTTTGCTTGAGACTACAGATCCATTAAATGGTTTTATCAGCAATCCCAATGAGGTAGAAAAAAGAATAACCTCATACAAACAAAATGAGTTGCTGATGCAAACCAGCAATGATAAAGTGCTGTATACCTATAATTTCAATTTGTTCAACGTAGTTGATTTAGACCAGATGCTTGGATTAATGTATTACAATCTCGCGATTGATGCATATAACCATCAGGAAATTCAATCGGCCATTACCTATTTAGATCAGGCCATTTTGCGATATCAATCTCCACGCATTGATGAATTCTCCACTATTATTTTACTTACCCTGCAAGAGAGCAAGATGGAAGCATCCATTAAAAAATCCTGTGTTCAAAAAGTAAAAGCCATCCAGACAAGTAAGTTATCGGGTTTGGCTAGCGGGTATTAATAGAAAAGAAGAATACGAAAGCAGATTAAAAAATATACCGTAGCCCAACACCACCTTGTGTGCGACTCCACCCAGGATCTTTATACACATCTACAAAGTATTCCAACTCCATAAATGCAGAAATCGGTAATTGAAAATAAGAATATTCAATACCGACTACAGCTTCTGGCCCCATAGTAAAGCGTGATACTGAAATTCTTCCAGGACGATTTTCTGCATCGCCTAAAAGAGGATCTGTTTCGTATAGGTAATCATAATCCAGAGAAGTTTGCTTCAATTCAAAACCAACACCAACATAAAATTGCAATCCATCAGAAATTTTCTTGGCATCGATCTGATACAGAACTTTTACTTCGCCAACAAAATCGGATTTTATTTTGTGCGTTAAGTAATTTACACTTGCGCCAGGAGAGAGCGTATCGGGCTGCTCGTAACTTTCAAACTGCTCGCGAAAATACCGGTTGTACAACCCACTTGAAGCTTTGCCAAAGTCAACAACAATGCCAAGATGTTTGTTGGGATAATATTTGAATGTAGCAGCAAAGGGATCACCAAGCTTTACACCCAATCCAAAATAGGGATACCTGCTGTTTTGAAAAATAGGACAGATGGTTTTGGCTTTCGCTCCACGAACACGGGTGGAGGAATAATTATATCGTGTACGCGTGTACATACTCTTACCTGTGTTATGCCCCGGTTGGGCAAACAATTCTGCTGCACTGATGATGCAGAAAATTATCAGAAAGAGGATTTTCAAACGTTGCATTGAAGCAAATATAAAGCTTTTGCATGGTTCGAATTGGAAGGACTAAGGTATTGACCGGGATTACGATCAAACCAACTCTTTATATTGCATTTTGTGGAGTTGCGCGTAATAGCCATCCTTTATAAGGAGTTCATCGTGGCGTCCGCTCTCCTTTATTTCACCGTGGTCCAGTACCATTATTTTGTTGGCTTTTTGTATAGTAGACAACCTATGCGCGATAACAATACAAGTGCGGCCCGTCATCATTTTTTCAATAGCGTTTTGAATCATCTTTTCAGTTTCGCTATCAACCGATGAAGTGGCTTCATCTAACACTAAGATTTTAGGATCATATACCATGGCACGGATGAACGAAATAAGTTGACGCTGCCCTACAGAAAGAGTAGCACCGCGCTCCATTACATTATAGTGAAGGTTGCCCGGTAATCGTTCAATGAATTTTCTGGCACCCACTAAATCGGCAGCATGCCAGACCATTTCTTCGGTGACTTCTTTATTACCTAACGTGATGTTGTTTAAAATTGAATCAGAGAAAAGAAAAACATCTTGTAATACAACACCTACATTTTTACGCAGATTGCCAAGGTCATATTCTTTCAGATCAACACCATCAACACGGATGATACCTTTGTTGATTTCGTAAAAACGATTGAGTAAATTAATGATGGATGATTTTCCGGCACCAGTAGCACCAACAAGCGCAACAGTTTGTCCCGGTTTGATATCGATGGTAACGTCTTTCAATACATAATTCTCATCGTTGTATGCAAACCAAACGTGATCAAATTGAACCGCTCCGTTGATATGATCAGGCTGATGTGAACCATTGAGTTGAACATTTTCTTTTTCATCCAACAAATTCATAATGCGTGATGAACTTACAATACCCATTTGCAAAGTGTTGTATCGATCAGCTATCATCCGAATGGGGCGGAAAAACATTTGGATATACATGATAAATGCGATGAGCTTACCTATGGTAAGACCCGTCTCTTCATAATTGATAACACCTCTTGCTCCATACCAAACTAACAAACCAATACCTGCACCTGCAATCAGCTCGGCAACAGGATAATAAACCGAGTAATATAAAACAGATCGCAAGTTAGCTTGCTTATGCTCTTCATTGATCTCATTAAATTTTTCAAACTCACGTTTCTCGCTTCCAAAAATCTGCACAATGTTCATACCTGTTATGTGTTCCTGAACAAACGTATTGAGATTGGCTACGGCATTTCTCACATCACTAAAAGCAACTTTAATTTTCTCCTTAAACACATACGTACTAATCAACAACAAAGGAATGGTAGACAAGCTTAAAAGCGCGAGTCTCCAATCCTGATAGAACATAAATCCAAGAAGGAAAATAATTTGTAAAAGATCACCCGCCATCGCA
The DNA here is from genome assembly GCA_031388805.1 of Chryseolinea sp. Classification (GTDB taxonomy): domain Bacteria; phylum Bacteroidota; class Bacteroidia; order Cytophagales; family Cyclobacteriaceae; genus Chryseolinea. Next base: position 65,919 of record JANMRZ010000073.1, read on the forward strand.
GCAAGCCCTTCACTAAAAACATCTGCTAAAGTTTCAACGTCAGAGATGGTTCGAGTCACCAATCGACCAATGGGCGTTTTATCGAAGAATCGCAATCGAAGACTTACAATGTGTTCGTAAAGCCTTGCCCGTATATCGCGAATGATTTGTTGACCAAGCCAACCGGAGAGGTAAGTATGAATGTATTGTGCAATGGATTGAAACACGAGCAGGCCCAATAAGATGATCATCATCTTCACCATGCCATCGTAATTTCCAAAAGCGACATCATTATCAAGTGTGTATTGAACCAGGATGGGACGAGTAGGCGCCAGCAGACCTAACACCACTGTTAAAATCACAACGATGATGAAACGTCCGTTATACGGTTTGACGAATGTCATCAGTCGTCTGAGTACAGACCAATCAATAATATTTCCGCTGCTTACTTTTTCTTTCTCCACAATTGAGCTGATGGTTGCTTGTTATTCTTTAATGAAGGTATTCGATGGATATTTCACGTGTGTTAAATACAATCCATAAGGAGGAACGTTTGCTCCCGCTTTTTTTCTATCGCGACTTTGAAGTATTTGTTGAAATTCTTTCATCGATGTTTTTCCGCTTCCTACATCCAACAAAGTTCCTACAATGGCGCGTACCATGCCACGCAGAAACCGATTTGCCGTGATGGTAAATTCAAGAGTATCATTATCTTCCTTCCACTCCACTTTTTTGATGGTACAAAGAAAGTGATTTACATCTGTTTTCACCTTGCTGAAACATTCAAAGTCGTGTTCGCCTCGTAGTAACGCAGCCGCCTGGTTCATGGTTCTCACATCGGCTGGTTTAAAATAGTGCCATGCCAGTCCTTCCAGAAACGGATTTTTTTTTCGGGTGATGCAGTATCGATATGATCGCTCCACCGCATTGTATCGTGCACTGGCATCATCTTTTACGTGATGGATGGAAAGAATGGAAATATCCCGTGGAAGAAATGAATTCAGTTTTTGGATGATGTTTTGCGCATCAAATTCCTTTTCAATATCAACATGAAAAAATTGTTGTTCGCAGTGAACACCAGTATCGGTTCTTCCGCTACCGACAATCTTAATTTCTTCCCGAAACATTTTGGTCATAGCCGATTCAACGACAGCCTGTACGCCCGTAGCATTGGCCTGACTTTGCCAGCCAGCATAATTTTTTCCGTGATAGGCTATTTCGAAGAAGTATCGCATTGAGAGCTGTGGTGATTAATTTGTAAAAATCGGGAATAGTTAAATCAATATGAAGTACAGGTGTAGTCTTAAAGCACAATTGAATTTATGGGTTAGGTGTTTGGCGTGATTTGCTTCATGTTGGGAATTGCATAGGTTTGCAAGTCATGAAATTATCTATTTTATTATCATTCGTAATTGTCTGTTGTCTTCTAACATCAGCAAAGGCCCAGGGTTATGATGACATAGATACAGATAGCGTGTTCACAGAGGTCGAGCAACAGGCACAATTTTCTGGAGGATGGGAGGGAATGGCTGAATTCCTTACAAAATATATGAGGTATCCGTACAAATCCCAAAAGGCGGGAATTCAAGGTACTGTTTTTGTTTCTTTTATTGTTAATAAGGATGGAAGCATATCAGACATTGCCATTGCAAAAAGTATTAGCGAAGAGTGTGGCGATGAGGCAATACGGATGATAGAGATTTCTCCTAACTGGATTCCAGCCACTAGGAACGGCAACCCAGTGAGATCAAGGTTCATAATGCCAATAAAATTTACAATAAACTGATGATCTTTTTGCAAACTGAGTTTGCTCAAGTTTCAAACACAAGAGCCGCACCTTGCCCAACACCAATACACATCGTTGCTAATCCATACTTCACTTTTCTCTTCTGCATTTCGTGAATTAAAGTAGCGCTGATGCGAACACCACTGCAACCCAGTGGATGGCCAATCGCAATGGCACCTCCATTTACATTTACGCGTTGTGGATCTAGTTCCAAATCATGTATGCACGCTAGAGATTGAGAAGCAAAGGCCTCATTCAACTCAATCAAATCAATATCGCTTACGGTTATGCCTGCACGCTTCAATGCTTTTTGAGTTGCCGGCACAGGACCAATGCCCATGTAGGCCGGATCAACTCCTGCAACAGCCATGGATACAATTCGTGCCATCGGCTTCAGATTAAATTTCTTCAATGCATCTTCACTTACAATCAGACAAGCAGCAGCACCGTCATTTATGCCAGAAGAATTTCCTGCTGTTACGCTACCATCATTTTTGAATGCAGGCTTTAATGCGGCAAGCTTTTCGAGTGATGTTATTCTTGGATGTTCGTCTTTATCAACTAAAAGCATTTCACTTTTTTGTTGAATCGATACAGGAACCATCTCATCCTCAAATTTTCCAGAAGCAAAAGCCTGTTGGTATTTTAATTGAGATTCATGTGCAAATACATCTTGCACCTCACGACTGATCTTCCATTTTGTAGCCACGTTCTCTGCTGTTTCCCCCATTGAATAAGGATGATATAAGGCTGATAATTTTGAATTGATAAATCGCCAGCCTAATGTAGTGTCATACATTTCAGTTGAACGCGAAAAAGACTCTTGAGCTTTTGGCAAAACAAAGGGTGCACGACTCATACTCTCAACTCCCCCTGCAATGTAAATATCTCCATCACCATTCATCACGGCACGAGAAGCATCCATAATTGCTTGCAAACCTGAAGCACAAAGACGATTTACTGTAACACCACCTACTTCAAGAGGAAGTCCTGCCAGAAGCAATGCCATACGCGCTACATTACGATTGTCTTCACCCGATTGATTTGCAGCACCCAGAATAACATCTTCAATGCTTTTTGGATCGATGGAAGCATTACGCTCCAATAACTTTTTAATGGCAAGAGCGGCAAGATCATCGGGTCTTATCGAGGCAAGCGCACCTCCGTATTTGCCAATTGGTGTTCGAAGAATATCAACAATGTAGGCTGCTTTCATCTTGATTAGGAAATTCGCTTCAAAGAACGAATTAATTTTTTGTTGAATGAAAATGAATTTTAAATCCGTTAGTCATATAACGGAGACGGAAGCAATCATTTTCTTTTTACTTTTACCATCAAGTTAACGCAACCTCAACATGTGGCAAAGAATTCAAACTGTATTTCTGGCAATTGCAATTATAAGTTTAGTAGCAACTATTTTTTTACCCATCTGGATTCATCAGGAAGCATCCGGAAAATCTCACGCACTTTACGCACTTCATTATAGCACAATGGAAAACGGTGTGAAAACCACCACATACTTTCCGTATTCAGTAACGGCCATTTTAGCCATTGCGGCAGCCACACTTGCCTTTGTCGAAATAGGGAAGTTTAAAGACAGGCTTCTACAAATGAAATTAGGTGCGTTGAATTCGCTCTTTATGGCAGCTACCATTGGCTCTGCTGTATTTTTTGCTAATCAAATGTTCAAGACCTATCAAGGTGGTAATTACGGATGGGGCCTATGGATTCCGGGCATTGCCGTAGTCTGCAATCTGGTTGCTAATCGATTTATAAGGAAAGATGAAAAATTAGTGCGCGACTCCGAAAGACTTCGGTAAGCACGCTAGAACTTTACAATCAGGATTAGAACGGCAGGAACAGTTAATAAAAACTGTTTCGATTTGTCGGAAGTTTCTTCACTCGGGCCAAAGTTGGAGAAAGATTTTAAGCTATTTTCCCCGGCCCGAAAATAGTACGTGCATTCTGTTCCTAAGAGAATCCGATCGGTGATTTTGTAGTTCAAAGTAACCCGAGGACCGAACCCCCACCCTTTCGATTTTGTATCCGTTTCGAAAGTTGAGCCACCGCTGGTGTTCTTTGTGTTATTTTTTTGATTGTCGTTAGTAATATCAAAGCCACCACTAAAAATCCATTTTTTCCCAAGATTTGTCTTTTTCTCGAAGCCAACCCGGAAGAAGTAATTATTGATTTTTGTTTCTCTACTACTAAATGCATCACCGTCTTTAAATTCATTGTAGGTGTAGCCAAGCCCTACATTCATGCCCCAACCGGTATGAACAGAATTAAAAGAGTATACCAGTAAATAAGGATTATTAACGACAGCTGTTGAGTTGCTGAGATTAAATAACTGCTTAATTAGTTGGTTGGCTTGAACACCTATGTAATGATTGGTTTTTCGATAGGTGCTGTCTTGCTGTGCAAATGCTGTAGAACTGAAAAGCAGAAGCAATACACTTCCTAAAAACTTTAATGCCATGCTTTACTTCGCTTTGAATGGGTTAGAAAATTTAGGATCAGTTATCATGGTATGATCTGTTAGTGTATTGAGAAATGCGATAATTGCTTTTTTCTCGCCAGGTGAAATATTGAGACGTAATGCAGACCCGGTACTACTACTGCGAAGCCTTGTGTCAAGGTTTGGATTATCCTGTAGACCAGTACTATAATGTTCCATAACCGATTCTAAATCAGCAAAACGACCATCGTGCATATAAGGAGCAGTTAACGCAACATTTCGCAACGAAGGAATTTTAAACTTGCCAGCATCGGTTGAAAATTTTGTAACATTTTCCAAGCCATTATCTGTGGTCGTAGCATCGAGACCAATGTTTGCAAAAACTCCTCCTTGAGCAAAAAGATAACCTACTGGATTTTGAACCTGATGACAAGCATTACATTCATAGATATCAACAAATAAAAACTGCCCTTGCTGTTCTAAAGCCGAAAGCTGAACAGCTCCAGTCATGGATTTATCAAGTTTCGTTTGGTTGGAGGTAATGCTTTGCAGAAAGGAAGTGAGTCCTTCAGAAATCTTATCTACGGTCACTTCTTCTGAGCCATATGCTTTAAAGAAAAGATCTTTGTAATAGGGTATGCTTGACAGTTTAACGGCAAGTTTATCAAGATCGGATATCCCCATCTCAACGTGATTTGCTATTGGGCGCAAGACCATTGTGCGAAGATTCTTTTCACGCCCGTCCCAGAATAATGAAGTACCGGAAAAGGGAATAAAAGTATCTCCGTTACTTATAGAATTAACCTCACTGCTAAAATTCAGGTTATTATTGGCAAGCCGAGTGCCATCCTCACCGAATAGCACCACACCAGAATTAAACGGACTAAGGTTTTGAATTGGCATTGAGTTTCTTGAAGTAAGAATATTTTCAAATCCCTTGCTGAATCGGGCATTATCGGTAAATGCAAAAGACTGCTTATGGCATGAAGCACAAGAAACAGAATTGTTAATGGACAATTGCTTATCATAAAACAACACTCGCCCAAGCGTTGGTATCTGATCGTTAATCCCCAAATTATATTGATCCACAGTAGAGGGCAGATCAAGGTAGGTAGTTTGAAGCTGCCGTTCTTCTGTGCTACACGACACCATTAAGACTGCCACTGTAGTGATGATGGCTAGTATTTTTCTTTTCATAATTAAACTATTATGAGTTATTCAATGAACCATAGACACTCAATATAGCGGAAAAGTAAAAAGACAGGAAGGTTTTTTTATTATTCTTTATGCCAACCTGTCAGAAATAACGAGTTGGAACAGCTTTTGAAAGTCGGGTGAGCCTACAGAATTATACTTTATTTCTCAATAACAATACAGAAACGAACCACTATGGCAGCAGCGACACAAGAAAAAGGCAACATCTCGATTCATACCGAGAATATTTTCCCCATCATTAAGAAATTCCTCTATTCCGATCACGAAATCTTTTTACGTGAGTTGGTATCCAACGCAGTCGATGCTACCCAAAAGCTAAAGAAGCTTGCTTCAATGGGTGAATTTGATGGCGAATTAGGCGACTTGAAAATCGAAGTGAGTTTTGATAAAGAAAAGAAGACGATTACAGTGAGCGATCGCGGTCTGGGTATGACCGGTGAGGAGATCAAAAAATACATTAATCAAATAGCCTTTTCTGGCGCAACTGAATTCGTTGAGAAATTTAAAGACAAGGGCGATGCAAAAGACATTATCGGAAAATTCGGTCTTGGCTTTTACTCTGCATTTATGGTGGCCGATAAAGTTGAAATCATTTCACGTTCGTATAAGGTAGGTGAAACAGAAGCAGCCCGTTGGGAATGTGATGGTTCAACTGAATTTGAACTTTCTCCTACAACGAAAGACAGCCGCGGTTCCGATGTTATTCTTTATGTCAACGCAGACTCAGAAGAATTTCTGGACGAATGGCGTTTGAAAGGTATCCTTGAAAAGTATTGCAAGTTCCTCCCAGTTGAAATCAAGTTTGGTACGGAAGAGAAAAGTGAAGATGATGGTGTTGATGCAGAAGGTAAACCAAAAACAAAATCAGTAACGGTTGATAGAATTATTAACAACCCTACACCCCTTTGGGCAAAATCACCTCTGGAATTAAAGGACGAAGATTACCTTAACTTCTATAAAGAACTTTATCCGTACTCTGAAGATCCATTATTCTGGATTCACCTCAACGTAGATTATCCATTCAACCTTACGGGAATTTTGTACTTCCCGAAAGTGAAGAATGATTTTGAAGTACAGAAAAACAAAATTCAATTATACAGTCGCCAGGTATTCATTACCGATGAGGTAAAAGATGTTGTTCCTGATTTTCTGATGTTGCTACACGGTGTACTTGATTCACCGGATATTCCATTGAACGTTTCGCGTAGTTATTTACAAAGCGATGCGAGCGTGAAGAAGATCAGCCAACACATTACAAAGAAGGTGGCTGATAAGCTGGCCGACATGTTTAAGAAAGATCGAGTTGAGTTCGAGAAGAAGTGGGATGATATTGGAATCTTTGTGAAGTACGGAATCATTAGCGATGAGAAGTTTTATGATAAGGCAAAGGATTTTGTGTTGTTGAAAAACACTGAGAAGAAATATTTTACACTGGAAGAATACAAAATTCATGTAACGCCAAATCAAACAGACAAAGACAAACATCTGGTTTATGTTTACTCTTCTGATTTAGGCAAACAAGACAGTTTTATTCAAGCTGCGAAAAACAAAGCGTACGATGTAATTATACTGGATGGTCAGTTGGACAATCACTTCATCAACACTTTAGAACAGAAGTTAGAAGGCACACAAATCAAACGTGTTGATAGCGAAACTGCAGAAAAACTAATCGACAAAGACGAGAAAATTGAAAGTGTACTTTCTACCGAAGAGCAAGAACTCGTGAAAGGTATTTTCGAGAAAGCAATCAATAACAAAAACATGATGGTGGCAGTTGAATCGATGGCGACAGACGAATTGCCAGTAGTTGTTACCATGAGTGAGTTTATGCGCAGAATGAAGGACATGGCGAAGATGGGCGGAGGCGGTTATGCCTTTATGGGTTCTATGCCCGACAATTATAATGTAGCTGTAAACGCAAACCACAGCATTGTTCAGAAAGTAATCAAAGCCGAAACCGAAGAGCAGAAAATTAAGTTAGCGAAGCAGGCTTATGATCTTGCATTGCTTTCACAAAACATGCTAACGGGTGCAGATCTTACAAGCTTCATTAAGCGAAGTGTAGAATTGGTAAGTTAGTAGGTTTATAAATTCACAAAGTCGTGCCTCCTGAAATAGTGAGGCGCGACTTTTTCGTTTATAGCCACGTGCCATAATTTGAAGTAGTTTCCATAGAGGTTAGTCATTCCAATTCATTGCTTACGTTTACATAAAACACCCGCTTCATCCGATCGTATTCCTTTGTTGCATTTACTTTTTCTGGCGCAGTTCCCGTTGGATGATAAACTCATATAACACCGCACTTTCCAGATATGCCAAATAAACTTCTGTTTGACCAGGTATAGAGGAACTAGCCAGGAACTAAGAAGGACCTAAGAAGGATGAAAATTTGGATTCACTAGCAACACCGCAGAATTTTGTTTTGCAAGTAATAGCCTCTGACGTCCCGCTGTTTTTTCGAATATCAAGCGTTATTTGTGTGCCTTCAATGTGCTTTGCTTCTGCCTTGCGATGGGCATGCTATGTTGTTCAGATAGCATGCATCGACTATGCACCAGCAAAGCAAGGATCTCACCAGGCACACTAAAAGCACTCTCTAAAGTTGGATTGTAGTAAAACAGGCGCGGTTCACTATTTTCTAATGCCAAATATGATCAAGATGATTTTCTGGCTCGTCATTATAAATTAATTCACTTTTTCGATGGACGAATCCTTTATGTGGCGATAAAGCAAAATGAGTTTGTCAAAATCTTTTGCGATAGTGAGTGTAATGGTGTCGGTACTTAGGTCAAAATCACCAGGAGAATATGCCTTTCCAATAAAGAAGTCATAATACATCCAGTCATCTGATTTCGTAAACTCCCAAAGCGACTCTGCCGTCTGAAAAGTTTCAACATTGATTTTATCGCCAGCAATTTCAATCCAATAACCAACACCAAGCCCGACAAGAAGTTTAAAGAATGTGTTTCGGTATTCTTCGTCAATCATGTGTTGCCTGAAAAATTCGCGATCTTCTTTGCTGCCGCGCTGCTTCCCGACAACCAACCAGATTGCGATTTCTTTTTGTCTGATAATAAATTGAAGATTCATGAAGTTGCTAAGCTTGGCTTGCGGATAATATTTGTTCAGCTCAGCTTCACTTCTTCCATAGGTAATCCACATAGAAGAGAGTGTGTGATCAACATGATGTTCTGGATTAAGACTGCTTACTATGTTATTTGGATCACTGTCTTCGTGAAGTTTCAGTTTGTGCATTTGTCCTTTTATAGATTCATGCAATTGCAAAAGCTTTGCTTGAACGGCAGCTCTTTCGGCTTGAATTTCTGGAGTATTTAAAATCGCTTTACTGTTTGTAAACGTTAGGTAATCTTCTTTTTTGAAAAACTGATTTTTGAATTTGATGGCGTCCCAATTGAATCCTGCTGTCGTTAATTCAACGAATTGTTTTTTGTCTTTTCGGGATGCAATTTCCCGCTGCTTCATTAATGGAAAGATCAATTCGTATTCCTGAATGATCGTTTCGGTTATGGGTTCTGAGAATTCGTAGTATCCTATGAACCACGATTTCAACGCTTCAATTTCTTTTGGATCAGTGATCTTATAAAATAACTCTTCACTATCCTTAATTCCCTCAAGTGTAAAATTTCCCGAGCCTACAAAAGCAACTGCTTTCCGGTAAGGCAAATCAAAAATATAGACGTTAGCGTGAAAAAAGTTTCGAGTGAAAATGTTGAGTGTTATCCGATCCTGATAATTTCTCCAGATTCTTCTAAGCGCTTGAGGTGACGTTAATACATCTAACCCTGTAACAATTTCCATCTTGCATTTGGGTGGTATGCGACCTCTGATAAAATCAAAGCCAGCTTCCGAGATTGCGGCAGAGGCTATATAACAGTGTTCTGCTTGCAGTAAGAGTTTGTCGTTGATAAGCGGAACGGCCAGTTTTTTAACGATCATAATTTAAACGCTTGTGATACGTCTGCGAATTACAATAAGTACAGGATAACCGCAAAGAACGCGGAGCTTCGCAGAGGATTTGGTAGAAATTTATTGAGTATCGTAAAAATGCAAGTTTGTATTTCCTCTGCGCCCTCCGCGGTTTATACCTTTATTTTTGACGTTGCTTTTTCTATTTTTACAATACATTGTTCAATCAGTCGTTTACTTGCATTATGAAATGGCCCGGTACTTCTTTCAACCAAAGAATGAAAATAGGCTTGGCCATTCCATGTGTCCATAAAAATTATTATTAGCACATGAAATGGAATTGCCTCATTCTTCTGTCTGGTTTGCTTGCGGCACCTTTATTTACAAAGGCCCAAGACGAAAAACCCGATGAGCAATTTTCAATTGACACTCCGGTAACCCTCGATTTTAAGAAGGAGGAGGAGAAAGAAGAACCCAAAAAGAAAAAGGTAAAGAAGAAAGTCTTCTACGGAATAAAAACCAAGAAAGGGTTTACCCGCAAAGGATTCGGAGAACGTGTTACGTACGAAACTTTTTTCTATTTGAAGAAACCGGACAAACCCCAGGCATTTGTGCGTGATATTTATTGGTTTGATTTTACCCGAAAGGAAATTCGAAAAACATCAACGTTCGATCCGACAAAAGGAGTTTTGCTTCATGGTCCGTATGAAAAACGCATGGGTGGAAATATCCTGATGAAGGGTATTTACTACAAAGGCACAAAGCATGGTAGGTGGCTTGAATATAATCGAGATAGTGTGCTCACCAATAAGGAAAAATATTATCGGGGCTGGCCACGCGAATCAACAGTGAGTTATTACGATCCGCAAGAGCGCAAGCACATGAAAGAAATGACGCCCGTTGAGTTTGGTGAGAAAGAAGGATTCTATTATTTCTTCCATGACAATGGCCAACTTGCAGTTCAAGGAGAATATCAATGGGATGAAAAAGTGGGCGATTGGACTGAATATTATTCCAACGGAAAACGAAAGAAAATTATAGCCTACAGCAAAGAACCGTTTGATAAAGAACTACAGCCTTACATTAAAGTGGAGTGGAACGATAAGGGCAAAGAGATTTATCGGAATAATAAGATGGCGAATTGATTAATCTTTGATCGGAACTCCTACATTATTCCTGTTTTGTAGAATTAGTCTCTCGAATCAACTTAACGCACATAAATCCAAGAATTACAATTACTATTAAAATAGCGATCCAAATAATGGATTGACTTGTAAAAAAAGTCGTGCTTGTTTGTGGGCCTTTCTCTTTGAAAAGTTTGATTGGACCGATGACCATTAAAGGAGACTCTGAAGGAATGTTGTCTTTGAAAAAAGCAATGTCATATCGTGGAGATTCAAGTTCTGCACTACCTATTTTTAACGTGTATTGATTGTCTTTCTTGAGCCATGCTGTTAAATATCGGTTGAGCTGAAATGTCTTCAGCGAAGCAATCTCCAACGAAGGATTATCTTCATTCTCTACAATCATCAAAAGCTCACTTGCTTTAAGGCCAGGCAAATTAATGACCGAAACTTGTTTTGAACTCAGCTCAAAATCGAAAAGGCGATCGTAATAAAATTCCGAAATGCCCTTCTTGTTTTTTCTTTCCTCTTTGCTGTAAAGAGTTGTCTTACGTAAAAAATAGGGTTGACCCGTTAATGACACAATAAGCTTATCAATAACCTGAGTAGTGTCGAATGAAATTTGTATGTAGGTCTTCTTTTGTTTTGCACTGTCAGACTTTATGAAATGAAGAGAAGAATTTTCTGAATACTTGCCATTTTCAGATTGCATTTCATAATATCCGGCACTCAGAATGTTTATGGGTGCACTCGTAGAGTCTTCAATCTGCAACAGGTAATAGGTATAATTGCTTAGCGGAAAATCGACAATCTTAATTTCAGAGGTTTTATTTTGATTGTTAAGTGAAGACAATACAAAATGTTGCTTTAAGGCGAACCAGTTTTCCTTGTCATCGCTACCCAGGAGGGTGGCATGTTTTGTAACCTCCGCATTTTTAATAGACAGGCTAATGTTGTTGATAGCCTCACTGCCGGGGTTTCGAAGAACTAGCGATGTACAACAATTCTTCTGTTGTTTCTTTTCAACAATCTCATACTCTTTAAACTTTTCGGAATAATATGATGGCGACTCTTTCTCGAACAGATAAGGCACTTCTATCTTTTTCTGGTCGTAAATTCTGATGTTTGAAAACTCAGCATTGAAGTATGGACTTACCTCGGGCGAAATAAATATTTTATAGAACCCATCTGTTTCAACAGCAGGCAAGGAGGCTTCACCTTTGAACACCTGACCAAAGGCAAGATTTAATGAAGTGAATAAAAATATGGAAAGCAGAATTCTTTTCATTATTGATTTTCGGTTACATCACGAACGGGTTCGTCAGCTAATAGAATTTTCTTTAGGCGTTGGTACATAAAGGAAACCACTAGTAATAAAACACCAAGCGAAATAAAGGCAGCAATTTTTCCACCTTCTGATATTCCTCTGATATCCAATATGAAAAGCTTTAAAATCGTAATCAGAAAAAGTGTCAGGGATATAATCCGCAAATGCTTTTTCTTCATTTTCAGTCCGATCGCAATTAAGATGAATGATGTTACACCCCATAAAATTGGATATCCTATTTTGTGATTTTGTGTTAGGATATGCTCCATCGACTCCATGGTTGCGCCAGATGAAAGCATAACAATGTGATCTAATTCGGCGCTGGCTAAAAACACAAAGAAAAACACATAGAACCATGAATATGCATAAAAGGTACTCTTATTGAACTCATCAAGAGTTTGTATTTTTTTTAAACTAATAATTGCGATCAGGATTAGAATACCAATCAATAGGTAATGAAAAACAAATCCGGTTATAGGAATACCAATGAAAAGAAAATCATTTCGTACCGATACAGTTTGGTTGTGATAGTAAAGCAGGTATGCCAACATTGATGCAATTCCCCAAAACGAAAAGACATCTTTGATTTGTTGATTGCTGATCCATCTCCTTTCATACAATAACAATCCTAAAACAAATAGCATGTTGTATGTGCCGATGATAATATTTTGAGTGCTGTATTCAAATCCATGATGAAAAAGCTGATGCCTCAGTTCGAGAAACTGTGAAGTGTAAAGCAACAGAACGCCAGCAAACACCAACAGCATTTTATAAAGTTGCACAGATTCTTCGTCCTCCTCCTTATCTTCATTTTTTAGCAAGTAAACTGTAGCAGCGATTGAAGCTAAAGCGAATAAACTGGTTATGTATCCTTTGTTCAATAGAATCGTCAGATTCAGATCGTCCGCATCAATGTATATCTGACTCCAATCCATAATGAGACTTATTACCATAAGCCCCATGATCAAGAGTGATGCTAACTTCATTAAGCGAATGCCTGATTTCTGAGATAACCAAAGTAACAACACGGTTTCTGCCGACCAGAAAAGTGTAATGTAATTTCCTTTTAATTGAACGGGGGCCGCAAGACTGATGAAGGTAAGAACAAGTCCGATTAAGAGGAATACAAGATTTTTATCAACACGATTGTTCTTGTATAACGCATAAGCAAAGATGAAATTGAAAATACCCAAAACCGCAGTGAATAGTCCTTTAAAATCTTCACCGGTTGGATTGTTTAAAATCATCATCCCGGCTCCGTAGTAGAAGAATGTATTGCTTAACAGAATACTGATCTCTATTCCTTTAAAAGTCAAACGTTCTTTTATGTTGTTCACAATATTCATGGCAAAGAATATCAGGTAGAATAGTGTTGCAAAAATTAATGCACCAACAATCATTGAAGAATTTTCTCCATCGAACTTTGTGCTCATCCACGAACCAAAAAGTAAAATGGTTAGTGCGTAGCAAATAATGTTGACTAAGTTCCATTTCTTAAAATAAGCCAGCACCAACATACCTGAATCAAGAATGAGGATGTAGGTAAAGAGCACAGCATAATTTCCTTCGCCAGTGCTCACCATAAACGGAGAAGCAAAACCACCTAGAATAGAAAGAACGGCTAACTCAATGCGGTTGTATCCTAACGATAACACCACGGCAAAACTTGTGATGCCAAGCATCAATAGAAAAGCAGCGGTTTGATTGAAGATTTTATATTCGTGAAAAGCAATGGCTATCGTCAAGTAGAGCACAGCAATTCCGCCACCAACGAGTACAGAACTAAAGGCCGTAAACGTTTTTCGTAGGCGATGTGCAACACCGAGTAAAATTCCGCCACACAAAATTCCGATGAAGACGCGACCGATTTCGTTGATCCATTCCTGGTCAATGGCATACTTTACAAAGAAGCCAATACCCAATACTAAAATTCCAATACCAATTTTGTTTGCGAGATTTTCACCAATAAATTTTTCAAGGTCTGGATTGCGTTCAAAAAATCCAGGCTGCGGAGGTTTTGGTTCTGCGATAATGGAAGATGGTACAGGTCTTGAAACAGGAGGTCTGTTTTCAGGATAAACATGTATTGGTTCTGGCTTTTTAATTTCCTCTTTCTTTTCGGTTGGGAATGCAGGCAGAACCTCTTCTTTGGGTTTTATAGGCTCCGGTATTATAACGGGAGCCTTATGTTGTAATACAATTTCTTCGAGAGTAGATTTCTTTTCAACCTTTATCTCTTCTTTCTTAACCTCTTCCCTAATGCTGGTTTTTCTTTTCAGTTCTTCTGTTAGAAAATCCATCTTGTGATGAAGCAGCTCTATTTTGGAAGTCAAATTATTTTTAAGGGTAACAACAAACACCAGGATAATGATGAGAACGATCAACAGAAAAAATTCCATGGAAGATAGGTTGGTTTAAGGGGTCGGGGTCAAAACTACTAAATCTGGGAGATTTTGAAATGCGAGATTAACACGTCAGATAGATTCCTGAATTTTTTCAGTTGATAGCATCTTCAAAATGAACAATCTCTGGCTTGTAACCTAGTTTAACCGATACAATATCAAACCGAATATGGCCTTGCCAGTCCGTAGTAAAAATATATTCTTCAGCGGCCTCAAACATTTTTCGACCTTTTGGATAATCAACAAAATCTTCTGGTTCACCATAGTATGTGGAGGTCCTGGTTTTTACTTCAACAAAAATCAGCCAGTTTTCCCGCTGAACAATCAGATCAATCTCTGCGTGTTTGAAGCGGTAATTTCGCTCCACAATTTCGAATCCTTTTGCTTTAAGAAATTCAGCAGCGAGATTTTCGCCCTTGGCTCCGGTTTTGATTTTATCGCTCACAATTAAATTCTAACTTTGAAATCGAAGTTACAAATATGTCGACCACTAAGAAATACATTGAAGGATTTACCCTTCAGCTTGCAGATGCACTAAAAATCGGACAATCGTTAGACCTTGATCGACCTGGCAGCGACATCCGAAATATTGTGATTGCAGGTATGGGTAGTTCGGGCATTGCGGCCAATTTGGTGGAGTCGCTTACGTTTGGAAGAATACCGATACCCATTATCGTTTGCAAGAGTTATAACATTGCACAGTTTGTTAGTCCTCATACCTTATTCATTGCTGCATCGTACAGTGGCGATGCAGAAGAAACGGTTTCGGCTATGAACAAAGCTTTGCTGAAGCGCGCCCAAGTTATCGCAATAGCTTCTGGTGGAAAGTTGCTCGACATCTGCAAAGAATACAATCTGCATTACATTCAATTGCCTGTAGGTTCAGATAATCCACGAGCGATGTTGGGTTATAACATCATAGCGTTAATGTATGTATTGTATCACACCAATTTAATTGGTGCTGCTTTTATAAAAGAAACGGAGAACGCGATTAGCTTTTTAGATCGTGGCGAAAAGGGAATTCAATCGGAAGCAGAACTCATTGCCAAGAAGTTGAAAGGAAAGCTTCCCGTTATTTATTGTGACTATCGCCTGCAAGCAGTGGCTTTACGTTTTCAACAACAGTTGAATGAAAATGCGAAGCAGATGGCGCATGTCAATACCTTTCCGGAAATGAATCACAACGAATTGGAAGGATGGCGTTTCCCTGAAAATCTGATGCCGATGCTTCAGGCTATTTACCTGTACTCGGATCATGATCACGAACGTGTTGAAAAGCGCATGGAAATCTGTCGCGAGATTTTTGAAAAGAAATCGAATCCAATGATTGATGTGATTGGTGAAGGAGCTTCTTTATTGGAACAGTATTATTACCTCATTCACCTTACCGATTGGATTTCATTTTACCTTGCCAAAGAAAATGGTGTTGATCCGGATCAATCTGAGTCAATACCGAACTTAAAGGCAGAGTTGCTGAAGACTAAATAATAATGGCCACGAATGCACGAATAAATACCATTCGTGGCAACTTTAATCTTTAATCTATGAGTTTATCCAGAAGAGAGTTTATAAAAAACATTTCGGCAGCGTCATTGGTGCTGATGGGTGGTAATGTATTGTCGCTTACCTCTGCTCAGGCGGAGTCACTAAAAAAGAAATCCATCCTTCGTTTTGTAGTCGCTTCTGATGGACATTACGGACAGGCAGGAACCGAGTTTGATTTGAACTACACCAATATTGTCAAGAATATCACCACTTTTCACAACCAAAGTCCAGTTGATTTTTGTGTGATCAATGGAGACATTGTTCACGATGGAAAAGATTTTCTGTTGCCTGCAAAAAAACTACTCGATGCGCTTCCTGTAAAATATTATGTCACACGAGGAAATCATGACAATGTAAGTGCTTCGTATTGGAATGAAGTATTTGGCATGCCTCTAAATCATGATGTTGTAATAGGAAAAAACGTTGTGTTACTGGCAGACACCTCCAATGAGAAAGGCGAGTTTCTAAGTCCGGATTTGGTTTGGCTTAAAACCAAGTTAGATGCCTACAAAGACAAAAAGAACGTTTTCCTTTTTCTTCATATTCCTCAGGCCATGTGGACCAAGTGGGCAGTGGATACACCTGCGTTTTTTGAGCTGGTAAAATCGTACAAAAACATTCGTGGCGTATTTCACGGACATGAACACGAAGAAGATGGGGTTCGCATGGTAGGACATATCCCCTACATGTTCGATTCACATTTTGGCGGAAACTGGGGAACTGCTTACAAGGGTTTTCGTGTTGTGGAACTGATGAAGGATCAATCGTTGTTGAGCTACATTATGAATCCAACCGAAAGAATTAATCAAGCTACTTTCTAATTTGAATAGTAACATCAACAAAAAAACGGAATTCAGAAATCTCGGCCTGATCGATTATAAGGAAGCATGGGATTATCAAACCGAATTGTTTCAGCAAACATTAGCCGTTAAGTCTGGGAATAGAGATCGGGTGGTCAACGAACAACAACCAACGAATAACTACTTACTTTTCTGCGAACACCCTCATGTATTTACATTGGGGAAAAGTGGTGATGCCAACAATCTTCTGCTACAGGAAGAAATGTTGAAGACTAAGGGAGCAACGTATTATCACAGCAATCGTGGAGGGGACATTACCTATCATGGACCTGGGCAGTTAGTGGGTTATCCTGTAATCGATCTGGAAAATTTTTTCACTGACATTCATCAATACATGCGCTTGTTGGAGGAATCAATAATTGCTACACTAAACGATTTCAATATTCAGGCAGGAAGAATTGCTGGTCTTACCGGGGTGTGGATTGATTTCGAAAATAAAATTAGCGCCAGAAAAATTTGTGCACTAGGAGTAAAGACCAGTCGCTGGGTAACAATGCACGGCTTTGCATTGAACATCAACACCGATTTGAATTACTTCGATTACATTGTGCCCTGTGGAATTAAAGACAAAGCTGTAACTTCGATGGCAAAAGAATTAGGTACTTCACAAGATTTTGCAAAGGTGTCCCATATTTTGAAGGACCACTTCGCGCGACTTTTTGAAATGGAGTTACAAATAGAGAAGTAATGTAAATGAATTTTTTACGATCGAGGAGTTTGAAGTAAATATGATCAAAGACATTAAAATACCAGAAGTAAAAAACGTGACCCTCGCTATTGCGAGAAAGAAAAGTATTGGAGAGCAAGATGAGTGGCAAGTTTATTTAATTAATAATAACGATTTTGAAATTGAAAATACATTAGTGGCCAGTACAGGTTACGGTTTGAAAGACGGAGAAGAACAACGCACTTCAATTCTTCGTCATTTTTTAAATACTATTCCGGCTAAGAGTACTTCTTTAATTGAACCCATTGATCCGGCAATTTTTCATCTCAACAACGAGTACTGGGTAAGCTATTATGTAGGGTCTCAGATTTTTGATAAGCGTTTTCTCTTTGTGCCTGATTCGATTCGCGAAGAACACATTTCGTTTATTAAAGAATTAGAAATGGAAGGCGTGTTGCATTCTTAGGACTTTGCCTTCTCTGCAATTCTTACTACTTTAGTAATCATGTTGGGAGACATCTTTTCAGAATAGTAAAATCCATATTTTCAATGCGTAAACAAATTGAGTTTAGACTTAACAAGGATGCTGGTTCAATGAGCGAATTAGTAAAAAAATACTTTTTAAAATTTGGGTTTAAAATTTTAACTGAGTCATCTGATGAAATCGTTTTTGAACAAGGAAATGCTTTTCAAAATATGGTGACATTTAATCCATTGAAATGGAGAAGTAAAATTAAAGTCAAATTTAGTATTCAGGATGTGCTAGCGGACTTTGACATAAACACTTCTGGGCAAATGGCATCACCAAGGGAGGAACAATTATGGGACTCATTCATCAATAACTTCAAGAGATCTATTTCTGAGAATATTGACCTTACGAATGAAAACATGAACCTGATTTCATCTGTTAAAAGAGATAGTTGGAACAAAATCGGATGGTTTGTAATAGGTGCTGTAATTTTTGGAGTACCTGCTGGACTCCTAGGATATTTTACAGGAGTTGATATGCTCGCTCCTTTGGGTGGAGTTGGAGGAGGCTTGTTTTTTATGATGTATAAAATGAGTAAGGATATTAATAAAAAATCGTTATGATATCGGCTATTAAGCCTTGCGCGTTTTTTGTATCAAACCACATTAATGTCGTGTGGTCGAATATTAAATATCTAACAACAGACCAAGCGATATCAGTTTTAAAAAAGCTTATTTAATCGTAGGTGCCTTCGTGGCGAAAAACTTAACCCGATGTATATGAACAACGAACTCAAAGACATTCTTTTCCTTGACATTGAAACTGCAGCCAATGTTTACGATTACAATGCATTAAATGAAAGATTAAAATCGCTGTGGGCACGTAAGGCCAGTCACCTTAGGCAAAATCCAGAGCAATCCGATGAAGAAATTTACAATGGACGTGCTGGAATTTATGCCGAGTTTGGAAAGGTCATATGTATTGTAGTGGGTAAGTTTATTGAAAATGAAAACGGTGGGTTAGTATTGAAAACAAAAGCTTTTTATGGTGATGATGAAAAGAAGCTTTTGACAGCGTTCAGCACAACAGTCGAAATACGAAATAACAATGCCTTACGACTTTGTGCGCACAACGGAAAGGAATTTGATTTTCCTTACCTATGCCGGAGGATGTTGGTAAATGAAGTGAATATTCCCTCTATGTTAAATTTAATGGGCAAGAAACCGTGGGAGGTAGTTCATCTTGACACGATGGAGATGTGGAAGTTTGGTGACTACAAACATTACACTTCACTCGATTTACTTACCGCCATTTTCAATATACCTTCCAGCAAAACCGATATGGATGGGAGCCAGGTAAACGCAACCTACTATAAAGACAAAAACCTTGAAAAGATTAAAGATTATTGCGAGCGCGATGTGGAAGTGTTGGCGCAGCTGTATTTAAAATTGAGGAGAATAGAAGTTAACCGACCCATCATTATTCAACATGCGGAGTAAACCATAACCAAAAGATTTTGGTTAACTTGAAACCGATTGGAGCAGTTTACGGAAACTAGATCCGAATGCTTGGCCTGCCTCAGTTTTATTTCACCATCACATCATCCGAATTATTAGAACAAAATTTTAACAAACAAAAGGGAGCATAATTTTGAATCCCCTATTTTATGAGCAAAAAGAAAAAATCACACGATAAAAAGAAAGAAGGTCCCGATCAACGGGCAGTATTGACCTCCGCCATTCGCAAATTATTAGATCAGAGCGCAGGCAAAGAAATTTCCTTTAAATACATTATTAAGAAATTAACCCTCAAGAAAAAAGACGACATCAAAATGGCAGGAAAAATCTTCGATCAGCTCGAAGAAGATGGCCTGCTGAAACCGTCAGAAGATGGAACGTATTCCGGAAAGGAAGCAACATCGGAAGAACTAATTGGAATTGTTGATCATGTAAGTTCGCGCTTCGCTTATGTAAGGCTGGGCAAAGACATCCCCGATATTTATATCGCACCACGAAATCTTGGGTCAGCCGTAGACGGTGACACCGTTAAACTCAATATACTATCAACCCGACACGGAGAGCATCAGGAAGGTAGAGTTACTGAAATTGTAAAACGAAACAGAATACGCTTCGCTGGTAAAATTGAAGTCTCGAAAACCTTTGCGTTTGTCGTGGCAGACCATCGAAAAATTCACCAAGACTTTTTCGTCTATCTGGAAAATACCAAAGATGCCCGCACAGGAGACAAGGTGGTGGTAGAGGTAACCTCCTGGGGTGGCTTCGATAAAAAACCAGAGGCAAAAGTTATTGAGGTACTAGGTAAAGCAGGAGAGAATGAAGCGGAGATACACTCCATCATGGCAGAGTTTGATTTGCCATTTCGATTCACTGAAAAGATAGAAGAAGAATCACAAAAGATTCCAGAAGCCATTACAAAAGAAGAAATAAAGAAGCGATGGGACTTTCGCGAGATCACAACATTTACAATAGACCCTGAAGACGCGAAAGATTTTGATGATGCCATCTCCTATCGCAAATTGGACAATGGCCTTCATGAAATTGGTGTCCACATTGCTGATGTTACACATTATGTAACGCCTAACTCGGCACTGGATGTAGAAGCATTTGATCGTGCTACATCAGTTTATCTTGTCGATCGTACCATTCCAATGTTACCTGAAAGACTTTCAAACGGCTTGTGCTCCCTTCGTCCACACGAAGACAAGTTGACGTTTGCAGCTGTGTTTGAAATGGATGAGAAGGGTAACATCAAGAAAGAATGGTTTGGCCGAACCATTATTCACTCTGATGTTCGCTTTAGTTATGAAGATGCGCAGTTAATTTTGGATGAAGGTAAAGGTGTGCTAGCAGATGAACTTCGTTTGCTAAACGACATGGCCAAGACGCTACGCAAAGATCGTTTCAGAAAAGGAGCTGTAAACTTCGAAACAACGGAAGTCAAGTTTAAGCTTGACGAGAAAGGTAAACCATTAGCGGTAATTCCAAAGATTAGAAAAGATGCACATAAACTAATCGAAGAGTTTATGCTGTTAGCCAATAAGCAAGTGGCTACCTTCATTTATAATCTTAAGAAAGCAAAAGAGAAGAACACATTTGTGTATCGTATTCACGATTTACCTGATCCGGAAAAAGTGCAGAAATTTTCTGTATTTGCCCGACAGTTTGGTCATAAGATGAATATTGATGACGCTTCTATATCTGGTTCGTTAAATAAATTAATGAGTGATATTGAAGGTAAACCAGAACAAAATATTTTAGAGCAACTGGCCATTCGTACCATGGCGAAAGCAAAGTACTCGACAGAAGTGAAGGGACACTTTGGATTAGCCTTTGAACATTACACTCACTTTACATCTCCCATCCGAAGGTATCCGGATATGATGGTGCACAGAATGCTCCAGCATTATCTGGATGAAGGAAAGCATCTCAATAAAAATGAATACGAAGAAAAATGTCTTCATTCTTCTGAACGCGAAAAGCGTGCGGCTGATGCCGAACGAGCCTCTATTAAATACAAGCAAGTCGAGTTCATGGCTTCTGCAGAGAAGAAAGTGTACGAAGGGCTTGTCTCCGGTGTAACCGAATGGGGAATCTATATTGAGATCATCGAAACGAAATGCGAAGGCATGATTCGTATGGCCGACATGACGGATGACTTTTATGAGTTCGATGAAAAAAATTATCGCATCGTTGGCCGCAAGAACAAAAAGATATTCACACTGGGAGATCGTTTTGATGTACGCGTAAAGAAAACAGACATTGATAAACGATTGATTGATCTTGTCTTTGCTGATCAACCTGAACCATCATCAGATTTTGAAAAATTTAAACCACAAAAGAGTTTCCTGGAACTGAGCCGACAAAATGAACGTAAGGGAGGATCAAAGGGAGGGCGAAAAGACAAAAAGAAAAAACGCTAACAAAATGCAGGATCAGGATTTGTAGGATTTTAGGATGGACAGGATTTTTAATGTTACCGTTGGCTGAAAAACTTTTTAAATGATAGAGCAGGATCCAATTACGTATAAGATTATTGGTTGTGCGATGAAGGTGCATAACACATTGGGTAATGGTTTTCAGGAAGTTATTTATCAAAGGTGTTTGAAAATTGAATTTGAAAGGGCAGGTTTGAATTTTGGCAGGGAAATAGAGCAAGAGATTTTTTACGAAGAGCATAAAGTAGGAAAGCGCAGAGCAGATTTTATAGTAGAGAACAAAGTAATTGTAGAATTAAAAGCAGTCATCACGCTGGAAGATGCCCATCTCGCGCAGGCAAAAAATTATGTCGTAGCATATAATTACCCAAAAGGTCTACTTATAAATTTCGGAGCCGTAAGTTTGCAATACAAACTAATTTTCAACCCCAGATTCAATCCAACCCTCAACAAACAGTAAAGAATCCTGTTAATCCTAAAATCCTACAAATCCTGCTCCAGACAATGATTTTAAAGTATCAGAAGTACATCGACCAAGAAATTAAAAAACACAAATACGGCAAAGAACCTTTTTCTCTTTACGAGCCCATTCGATACCTAATGAACATTGGCGGTAAGCGCATGCGCCCAATGCTCACTCTACTTTCCTATTCATTATTTAAACAAGATGTAAAAGCAATTGTACCCTATGCAGTTGCAGTAGAAGCCTTTCACAACTTCACCTTAATGCATGATGATATTATGGATAATGCTCCCCTTCGCAGAGGGAATCTAACCGTGCACGAGAAGTGGAATGTAAACACCGCTATTCTTTCTGGAGATGTAATGCAGGTAAAAGTGTACGATATGTTGTTGAGTTTGCCTGCCGAAAAATTTAAGGCAGTAGTAACGTCATTTAATAAATGTGCTACCGAAGTATGCGAAGGACAACAGTGGGACATGGAGTTTGAAACAAAAAATGTTGTTACAGAAGCTCAATACATTAACATGATCAGACAGAAAACTGCTGTTCTATTAGGCTTCAGCCTGGAGATGGGTGCTATTCTTGCGGATGCTTCTGCTGCTGATCGAAAAGCGCTGCGTGAATTCGGAACCAACATTGGCATTGGCTTTCAATTGAAAGATGATTTACTGGATGCATATGCTGATCCTAAAAAATTTGGTAAGCAGGTAGGGGGTGATATCATCGCCAATAAAAAAACCTTCTTACTCATTAAAACTTTAGAGAAAGCAACGAGAAAGCAAAAGAAAGAATTGAACTTCTGGCTTTCGGAAAAGAAATTCAAAAAACAGGAAAAGGTAAATGCCGTTAGAGAAATTTATGATTTGCTAAATATCCCATCACTAACGGAAAGAAAGATTAATCAATACTTTACAAAAGGCTTTAACCAGTTAGAGAAGTTATCCTCACCAAATGGTAAAGAAATATTGAAAGGATTTACTGAAAACCTGATCGAACGTCAATCGTGATACCGATTAGAATAGAAACAACACATAAATTATTTGGAGACTATCATGGTTTTGCTTTTTTCATCTTCATTTTTTACTGGAGGGGTGTAAAAGACAAGCAGACTATTCTGAATCATGAGATGATTCATTTCTGGCAACAGGCTGAACTACTTTTCATTTTTCATTGGTTGCTTTACTCTGCGTTCTATCTTATTGGAAGACTGAATGGAAAAAAGCATGATGAAGCGTACCTGAATATTCCGTTCGAAAAAGAAGCCTACGCCTTTGAGAAGAATTACCATTATGTTTCCCAACGAAAGGCTTTTGCATGGGTACGATTCATCCGCTAACAAATAGACCTGTTCGTAATTTCACGCGTGTGCGAATGCCACAATAAAAAAATTACGTCAACGGTTTTTAGGCTACGATTCCTCCCTGTATCTTTCTTCCTTACTGCCTACCTATGAAACCTCTTTTGCGTTCACAACTTTCGGTCATGATGTTTTTGCAGTTCTTCGTGTGGGGAGCATGGTATGGACAGATGAGTAAATATCTGACCAATCAGCTACATGCATCGGGCGATCAGGTTGGAAATGCGTATGCGGCATTTTCAATTGCTATGATTGCCGCGCCTTTTTTTGTAGGCATGTTGGCCGACCGTTTCTTCGCTGCGCAAAAAGTATTGGGTATTTTAAACTTGCTCGGTGGACTTGCTCTGTTTGTACTCACCTCCATTAGTGATGCTGATCTCTTCTTCTGGGTTATGCTGGTGTATTGCTTCACCTTCACACCCACTATTGCATTAACAAGTTCTATTGCAATGCAGGCAATGAATAATCCTGAAAAGGAATTTCCGGCCATTCGTGTTTTTGGAACAGTAGCATGGATTGTAGTTGGAAATATTGTGGGCTTCATGCATGTGGGGGATCAGGTTGTTATTTTTCAAATTGCTATGATTGCTTCAGCGCTGTTGGGAGTGCTGGCGTTCTTTCTTCCCAATACACCACCCACATCAACCGGAACGGCAAGTTTTGCTCAAATAATAGGTAAGGATGCTTTTGTTCTTTTTAAAGATCGTTCATTCGCCATCTTCTTTATATCCTCTATCTTAATCTGTATCCCATTATCATTTTATTATACATGGGCTAATCCTTCTTTAACGGATGCTTATAAAGTAGCCTTTCCATTAGCGGATCCGAATGGTTTTAATATTGAAAATAAGATGTCACTCGGACAAGCTTCAGAAGTAATCTTTATGTTGCTATTACCTTTTGCTTTTCAAAAGTTTGGTGTTAAGAAGATTTTAATCATTGGTTTGCTGGCGTGGATAACACGGTTTGTGTTTTTTGGATATGGAACGGCTGATACATCGGTATGGATGCTGTATGCCGCTATTCTGCTTCATGGAGTGTGCTATGATTTCTTCTTTGTTACAGGTCAGATTTATACAGACAATAAAGCGGGTGAAAAAATTAAATCACAAGCGCAAGGATTAATTTCGCTGGCGACTTACGGTGTAGGTATGTTCGTCGGTTCCATCATTGCCGGAAAGGTGAAAGATATGTACACAGCGGGCGATCCAGCCATTACCAACTGGACCAATGTATGGTTAGTACCTGCCGGAATTGCAACGTTGGTACTTTTGCTTTTCATTTTATTCTTTAATGACAAAAAAATACAACCTATCAACTCATAACCCTTTACATCTATGAACATCGCCATGCTTGGTTCCGGCTTTATCGGAAGATTTTATGCTGACTCTATTCAAGGTTATAGAAGCAAGGACAAAATTGTCAGCATCTATTCCCGCAAGGAAGAAAGCACACAAAAGTTTGCTAAAGATTATAAGGTGGCATTCGCAACCACAAATATGGAAGAGGCTATCAATCGCCCGGAAGTAGATGTTGTGTGTATAGCACTTCCGAATAATCTTCATGAAGAAGCTGTGATGCTTTGCTGCAAACACAAGAAAGCAGTGATGACAACAAAGCCGTTGGGACGCAACGCTGAAGAAGCTAAGCGGATGCTTGAAGCGGTTGAGAAGGCTGGCATTTTCAACGGATATCTTGAAGACTTGGTGTATACACCTAAATTTATCAAAGCACATGAGAGTGTAAGAAATGGAGCACTGGGCAGAATACTGTGGGCAAAATCACGCGAGACACATCCTGGTCCGCACAGTGATTGGTTTTGGGATATTGAACAAGCCGGTGGAGGATGTATTCTGGACTTAGGATGTCATTGTGTGGAAATAACCAGGAGCTATATTGGTAAAGACATCAAACCTATCGAGGTAATGTGTTGGGCCGATACACAAGTAAAACCTATTGATGCAGAAGATCACGCGATAGGATTAGTAAAGTATGAGAACGGGGCCATCGGTCAGTTTGAAGTAAGCTGGACGTTTCGCGGTGGGCTTGATTTGCGTGATGAGGTAATGGGTTCTGAAGGAACAATATGGATCAATAGCTTTTTGAGAACTGGTTTCGATATGTTTACCACAGGTAAAGGTGGAGATTACATTGCTGAAAAAGCTGAGAGCAATACTGGTTGGTTGTTCCCGGTAGGGGATGAATTGAACGAGTTAGGATACAACCACATGTTCATGGATATGTTCAATGCATTAGAACAAGGTGTACAACCAAAAGAAACATTCTACGATGGTTATGTAGTAAATGCTGTCTTGGATGCTGCCTACAAATCAGCCAAAACAAAATTATGGGAACCGGTGAAGCTTGATGTGTGGAGAGGTAAGACTGGATTATCAAAAGACAATCACCTTACCGAATTTGATGCTGACCATTATCTGGTGAAAGAAGAGATGACGCACTACGGTACGAAGAAGCTCATCTTGAAAAACAAGAAGACCGGAAAAATTTTCGAGAAAGTAATAGATTAATTATAAAACTCATTTAGAGCAGCTTCACGGATGATAAATTCGTGAAGCTGTTCTTTTTTAAAGGATTCCTGAATTCATTGAATTAAAACGCATTCTCCCAGAACATGACTCTTATACAGTTGAGCATTTGAAAGAAATACTTCAGTCCACGTTTTTATCACCTCGATAACTAAATTTTTATAGTGAGCAACCTCTAGTATACTTTTGGTGTCTGATGGACGTAGAACCAAAGTGAACATGTTACGGAATAGAAAAATAGTATTAATAGCAGGCATCGCGGTAGCCATTATCGTTTGCCTTTATACCGGTCTTTTTGGAATGGGGATATAGGCAATCAACCTTAAACTTGGAATCTGATTTTTAATACCTCCAACTCTTAACATCTGCATTTTTAGGAGCACTCTCCTGAATGCGTTTTAAAATCTTAGGTAAGTACATTGTGTTATATCGCAAGCGCGAAATCAACTGATACTTTGTGGAAGCGATATTGTAAACACACTGCCAACTCCTTCTGTTGTTTCACACTTTACCTCTCCTTTTATTTTTTTCAACATCAATTTAACGATGAGTAATCCTAAGCCTGTAGTGCTTTCACCGGCAGTAGGTAAGGCTGAAAGTTTTTGAAATTTGCCATACATCTTTTTTAAATCATCTTGTGAAAATCCTCCGGCCTCATCCTGAACAGAAAGGATTGCCCCTTTTTCAGTACTCAGCAATTTTACAATCACCTTTTTCCCCTCCCTAGAGAACTTAAGTCCATTCGAAATTATATTTTCAACCGACCGGGTGACATAATAATTGTCTGAGATAATAAGTAATGCCGGAGGTGATTCAAGAACAAGTTCAATCTTCTTTAGGGCAGCCATAGTTGAAAAGTTTTGAACAATGAACTTAACGACCGTGACAAGATCCATTTCCTCAGGAATAATTTCAATGCGTCTGTATTCCAGATTTCTATAATCTACCAGGTTTCGGATCATACCTAAGCCATCGGCCACAACGAGATGCATTTTACTAAGGTAATCCTGTTGATCTTCTGTCAGATTATCGCCATCCATTTGCATAAGCTGCACCAAAGCAAAGACGCGATTTAGCGGAGCTTTAATATCATGCGAAACAAGACTGATGATTTGTTGCTTTTCGCGATTGAGTTCGTCAACCTGTTTCTGAAGTGAGGCTATTGCTTCTGCTGATGATTGCTGAAGAGGTTCACCTTCCATAGTCGATTGAAATTAAGTAGAAGAAAGATAATCAGCAGAAATGACAATGGTAGCTTCTTTAGAACCGTACGCGGATTTCGTCTTTGTAATGCACCGGAACCCGGATGGGTAATCCGTTATAGTTAACCCGAATGCTGCCTTTGTATTCCACATTAAATTTTTTACCCCCAAGAAAGCCGAGAATGGTATCCATTAACCCAAGTTCTTTCATAGCCAGTTTTACCTCAAGCGGAATGGTGAACTCACCCTTTGCGGGGATGAGTGTTTTCAATTTCTGATTTACATTCGCCACTTTTTTTCCGTTCACATAAACATCAACATTAATCCGCTTGAGTTTCATTTTCATGTTATTCGGATTATAGAAGATGGCCTGCGCTTTTAGCATCGGGTCAGTAGTGCCATCAACGACAACATCTTTTATCTGCCGCAATACTATTTTTTCTTTCGGCCCACAACTCGTCAGCATCGTTGCCAAAACCAGAAAGGCAAAAAAGAATTTGAGTTTTTGATTAAAAGAAAAAAACCTATCGTTGATGGTTGATGCTTGTTCGGTGCCGGGTATGTTGTAATCAGTCATTATTTTATTCATTAATCTTTCTTGCTTTATCAAAGATCATTGCCTTAAAACGCAAAATGGTTACAATTAACATTTAACCATTAACTTTTAATTCTCAGTCTCTCCAAGTATAGACATTCTATATCTAAATTTGTTACATGGATTCAGTTTTTAATGGAATTGCAGATGGACTCGCTGAAGAGGGTTACGCGGTGGTGGATCAGTTTTTAAGTCAGCAGGAAGTAGATGCCATTTTAGATCTTGATACATTTAAAAACGGACTTACCCAATTCAAGAAGGCTGGCATTGGTAAAAATCAGCAGCTTCAAATCAATGAATCCATCCGGGGGGATTACATTCAATGGTTGGATAAAAATACTGCACCACCTTCCGTTAAAGTTTACCTTGATCGATTGAATGACCTAACACTTTTTCTCAATCAGAGTTTATACCTCAGTTTGAAAGACTGCGAAGTGCACATGACGGTCTATCCTGCGGGATCTTTTTACAGACGCCACCTTGACCAGTTTAAAAAAGATGATCATCGAAAGCTATCCATCATCTGTTATCTGAATCACAATTGGAAAGAGGAGCATGGAGGGCAACTTCGAATATATCTTCCTGATGGAACAAAAGATTTTCTTCCTGTTGCCGGACGATTAATTTGTTTTCGCAGTGATCAACTTGAGCATGAGGTGCTGTTAGCAAATCGCGAGCGATTAAGTTTGACAGGCTGGTTGTTGGATCAGCATACAGACATTCGGTAGTATTGGGAGTTAATTGTTAAAGGTTAATCGTTATGATCTTAACGCTTCATCGTGATTCAGTAAAAACCGCGAACTTAAAAATCATAAGACCATTAACATTTAACCATTAACTCTGTATACACACATTGGCAATAATGATAACTTGCGTTTCTATTTAAACCCTTTATTGATCATCATGAAGTCGTATTTCCTAAAACTCTATCAGTACAATTATTGGTCGAACAAGCGTGTGCTCAATACAATAAAAGAACAAAATGTGAGTGATGAAAAAATCCTAACGATCATGGGGCACATTGTGGCAGCTCAATTTCTATGGCTTCATCGCATTAAGGGTTTGCCACCAGCTCAGGTAAAACTTTGGGGAGAATATACGCTCGATCAACTTTTTGATATGGCAGAAAATATCGGAAAGCAATGGTTAGACTTTGTAGAAAACACCGATGACTTTAATCGTGAGTTGAGCTACAACAATTATACGGGTGATCCCTACATTAATAATGTAGAAACGATTATGATCCATTTAGTGAATCACTCATCGTACCACCGCGCGCAAATTGCCATGTTGCTGCGCCAGAAAGGATTTGAGCCGATCAACACCGATTTCATTACGTATGATCGTGTGATCCGTGGTCAATGGAAAGAATAATGTGCATATTATCAATGGCTCAATGTGTAGATAGTTTGCAATGCATTAGTATTCAAGAACTATTTATTAATAAATTGGTTTTGTAGACAATAAAAGACAAGATCGCAAAGGAAGCGTTTTGTGTATTTTTACTTATATCTAATGTCTAAATACTAACGACTCATTACATGAAAAAAATTATTCTATTCGCAGCCGGCCTGCTGTTTACAGCAATTGGATTTGCGCAAGAAGGCATCACGATTTGTCACACTTCATCTACAGATAAGTTTGCCCTCTTCGCTTCAAACAAGTCATTCAATGCAGCACACTCGCTGCCTCGTGCTTATGTTCACATCAGCGAAGAAGGAGGAAAGATGATCACCTTTAAATGTTCAGATGGAAAAGATGGCAACGGATATGTAATCATGGCCAAGAAAAAAACCAACAACTGGATTTTCGTTTTCCAGGAATGGTGGGGATTGAATGACAACATCAAACGTCAGTCAGAAGACTTGTTCAAAGATTTGGGCAATGTAAATGTTTTAGCAATTGATTTGTATGATGGTAGTGTGGCCACGGATCGTGAGAATGCACAAAAATATATGCAGGCATTTAAACAAGAACGCGGTGACATTATTGTTAAAGGTGCATTGGCATATGCAGGTTCAAGTGCAAAGGTTGGAACCATCGGTTGGTGTTTTGGTGGAGGTCAATCCCTTCTTGCATCGCTCAATGCCGGAAAACAAGCAGCAGCATGTGTGATCTATTACGGTATGCCCGTTGATGATGTGGAAAAATTAAAGACACTTAATTGTGATGTGCTGAACATTTGGCCCACTCAGGATAAGTGGATCAACAAGGAAATGACCGATAAGTTTGAAGCCAATATGAAGGCAGCAGGTAAAAGTCTCACAACAAAACCGTATGACACAGATCATGCTTTTGCAAACCCTAGTAATTTAATGGGAACGTATAACGAAGTTGCAGCAAAGGATGCTTATCAAAACACACTCGCTTTCTTTAAGGCAAGATTGAAGTAGAAGTTTTTCGAAAGCTTACACATACTATAGTACTCCCTCAGCAAGGTAATCTATTACACCTTCTGAGGGAGTTCGTGTTTTGCGTGCCGAACTTCAAACTCGAAACTTTAAACTCGAAACCTCAAGCTCTACGCTGCAAGTAAACAATGCTCCCTCCTAACACCGGCTGCATCCGTAATCATCACCACTGTACCTGCATGGAGTTCAGAAGGATGAAGCCAGAAATAGCATTCACCTTTCGGCAGAGTACGTGTTTCTTTCTCACCTGAATCTTTATTCACCACAATATCAATTTGTGCTACCTCAAAGTCTTTTTTGTAAATGGCAAAAGTTGCTTTATCACCATATTCATTCACCTGCGTAACTTTAGCACAGCGCATGTAATCGGCAATGGCAGCAGTATACGCATTCGGCAGCTTCAGCTTTTTCGCTTTCTTTTGATAGTAGGCTTTCTTGTCGGGATCGACTAATGCGTTCTTCGCCCACGCAGATGCCTTTCTGAAACGATCGCGATTTTCCTTTTGCCGATTACTTTCGGTGATGGGTTTTGCCGGGCGATTGCACACCACGGTTTTGCCGCGCACTTGCTTGAATACAATCGACTTGCCGAACATTCCGCTCGAGCCTTGCAGGATTACATTGTTCTTTATAGTGGCCATAACTTTTTTAGTTGGTTCAATAAAGATACGCACACACGGAGAGGTGTGTTACCCACCACCATTTGAATTACAATCCTTTTAAGCTGGTCTCATCCGACATTATGAATTTTTCAACGCGGTATTTACCTCAATTGAATTCTGTCTAATGGGAACGGTTGCCAGTTGCTGGTTTCCGGTAACCGGCAACCGGTAACCGATGGATCTAACAAAGACCTATGCCTAGAGCAGTAGCAACGCACTAGCAAGGTACTAGCAATAAAGAGTGGACAACAAATGCACAACCAGTGGAGATAGAGTGGAGAATACGTTAGAAAAGGAGGATTGGGCAGCGAATCCCGATGGTGATCGAGATGAATAGACGGCAACAGAATGTGCCGCGCTTCCATAATGAAAGATACATTTTTTATGGACTCTAATGAGATGTGACTTTGAAATATGTTGAAATAAACGGATTTTAGATTCAGGAACTACTACAACGTTGCGGGTGATTGGAGGATTTGGATATAGTGGGGATATAGGCAATGGTATATATCCGGTAGTTGAGCGCAATTATTTTTCTTTATGATAGTTTTAGGTTTAAGATGCGGTTCAAAAGAATTCTCTTATAGTGTTGTAAGGGGAACTATGACGACACCTGAATTGGTGGAATCACAAACAATTAAGTATCCCACAGGATTCAATGACTCGCAAAGGGTTAAATGGTTTTACCAAGAAGTTGACGGACTTATAAAACGACACAACGCTGAGTCACTCGGAATAAAAGGTACGGAGCCAATGGCAATGAAAGGTGGCGCATTTGGTTGTAGGATAGAGATGGAAGCTATGGCATTGTTAGCCGTTGCGAATAATGCAATAAAATATGTTAAGAGAAAAGTGAACGGCACAATAGCGAAGGACTTCGGACTGAAAGGAAAAAAGAAATATTTAGAAACTGGAATTGACTACGCTAAAATTCCGGACTACGATAGTAAGTCTGTAAATATTAAGGAGGCAATACTTATCGCATGGAGCATGCTTAACTGATGGCAGTAAGTTTTGATTTTAAGAAAAGACTCGGAGCTGGTCACTTTGGCGATGTATGGCTTGTGACTGACATGGGACTCCTTTGCGACTTCGCGCTGAAATGTATTCCGCCTGAAAATGTAATTAACCCAGGAAATTTTTACCAAGAGGCACAAGCAATTAAAATAGCAGAGCATCCTAATATTATTCATGTAACTGAAACAGGAACACTTGATGACGGTAGAATTTACATCAAGATGGAATATCTTGAAAATGGTAGTTTAGAAGACGAAGCCAAGGGAGCATATGTCGCTCTTACAAGAGCAAAAAAATTAATGATTGATGTACTTCGTGGTCTTGAATATGCTCATTCAAGGGGATTAGTTCACAGAGACATTAAGCCAGCAAACATCCTGATCGGTGATGCCAAGGAAGGTAAGTTATCAGATTTTGGTTTAGCTCTACCAAATATTGATAAATTGGACACATCGACAATAAAACAGTATCAGTATTTTCTTCACTTGGCCCCGGAAGTACAAAAAGTCGGAGATTACACAACTCTTTCCGACATGTATTCATGTGGGGTCACGTTGTACAGGCTAGTTAATGGTGACAGTCGACTCCCATCATTACCTGTAAGTGACTTGAGACAACTTTCAAGACGAGGAAAGTTCCCTGATCGAGATAACTACAGAGATTTTGTTCCATTGCAATTAAGAAAGGTTATTAACAAGGCTCTTAGCGTAAACCCAAAAGACAGATATCAAACAGCGGACAAGATGCGTCATGCGCTAGAACAAGTTCCTCTCTTAATTAACTGGACTGAAAACAAGATATCTGATGGAACAAGATGGAGAACAGCTCACAATAATGTGGTGATCCAAATCAAAAAAACAAAAAAGGGAAGTGGGAAAATTGACATCGAAGTAAAAAAGGGAACGACTAAGGAAAGCTTGAGACGAACTAACCGTCTTTGTTCTGAGGACAATGACGACAAACAAGCTGATAAAAAGACTAAGAAGATACTGCAAGATTTTGTGACCGGTAAAGAAAAATAATAGCAGCCAACAAATGTATAATCCATTGCGGGGTTTGGTTTAAGGTATAAGTTTTATCAACTTAAAATGTTTTGTAACGTGGGACAATTTAGTAATCTTAAACCCGCAACGGCATATAAATAAACGTTGCCAGTAATAATTTTCGAAAATGAATTTACTTAACGAAACATTTGGACACATAGATGAAAAATTAATTCAAAGGCTTTTTGACAATCAGATTCAAGAGGGTAAAACCTTGGACTACAAAAAGGAAATTAATTTGAAGTCAAATGATGACAAGCGAGAGTTGCTAGCTGACATCACGTCATTTGCAAATACCGAAGGAGGAGTGATAATTTTTGGAATCGAAGAGAAGAGGAATGAGAAAGGAGAAAATACAGGACTCCCGGAAAAAGCCAACAATCTTAAGATTGATAATCCTGATAAATTCTTGCAATCACTTGAAGATATAATCCATAATAATACTGAACCAAAACTCTCAACCGCGCAAGTAAAAATCATTACCTACAAAGAGCAGCAACTTTTGATAGTTGGAGTCCCTAAGTACATTGGATTACCTTTCATGGTTACTTTTAACTCAACCAACAAGTTTTATAAAAGAAGAAACACCGGTAAGTATCTTGTTGATGTATATGAATTATCGGAGATCTTTCTGAAAAATTACAAAATGAAGGAAAAGGCTGAGCAATTTCGTTTATCTAGAATAAAAAAAGTACGAGAGCTTGAGTTTCTACCAAACTTAGATATTAAGGGGTCATATTTCCTTCACATAATCCCGTTGGGTTATTTAGATGAGAATCTAATTGAGTTGAGCAATCATCAAAGGATAGAACAATTAAGGAAGGACTTCATACCTATTGATTCAGGAGGTTACAGCCATCGTCACAATCTTGAAGGTTTTTTAACTTATTACAGTTATAATGTGCAAGAAATCAACTCGTATGCTCAACTATTCAGAGATGGAACAATGGAATACTACACAAGTACTTTACACCATCAGCGTACCACGGATGAAGTAGCTCTTAACTTTAACGGATATTTTCTAGAGAAAGAAACAATTGAGAAGATTGAACAAAGTTTCCGAATATTTGACTACCTAAAGATCGAACCACCTTATGTGATATTTATTAGTGTTTTTGATTTGCTTGGCGGTATTATCGATGGACCTAAACTTATATTTACCAAGCGTGGAGACAGAAATGAAATACACTTGCCTTCCGTAGTATTCAACTCAAGGACGGAAGATATAGCCGGGAAAATGAAAAGTACCTTTGATATCTTTTGGCAAAGCGCTAACTATCCAAAAAGTCCGTACTATGATGATCAGGGACAAAGGAAAGAACCTCGTTGAACAAAAATTACTATCACCAACAAAGCTATAATACACATGTGTGCTATTAAATTTTGGCCGCGACCTAAGCGTTAGACGTCATTATATGGAAACCGATCTACATACATTATTAGAGTCATATCCAACTACTGTTAATTATGCAGACATATTTGATTTTGTCAATTTTGACGAAAGACGATCTGCCGTTGATACTTTATGTATAAACACAATTGGCGTATCAGCGGGGTTTATTGAGTTTATTCCAGACAACCAACCTCCATTAAAAGAGGAAATTTTTTGTTGGATTTGGGCAATCAGGCCGGATTTATCAAAAGACCTACTCAACCTGGATCTTAGTGAAGATTTTCGAATCCTTTTGAATTCCTATATTGACAATGACATGAATAAATTTTGGAATCACATAAGTTCTTAATGACTGAAAACTATATAAAATACCCTGGCGGATATTGTTGGCTGTAATTTTTCTTGGACACTATGAGACTTAAGGTGCTATTAGTTTTTTCCTTGTTGACAGCCGCTTTGACAATTTGGGCGTGGGCAGATAACCCCTTTCAATTGGACATTGCCGCTACAAAAAACAGAAGGTTAATTTACGAAAGGACCAAAGAGATTGAAGCGGCATCAGACATCGATTCATTGAGACAAAAAACTTTTCAAATTATCAATCAGTTGGACAAGCGAAATCTGGAAAGAGACCAAATCGTTGTGCGCGTTCAAAACTTGCTGACGGTGACGATATTGTTGAATGTGATTTCGATAACGCTATTAATTGTTGAAATGAGGAGAAGGAAAAACGACCGTCAACAAAGTACATAATCCCGCGGTGTGTAAAGATGGCTTTTGGAAATTGAGTTTTATCGATTGGGTTGGGGGTATGGAAGTAACTTCCATTCGGTGATTTTGTATCTTTAGAAGCGATTTAAGTGAGGGACGGAAATAACTTCCGCCCCAGCGAGGTTGGCCGCAATGCACAAAAAAATGAAAGACAAACTAATACTCATTGGACTAATTATTTGTTTCGGCTGCGCTGATAAGAAGGAAGAATCAAAATCAGACAAGGGAAAATCTGAAGTCGAAATACCGAGCGACACTTTTAGAATTTCAGGACAAGTAATTTTAAAAGAGTATGTAGGAGAAGAAGGTAGACTCGTGACTGAAGAGGATAAAATATATTTTGAAACTATTGACCATCAAGACCTCTTACTTCAAATAAGCCAAAAGACATTTAATCATCGCCTCACTGACGTGCCTGGCTATCACCTAAGTGTGAAAGGGTTCAAAACGACTTCTAGAAAATACGATAAGTTTATCTGGGAAATCAATAATGAGGGACAGAAAGCAGTTGGCGTTTGGGGAGTTTTCAAAAAGTATTTCAAAACAGTAGACCTAGGTTGCTGTAGTACCGAGGACGGATATCGTTTGTTCGACTTAGAGACCGGTAACTTCTTTTTAAGTCATTCTGGTGACCTTGGGTATTCTCATTATCCTACATGGAATTACACTGGATACCAAGCTGGCAACTCAACAACCTTTGACCCAAATTCTCGAAAAGAAATCGTTGGAAATCTCTACTATATCGAGATAGACGCCAACACGGACAAAACTGTACTAAACACATATGATGTTTATTGTGAGAGTTGCCTCGAAGATGTCAGATTTGAACACACACCTGAAATCGAAATATTTCCAAAGGAAGTGTTAAAGAACGAAGGTTTCTTTGACCGCTTTGAACTATTCCATGAAGGAGAACTATTAACGCAATTGGATACCGCGGACTACTACTTGGTATTAGAGTATGACACCAAGCTACGAGTCTTGACTCCAGTTATCGACAAAGGACTAATTTTACAAGGACAACTAACAACTGACAGTGATTTGAGTAAAGACCTTCGAATTAAGAGTAGGTAACGTGCACCCTCACTGGGGCGGAAGTTACTTCCGTTCCGTCTTAACTGAATTTGATAAGTTGATTGATCTATCACTGGAACTTAGTTCCAGAGCACTGATAAAATTTGTGATAAGGATTACTGTGTAAAGATGACTTTTGGAAATTGAGTTTCATCGATTGGGTTGGGGGTATGGAAGTAACTTCCATTCGGGGATTTTATATCTTTAGAAGTGATTTAAGTGAGGGACGGAAATAACTTCCGCCCCAGCGAGTGTAAAACGAAAATCAATAGATATGATGATAAGATTTGTAAGCACTTACTCCGCAGGTTATGGCGTGTTACTGACAGTGTATTCAATTTTGAGATTTCATAGCAACGCTCTGCATAATGAATTGCTAAATAGTGTCTTTGGATTTGCAATCATTGGAATAATTTATTTTTACTTGAACTGGAGTTTGAGCAAATTGGATTCGGATTTGATGCCTTCTAGAACAATCATCCTTAGTGGAATATTGATAACCGTTATTGGATGTTCGTTATCCACCATGATAATGTGGTTTTACAATGAACGCATTGGATTGTTCAACAATATATCTAATTCAATTAGAGCAGTAATCATAAATGGGGTGATTGGTTTGATAGTTTCAATAATCGTAACAAGTAAACTTCGGAAGAATCAGAATTTATCTAAGTAGGAAGAAATGGATTTATCAAAAGACCTACTCAACCTAGGTCTTGGTGAAGATTTTCGAATCCTTTTGAATTCCAATATTGACAATGACATCAACAAATTTTGGAATCACCTAAGTTAACTTAATGACTGAAAACTATATACAATACGCTGGCGGATATCAGAAAGACAATATTGATGAAGCAGATATAGTAAAAGCTATAACTGACATCCAATTAATGGATGACGAACATGGAGCCTTTTGGGTTTCGGTTATAACCGATGATGAAAATGTGATTGAAGTAAATAAAGACCTGTCACTTTCAGTAATTTTCGAAGGACAAGAGACCAGATATCAAGCTACAGATTGGAATGAAGTTGCAGAACTATATAAACTACTATTGCGTGAGAAATTCGATGAAATAGCCTCGATAGTAAAATAACGGGCGCCTCACACGGATCTTGCGTCAGGCAAATCCATTTCATATTTAAAAAGCTAAATTTGAGCCATCGCGACATCGTGGACAAAGATTCAGTAAGACGATAAAACATTACAAATGTGGGACTAAGGACAAGGACTAAATTCACGATTTACTCAATATTAATTTTCTTGACTTCTGGAATCTATTTCCTTCTAGCTTATAAAGGATTCAATTCCCAATCCATTGACTTAAAGACAGTAGACAAAATTACGGGACGAGTCAATGAGAGAGGTGTTGCGGAAAGAAGATCGAGCAAGCACTCGTCAGACGTTTTTTATTTGACAATTGATGGTTTACCCGAGACACTTGGAATTTACAGAATGAAAAAAGACTATTCTGAGTTAGTTGATATGATTCGACCTGGTGACATAGTTACAGTATACTATTTAAGTAAAACGACAGACGAGAATATAAATATTGACTTAATTCAAGTTGAAAAGGACGGACAGATTATCGTAGACGAAAGTGAATTCAAAAAGAAGGAGTCGGCTCTAATTTATATCGGACTCATTGGCGGACTATTTTCTGTGGCCCTTTCTGTTTGGTACTATAACAAATACGTGAGACAAAGAAGTTAAACGATTGAGATTGGACCCTCAAAGGGGCAGAAGTTATTTCCGTTTCGTCTTAACTGAATTTGATAAGTTAATTGATCTATGACTGGAACCCTGCCTACCGGCAGGCAGGTTAGTTCCAGAGTACTCGCCCGTTCTTATTGCAAGACCAATAAGATTAATCAATCACGGCCTCATATCTCATTGCATATTTAAAATGCTAAATCTTACCAGGCAGACAAGATTCGAACCCGCTGACAACCCAGGTCTTCTTAAAAAGAAGAAAAACAGAATTTACATTTCTTTTACATTTTTTTTACAATCGATTTACCACGATGGACACAAGGAGTTATAGTTTTATCGGGCTTTGATCTTTAGAGTTGACAATTAAAAAAAACATAGGCCATGCTTAAAAACTATTTCACCATCTCCATTCGTAACATTCTTAAGCGAAAGTTTTTTGCAAGCATCAATGTCCTGGGGATGACTGTGGGGATTACGGCCTGTCTGCTTATTACGTTGTATATCCTTGATGAATTGAGTTACGATCGTTTTCATGTTAATGCTGATCGTATTTACCAGGTGGGGCGACACAATAAATATGGAGATGTTGATCTGCGTAGCGCTTCTACTTGCCCACCCCTGGCAGATGCGATGATGGCAGAGATACCCGAAGTTGAATCTACGCTAAGGTTGACGAGCGGAGGAACGCCAGTGCTTCATTATAGAGACAAAGCATTTAAGGCGTATAAAGTATTTACTACTGAAAAAAACTTTTTTGATTTCTTTTCTTTCAAACTTATTTCAGGAAGTGCCAAAACCGCCTTACAAGAACCGAATACGGTAGTGCTTACCGAAAAGATTGCGCGTAAATTATTTGGTGACGAGGACCCGCTTGACAAATTGATCAGCCTTGATGACGGTAACGGCATGGACACGGTGACGTACAAAGTAACCGGTGTGGCTGCGGATTGCCCCGGCAACTCGCACATTAAATTTAATGTATTGCTTTCGCCTGGAGAAGATAGCTACTTCAAATATAACGCTTGGCTCAACAGTGGCGTATTCACTTATTTTACGTTAAGGAAAAACACATCCGTTTCGGATGTGGAGAAAAAAATGGAAAAGCTGGTGGCGAAATATGTAGCCCCCGACTTGAAGAAATTCCTCGGCAACAGCCTGGATCAGGTTCACAAAGCAGGCCGGATTTATCGTTACTATACCACAAATATTACCGACATCCATTTGAAGTCAACTTCGCAGGACGAAATGGAACCAGGCGGGAGCATGATGTACATGATTGTCTTCGGGAGCATCGGCATTTTTATCTTAACAATCGCGTGTATCAATTTCATGAACATGTCGACAGCACAATCTGCCGGCCGCGCTAAAGAGGTAGGCGTGCGTAAAACGTTGGGTTCGCCTCGTAGCCAAATGATTGGGCAATTTCTTGCCGAGTCTCTGCTATATAGTTTTTTGGCCGTTACCCTGGCTGTGTTGCTTTGTTGCTTTTTGCTACCTGCCTTCAACTTGCTTACTGGAAAAGAATTATCCCTGATCAATTTACTCGACATCAAATTCATGTCGGGAGTTGTGCTCCTGCTGTTGATCGTGGGTTTGCTGGCCGGAAGCTACCCGGCATTTTACCTTACCTCCTTTCGTCCGGTTGAAGTTTTAAAAGGGAAAGCCCGTACAGGAATCAGGAGCAAAGGCATCCGCAGCACGTTAGTGGTGTTTCAATTTGCCATTTCTATGTTCCTCATCATCTTCACTTCCGTTGTTTACATTCAAATCAATTTCATGCAAGAGCAACAAATGGGTATGGACAAAGGAAATGTGTTGGTGATTGAAAATATGTCAAAGCTCGGCAACAATGGAGATGCCTTTCGCAATGCAGTTGTTCAGCAAACCGGGGTTTCGAAAGTCAGTTTTTCCGACAAATTCCCCAGCAGGTGGCCCGGCTCTGCCCCGATGCGTTCTGGAAGCTCAGCAACAGAACATTCCGTTGCGGGCCACCGGGGCGATTGGGACTTCCAGGATGTGCTGAAGTTTGAGATGAAGGAGGGCCGCTATTTTTCAAAAGATTTTGTCTCGGATTCTAATGCGGTGGTCATCAACGAAGCAGCGGCAAGGGAATTTGGATTTGAAACATATGAAGGACAGGAGGTCTTATTCAGTCCGAATGCTTTTATTTTTAAGCGCTACCCTGTCATCGGCATTATGAAAGATTTTAATTTCGAAAGCTATCGCGCCAACGTGATGCCTCTCGTTATTTTTTTAAACCGAGGCCCTGAAGGCGACTTCCAGGTGCGTTACGAGGGCAATGCCAAAAAGGTGATTGACAATATCACAAAGGTCTGGAAGCAATTTGCCGGCTCCGAACCCATTGATTATACTTTTATGGACGAGAATTTTGACAGCCTCTACCGCTCGGAGGAGCGGATCGGGAAAGTGCTGGGCATATTCTCAGGGTTGGCCATCTTCATTGCTTGCCTTGGCTTGTTCGCGCTTGCGGCATTCACAACGGAACAGCGTACCAAAGAGATCGGCATACGCAAAGTTCTGGGTGCATCGGTAGGCTCGCTTTCAATGACGTTGACGAAAGAATTTATCGTGCTGGTGTTCATCGCCTTTATACCTGCAGCCACGATAGGCTGGTGGGTGTCATCTCAGTGGTTAAGTGGATTCGCGTTTCGTGTAGAAATCAATCTATTTGTTTTTGTTGTTGCAGGTGTATCTGCCGTTGCTATTGCCTGGCTTACCGTTGGATATCAGTCCATCAAAGCTGCGCGTGCAAATCCGGTGGAATCATTACGCCATGAATAGCCCAACGCACCCTCGTTGAGGCGGAAGTTATTTTCGTTCCGTCTTAACTGAATTTGAGAAGTTAATTGATCTATGACTGGAACCCAGCCTACCGGCAGGTTAGTTCCAGAGGCCCTACTCACCATTCTTATTACAAGACCAATACGATTAATCAATCACGGCTTCCATATATCTCATTGCATATTTAAAATGCTAAATTTGGAATGCGACAATAAGGACAATTGTTGTGTGGCACTTTTTAAAATAGTGACGGGTGACTTATGGAAATAGAAACGATTGTGAATCTCACAAGCAGACAATCAACAATTCCATGGGACGACTGACTTTAATAATATTCGGACTTTCT
Organism: Chryseolinea sp.; assembly: GCA_031388805.1. Classification (GTDB taxonomy): domain Bacteria; phylum Bacteroidota; class Bacteroidia; order Cytophagales; family Cyclobacteriaceae; genus Chryseolinea. The sequence continues at coordinate 107,026 of JANMRZ010000073.1, forward strand.
TTGCTACTGACTTCGTGCGCGACTTCGGTTGACTTATTCACAGTTGACAATTCGAAAATTAGTGTCAAGTATGCAGGGACACGGGGGACAATTTTCAACGACAATTATCCCTTTGTTAATTTCTTAATGTTGGAGCTGGATTCAACGAAAAGGTGGACGCCTAACGCGGATGACATAAAATTAGCCGAGGAGATATTGAAAGACCAGATAAAGGACACTAACAAAAATAGACTCAATCAAATGAATGGCTGTCCGACAATTCACAAGCATCTTAATGACTATTTCCGACAATACGTGGGACTTATAAATGACAAAGGACATAAAGTCATTCATATTAACATGTCTTGGGACAAATTCAGTTTAAAGGACAGAATAGTGGGCAACAGCGACAGTAGACGTGACTTCAAGTCGGACTATTTTATCACTATGGACGGATGTAGTTATTACTGGGAAGTAAGTATTGATATGGACGACAAGAAAATTTCTGGATTTGGAGTCAATGGGGTTGGATAAAAAAACGCCCCCCCATTGCATAAACACAGACGTTACTTGTCATATTTAGGACGGCCAAATGAAATGAATAAGCTATTAGAAAACTATCATGGTCAATTTTCCACCGTACACGTTTTATCTAAAATAGATTATGAAAACCCGATCACTAGTCTTACAAGTTTCTTCAGAGATTGGAAAAGTTTCTGCCGAATTGATGACACCAGAAAAACCCGTGGCTGTTGTTCCATTGGCACATGGAGCTGGAGCAGGAATGAATCATGATTTCATGATCTCCATTTCAAAATTACTTGCCGAAAAAAACATTGCCACACTTCGATTCAATTTTCCTTTTATGGAAAATAAAAAAGGAAGACCTGACTCACCGGCTGTAGCACAAAAAACCATTGAAGCAGCAATCATCAAGGCACAAAAGCTTTTCCCTTCTCTCCAATTATTTGTAGCAGGTAAATCTTTTGGAGGAAGAATGAGTTCACAATACCTGGCGACCAAACCAGCCATCGAAGTAAAAGGAATCATCTTTTTTGGGTTCCCCCTTCACCAACCCGGAAAGCCATCGACAGACAGAGCTGAACATCTTAAAAGCGTAGGAGTGCCTATGCTTTTTCTTCAAGGTACCAAAGACACATTAGCTACATATGATCTGATCGAAAAAGTATGTGCTTCTCTTCGGTTAGCAACGTTAGTAAAGATCGATGGAGCAGATCATTCATTTAAAGCAGGTAAAAAAGAGATTATGCCAATACTTGCTGAAGAGGTAAGTGCCTGGATAGAGAAGAAGATTTGAGATTATTGATGAGTGATGATTGATTTTAGATTTTGTGTTACTTCTAGTAGTTCTGTGTAAATCACTAATCAATAGTCACAATTCACTATTCCTAAATCAAGCTTACTCCCAAATAACTGCTGCACTTTGAGCATACCACGATGGATACTTGGGCAAGTGTATTTTCTCAACTTCATTGCGTTTAACTTTCATCGTAGGCGTCATCAATCCATTATTGATGGTCCACTCTTCTTTCATGATCACAATTTTCTTTAAATGTTCGTAATGTTCAAGCGTAGGATTTATTTCTTCCAACGATGCAGCGAGACTCTGCATTATTTCTTCTTTTGATTTTGATTTTCCTGCGGATGACAAATTCACTAAAGCAATTGGCTGAGGAATTCCCATCCCAACAACACAAACTTGTTCAATGTTGCTGTTCTTCATCAACTTCATTTCAATAGGAGCTGGAGAAATGTATTTTCCTTTATCTGTTTTGAATAAATCTTTCACACGACCTGTGATGGTAAGAAATCCATCCTTATCTAACTGTCCCTGATCACCTGTTCTTAAATATCCATCTGCCGTCATTACTTCTGCCGTCATTGCAGGCTCTTTATAGTAACCCATCATAAGGGCAACGTGGCGTGTTAAAATTTCATTCTCGTCAGAAAATTTCACATCCACTGTTTCCATTGCTTGTCCAACGGTGCCAAATCGAATCTCTTTTTGATTTGAATGTGACAGCGCACAGTTTTCAGTCATGCCGTAAATTTCGCGTAAGCGAATACCCAATGAATCAAACCACTCCAATAATGAAACGGGAATTGGCGCGGCTGCTGTTCCTTTCAATCCGGCTTTGGAGAGGCCCAGTTTTTTTTTGATGCTCTTCTTTACAATGCCATTGATGATTGGAATTTTTAAAAGAGTATCCAGTTTTTTCTGTGGCATTTTTTCGAGAACCTTCTCCTGGAATTTTGCCCAAATGCGAGGGACACCAAAAAATAAATCAGGCTGGACCGAAGCGAGATCGCGACCAAACGATTCCAACGACTCTACAAATGAAATAGTAGCGCCTGTGTAAAGTGCTAACATTTCTGTCAAGTTGCGCTCAGCGATGTGGCAAAGTGGGAGATACGAAAATAGTCGTGGATGTTTGGGGAGCGTTTCCCATTTGTGCAAATACGTAATCAATATTTCAGTGGTGTAATCAAATGCTTTCGCATTGAACATTACACCTTTCGGTGTGCCCGTTGTTCCTGAAGTGTACATAATGGTAAGCAATTCTTCGGCACTACGTTCAACAGGATGATCCATTGCTTTATGTGTTTCAATAACTTCTTCCCATAGCATGCCTTCATGAATCCCATAAAGTGATGCACTTATTTTTTGAACCGAATCCGGGATACCTTTTTTCTGAGTCTCATAGTCATCCAGCTTACCAACAAAAATAGCAGCTGACTCGCTGTGCTCCAGAATTTGTTTAATAGAAGCAGCAGAACTATTGGCGTATAATGGAACAGAAATGTGGCCTGCCGTCATAATGGCCAGATCAGCCATAATCCAATGAGCGCAATTTTTTGAAAGTATGGCCACTTTCGATTTTGGGGGAAGTGTCGAAAGTGCCCCGGCCATTGTGCGAATTTCTTTTCCGGCTTGTTGGTAGGTCCAGGTTTTCCAATCGTTATTAATTGGCTGTCGGAAAAAGATGTTTTGAGGGGTTGTTTTTTCCCAATGAAAAAATTTTTCTAATGGCGAGGAAGCTGCGTTCACTGATTGGTAGTTAGGTGGTCGTCAAAAATTTTCGAGAGGAATCTTTGTGATCAACTGATAACGAAAAGAAAGCATTAAAATGATTGACTTCTTCTTTTCATATTCTCTAAAAGTAGTCTTTTTGCATTCGTTTGTCAACAGCAATTCCTAAGTTGCATCATGAGCCAGTCAAACAAAAAACTATTCCTTCTCGATGCCTACGCCCTGATTTACCGTGCGCATTTTGCGTTCGCTAAAACACCTCGGATCAATTCAAAAGGTATCAACACCTCAGTACCGTTTGGTTTTACCAACACATTGTTGGAGGTATTGCACAAACAAAAACCTACGCACATTGGAATTGCGTTCGATACCGCTGCCAAAACATTTCGTGATGAAATATTCAGTGAATACAAAGCCAATCGTCAGGAAACCCCCGAAGATATCCGAAGTGGTGTTCCGAAAGTAAAAGAAATTATTCGTGGCTTCAACATTCCGATTTTAGAATTGGATGGTTATGAAGCCGATGATATTATCGGAACGTTGGCCACACAAGCAGCAACACAGGGATTTGATGTGTACATGATGACGCCCGATAAAGATTACGGACAAATTGTAAAAGAAAATGTCTGGTTATATAAACCAGCTTATCTCGGAAGTGGTGTTGATATCATGGGGCCAAAGGAAGTTTGCGAAAAATGGGATATCGAGAATGTAAATCAGGTAATTGATATGCTTGGTTTACAGGGTGATTCCTCTGATAATATTCCAGGCATTCCAGGCTTCGGACCAAAGACGGCTGCAGTGCTATTGAAGCAATACGGATCGATTGAAAACATTATTGCCAATGCTGATAATTTAAAGGGAAAACAAAAAGAACTGGTGAAGCAGTATGGCGATCAAGCATTATTGTCCAAGAAACTAGCAACAATTGTGATTGACGTTCCGGTTGCTTTCGATGAAAAAGATCTTGAATACTCTGGTCCAAATGTAGAAGCGCTCAAACCCATTTTTGATGCGCTTGAATTTAAGACCATTGCAGCACGTGCTTTTGCAGAAGCAGGATCGGCAGCAGCAGCTCCGCAAGTTGCGCAGAGTTCTCAACTCTCTATGTTTGGTCAGGCGAATGAGTCCGAAGCAGCTGTACCAGGAGGAGAGCGAAAGAACAGATCATCGAAAGAAGTTCAATACTTGCAAGTAGAAAATGATAAGGACCTTCAGTCACTCGTACAAAAGTTGCAATCCCAAACTTTCTTTTCAATAGATTGCCTCACCGATGAACTCCCGAATTTTGATTTTCATTTGAAAGGCCTTGCTTTTTCGTGTAAAGAAAATGAAGCCCATTTTATCTTATGTAAAGATGGGAAAGTAGAGGATGTTCTAAAATCAGTTTTAGAAAACAACTCCATTTCAAAAGTTGGGCACAATATAAAAGGTGCGATGCTGGCGTTGAAGAAGGCCGGTGTTGAAATGAAGGGACCATTGTTTGATGTTATGTTAGCCCATTATTTGATCGAACCTGAATCAGCACACGATCTTGAAATGTTGTGTCAGCAATATTTACAGTATAATCTTTTTCATAAAGATCATACTGATATAAAAGAACGGCTTTGTGAACGTGCCGATCACCTCTATCAGTTACGCAGCAAACTACAACCGGAATTAGAAAAAAGAAGACATGTTAAACTAATGTCAGATACTGAGATGCCGTTGGTAACTGTACTGGCAGCAATGGAGTTTGAAGGCGTAAAGGTAGATGTAGAAGCTTTGGCTAAAATGTCGGAAGAGTTGCGAGTAGAGAGTGATGTTGTGCAAAAGGAAATTTTTCAACTTGCCGGAACGGAATTCAATATTGGTTCACCAAAACAATTGGGTGAAGTGTTGTTCGATAAAATGAAATTGATTGATAAGCCTAAGAAGACAAAGACCGGACAGTATGCAACCGGTGAAGATGTTTTGCAAGGATTATCGGAGCACGCAATCGCAAAGAAAATTTTAGACTACCGTGAATACGAAAAACTTCGCTCTACTTATGTAGATGCGCTTCCGCGGATGATCAGCAAAACTGATGGAAGAATTCATACGGATTACCGCCAGGCTGTAGCAGCAACCGGAAGATTGAGTTCGAACAATCCGAACTTGCAGAACATTCCCATTCGTACAGAGAAGGGTAGATTGATTCGAAAAGCTTTTGTTTCGCGCGGTGAGGATTATCTTTTTATGTCTGCCGATTATTCTCAAATTGAATTACGCATTGCAGCATCCTTCGCGAAAGACGAAACAATGATTGAAGCCTTTCGCAATGGCAGAGACATTCACACCACAACTGCAGCAAAAGTTTTTAAAGTAGAATTAGCCAGCGTTACGGCAGATATGAGACGTAAGGCTAAAGAAGTAAACTTTGGAATTTTATATGGAAGCACTGCCTTTGGTCTATCGCAGAACTTAGGCATTTCAAGAACAGAAGCAGCAGAAATTATTCAATCCTATTTCACGGAGTTCGCAGCGATCAAACGATACATGGATGATTCCATCAATACAGCGCGCGAGAAGGAATATGTAGAAACCATTTTAGGTAGGCGAAGATATTTACGTGACATCAACTCACGCAATCAAACCACAAGAGGATTTGCTGAGCGTAATGCCATCAATGCTCCGATACAAGGAAGCGCTGCCGACATAATTAAAATTGCCATGGTGAATATTCATCGGTGGATGGAAAAAGAAAAACTGAAGTCAAAAATGACCATGCAAGTGCATGATGAGTTAGTTTTTGATGTTCACAAAAGTGAGGTTGATAAGGTAAAAGAAAATATTGTAAATCTGATGAAACATGCCGTT